>NZ_JBHSKM010000005.1:0-184742 GCF_042657965.1 Streptomyces coerulescens
GCCCAGGCGCGGGAGGGGTGAGGCGCAGGGGCGGTGAGGGGGGCTCCGGTGAGGGGGTGGGCTCCGGTGAGGGGGTGTCGGGGCGAGAGAGAAGGGTGGGCTCTGAGGTGTGCGGGGTAGTGGGGGTGCGCTGGCGTAGTAGGGGTGCTGGGGGTTCCAGGACACAAGTGCGCCCGTCCTCGCCGGTTCGGGGCGTAGGACGGGCGGGGGTGGCGGAACGCGTCAGGGTTGGCGGCTGCGAGGACCGTGTCAGGGGGTGGTGGCTACGAGGAGGTCGACGTCGTAGGTCTCTTCGATGATTCCGTCGGGGAAGGCATTGAGGAGGAGCTGCCTTTCTTCTGCGAGGAAGGCTGTGCTCGCCTCGGTGCCGTGGACGAGGAAGATCGAGTGGCTGCCGATGTTGGCCAGATGGGTGTCGACGGGAACCCGGCGGCTCCAGCGGACCTTGCGGCGGATGAAGTCGAGCTTGCCGGTCGGGTCGCCCAGGATGGCTCGGGCGCCGCTGCCGTTCTGTTCGACGGCGGGGTGGAGGCCGAAGCGGCGTTCGATGCGCTGCGCCTGCGCGGCGTGCCAGGCGATGTCGAGCGGGGTGGTGTTCCACCACAGGGCCAGCGCACCGCCGGGGCGCAGTACCCGCAGGGCCTCCGGCACCGAATGGGCCGGGTCGGTCCAGTGCCAGGCCTGGGCGTAGGTGAGGAAGTCGGCGGAGGCAGTGGCCAGGGGGAGGTTGTTGCCGTTGCCGCGGACGATCGGTATGTCCGGGTGGGCGCGGCGGAACTGGGTGGCCATGCCGTCGCCGGGTTCCACGGCCAGTACTTCGGCGCCGCGTCGGCGGAGGAGAGTGGTGGCGATGCCGGTGCCCGCACCGATGTCGATGACGCGCGCGCCGGTGAGGGGGCGGCCGGAGAGTTCCTCGATCGCGTCGAAGAGGGTGGGCGGGTAGGAGGGGCGGTTCGCGGCGTACTGGGCTGCGGCGGCGTTGAAGGACCCGGCGCGGTCGGCGTGGGAAGGGGCGGTCATAAGGCCATGGTGGCCCCGGTTGGTGTGAGGTGCACCGAGTTTTGTGGGCACGGTTCGGGGGCCGTCCGGTGGGCGCGGTTCGGGGGCGCCGTCCCGTGGGCGCCAATGAGTGGGCGCCGATCGGTGGGCGCCGATCGGTGGGCGCCGATCGGTGGGCGCCGATCGGTGGGCGCCGATCGCTGAGGGGGATTCGGTGAAGGGTGTTCGGAGGCATCGGCGCCGACCGCGAGTCTGGGCGGTGCGGCCCTACGTCTGTGTGTGCGGTCCGCCCCTACGTCACGTCATTCTGCGCCGCACGTCCGTCCAGCCCTCCACGGAGCGCGCCTCGCGGAGGGGCCGACCGTCGGCCATGGCATCACCACCGGCCGCACCCCACGCACCCCACACACCGCCCGCGCACCACACCCCACACATCCCGCCCGCGCACCGCACCCCCGCACCCACCCTGCGCACCGCGCCCCACCTCCCCCATGCCCAGGGGCGGCGCCTAGTTGCGGCGGCGCTTTTTCGATGGGTTGCCCGTGCGGCGGGTGGTGCGGGATTCGTGTTGTTTGCGGGCCGTCTCGTATTCCTCGCGGTGGAGTTTTTCGCCGGGGGCCTCGATGAGGGAGCGGAAGAAGTAGGCGAGGAGGGAGCCGACGAAGCCGATGGTGAGCAGGCCGCGCAGGGAGGCGTGCCGGTCGGGGTCGGGGCGCTTGGTGAATGCTTCCCAGGTGTGGCGGAAGGCGAGCGCGCTGCAGATCGCGAACATCGCGACGACCAGGACGGTCACGAAGCTGCCGGGGCCGGCGATCGCGATGCCCTCGTAGGCGAAGCGCAGCACCAGGCAGGAGACGGCCGCGGCGAGGAGGGACCCGGCGCTGACCCCGATACGGCGGGCGGTGTAGCCGTGGTCGTGGTCGACCCAGGTCGTGCCGAAGAAGCGCAGCGGCTCGGGACGTGGGCCCGAGGAGCCCGCGGGGGTGGCCGGGGTGCCGTTCTTCTCGCTCTTCTCGCTCACGAGTCGATTATGGCTCCGGCCGGCCGCGGGCTCCGTGTGGGTCCCGGCGAACCGGGATCGGCTGGGCTCAGGAGCAGCGCGGGCGGACGTAGCCGTCGCTGCCCGTCTGGACGTAGGTGTCCGAGACGAACAGGCCGTCGTCGATGTTGTCCCAGATGTTCGACGTGCCGTAGGGACCGGTCACGGTCATGCCGGGCGTCTGGCAGAAGATCGGTACCTTCGCGCCCTCGGGCAGCACCTGGCGGACGGGATACTGGGTGCCCGGGCCAGTGCGGACGTTGATCCGGTAGCCGGGGGCGGTGTCGTAATAGCGCAGGGCGGCGGCATCCGCGGTGGCGGCCGAACCGACCACCATGAGGAGCGCTCCTGCGGCCGCGGCGAACAGTACGGATCCGCGTCTTCGGGATGTCATGCGTTCTCCAGAGATTCGATCAAGAAGAGCAGCGCGGGCGGATGTAGCCGTCACTGCCTGTCTTCACGTAGGCGTCCGAGACGTACTCGCCACTGGCGATGCTGTCCCAGATGTTCGATGTGCCATAGGGACCCGTCACCCATGTGCCAGGCGTCTGGCAGTAGATCGCCACCCGCGATCCCTCGGGCAGAACCTTGACGATGGGATAGGTCGTGCCGGGGCCGCTACGAACGTTGAGGCGCACACCGGGTGCGACCGGGTAGTAGGGCACGGACGCTGTCGCGGCCGCCATGGTGACGGCCTCGTCTTCTTCGACTCTGTCGGCACGGTCAACAGACATGCGGAACTCCCCCCGTTGAACCCCACGACTGTCGTGGGGCCCCAGTGATTCCCCCAGAACACGCCATCAAACAGGCGTACTCGATTCGAACACGGAGACTAGCAAGCCGCCTCTGTCTCGTACGAGTCATCGACTAGGCTCCGTGCGTCGCGCGCGCGGACGAACAGCACGGGGGTGGTCCCATGGCGCCACAGCAGAACGCCGGAGCGGGCGCGGAAGCGGAACTTCCCGAATACGCCGGTCACTACCGTCTGGAGTCTCACCTGGGGTCCGGCGGCATGGGCGTCGTGCATCTTGCCCGGAGCACCTCGGGCATGCAGCTCGCGGTGAAGGTCGTGCATGCCGAGTTCGCCAGGGATCCCGAGTTCAGGGGACGGTTCCGCCAGGAGGTGGGCGCGGCCCGCAGGGTCAGCGGAGCCTTCACCGCGCCCGTTGTGGACGCAGATCCGGAGGCCGAAAGACCATGGATGGCCACCCTGTTCATCCCTGGACCGACACTCTCCGACCATGTGAAGCGGAACGGACCCATGGAGCCGGCGCAGCTGCGGCGGCTGATGGCGGGGCTGGCCGAGGCGCTGCGCGACATACACCGGGTCGGCGTGGTGCACCGGGACCTGAAGCCGAGCAACGTGCTGCTCGCCGAGGACGGGCCGAAGGTCATCGACTTCGGCATTTCTCGGCCAAAGGACAGTGAACTGCGGACCGAGACAGGGAAGTTGATCGGAACCCCGCCCTTCATGGCGCCGGAACAGTTCCGGCGGCCTCGTGAGGTCGGCCCGGCTGCCGACATCTTCGCGCTGGGTTCCGTGATGGTGCACGCGGCGACCGGCCGCGGACCGTTCGACTCCGACAGCCCGTACGTAGTGGCCTACCAGGTCGTCCACGACGAGCCGGATTTGAAGGACGTACCGGAGAATCTGGCGCCGCTCGTGCTGCGGTGCCTCGCCAAGGAGCCCGAGGACCGGCCCACTCCCGACGAGTTGATGCGGGAGTTGCGGTCGGTGGCGGCGTCGTACGACACACAGGCGTTCATACCGGCGCAGCGCGCGACCGAACCACGAGATCCGGAGCGGCCCCACGCGGAGCCACAGCCGAAGCCTGCGCCGATGCCGAAGAAGGCACGCCTTCTCAAACGCGGCGCGCTGGCGGCTGCGACCTTGGCCCTGGTCGCCGGAGGAGGTGCCGGCGTGTGGCTGATGAAGGACGGCGCCGAAGCACAGCCCAGACCGAGCGATGGAGCATCCACCGCGGCGGCCGGGTTCAGCCCCTGGGCAGTCAAGCCGACGCCGAAGGTCACCGGTTTGCCCAGGTGTTCGTACGAAAGGCAACGGCTGCTGTGTACACAAGCGGGGCTGGTCAGTGCCCTGGATCCGGCGGACGGCCGCGTGCTGTGGCGATATGCGCTCGCCAAGGGCGACGTCCCGGGGCAGGCGCCGGCCCTCTCGGGTGGGCTGGCGCACGTGCTGACGAACGCGGGCAGGCGCCTGGAGGCACTCGATCCGGCATCCGGTGAGGCCCGGTGGAAGCTGGACGTCTCGTCCTACCGCGGGTTCCGGTACGCGGGCGGCATGCTGGTGCTGATCAGTGCGGACGGCAGGGCGACCGGCATCGACAGCGCGTCGGGGAAGACGACATGGGAGCGGCGGATCCCGGGCCTGAGCGAGGCGTACGTCGTCTCGTTCCCCGGCAGCCCATGGGTGCTCGTGGCGAGCACGGCAGCTGACGGGACCCGGACACGCGTCATGGCACTGGATCCGAATACAGGGGTGGTGCGCTGGGACGCAAGGCTCGACGGCGCTCTGACACCCGTCGGTGCCTCCCAGAGCGAGGTGTTCTTGCTCTCGGCAGGCGGAGACTACGGCGAAGCCAAGGCGGTGGTGCGCTACACGCCGGGATCGGGAGCCACACGGCGCGTGCCCTTGCCTGTCCCGGTCGCGCAGGCGCAGGCCTCCGTGCACCAGGGAGTGGTCTACCTCCTGGGGACCGGCGGTTCCCTCGTGGCGGTCGACACGCGCGCGGGCAGGCAGCTGTGGTCCCTGGAAACGGCAGTGAGCCAGGGCTCGGCCCCGGTCTGTGACGGTCGGCGCGTCTACTTCAGCGCCGCCGATGGACGGCTGCTCGCCGTCGACGCGGCCAAGGGACGGATGCTCGGCCAGACACGACCACGGCTCAGCGAGAATTCCACGCAAGCCACGACCGCTCTGCCGACGCCCGGCACGCTCGACGGCCGTGTCTTCGCCACCGCCCCCGACGGCACCGTGTTCTCCGTTGCCGGCCGCGCTCCATCGACTTGGTGACCGGGCCGCCGCCCTGCTGACTCGCGCCCGCCCTGCGGTACGACACAGGGGCCGCTCCCGAGGAAGCGGCCCCTGAAAAACGGGCGTCAGCCCAGCTTCGTCACGTCCCGCACGGCGCCCTTGTCCGCGCTGGTCGCCATCGCGGCGTACGCCCGCAGGGCCGCCGAGACCTTGCGCTCGCGGTTCTTCGGGGCGTACGCCCCGTTCAACGCCTGCTCACGGCGGGAGAGTTCCGCGTCCTCGACCAGCAACTCGATCGAGCGGTTCGGGATGTCGATGCGGATGCGGTCGCCGTCCTCGACGAGGGCGATGGTGCCGCCGGACGCGGCCTCCGGGGAGGCGTGGCCGATGGACAGGCCGGAGGTGCCGCCGGAGAAGCGGCCATCGGTGATCAGGGCGCAGGTCTTGCCGAGGCCGCGGCCCTTGAGGAAGGACGTCGGGTAGAGCATCTCCTGCATGCCGGGGCCGCCCTTGGGGCCCTCGTACCGGATGACGACGACGTCGCCGTCCGTCACCTGCTTGTTGAGGATCTTCTCGACGGCCTCTTCCTGCGACTCGCAGACGACCGCGGGGCCCTCGAAGGTCCAGATGGACTCATCCACGCCCGCGGTCTTCACCACGCAGCCATCCACCGCGAGGTTGCCCTTGAGGACCGCGAGGCCGCCGTCCTTGGAGTAGGCGTGCTCGGCACTGCGGATGCAGCCGCCCTCGGCGTCCTCGTCGAGCGCCGCCCAGCGCTCGGACTGGGAGAAGGCCTCGGCGGAGCGGACACAGCCGGGGGCGGCGTGCCACAGCTCGACGGCCTTCGGCGAGGGGGATCCGCCGCGCACGTCCCAGGTCTTCAGCCAGTCCGCCAGGGACGGGCTGTGGACGGCGTGCACGTCCTCGTTGAGCTGTCCGGCCCGGTGCAGCTCGCCCAGCAGGGCGGGGATGCCGCCGGCGCGGTGCACGTCCTCCATGTAGTAGGTGCGGTCCTTGGCCACGTTGGGCGCGACCTTCGCCAGGCAGGGGACCCTGCGGCTGACGGCGTCGATCTGCTCCAGGCCGAACGGGACGCCGGCCTCCTGGGCGGCGGCCAGCAGGTGCAGGATCGTGTTGGTGGAGCCGCCCATGGCGATGTCGAGCGCCATGGCGTTCTCGAACGCCGCGAAGGTGGCGACGTTGCGCGGCAGGACCGTGTCGTCGTCCTGCTCGTAGTAGCGGCGGGTGATGTCCATGACCGTGCGGGCCGCGTCCTCGTACAGGGCCTTGCGGGCCGTGTGCGTGGCGAGGACCGAGCCGTTGCCGGGCAGGGACAGGCCGATGGCCTCGGTCAGGCAGTTCATCGAGTTGGCGGTGAACATGCCGGAACAGGAGCCGCAGGTCGGACAGGCGTTCTCCTCGATACGGAGGATGTCCTCGTCCGAGATCTTGTCGTTCACGGCGTCGGAGATCGCGTCGACCAGGTCGAGGGTGCGGACCGTGCCGTCGACCAGGGTGGCGCGGCCGGACTCCATCGGGCCGCCGGAGACGAAGACCGTGGGGATGTTGAGCCGCAGGGCGGCGTTCAGCATGCCCGGGGTGATCTTGTCGCAGTTGGAGATGCAGATCAGGGCGTCGGCGCAGTGCGCCTCGACCATGTACTCCACGCTGTCCGCGATGAGGTCGCGGGACGGCAGGGAGTACAGCATGCCGCCGTGCCCCATCGCGATGCCGTCGTCGACCGCGATGGTGTTGAACTCGCGCGGGATGCCACCGGCCTCGACGATCGCCTCGCTGACGATCCGGCCCACGGGCTGCAGATGCGTGTGTCCGGGCACGAACTCGGTGAAGGAGTTCGCCACCGCGATGATCGGCTTCCGGCCGATGTCCGCACCGGGTACACCGGAGGCGCGCATAAGGGCGCGGGCGCCCGCCATGTTGCGGCCGTGGGTGACTGTGCGGGACCTCAGCTCGGGCATCGTCGCTCGCTCCTTCAGGACTGCTGGGACAGCGATCAGAGACTTCTGACTGCTAACGAGCGTACGCCGGTCATCCAGAGGGCGGGACAAGGTGTCCGGAATACGGGACGTATGTCTCGCGGAATCGGTGCCGTACAGCTGGACGCAACTCGCCGACCGGGCGTCACGGGCCGGTCAGGTGCCCCTGCACGACGGGCGCCACGCGCGCGATGATCTGCTCCGGGTCCGCGGAGGCGATCGGCTCAATCTTGATGACGTAGCGCATCATCGCGACCCCGACCAGCTGCGCGGCCGCCAGCTCGGCGCGCAGTTCCGCGTCCGGGGCGTCGATCTCACCGGCGACGCGGCGCAGCAGCTGGGCCGAGACCAGGCGCCGGAAGACGGTGGCGGCCGCTTCGTTGTTGACCGCCGAGCGGACGATCGCGAGCAGCGGCTTGCGGGTCACGGGGTTCTCCCAGAGCCCGAAGAGGAAGCGGGTCAGGCGCTCGCCGACGTCGTCGAGGGGCGCTTCGAGCACCTTGTCCCGCACCGCGAGGGCGGGCACCAGGGCGACCTCCACGGCCGCCTCGAAGACCTGCTCCTTGGTGCCGAAGTAGTGGTGCACGAGCGCGGAGTCCACGCCGGCCGCCTTGGCGATGCCCCGTACCGAGGTCTTCTCGTAGCCGCGCTCGGCGAACTCCTCACGGGCGGCGTCCAGGATGCGGTCGCGGGTGTCGGCGGACTCGGCGCGCGGAGGCCGGCCCCGGCGTCGCGAGCCCACCCCGCCCCGCCCGTCGGCCGTGTCGGTCATGGCCGAGGCACCTTCACCGCGGAGGCCAGGTGCAGCCGTGTGAAGGCGAGGGCCTCGGCGAGATCGGCCTCGCGCTCGGCGCCGGACATCGCACGGCGGGTGTTGACCTCGATGACGACGTGACCGTCGAAGCCGGTCAGGGCGAGACGTTCCAGCACCTCGGCGCAGGGCTGGTTGCCGCGGCCGGGAACGAGGTGCTCGTCCTTGGCGGACCCGCGCCCGTCCGCGAGGTGCACATGCCCCAGCCGGTCGCCCATCCGGTCGATCATCTGCAACGCGTCCGTCCGGGCGGTCGCCGCATGGCTGAGATCGATCGTGAAGTGACGGTAGTCGTCCTTCGTGACGTCCCAGTCGGGCGCGTAGGCGAGCATCTCGCGGTCGCGGTAGCGCCAGGGGTACATGTTCTCGACGGCGAACCGTACGTCCGTCTCGTTCGCCATACGCCAGATGCCGGCGACGAAGTCCCGGGCGTACTGGCGCTGCCAGCGGAACGGCGGGTGCACCACGACCGTGCCCGCCCCGAGCTTCTCGGCGGCGGCCTGGGCGCGCTGGAGCTTGGTCCACGGATCCGTAGACCAGACGCGCTGGGTGATCAGTAGACAGGGCGCGTGGACGGCGAGGATCGGGATCCGGTGGTAGTCGCTGAGCCGGCGCAGCGCCTCGATGTCCTGGCTGACGGGGTCGGTCCACACCATGACCTCGACACCGTCGTACCCGAGGCGCGCGGCGATCTCGAAGGCCGTCGCCGTCGACTCCGGATAGACGGAGGCCGTCGACAGAGCGACCTTCGCATCCGGGATGCGCACCACAGGTTCTGCCACGAGGGACAGAGTACGGGGCGGCATGGACGCCGGGGGAACCGTCGACCGTACGGCTGCCCGAAGGGCTCGGTATCGGCCAGATCTGCGAGCTGGGGATGTGGCGGGGTTCACGCAGGGCCCGCTCACGCACCTGCGGCCGCGTACGGCGCAAGAAAGGCACCAGGGGGAGGCGCAGCACCCGCGCACAGCGGCAACGGGACGCACCGGGGGTAGGCACAGCACCCGCGCACAGCGGCAAGGGGACGCACCGGGGGTAGGCACAGCACCCGCGCACAGCGGCAAGGGGCCGTGCCGGGGGGTGTCCGCCCGCAGCGGCGGGCGTCAAGAAACGTCACCTCGCTGCCCGACGGCAACCGCCCGACCGAGGACGGACACCCCCCGGCACGGCCCCGACCCACCAAACCACCGCAGGCGCTACACGCACCCCCACCCAGACAGGCGGGCCGCCGCAGGCATCGCCCCGCTACCCCACGGCCAGCTGATCCAGCTTCCGCAGAATCACACCCTCGCGCAGCGCCCACGGGCAGATCTCCAGCGTCTCCACGCCGAACAGATCCATCGCCCCCTCGGCCACCAGCGCCCCGGCGAGCAACTGCCCCGCGCGCCCCTCGGAGACACCCGGCAGTTCCGCGCGCTGGGCCACGGTCATCCCGGCCAGCCGCGGCACCCACGCCTCCAGGGACTCCCGCTTCAGCTCGCGCTGGGTGTACAGGCCCTCCGCGGAGCGTGCGGCACCGGCGATACGGGCCAGCTGCTTGAAGGTCTTGGACGTCGCGACCACGTGGTCGGGCGCACCGAAGCGGCTGAATTCGCCCACCGTGCGAGCGATCTGTGCGCGTGCGTGCCGCCGCAGGGCCCGTATGTCCTCGGGGTCCGGCGGATCCCCCGGCAGCCAGCCGGCGGTCAGCCGCCCCGCGCCCAGCGGCAGCGACACCGCCGCGTCCGGCTCCTCGTCGATGCCGTACGCGATCTCCAGGGACCCGCCCCCGATGTCCAGCACGAGCAGCTTTCCGGCCGACCAGCCGAACCAGCGCCGGGCGGCGAGGAAGGTCAGCCGGGCCTCCTCCGCGCCGGTGAGGACCTGGAGCCGGACTCCGGTCTCGTCCATCACCCGGGCGAGTACGTCATCGGCGTTGCTCGCCTCGCGCACCGCGGACGTGGCGAACGGCAGGACTTCCTCGACACCCTTGTCCTCGGCGGCCTGGAGCGCCTCGTGGACGACGCCGATCAGCCGGTCGACCCCGTCGGGGCCGATGGCACCGCTGCCGTCGAGGAGTTGGGCCAGGCGCAGATCCGCCTTGTGCGAGTGCGCGGGCAGCGGGCGCGCGCCCGGGTGCGCATCCACCACCAGCAGATGCACCGTGTTAGATCCCACGTCGAGGACACCGAGTCTCATGTACGGAACGCTACTGCCACCCGGTCGATCCTCCGTCCCCTCCGTCCTCGAAGTCGCAGGTGCGGACGCCGTACCCTGGTCCCGTGCCAAAGACGAAAAAGGCGAAGGGCGACAAGCCGTCCAAATCCGACAAGGGTTCTTCGCAGGCGAAGGCGGCCACGAAGTCGAAGAAGCCGGGGAAGGGCTCCCAGGAGCCGGACGAGAAGGGCCTCGACTTCGCACGCGCATGGGTGGAATTCCCTGATCCGGCGGACGACGAACAGGTCTTCCGCTGCGATCTGACATGGCTGACCTCCCGTTGGAACTGCATCTTCGGCAGCGGCTGCCAGGGCATCCAGGCGGGCCGCGCGGACGACGGCTGCTGCACGCTGGGGGCCCATTTCTCGGACGAGGACGACGAGAAACGCGTCGCGGAGCATGTGGCGAGGCTCACGCCGGAGATCTGGCAGCACCATGACGAGGGCATGGAGCACGGCTGGATCTCGGAGGACGAGGACGGCGACCGCCAGACCCGCCCCTTCAACGGCTCGTGCATCTTCCAGAACCGCCCCGGCTTCCCGGGCGGCGCGGGCTGCTCGCTGCACATCCTCGCCCTGAAGGAGGGCCGCGAGCCGCTGGAGACCAAGCCGGACGTGTGCTGGCAGCTGCCGGTGAGGCGGACGTACGAGTGGATCGACCGGCCCGACGACACCCGGGTGCTCCAGGTGTCGATCGGCGAGTACGACCGCCGCGGCTGGGGTCCGGGCGGCCATGACCTGCACTGGTGGTGCACCTCGGCGACCTCGGCGCACGGCGCGGGCGACCCGGTGTACGTGTCCTACCGGCCGGAGCTGATCGAGCTGATGGGCAAGGCGGGCTACGACCGTCTGGTCGAGCTGTGCGAGGAGCGGCTGGCCTCGCAGCTGCCGCTGCTGGCCCCGCACCCGGCGGACCCGACCGGCTGACCGACGCCCCCCGCCACACACCCGGACCCAACGACACCCCCCCGCCACACACCCGGATCCGACGACGACCCCCCGCCACACACCCGGACCCGACGTCCTGTGACCTACGGCCCCGACGGGCCGGGCTCCCCGCTGCCGCCGGGCGGCGGTGTCGAGCTCGTCGGGTCCGACGGGCTGGAGGGGTCGGACGGGTCGGACGGTGTCGGGTCGGACGACGAGGGCGGCGGCTCGCTGGAGGGCGGGTCGCTCGGCGTCGGGTCGGACGGCGTCGGGTCCGGCGGGTCCGGGGTCGTCGGTGTCGGGTCGGGCTCGGAGGACGAGGGCGGCGGCTCGCTGGGCGTCCCGGGATCGGTCGGGTCGCTCGGGAAGGGGTCGGGTCCGGGGCCCTGTCCCGGGTCGGAGGGGCTCGGAGCGGGTCCGTAGCCCTCGATGGCGACGACGGCCCCGGCGGGTGAGATCGCCACCCGCGCGCTCCAGAACCCGGACGGCTCGCGCAGTTGGTCGACGTACACCTTGATCGTCAACGACTCGCCCGGCGCCAGCGTTCCCGACGACCGGCTCAGATACAGCCAGTGCGCTCCGGTGCTCGCCGACCAGCGCACCGGCGTGCGCCCCGTCGCCGTGAGGGTGACGAGCGTGGTGTCGCCGCTGTTGTCGGCGCTCACGTCCAGATCCCCGGCGCTCGCGCCGCTGACGCCGACGACCTCGACGAGGACGTCCGGGCCGGGGTGCTCGCCGAAGCGGCCGCCGGGGGTGGTGCCGGCGTTGCCGGCGTTCTCGAAGCCGCCGCCCGCGCTCTCTCCGTCGAGGGCGCCGGGGCCGTGCGCCTCGCTCGCGCTGGCCGTGCCGCCGTCGACGGCGTCCACGGTCGGGGTGCCGCGGTAGGCGGCCCACAGGGCGAGGACCGGGGCGGCGATCACGGTGGCGACGACGGTTGTGGTGACGGCACGCGCGCGTAGCCGGTCCCTGCGGGCGGCGTGGTCCTTCGGGTCCATCGGAAAGCCGCGCCGGTCGAAGCGCGGCACGGCGCCGCCCCGCGCGCGCGGGTGGTGTGCGAGGGCCATGTGCAGGGCCGCGCGGGGCGCCTGGAGGACGGGCAGCTCGGCGGGGGTGACGGCCGCGCCGGGCCACCGGCCGGGGATCGCGCGCTCGGCGGTGCGGCGGCAGCGCGGGCAGTCGTCGACGTGCCGGACGAGTTCGCGGCGCAGGGCCGTGCCGAGCACGACCTGGTTGTCGCCGGTCAGCCGGGCGACGCTCGGACAGGCGCCTCTCTCGACGACGGCGAGGGCCGCGCGGGTGCGCTCCACCTCGCAGGCGGCGGAGGCGAGCAGCTCGCGCGCGGCGGCCAGGTCCAGGCCGAGGACGGCGGCGACCTCGCCCGCGGCGAGGTGGTGGCGCACGGCGAGTTCGAGGGCCTCGCGCTGCTCGGGGGTGGTGCCGGCGGCCTCCGGCCAAGCGAGCAGGGCGAGTTCGCGGCGCCGCTGCTCCTGGACCTCCTCGGCGACGGGCGGCCCGGCGGGCTGCGCTCCGGTCGGCCGATGCGCGCCGTGCCGGGCCGCCGCATGGCTGCCCTGACGTTTCTGCTTGGCCTCGGCCAGCTTGCGCAGACACGCCCAGCGGGCCAGCGCGTACAGCCAGGGGCGCCGGTCGGCGGCGGTCTCGGGCCCGCGCTGACCGCGGCGCTCGGCGAGCGCGAGGACGTCGCCAAGGGCGGCGGTCGCGGTGTCGTGGTCGCACAGGACGGACAGGCAGTAGGTGAACAGCCCGTCCAGATAAGGCTCGTAGCGCGCGGGCGGCCGCTGCGCCAACGTGCGCGCCGCCGCACGATCACGCGCTTCCCGGTGCGCCCGATGCGCGCCGGTGGTGCGGGTCGAGGTTTCCGGAGTGCTGCTCATCATTGATGGACCGTAGGCGGCTCGAGGTGGCGCCTTCTGCCCGCTTGAGCGCTTTTAATCCATACGGGTGAAACGATCCCTCAAAGGGGTACAGGAACCCAGGATTCCATGGCCTGTGCATGACGAGTGGGCCTCCGGCGGCACCCCGAAGAGGCGCCGCGCACACGGCCGTACGGCGTTGTCAGTGGGCTCGGCTACGGTTCATCGCATGGCTGCCCGTACCAAGTCCACCAAGGACCGACCGTCCTACCGCTGCACCGAATGCGGCTGGCAGACGGCCAAGTGGCTCGGCCGCTGCCCCGAGTGCCAGGCATGGGGGACGGTCGAGGAGTACGGCGCGCCCGCGGTCCGTACGACGGCGCCGGGCCGGGTGACGTCGTCCGCGCTGCCGATCGGGCAGATCGACGGGCGGCAGGCGACCGCGCGCACCACCGGCGTGCCCGAGCTGGACCGCGTCCTCGGCGGCGGGCTGGTGCCCGGGGCCGTCGTCCTGCTCGCGGGCGAGCCCGGTGTGGGCAAGTCCACGCTGCTGCTGGACGTGGCGGCCAAGTCGGCGAGCGACGAGCACCGCACGCTGTACGTCACGGGTGAGGAATCGGCGAGCCAGGTGCGGCTGCGCGCCGACCGCATCGGCGCCCTCGACGACCATCTGTATCTCGCGGCCGAGACCGACCTGTCCGCCGTGCTGGGCCACTTGGACGCGGTGAAGCCGTCGCTGCTCATCCTCGACTCGGTGCAGACCGTGGCCTCCCCCGAGATCGACGGCGCGCCCGGCGGCATGGCCCAGGTCCGGGAGGTGGCCGGTGCGCTGATCCGCGCCTCCAAGGAGCGCGGGATGTCCACCCTCCTCGTGGGGCACGTCACCAAGGACGGCGCCATCGCCGGCCCCCGTCTCCTGGAGCACCTCGTGGACGTGGTGCTCCATTTCGAGGGCGACCGGCACGCGCGCCTGCGGCTCGTGCGCGGCGTCAAGAACCGCTACGGCGCGACGGACGAGGTCGGCTGCTTCGAACTGCACGATGAGGGCATCACAGGCCTTGCGGACCCGAGCGGACTTTTCCTGACCCGTCGTGACGAACCGGTCCCGGGCACCTGCCTGACGGTCACCCTGGAGGGCCGCCGCCCTCTGGTCGCCGAGGTGCAGGCGCTCACCGTCGACTCCCAGATCCCCTCGCCGCGCCGTACGACGTCCGGTCTGGAGACCTCGCGCGTGTCGATGATGCTGGCCGTGCTGGAGCAGCGCGGCCGGATCAGCGCGCTCGGCAAGCGGGACATCTACTCGGCGACGGTCGGCGGGGTGAAGCTCTCCGAGCCCGCCGCGGACCTCGCCGTCGCCCTCGCGCTGGCCTCCGCCGCCAGTGACACACCTCTCCCCAAGAACCTGGTCGCGATCGGTGAGGTCGGCCTCGCGGGCGAGGTCAGACGGGTCACGGGCGTGCAGCGCAGGCTCGCCGAGGCGCACCGTCTGGGCTTCACGCACGCCCTCGTTCCGGGCGACCCGGGCAAGATCCCCACGGGCATGAAGGTGCTGGAAGTGGCCGACATAGGGGACGCGCTCCGGGTCCTTCCGCGCTCGCGTCGGCGAGAGGCCCCACGGGAGGCGGAGGACCGCCGGTAGACTTTGCCCTGGTCTCGCCCGTCCGTACGAACCGAATGTGCGAAACGGGAGCGCCAGTAACCTGCGACCGGAGGAGTGCAGTGGCAGCCAACGACCGGGCAGCAGCTCCCGGAAAGTCCGGCGGGAGTTCCGGTGCCGATGGCCTGATGCGCGCCTCACTGAGCGCGGTGGCTCCCGGCACCGCCTTGCGCGACGGGCTCGAACGCGTCCTGAGGGGCAACACCGGCGGGCTCATCGTGCTCGGCTTCGACAAGACCGTCGAGACGATGTGCACGGGTGGATTCGTCCTGGATGTCGAGTTCGCGGCGACGCGGCTGCGGGAGCTGTGCAAGCTCGACGGCGGCATCGTGCTGTCGTCCGACCTGTCGAAGATCCTTCGCGCGGGTGTCCAGTTCGTGCCGGACGCGACGATCCCCACGGAGGAGACCGGCACCCGGCACCGCACGGCGGACCGGGTCAGCAAACAGGTCGGCTTCCCCGTCGTCTCGGTCTCCCAGTCGATGCGGCTGATCGCGCTCTACGTCGACGGCCAGCGTCGTGTCCTGGAGGACTCGGCGGCGATCCTCTCCCGCGCCAACCAGGCCCTGGCGACCCTGGAGCGCTACAAGCTCCGCCTGGACGAGGTCGCGGGAACGTTGTCAGCGCTGGAGATCGAGGACCTGGTGACGGTTCGCGACGTCTCGGCGGTGGCCCAGCGTCTGGAGATGGTCCGGCGCATCGCGACCGAGATCGCCGAGTACGTGGTGGAGCTGGGCACCGACGGCCGTCTTCTCGCCCTCCAGCTGGACGAGTTGATCGCGGGCGTGGAGCCCGAGCGGGAGCTCGTGGTGCGCGACTACGTCCCCGAGCCGACGGCCAAGCGCTCCCGCACGGTCGACGAGGCGCTGTACGAACTGGACGCCCTCACCCACGCCGAGCTCCTGGAACTGTCCACGGTGGCACGGGCGTTGGGCTACACCGGCTCCCCGGAGGCCCTGGACTCGGCGGTCTCGCCGCGCGGCTTCCGGCTGCTGGCCAAGGTGCCCAGACTTCCCGGCGCCATCATCGACCGTCTGGTGGAGCACTTCGGCGGCCTCCAGAAGCTGCTCGCCGCCAGCGTGGACGACCTGCAGACGGTGGACGGCGTCGGCGAGGCCCGGGCACGCAGCGTGCGCGAGGGCCTGTCACGGCTGGCGGAGAGCTCAATTCTCGAACGGTACGTCTGACCCGCGCCCCAAAGGGGCGCGGGGAACTGCGCGACCAGCCACGACGGTGCCGCAGACAACCGACGACCCATCACGGCCCCACCCTCGGAGCGCTCAGTCGTTCTCCAGCACGAACGACGTCTGAGCCGTCCCAAATCCCGGCGTCGTCGCCTCCACCAAGTACGTGCCGGCCTCGGCCGCCCCCGCGGCGGGCGTCGCGCACTGCGGGGCGCTCGCCCTGCGGTCCCACTTCACGGTGTAGGTGATGCTCGAACCGGCGGGCACCCGGAACCGCAGGCTGCCGGCGACCTTGGGGCAGTCGGCGGAGGACCAGAAGCCGGCCTCGGACCCCGCCTGAGTGACCGTCACCACCGCGTTCTTCGGGCCGAGATCGACCTTGCAGTCGTAGGTGGAGGAGTTCGTCGCGGTCAGCAGCAGGGCCGGGGTCTCGCCGGGCTCGTAGGCGTTGTGCAGGCTGCGCACCGTCAGCTTCATCTGGCCCGAGACACAGTTGGGCAGCGAGGAGCCCTCGGCCACCGTGTCGTCCTCCCCGACACCGCCGCCCGAGCCGCCGCCCGCGACACCGCTGCCGGAGCCTCCCGCCCCGTCGGAGTCCCCGCCGGTCGTACCGTCCCCGGAGCCGCTTCCGTCGTCGGAGCCCGAACCGCCGGAGTCCCCGCCGGCCGTCGACTCGTCGCGTCCGCCCGGCGCCTGACTGATCGCCGGCCCGGAGCCGGAAGGGCCCGGGGTGATCGTCGAGGGGGCCGGATTCTTGCCGTCGGATCCGCCCGCGTCGTTCTTGCCGCCTCCGCCGCCCGAGGTGAGCACCCAGGTGATCAGTAGCGCCAACAGGGCGCACACCGACAGCAGTACGGCCCTCCGTCGCCAGTAGATGGTGGAGGGAAGCGGCCCGACCGGATTGCGCAGAGATCCCACGGCGCAAACTGTACGAGAGATCGGCGCGTTAGCTTGCCCCACATGCCGCCCCGGGCGGCATCTTTTCCGGATCATCATCCCGGAAACCACTCCGGACGGCCGTACCTCCCACCTGTCCGTCGCAGAGCGTGACAGCTCCCCTTCAGCCGGTCCGGCGTTGACGACGAGGCCTGTTCAGGGCCGAAGCGGCGGGCCGGGGGCCGCAGGCCCACGGAAAACGCAGCCCCCGGGTCCGAGACCGCCAACGCACCGGCACCCGCCGCCTACCCACCCCGCCGCCCCCGACATGGCAGGATCGGAAAGCCATGACTGCGCCCACGAAGCCCCCGCACACCCACACCGACGCCGACCCCGACGGCCCGGCTGGTCAGCCGCTGCACAGCAGTGTCATCGGCTGGTTCGACGAGAACGCCCGTGACCTGCCCTGGCGGCGCCCCGAGGCCGGCCCCTGGGGTGTGATGGTCAGTGAGTTCATGCTCCAGCAGACGCCGGTGAACCGCGTCCTGCCCGTCTACGAGCAGTGGCTGTCCCGCTGGCCCCGCCCCGCCGACCTGGCCAAGGAGGCGCCCGGCGAGGCCGTCCGCGCCTGGGGCCGGCTCGGCTATCCGCGCCGCGCGCTGCGGCTGCACGGCGCCGCGGTCGCCATAGCGGAACGGCACGGCGGGGACGTGCCCACCGACCACGCCCAGCTCCTCGCGCTGCCCGGCATCGGCGAGTACACGGCCGCCGCCGTGGCGTCCTTCGCGTACGGCCAGCGGCACCCCGTCCTGGACACCAACGTCCGCCGGGTCTTCGCCCGGGCCGTCACCGGTGTGCAGTACCCGCCGAACGCCACCACGGCCGCCGAACGCAAGCTCGCCCGCGCCCTGCTCCCCGACGACGAGCGCACGGCGTCCCGCTGGGCCGCCGCCTCCATGGAGCTCGGCGCGCTGGTGTGCACCGCGAAGAACGAGTCGTGCCAGCGCTGCCCGATCGCCGCGCAGTGCGCCTGGCGGCTCGCGGGCAAGCCGGAGCACGACGGCCCGCCGCGCCGCGGTCAGACGTACGCCGGGACGGACCGTCAGGTGCGCGGCAAGCTGCTCGCCGTGCTGCGCGACGCCCGCACTCCCGTTCCGCAGGTGGCGCTGGACCGTGTGTGGCACGAACCGGTGCAGCGCGCGCGTGCCCTGGACGGCCTCGTCTCCGACGGACTGGTGGAGCCGTTGCCGGGCGGGATGTACCGGCTGCCGATGAGCTGACGCACAGTCAGATCACAGACGTACGGGCTCTGCGACACACGATGCACAGCCTCCGCACGGCCGTTGCGCCGTTGACACGCCTACAAATCACCCCATAGCCACCCCAACCACCCGACCGTTATGTCCGTTTCCTGATTCCGTTACACAACCGACGCACAGCCGAGCGCTGGCCGCAGGCTGCTTCGGACAGCGCCGTGACAACGCCTCCGTAGCTTCATTTCCGTACCCGGCAGACCGGGACGACAACGAAGCAGAAGCAGTGGACCGACGGCCGGCAGGCCGGCCGGGAACGGGGAATCGGGAGGCGGTCAACATGGCGCAGGGCGAGGTGCTCGAGTTCGAGGAGTACGTCCGCACTCGGCAGGACGCGCTGCTGCGCAGCGCCCGCCGGCTGGTTCCGGACCCGGTCGACGCGCAGGACCTGCTGCAGACCGCACTGGTGCGGACGTACCACCGCTGGGACGGCATCGCGGACAAGCGGCTCGCCGACGCCTACCTGCGCCGCGTGATGATCAACACGCGGACCGAGTGGTGGCGTGCGCGCAAGCTGGAGGAGGTCCCCACCGAGCAGCTCCCGGACGCCTCGGTCGACGACTCCACCGAGCAGCACGCGGACCGCGCCCTGCTGATGGACATCATGAAGGTTCTGGCTCCCAAGCAACGCAGCGTCGTGGTCCTGCGACACTGGGAGCAGATGTCCACGGAGGAGACGGCCGCCGCCCTCGGTATGTCGGCCGGAACGGTCAAGAGCACGCTGCACCGGGCGCTCGCCCGGCTCCGCGAGGAGCTGGAGAGCCGCGATCTGGACGCACGCGCGCTGGAGCGTGAGGAGCGGGAGCGTTGCGCGGCCTAGGCACGACCACGGGCGGCACCGGGCACACGGAATCGGGTGACAGTCCCGGATCCGGGCCCGTGCGGGGGACCATGCAGGCGGCGTTCACGGCGATGGCCGTGGTCGTCGCCCTCGCCCTTTTCGCCTCCGCCTGCGCCACCGGCGGCACCGGCGCCCGTGACGAGGGGCCAGCGCACGCCGACGTGGCGGCCGGCTCGGCCGTCTCACCGTCGGCCGTGGCCTCGGCCTCCGCGGTCCCGGACCGCACGCAGGCCGTCCGGCTGGTCAAGGCGGACCCCGTGGTCTCGACGGAGGTCAAGCGCGAACTGACACCGTGCGTCTCCGACGACTACCCCATCGACGTGTCGTACGGCGACCTGACCGGCGGCCCCACGGACGACATCGTGGTCAACGTCCTGTCCTGCTCGGACGGCGTCGGCGTGGCCTCGTACGTGTATCGCGAGCAGAGCGGCGCGTACCGCAATGTGTTCAAGTCGGAGGAGCCTCCGGTCTACGCCGAGATCGACCGCGGCTACCTTGTGGTGACCCAGCAGGTGTATGCCAAGGACGACGCGCTGTCGAACCCGTCCAGCGAGGACGTGATCTCGTACCGGTGGAAGTCCGACCGCTTCGTCCGCAAGTTCAGCACCCGCACCGACTACGGCTCGCTCGGCGGCGACGAATCGCCGGCGCCGGACGGCTGAGACCCGTCCGACGCACCACCGGAAACACACGAGGACTGAGAGCACCGGGATGGCAGACCAGACCCATGTCCTGTTCGTCGAGGACGACGACGTCATCCGCGAGGCCACCCAGCTCGCCCTGGAGCGGGACGGCTTCGCGGTGACCGCCATGCCCGACGGGCTGTCGGGTCTGGAGGCGTTCCGGACGGACCGGCCCGACATCGCGTTGCTGGACGTGATGGTCCCGGGTCTGGACGGGGTCAGTCTGTGCCGCCGTATCCGCGACGAGTCCACCGTGCCGGTGATCATGCTGTCGGCGCGTGCCGACTCGATCGACGTGGTGCTGGGCCTGGAGGCGGGCGCCGACGACTACGTCACCAAGCCGTTCGACGGTGCCGTGCTGGTCGCCCGGATCCGGGCGGTGCTGCGCCGGTTCGGGCACGCGGGCGGTGCGGACCGGGTGGACGGGAGCGACCCGGCGGCCACCGGCGGTCTGCTGACCTTCGGCGATCTGGAGGTCGACACCGAGGGCATGGAGGTGCGCCGGGACGGGCAGCCCGTCGCGCTCACGCCGACCGAGATGCGGCTGCTGCTGGAGTTCTCCTCGGCGCCGGGCACGGTGCTGTCGCGGGACAAGCTGCTGGAGCGGGTGTGGGACTACGGCTGGGGCGGCGACACGCGGGTGGTCGACGTCCATGTGCAGCGGCTGCGGCAGAAGATCGGCCAGGACCGTATCGAGACGGTCCGTGGCTTCGGCTACAAGCTGAAGGCCTGAGCGGGGCGGCATGCGGGGGATGTTCAGACGGCCGGCCGCGTCCGGCGCGGCGAGTGTCGGCCTCACCGATCCGGCGGAGATCGCGGGACAGGGGGTGGAGGTCCGTGCAAGCGGTCGTACGGGATCACCGGCGGGTGGTCGCGGGCGCATGCGCGTGAGAGGGATGGGCGGCGGCCGGATCGCCATACGTACGGGGCTGCGGTGGAAGCTGAGCGCGGCGATCGCGCTGGTCGGCGCCCTGGTGGCGGTCGTCCTGAGCCTGGTCGTGCACAACCAGGCCCGGGTTTCGATGCTGGACAGCGCGCGCGACCTCGCGGACGAGCGCATCCAGATCGCCCAGCGCGGCTACGAGCAGTCCAAGCGGCTGAACTTCCCCAACCTCACGATCGACGACCCGGAGCTGCCCGCGGCGCTGCGGGAGAAGGTCGAGGAGGGCCGGCGGGCGACCTATGTCACCGACACGCCGAGCGGCTCGCCCGACATCTGGGCGGCCGTGCCGCTGACCAACGGGCACGTGCTGTCGCTGCGCACCGGGTTCACCGATCGCAGCGACCGGATCCTCAACCGCCTCGACCAGGCCATGATCATCGGCTCGATCGCGGTGGTGCTGGGCGGCAGCGCGCTCGGTGTGCTCATCGGCGGGCAGCTGTCGCGGCGGCTGCGCAAGGCGGCGGCCGCGGCGAACCAGGTCGCGAGCGGTGAGCCGGACGTCAGGGTGCGGGACGCCATCGGGGGTGTCGTACGGGACGAGACCGACGACCTCGCGAGCGCGGTGGACGCCATGGCGGACGCGCTCCAGCAGCGGCTGGAGGCGGAGCGCCGGGTCACCGCGGACATCGCGCACGAGCTGCGCACGCCGGTGACCGGACTGCTGACGGCGGCCGAGCTGCTGCCGCCCGGCCGGCCCACCGAGCTGGTCCTGGACCGGGCGAAGGCCATGCGCACGCTGGTCGAGGACGTCCTGGAGGTGGCCCGGCTGGACAGTGCCTCGGAGCGGGCCGAGTTGCAGGACATCCTGCTGGGCGAGTTCGTCAGTCGGCGGGTCGCGGCCAAGGATCCCGCCATCGAGGTGCGGGTCGTCCATGAGTCGGAGGTCACCACCGACCCGCGGCGCCTGGAGCGGGTGCTGTTCAATCTGCTGGCCAACGCGGCACGGCACGGCAGGCCGCCGATCCAGGTCACGGTCGAGGGCCGGGTCATCCGGGTCCGCGACCACGGCCCCGGGTTCCCCGAGCATCTGCTCGCCGACGGCCCCAGCCGCTTCCGCACCGGCAGCAGCGACCGCGCGGGCCATGGCCATGGCCTCGGCCTGACGATCGCCGCGGGTCAGGCGCGGGTGCTCGGTGCCCGGCTGACCTTCCGCAACATTCGTCCGCCGGGCGCCCCGGACCCTGTCCCGGCGGAGGGCGCGGTGGCCGTGCTCTGGCTTCCGGAGCACGCGCCGACGAACACGGGCAGCCACCCGATGCTGCCGTAGCGCTCCGCTGGGTGCCGCGATGGGTGGTTTCTGCGGCTGCGGCTGCGTCGTGGCTGGTCGCGCAGTTCCCCGCGCCCCTTGAGGCGCTGCCGAACCGCGGCCTGTTCAGAACTGCTTGCTGAAGTCCAGCTCCTCGCTGCGCTCGGTCAGCGAGTACCAGTTGCCGTTGTCGTCGCGGAAGATCGCCTCGATGCCGTACGGCCGCTCCTGCGGCTCCTGGAGGAACTCGACCCCGCGTGCCTTGAAGGTCTCGTAGTCCCCCCGGCAGTCGTCGGTGTGGAAGGCCCCGGCGCCGATGACCCCCTTGCCGACGAGCGTCTTCAGCGCGGCGGAGGACTCCGGGTCGAGGCCGGGCCCGTCCAGGCTCATCAGCGCGAGCTCGACGTCCGGCTGGTCCTTGGCGCCCACGGTGACCCACCTCATGTCGCCCATGGACAGGTCGTTGCGCACCTCGAAGCCGATCTTCTCGGTGAAGAACGCCTTGGTGCGCTGCTGGTCGAACGTCCATACGGTGGTGATGCCCAGGCCCTTGATCATGAGACTGCTCTCCCGTGCTGCGGTGTGTGCCGACTGCCGTCACGTTAGGCAGCGGCGGCGTCACCGCGCTTCTTCAGAATTGCCGTCCTCGCGCTGCCGGAAGCCGCCGGCCCACAGCATCGCGTAGCACCCCGGTATCAGCGCGGTCCCGCGTCCGACGTGCTTCTTGCGGTACTCGCTCGGTGACAGGCCGGTCCGGGTCCGGAACTTCGCCGAGAACGTGCCGAGGCTGCTGAATCCGACCAGATGGCAGATCTCCGTGACGGTCAGATTGGCCACCCGCAGATACTCCTCGGCCCGCTCGATCCGCCGGTGGGTCAGATACTGGCCGGGTGTCTCGCCGTACACCGCCTTGAACGCCCGCACGAAGTGATACCGCGAGTACCCGGCGTGTGCGGCGACCGCGTCCAGGTCGAGCCCCGGATCGGCCCAGTCCCGGTCCATGGCGTCCTTGGCCAGCCGCAGCTGCCGCACCTTGTCCATGCCGTCGATGGTGGCACGCCCCACTGACGAGGAGCGTGGCTCGGGGCCGGCCTAGACGCCGTCCGCCGCGACCTCCGCCTTCGGCCCGTCCCCCTTGAGCGGGACCTCCTTGACGAACAGGGCCGCGACCAGGGACAGCACGGCGATCACCGCTCCCAGCAGGAACGCCGAGTGGGTGCCGGCCGACACCGCGTGCTGGTACGCCTCGCGCACCGCGTCCGGCAGCTTGGCCAGGCTCGCCGCGTCCAGCTGCGCCGACTGCTCGGTCACCTTGGAGCCCAGCGACCCGGCCCGCTCGGCCATGACGTCCTGCACCCGGTTGTTGAACAGGGCGCCCATGATCGCGACGCCGAACGAGGAGCCGAGCGTACGGAAGAGCGTGGTGGAGGAGGACGCGACGCCCATGTCCTTCATTTCGACGCTGTTCTGCGCGACCAGCATGGTGATCTGCATCAGACAGCCCATGCCGAGTCCGACCACGGCCATGAACACCCCGGACATGAAGCGCGAGGTGCCCGTGTCCATGGTCGACAGCAGGTACAGCCCGCCGACCATCGCGACGCTGCCGACGATCGGGAAGACCTTGTAGCGCCCGGTGTTCGTGGTCACCCGGCCGGCGACCATCGAGGTGACCAGCATCGCCCCGAGCATCGGCAGCAGCAGGAGGCCGGAGTTGGTGGCGGAGGCGCCCTGCACCGACTGCTGGTACAGCGGCAGGAACAGCGTCGCGCCGAACATCACGAACCCGGTGATGAAGCCGATCAGGGACATCAGCGTGAAGTTCCGGCTGCGGAAGATGTGCAGCGGGACGATCGGCTCGGCCGCCCTGGTCTGCCAGAACACGAACCCGACCAGCGCGGCGACGCCGATGCCGATGAGCTCCATGATCCGGGTGGACGTCCAGGCGTACTCCGTGCCGCCCCACGTGGTGACCAGCACGATCGAGGTGATGCCCACGGTCAGCAGACCGGCGCCCAGGTAGTCGATGCGCGCCTGCGACCGCTTCTTCGGCAGGTGGAGCACGGCACTGATCGCGGCGAGCGCCACGACGCCGAGCGGCAGGTTGATGTAGAAGGCCCAGCGCCAGCCCCAGTGGTCGGTGATGGTGCCGCCGACCAGCGGTCCGCCGATCATCGCCAGCGCCATGACGCCGGCCATCATGCCCTGGTACTTGCCCCGCTCCCGCGGCGGGATCAGGTCGCCGATGATCGCCATGACGCCGACCATCAGACCGCCGGCGCCGAGTCCCTGCACGGCCCGGAACCCGATGAGCTGGCCCATGTCCTGGGCCATGCCGCTGAGCGCCGATCCGATGAGGAAGAGCACGATCGACGACATGAAGACGCCCTTGCGGCCGTACATGTCGCCGAGCTTGCCCCACAGCGGGGTGGAGGCCGCGGTCGCCAGGGTGTACGCCGTCACGACCCACGACAGATGTTCCAGGCCGCCCAGCTCACCCACGATCGTCGGCATCGCGGTGCCGATGATCATGTTGTCGAGCATCGCCAGCATCATCGTGATCATCAGCGCGAGCAGGACGACCCGTACGCTCCTCGGCTGCTTGTCGGCCTGATCGGCTTGTGCCGCCCGATCCGCCGGCCCTGTGTCCACTGCCACCGTGTCCGCCATGGTTCCCTCTCCCCCAGCTACTTACTTGCCGCCCGGCTAGTTGCCTACACTGCAGGAAGGTAGGCGCGTAACTAGCCGGGCGTCAAGTAAGTTTTCTGGAAAGCCGAGGAGTACGAGGATGGGTGGCACCATGGACGGCACCAAGCAGCGGCGCCGCGGGGACACCCGCCAGCGCATCCAGGACGTGGCACTCGAACTCTTCGCCGAGCAGGGCTACGAGAAGACCTCACTGCGTGAGATCGCCGAGCGCCTGGGGGTCACGAAAGCGGCCCTCTACTACCACTTCAAGACCAAGGAAGAGATCATCGTCAGTCTCTTCGAGGACCTGACGAAACCGATCGAGGAACTGATCGAGTGGGGCAGGCGGCAGCCGCACACCCTGGAGACCAAGCAGGAGATCGTCCGCCGTTACAGCGAGGCGCTGGCCGGCGCGTCCCCCCTGTTCCGCTTCATGCAGGAGAACCAGGCGACCGTCCGTGAGCTGAGCATCGGCGAGACGTTCAAGGACCGCATGCTCGGCATGCGGGACATCGTCATCGACCCGGACGCCGACCTGGTGGACCAGGTGCGCTGCATCAGCGCCCTGTTCACGATGCACGCCGGGATGTTCGTGCTGAAAGACCTCGAAGGCGACCCCGAGGAGAAGCGCAAGGCCATCCTCGAGGTCGCCACGGATCTGATCACTCAGGCGCACAAGGGCGCCTGAACGGTCAGGTACCTCAGAGCGAGAGACCCTTGGCCCGAAGGAAGGCCACGGGGTCGACCGCGGAGCCGTAGCTGGCGGTCTTGCGGATCTCGAAGTGCAGGTGCGGACCGCTGGAGTTACCGGTGTTGCCGGACTTGGCTATGTTCTGGCCGGTCTTGACGACCTGGCCGATCTTCACGTCGATGCGCGACAGGTGGGCGTACTGGGAGAAGGTCCCGTTGCCGTGCTTGATGACGATGGCGTTGCCGTACGCCGGACCGTCGCCGGCGCCGTTGCCGCCGGCCTTGACGACGGTGCCGCCGTGCGCGGCCACGACCTGGGTGCCGCTCGGCACAGCGAAGTCCTGACCGCTGTGGGTGGACTGCCACATGCCGCCGGCCTGCGCGAAGCTGGCGGACTTCGTGTACTTCTTGACCGGCTTGACCCAGGAGACGGCGGCCTTCTTGGCCGGGGCCTTCTTCGCGGCCGCCTTCTTCACGGCAACGGTCTGGGCCTGGACGGCGGCGGGAGCACCGGTGGCGGAGGTCATCTCAGCGGCGACCGCGCCTCCGGCGCCCAGCACGACCGATGCTCCCAGTCCGGCGGCCAGCACAGCAGCACGGGTGCGGAACGCGGACGTACGGGGCGAACGGAACGAGAAGCGCTGGGACATTCGAAACCTCACGGGTACGACGACAGGGAAAACCACCCGACACATCAGGTCGCCGGATGGCCATCCCTTGGTAACCCCGCCGGAGCCGAACCCCAAAACCCCTCAACTACGACGAGAGCTAGTACTCCCCAGCAAAATTCCCTGCATCTTGACAGAACACCTAATACGGACGAACCAGCGTCAACGCCAGAACCGTCCGTCGGTTTTCGCAATGAACGTCCCTTTTGCCCGCTGACCCGCTTTCCACTATTCCCGCTAGTAACGGACAAATCGCCTGTGCGGCATGTCACCGCCCAGCGCAATCGGAAGACCCCGGAATGTGACGGGCACTACCCTCGACCCATGGTCGACGCCGCTTTACTCGGGGCCCGTGTCGCGTCCGGCGCGGTCACACCGCTCATCCGGAAGCTCTTCGTGAAGCACGAACCGGGAGCCGGCCTGGTGGACAGGCCGGTGCGGATCTCGGCGCTGGTGTCGTTCGGACGCCAGAAGCAGAGCGTCACACCGAAGGACGTCGACAGGATCGCGGGCGAGCTGGTGAGCCGGGCGCTGAAGGCGGCGGGACCGCAGGAGCGGCCGGTGGATACCTCGGAGGCGCCGGCCGTAAAGGAGGCGCT
This sequence comes from Streptomyces coerulescens, assembly GCF_042657965.1. NCBI lineage: Bacteria > Bacillati > Actinomycetota > Actinomycetes > Kitasatosporales > Streptomycetaceae > Streptomyces > Streptomyces coerulescens. The sequence goes on from NZ_JBHSKM010000005.1 coordinate 26,223, forward strand.
GGCCCGCACCCTCGCGCTGCTGGGCGAGATCACCATCGAGGACTACGAGGCCGTGGGGCTCGGCCCCGACGGATTCGCCCGTCTGCTGCGCACGCGCGTCACGCTGTCCCGGTACGGCCTCAGCGAGGCCGGAGAGCTCCTCTACGAGCGGCTGCTGTACACCGCCTCACTGCACATCCTGAACTTCTTCACCCAGCGCTCCACCTATGTCGCCCGGCAGCAGACCCTCCAGACCCAGCAGCTGGCCCGGCTGGTCCAGGCCGTGGACGTGCTGCTGGAGCGGCTGCCGGCCCAGCATCCGTCGGACGCCGGATTCGAGGCCCGGTACGCCGACCACATCGCCGCCCGGTACGGCACGCTGACCATCTACGGACTCGACGCCGGAACCCGCGAATGGCCCCTGGACGCGGCGTATCTCAGTCTGGAGGCGACGCGGCAGCCCACCCGGCGGGACGGCCACCCCCCACAGGACCCTCTGCACGTGCCCGCCGAACAGGTCCTCGCCCGGCACGACCAGGTCCTGCTGCGCGGCGTCGCCGGGTCCGGCAAGACGACCCTGGTGCAGTGGCTCGCGGTGACGACGGCGAGCCGCACCTACGACCACGGGCTGTCCCACCTCCTCGGGCGAGTGCCGTTCGTGCTGCCGATGCGCCGGATCGTGCGACCAGAGGCAGAATTTCCCTTTCCCGGCGACTTCCTCAGGGCCGTCGGCTGCCCCGTCGCCGGTGAGCAGCCGACCGGCTGGGTGGAGCGCGTGCTGCGGGCCCGCCGCGCGGTGCTGCTCGTCGACGGCATCGACGAGATCGCCGGGGACCGCCGCGAGGCCGCCCGGCGGTGGCTGCGCGACCTGGTGCGGGCCTACCCCGGGAACCTGTGGCTGGTCACCTCCCGACCCTCGGCCGTCCCGGAGGACTGGCTGGGCGCGGAGGGCTTCGACGAGGTTGGCCTCGCCGCCATGACCCGCGACGACGTCGCCACCTTCGTACGGCGCTGGCACCGCGCGGCCGGAGCGGACGGGGCCGTCGGGGAATCGCTCCTGCGGTCGGTGCGGACCACGTCCGAGCTGAACCGGCTGGCCACCAACCCCCTGATGTGCGGGATGCTGTGCGCCCTGCACCGCGACCGGCGCGGCTTCCTGCCCCAGGACCGCAAATCCCTGTACGAGGCCGCGCTGACGATGCTTCTGGAGCGCCGGGACCGGGAACGGGAGCTGCGCGACCCCGACGGGGTCCGCATCGGGTACGCCACCCAGGTCCAGCTGCTCCAGAAGCTGGCGTGGTGGCTGATCCGCAACAGCCGGGCGGAGATGGACCGTTCCGACGCGGTGCACATCATCGGACGGGCGTTACCCGCGCTGAGCCTCGGGGACACCGGGGCGGAGGACGTCTACCGGTCACTGCTGCTGCGGTCCGGGTTGCTGCGGGAGCCCGCGGACGGGCGGGTGGACTTTCTGCACCGGACCTTTCAGGACTACCTGGGCGCGCGGCTCGCCGTACAGGAGCTCGACTTCGATCTGCTCGTGAACAACGCCGAGTTGGACGAGTGGGAGGACGTGATCCTGCTGGCGCTGGCGCATGCCCGGCCGAGGGAGGCGGAGGCGATGCTGCGGCGGCTGGCGGAGCGGGGGACGGCGCGCGAGGCGTTGCTGGCGGCGGCGGGACTGCGGTACGTGGCCGAGGTCGACCCGGAGGTACGGGAGCTGGTGGAGGAAAGGCTGCGGACCCTCGTCCCGCCGCCCCATCCCGCGGCGGCCAAGGCGGTCGCACAAGCCGGCGGCGAGCTGGTGCTGGGGCTGCTGCCGGGACCGGAGGAACTCGACACCGAGAGGGCACTGCGGGTGATCGACGTCGCCGCCGAGCTGGGCAGCGAGGCCGCGCTGCACTTCCTGGCCCGCTTCCGGGATCATCCCGATGACAACGTCCAGTTCGGCCTGGCCGGCTACTGGCAGAACTTCGACCGCGAGCTGTACGCACGCGAGATCCTGGCGTACCTGCCCCGCAGGTGCAGCGTCGGGGCGCGCACCGCTGAGGACCTGCGCGTACTGCGCTCCTTGGGAGGCTGGCAGCGCATGGCGATCTCCGGCGCCTACCGGGTCGACGACCTGACAGAGCTCATCGATGCCGAGCCCCTCACCCATCTGGCGTTGGAGGCGCCTCATCCCGTCGAGGGACTGTCCTGGCTCGCGGCCTTCCCGAATCTCACACACGTGCTCCTGGCCACGGAGGTGGACGAGACCGTGGCGCGGCAGGTGCCGGCGGGTGTCCGGCTCGCAAGCCTCGATTCGCACGCCCACCGGGGGTAACAACCTTCCATGGAGCCCGCCGTCCGCACGCCCTCCGCCCAAGCCACCCTCCTCGTCCAACGCCTCTTCCGGACCCCGCCGCAACCCCCCACCGCCCCCGCGCCCCTCCCCACCCTCACCACCTGGCACGGCCCCGGCGCCCCCGCCGCCCCGGACGACGTCCACCGCATCGCCGCCGAGTTCGTGCAGCTCGCCGCCGAGCGGTACGCCACCCCGACCGCCGAACTGCCCGCCGTGGTCGATGTGCTGGCCCGCACCCTGCTCGCGATCGCCGAGGCCGGCCTGACCGACGCCGAGGCCGTGCAGCTCGGCCCGCGGGACTACGCGCGCTGGCTGCGCGGGGCGGTGCAGGGCGCGGACCGCGGGCTGACCCCGGAAGCCGCCTGGTTCCACGACGCGTTGCTCGTCTCCGCCTGTCTGCACGTCCTGCACCACCTCGTGCGGCGCTCCCCGTACATCCAGCGCCGGTTACCCGAACGCGCCAGCCACATCGCCCAGTTGGTCGATCTCGAGGACACCGAGGCGGCCGCGAGGCAGCCCGAACGGTCGCGGGAGGACGCGGAGTTCGAGGCCCGGTACGCGCAATGGGTGGTGGACCGGCACGGCTGGCTGACGATCGTCGGCGTGGACTTCCCCAATGCCCCGGACCGGTGGCCGCTGGAGGAGACCTACCTCAGTCTGGAGGCCGAGGAGCGCAGCGGCGGCGGGGTGCGCGGCGACGCGGACGGACAGCGCACCGTACTGCTCGCGGACCGGGCGCTGGAGGATCACGAGCGGGTGCTGCTGCGCGGGGTCGCCGGCTCGGGGAAGACGACCCTGGTCCAGTGGCTGGCCGTGGCCACCGCCCGTTCGGGCTCCCGCGTCCCCTTCGTGCTTCCCGTACGACGGTTCGCCCGCGAGGGCTTCCCGGCGCCGGACGATCTGCTGCACGCGATCCGGCATCCGCTCGCCGACCGGGCACCGGAGGGATGGGTGGTGCGGACCCTGCTCGCGGGCCGTGCCCTGCTGCTGGTCGACGGGATCGACGAGGCCCCGGAGAAGGCGCGCGGCGAACTGCGCGACCGGCTCCGCCGTTTGCTGCGCATCTTCTCCGGCAACGGCTGTCTGGTCACCTCCCGGCCGTCCGCGGTGGAGGACGGCTGGCTCGCCGAGGAGGGGCTGGCCGACGAGGGGTTCGTGGAGCTGTCGCTCGCCCCGATGTCGCGGGACCGGGTGACGCGGTTCATCCGGGACTGGCACTCGGCGGCGAGCCGCGACGAGCTGAGCCAGGGGCAGCGGGACAAGCGGGAGGAGCTGGAGCAGTACGAGCAGCGCCTGCTGCATTCCGTACGGATCTACCGCGAGCTGCGCCAGCTCGCCACCAACCCCCTGATGTGCGGCCTGATCTGCGCGCTCAACCGCGACCGGGCCGGATCCCTCCCGCACGGCCGCAAGGAGCTCTACGACGCCGCCCTGGAGATGCTGCTGCAACGGCGCGATCCGGAACGGGACGTGCTGTACGCCGACGATGTGCGGCTTCAGCAGGGCACCCGGGAGCGGCTGTTGCAGAAACTCGCCCACGCCATGCTGGAGGAGAGCGCCTCGGAGCTGCCGCGCCGACGGGCGGTCGGCATCCTGGACGCGACGCTGCCCGCCATGCCGGCCGCCCGCGCCCAGGGGGACGGCGAGGAGATCTTCCGCCATCTGCTGCACCGCACGGGGCTGTTGCGCGAGCGTTCGGGCGACTCGGTGGACTTCATTCACCGCACCTTCCAGGACTATCTCGCCGCCAAGGAGATCGTGGCGCGCGGCCGGCTGCACACCCTGGTCGACCATGCCCACCGGGCCGAGTGGGAGGAGGTGGTCCGGATGGCCGTCGCCCATGCCCGCCCGGAGGAGTGCGCCCGCTTCCTGGAGGAGCTGCTGGCGCCCGCGCCCGCCCTGCGCCGCCCCCAGGTCAACCACCGTCGCCTGATGGCCGCGGCCTGTCTGGAGCATGTCGCCGAACTCGACCCGGCCGTCCAGCGGTTGGTCCACGACCGCACGAAGAACCTGGTGCGGCCGACGACCGAGCTCGCCGCCCGTGGCCTGGGCTGGGTCGGGCCCATCGTCCTGGAGCTGCTGCCCGAGCCGGAGCAGGTCCCCGACGACCGGCAGGCGCTGCTGCTCGCCGTCACCGCGACGGGTGTCCAGGACGACGCCGCCATCGACTACCTTGTCCGGCTGCGCACCCGCTCGGCGCTTCCGATCCGCGCGGAACTCGCCCGGGGCTGGCGGCACTTCGACACGGAACGGTACGCACAGGAGATCATCGCCCACCTGGACCCGGAGGGTCTGTACTTCCCCGTCTCCGACACCGCCGAACTGGCGGCCCTACGGGACCTCGGCGGGCGCCCGCGCGTCCAGGTGGCCGGGGTGATGCGCACCGAGGAGCTGCTGGCGGGCCTGGATCCGGGGCAGTTGACGCATCTGTGGCTCAACGCCGAGCTCACCGACACGGACGTCTCCTGGCTGTCCCGCTTCCCCGGGCTGCGCGTCCTGCGGGTCAACCCCCGTCTGCCGCGCGTGCGGAACGTGCCGGAAGGGGTCGAGATCACGGCACGAGAGGCACTGTGACGCTCGTCACGAAGCCGCACCAAGCTATGTGAGCCGCGTCTCAACGTGAGCTACCGTCCGGTAACCCGCTGGTTCCTTGCAAGCCATCCCCACCCACGAGCATGCCCACGACCAAGGCAGCGCACGGATGCGAGAGGACCCCCACATGAGCAGAGGCACCTGGACGCGCCGCATAGGCATGACCGCCGCCGCGACGATCGCCGTCACGGCGATGGCGGTCCCCGTCGGCGCCCAGGCCGCGACGGCCACCGGCACCTCGACCGTCGCCACCGCGACGACAGCCGCAGCCGCCGAGGACGTCGACTACGACACCTGGCAGAAGGACTGCCGTGCCGTCATGAACCAGGCGCTGCCCTATCTGAAGCAGCGGATCGCCAACACCGAGCCGGGTGAGAAGCAGGCGATCGTCTTCGACATCGACAACACCACCCTGGAGACGGACTTCGGCTTCAGCTACCCGCAGCCGGCCAACAAGCCGGCCCTGGAGGTGGCCAAGTACGCCCAGGAGCACGGCGTCTCGGTGTTCTTCGTGACCGCCCGCCCCGGCATCATCTACTCGGTGACCGACTACAACCTCAAGCACGTCGGCTACAAGGTCTCCGGCCTGTACGTGCGCGGCTTCTTCGACCTGTTCAAGAATGTCGCCGACTACAAGACGGCCCAGCGCGTCGACATCGAGAACAAGGGCTACACGATCATCGCGAACATCGGTAACAGCGCCACCGACCTGTCGGGCGGCCACGCCGAGAAGACGTACAAGCTGCCGGACTACAACGGGCAGCTTTCCTGATACGAGGCACACGAAGGGGCTGCCCCGGGACCAGGTCCCGGGGCAGCCCCTTCGTTCAAGCCCAGCGCGGCGGCTAGGCCTCCTTGCTCAGGTTCGGCCCGGCTCCGCCGGCCGCCTGCTCGATCGGCGGGACGTCCGGCAGCGCCGACTTCTCCTCACCGCGGAAGGTGAAGGTGGCGGAGTCGCCCTCGCCCTCGGTGTCCACGACCACGATGTGACCGGGACGCAGCTCGCCGAAGAGGATCTTCTCCGACAGCGAGTCCTCGATCTCGCGCTGGATCGTGCGACGCAGCGGACGCGCGCCCAGCACCGGGTCGTAACCCTTCTTGGACAGCAGCTCCTTGGCGGACTGGGAGAGCTCGATGCCCATGTCCCGGTCCTTCAGTCGCTCGTCCACCTTGCCGATCATCAGGTCGACGATCGCGAGGATGTCGCTCTGGGTCAGCTGCGGGAAGACGACCACGTCGTCGACGCGGTTGAGGAACTCGGGCCGGAAGTGCTGCTTGAGCTCGTCCTGGACCTTGTTCTTCATGCGCTCGTAGTTGGTCTTCGTGTCACCCGAGGCCGCGAAGCCCAGGTTGAAGCCCTTGGAGATGTCCCGGGTGCCGAGGTTGGTCGTCATGATGATGACCGTGTTCTTGAAGTCCACGACCCGGCCCTGGGAGTCGGTCAGACGACCGTCCTCCAGGATCTGCAGCAGCGAGTTGAAGATGTCCGGGTGGGCCTTCTCGACCTCGTCGAAGAGAACCACCGAGAACGGCTTGCGCCGCACCTTCTCCGTCAGCTGGCCGCCCTCTTCGTAGCCCACGTAGCCGGGGGGCGAACCGAAGAGCCGCGAGACCGTGTGCTTCTCGCTGAACTCCGACATGTCGAGGGAGATCAGCGCGTCCTCGTCACCGAAGAGGAACTCGGCGAGCGCCTTGGACAGCTCGGTCTTACCGACACCGGACGGACCGGCGAAGATGAACGAGCCACCGGGACGCTTCGGGTCCTTCAGACCGGCACGCGTACGGCGGATCGCCTTGGACAGCGCCTTGACGGCGTCGACCTGGCCGATGACCCGCTTGTGGAGCTCGTCCTCCATGCGCAGCAGACGCGAGGACTCCTCCTCGGTCAGCTTGAAGACCGGGATGCCGGTGGCGGTCGCGAGGACCTCGGCGATCAGCTCGCCGTCGACCTCGGCGACGACGTCCATGTCGCCGGCCTTCCACTCCTTCTCGCGCTTGGCCTTGGCGGCGAGGAGCTGCTTCTCCTTGTCGCGCAGGGACGCGGCCTTCTCGAAGTCCTGCGAGTCGATCGCGGACTCCTTGTCGCGGCGCACGCCCGCGATCTTCTCGTCGAACTCACGCAGGTCCGGCGGCGCGGTCATCCGGCGGATACGCATCCGGGAACCGGCCTCGTCGATCAGGTCGATCGCCTTGTCCGGCAGGAAGCGGTCCGAGATGTACCGGTCGGCCAGGGTGGCGGCCTGGACCAGCGCCTCGTCGGTGATGGAGACCCGGTGGTGGGCCTCGTACCGGTCGCGCAGACCCTTGAGGATCTCGATCGTGTGCGGCAGGGACGGCTCGGCGACCTGGATGGGCTGGAAGCGGCGCTCCAGGGCCGCGTCCTTCTCCAGGTGCTTGCGGTACTCGTCCAGCGTGGTGGCACCGATGGTCTGCAGCTCACCGCGGGCCAGCATCGGCTTCAGGATCGAAGCGGCGTCGATGGCGCCCTCGGCGGCACCCGCACCGACCAGCGTGTGCAGCTCGTCGATGAACAGGATGATGTCGCCGCGGGTGCGGATCTCCTTGAGGACCTTCTTCAGGCGCTCCTCGAAGTCACCGCGGTAGCGGGAGCCGGCGACCAGCGCGCCGAGGTCCAGGGTGTAGAGGTGCTTGTCCTTGAGGGTCTCGGGCACCTCGCCCTTGACGATGGCCTGGGCGAGACCCTCGACGACGGCGGTCTTGCCGACGCCGGGCTCACCGATCAGGACCGGGTTGTTCTTGGTACGGCGGGACAGCACCTGCATGACCCGCTCGATCTCCTTCTCGCGCCCGATGACCGGGTCGAGCTTGGACTCACGAGCGGCCTGGGTGAGGTTCCGGCCGAACTGGTCGAGGACCAGGGACGTCGAGGGGGTGCCCTCGGCAGGCCCGCCTGCGGTGGCGGTCTCCTTGCCCTGGTAGCCGGAGAGCAGCTGGATGACCTGCTGCCGCACCCGGTTGAGATCGGCGCCCAGCTTGACCAGGACCTGGGCGGCGACGCCCTCACCCTCACGGATCAGGCCGAGCAGGATGTGCTCCGTGCCGATGTAGTTGTGGCCGAGCTGAAGGGCCTCGCGGAGCGACAGCTCCAGGACCTTCTTGGCACGGGGGGTGAAGGGGATGTGCCCGGACGGGGCCTGCTGGCCCTGGCCGATGATCTCCTCCACCTGCTGGCGGACCGCCTCGAGCGAAATCCCGAGGCTCTCAAGGGCCTTGGCGGCGACACCCTCACCCTCGTGGATCAGGCCCAGGAGGATGTGCTCGGTGCCGATGTAGTTGTGGTTGAGCATCCGGGCTTCTTCCTGAGCCAGGACGACAACCCGCCGCGCGCGGTCGGTGAACCTCTCGAACATCGTTAATCGCTCCTCAGAGCGGTCAGGCAGTGGGGGGAACTTCCCCTCCCTGTCCTTCCGCAGCTTAGTCCCGCAAGCGGGGACCGCTCATTCCAACTGCCGACACCGTCGATGGCCTCCTGACCCCGAACGCCGACATCTGCTCCAACCCGATGGTGCGAGACGATGTTCCCGCAGGCCAGGCAGTTACCCTCTCCATCAGTACGCCGATGGCGAACGTGAGACTCACTGTCCTGCGTGTCGCCCCCTCCCACTAGGGATGTCTTACCCGCTGGGACTGACACTCCATGCCGCGCCCCCCGGTTCCCTCCGCTACGGGCGAACAACCTTGCGCCACCCCACACCCCCGCACGCCCCCCATTTCGACACGCTGCGCATCTGTCAGCACACCCAGCGTAACCCGCACGTCCATTCGGCGGTTGCTCTTGGCATGGTCGGCACCCGTCCCTCGATCACCACGGACATCGCTGCGATCCCCTTCCCCCGTCGGCCGCTCGATCCGAGCGATCAGGTCCGGCGGTGGTACGAGAACGAACTGGGCTGGCCGGTGGTGCCCACGGCCCCCGGATCCGCGCCGGCCCTGCGTGTGGGCCTGCGCTTCGACGTCCTGGACGTCCCGGCCGAGGCGGGCCGTGCGGCACTGCGCCATCTCGGGCCGAGTTCCCCGGTGGCTGTCCGGGGCGACCGCATGTGGCTGCTCGTCGCCGCGGGCGGCGCGGAGGAGGTGCCGGGGGTGCTGGCCTGGCTGGAGTGGGGCGCGCTGCCCCTGGACCTGACGGTGCTCGGCGAGGGCGGACTCATGGAGGCGCCGCTGCCCGCGCGGGCGATCCCGGCGTCCGGGGCCGCACGGCATTCCGCCTGGTGTTCGGCCTGGAATGCGGCCTGGCATCGCACCGGGGACGTGCGGCCGTCGGAGTGCGTGGCGTCGGAGTGCGTGCCGTCGGGGTGCGTACGGCACCGTGCCGACGAGCCGGGGCCGGTCGGGGCGGCCGTACGGCGTCCCGGCGATGCCGGACCGGTCGATGCCGGACCGGTCGATGCCGGACCGAGGGGGGCCGTACGTCGTGCCCGGCCGTCGGGGCCCGGTGGAGTGCGGCCGCTCCCCCTGGGCCGCTCCGGCGCCGTGCAGGGGGCCGCCGTGTGGCTGCGACCCCCCGAGCCTGGGGGCGAGGTCGAGGCCTCGCTGCCGACCTTGTCGGCCCTCGGGGGCGGTGGGGGCGCCCCCGACCTCGTGCGGATTCTGGACACGGTGGCAACGCAGTGCCACCGCCTGCGGCTGAGGCGCGGGTGCGCCCGGCCGTCGGCCCGTCCATAGACCTGTTCCGTGGATCAGGCTTTGCCCTGGATCAGGCGTTGGCCTTCTCGTATGCCTCGCGAATGGACGCGGGAACACGGCCGCGGTCGTTGACCTCGTAGCCGTTCTCCTTGGCCCACGCGCGGATCTGCGCGGTGTCCTGGCTGCCACCGGAAGCGGCGCGCGCCTTTCCGCGACCACCCGAAGCGCGGCCTCCGGTACGACGACCACCCTTCACGTAAGGGTCGAGAAGGCCACGGAGCTTGTCCGCATTGGCAGTCGTGAGATCGATCTCGTACGTCTTGCCGTCCAGCGCGAACGTCACGGTCTCGTCCGCCTCGCCGCCGTCGAGGTCGTCGACAAGAAGGACCTGAACCTTCTGTGCCACCGGATTTCCTTTCATCGATAACTTGAGGGCCTGGGGTCTGCGGCGTCCGCCGTTTCGCCGCCCCCTGTTATATGCAGTACTGCAGTACGTCGGAAAGCAAACCGCTTTTGCTGGAAAAACACAAACCCCCGGGAGAGACTCACGGTCCGGGCACCGTCCGGAAACATGCGCGTTTCGGACATAGGGCACCTGGGCACGGCCTGTCGGACGGAATACACCTTGCGGATCCATGGAGGATCCTTGGCGATCACAGATGCAGAAGCATCCGGCTGTTGCCCAAGGTGTTCGGTTTCACTCGTTCGAGACCGAGGAACTCCGCCACGCCCTCGTCATAGGAACGCAGCAGCTCCGCGTAGACGTCGGTGTCGACCGGCGTCTCCCCGATCTCGACGAAGCCGTGCTTGCCGAAGAAGTCCGCTTCGAAGGTCAGACAGAAAACGCGTCGAACGCCGAGCCAGCGTGCGGTGTGCAGCAACTTCTCCAGCAACTGGTGACCGACGCCGACGCCCTTCAGACCGGGCTTCACCGCGAGAGTGCGGACTTCCGCCAGGTCTTCCCACATCACGTGCAGCGCGCCGCAGCCGACGACCTCGCCGTTGTCGTCACGTTCCGCGACCCAGAACTCCTGGATGTCCTCGTAAAGCGTCACCGTGGCTTTGTCGAGCAGGATGCGCCGGCGGACGTACTCGTCAAGGAGACGACGCACCGACGGGACATCGCTGGTACGGGCCCGTCGTACGGTGATGGCTTTTGAGCTGACTTCTGGGCTCTCGGCCGAGGGAGTCCCGGTCGAGTGGCTCTCTGCTGACATGAGCGGACGCTATCGCCCGTCGGGCTCCGGTGCGGAGCCGGGGTTTTGGTGGCCTCGGGTTTGCGGCCGCCGGGTTTGGCCGCGGGCGGTATCGGAACCGCCAGTATCGGCGTTGTCGCTATCGGTGCTGGTATCGGCGCTGCCGGTATCAGCGCTGCTCGTATCGCCGCTGCCGGTATCGGCATCCGTTACGGCACGTGTATCGGGTGCGGCCGGCGTCGTGGGTTCGAGGGTTTCCGGACCCTGGACGATGCGTACGGCGTCCCGCAGGGCCTGGCGCTGTTCCTCGCTCATCATGCCGAAGAAGGCGACGAGTGCGGCGGCGGGGTTGTCGCTCTGCGACCAGGCGTCGTTCATCAGGGCGGCGGAGTAGGCGGCTCGTGTGGAGACCGCCTCATATCGATAGGCCCGGCCTTCCGCTTCGCGGCGTACCCAGCCCTTCTGATGGAGATTGTCCAAAACGGTCATCACGGTGGTGTACGCGATGGACCGTTCCTGCTGGAGATCTTCCAGGACTTCTCGAACGGTCACCGGGCGGTTCCACTTCCACACCCGCGTCATGACCGCGTCTTCGAGTTCTCCCAATGGGCGAGGCACAGCTCAGCACAATAGTGGGAGTTCTGGTTGTTGGCGTGCCGGACGTGCACTTTCTCTGGCAAATGGGAACAAAAAGGGCGTACGACTCGGAAAGTGGCGGGCTTTGAGTCGTACGCCGTTGTGCGTGCCGCCGATCGGGGTGCGGCGGCGGACGCTGTCAGGCGTCGCTGTTCGCGGAGGCCTGACGCGTGCCGTCCACGCGCGCGAGTGCGGCGTCCACGGCCGCGTCCTCCTTGGCCTTGTTGGCTCCGCCCTGGGTCTTCACGATCACTCGGATCACACCGATGAAGAAGACGGCCATGACGGCCGGGGGGAGGAGTGCGGAGACGTAGTCCATGCGTCCAGGGTAGCCAGGGGGGTGGGGGGTTCTGGCGCTTGGGGGCGGGTTTGGGTGGGGGTGCGGGCGGGTGCGGCACGGGTGGTGCCGCCCTGGTGTGGCGCGGGTGGGGCGCGGAGTTCGGGCCGCCCGGGTAGCGGGCCGCCCGGGTGCAGGAGGCGGTCAGCCTGCGGCCAGGTGTTGGCTCGGGTTGGCGGGTGGGGTCGGTTTGCGGCGGGGGAAGACCTCGCCGGGAGTGGGGATGGGGCGGGACGGCTTCGGGGCGGCGGGGGTGGGCTCCGGGCCGGGGTCGGGTTTCGGGGCGGCCGGCTTTTCGGCGGGCTTCTTCCGGGGCTGTTTGGCGGGTTCCCGGGCGGCGGCCTGGGCGGGGAGGTCGAGGGGTGTGCCGGGTGCCGCGGTCGCGGAGTCTTCGGGCGTGCCGGTGGAAGGGGCTGCGGAAAGGCCTCCAGGGAGGGCCTGGAGGTGGCTACGGGACGCCGGGATGGTGGACGTGGTACGTGCGGCCGTCGGGTGGGCGGCGTCGCGCCCCAGGGGGCGGCAGCGGGCCAGAAGGGTGGCTGCGGTGGGGTTGCCGCGCAGGGCCCGTAGGGCGGCGAGATCCTCGGGGATCGGGGTGTAGCCGGCGCCGAGGGCCTCTTCGAGGAGGGTGAGGTAGCCGGCCGCGGTGCCGGGGAGGGCGGCGCGGTAGCGGGCGAGGTCGGCCACCAGGAAGGCACGCATCCGGGCGCCCTCGCGCATCGCCTCGTCGAGATGCTCGGCGAGACGGAGACAGTCCTCGACGTCTTGGGCCGGGGCGGGGCAGGGAGTGAGGGCAAGGTCGAGGGCGCGGCGGAGCACACGCAGCTCCTCCACGCCGAACGCCATGCCGCCGCGGGATCCGTATGGCGTGGGCATGCGCCGACGATACGCGCTAATCAGACAAACGCGGCATATGGGGGCGGGTGTGGCGTGGGTTGACACTCGGGTGGGGGGTGTGGGTGTGGGTGTGGGTGTGGATGCCTGCGGCGCCTGTGCGGGTGCGGTGGGGTGCGCCCAGCGCCTGCGGGTGCGTTGTGGGTCGGGGCCGCGCCGGGGGGTGTCCGTCCTCGGTCCGGCGGTTGCTGTAGCTCAGACAGTGCTGCTTCTTGACGCCGGCCGCTGCGGGCGGACACCCCCCGGCACGGCCCCTTGCCGCCGTGGGGCGGGTGCCGGCGCGTGGGGGTGCGCCCGAGGGGCTGCGGCTCTCTCCCCCGGCCCGCGACGACTCAGCCCGTCCGGCGTTTGAGGATGAGGCCCGTTCAGGGCCGAAGCGGCAGCCCCAGGGGGCGCAGGAGCACCGGGGGCTTTCGAGGCGCGGCGTTTTGAGGGCCGTCGGCTCGGGTGACGTCACATGCGGGAGACGTTGCGTTCGTAGACCAGGCGGAGGCCGATCAGGGTCAGCCACGGTTCGTGTTCGTCGATCACCGAGGATTCGCCCAGGACCATGGGGGCCAGGCCGCCCGTTGCGATGACGGTGACGTCGTCGGGGTCGTCCGCCAGTTCGCGGGCCATGCGGTGCACCACGCCGTCGACCTGGCCCGCGAAGCCGTAGATGATGCCGGACTGCATGGCCTCGACGGTGTTCTTGCCGATCACGCTGCGCGGGCGGGCCACCTCGATCTTGCGGAGCTGGGCGCCGCGGACGCCGAGGGCCTCGACCGAGATCTCGATGCCGGGGGCGATGACGCCGCCGATGTACTCGCCGCGCGCGCTCACCGCGTCGAAGGTCGTCGCCGTACCGAAGTCGACGACGATCGCCGGACCGCCGTAGAGGTCGACCGCCGCCACCGCGTTGATGATGCGGTCGGCGCCGACCTCCTTGGGGTTGTCGGTGAGGATCGGTACGCCCGTCTTCACGCCCGGTTCGACCAGGACGGCGGGGACGTCGCCGTAGTAGCGGCGGGTCACCTCGCGCAGCTCGTGCAGGACCGAGGGGACCGTCGCGCAGATGGCGATGCCGTCGATGCCGTCGCCCAGTTCGTCGCCGAGGAGCGGGTGCATGCCCATCAGGCCCTGGAGCAGGACCGCGAGCTCGTCGGCCGTGCGGCGGGCGTCCGTGGAGATGCGCCAGTGTTCGACGATGTCGTCGCCGTCGAACAGGCCGAGGACGGTGTGCGTGTTGCCTACGTCGATGGTGAGCAGCATGCCGGTTCCTACTCCGCCGCTCGCAGGTCCAGGCCGATGTCCAGGATCGGCGAGGAGTGGGTGAGGGCCCCGACGGCGAGGTAGTCGACGCCGGTGGTCGCGTATGCCCGGGCGTTGTCGAGGGTCAGACGGCCCGAGGCTTCCAGGGCTGCCCGGCCGGCCACGATCGCCACCGCCTCCTCGCACTCGCCCGGGGTGAAGTTGTCCAGGAGGATCAGGTCCGCGCCCGCGTCCACGACCTCGCGGAGCTGGTGCAGGGTGTCCACCTCGACCTCGATGGCGAGGTCGGGGAAGGCTTCTCGGACCGCCTTGAAGGCCTGGGCGACCCCTCCCGCGGCCACTACGTGGTTGTCCTTCACCAGGGCCGCGTCCGAGAGGGACATGCGGTGGTTGACGCCGCCGCCGCAGCGCACCGCGTACTTCTCCAGGGCGCGCAGGCCCGGCGTCGTCTTGCGGGTGTCGCGGACCTTCGCCCTGGTGCCGTCGAGTACGTCCGCCCACGCGCGCGTGGCCGTCGCGATGCCGGAGAGGCGGCAGAGGATGTTCAGCGCGCTGCGTTCGGCCGTCAGGAGGTCGCGGGTGCGGGTGGTGATGGACAGGAGCTTGTCGCCCGCCTCCACCCGTTCGCCGTCCTCGATGTGCCGCTCTACCTCGAACTCGTCCTCGCAGACGATCGAGACGACCGCTTCGGCGACCCTGAGGCCGGCCACGACGCCCGCCTCGCGCGCGACGAAGTCGGCGGTGGCGACGGCCTCTTCGGGGATGGTCGCGACCGTCGTCACGTCCACGCCGTGCGCCAGGTCCTCCTGGATGGCGACGTTCGCGATGTCCTCGACCTCGACGGGGTCCAGGCCCGCCTCGGCGAGGAGCTCGGCGAGTGCGGGGTCGAGGCCGCACTCCAGGTACTCCTCGCCGGCACCGCAGGCGCAGTCGTCGCCGCAGCCGCCGTTCGGGGCGAGGGGAAGGTCGGGGGTGCTCACTGCTGTCACTGCTCCTGGGGACGGGTCGGGGGGAAGTCTGCGGTGTCGGTGGTGTGCACGGCCAGTGTGCGGTCCGGGTTCAGGCGTACGACGATGTGGCGGCGCCATGCCGTGTCGTCGCGGTCGGGCTCGTCCTCGCGCCAGTGGCAGCCTCGCGTCTCGTCGCGCAGTTGTGCCGCGGCGACCAGGACCCGGGCCACGCACAGCAGGTTCGTGGCCTCCCAGGTGTCGACGCCGGGCTCGGCGGTCTTGCCGTTCTCGGTGAGGGCGTCACGGGCCTCGGTGCGCAACTGCTGGAGCTGGTCGGCGGCCCTGGCGAGGGAGTCCGCCGAGCGCAGGACGCCCGCGCCGTCCGTCATGATCCGCTGGATCGTGAAACGGGCCTCGGGCGTGAGCAGGGGGTGCTCGGGGGTCTCGGGGTACGGGACCGGGTTCGGCACGCGTGCGTGCAGGCCGTCGGCCGCGCGGGCCGCCGCGATGTCCTCCGCGATGCGCTCGGCGTAGACCAGACCTTCGAGGAGTGAGTTGGAGGCCAGCCGGTTGGCGCCGTGCACGCCCGTGCAGGCGACCTCGCCGCACGCGTACAGGCCGGGGACCGTCGTACGGCCCTGGGAGTCGGTGCGTACACCGCCGGAGGCGTGGTGGGCGGCCGGGGCGATCGGGATGGGGGTGGTGACCGGGTCGATGCCGTTGGCTCGGCAGGCGGCGAGGATCGTCGGGAAGCGGTGCTCCCACATGTCGGCGCCGAAGTGACGGGCGTCGAGGAACATGTGCTCGGCGTCCCGCTCCTGCATCCGCCGGAGGATGCCCTTGGCCACGATGTCCCGGGGGGCCAGTTCGGCGAGTTCGTGCTGTCCCACCATGAAGCGCACGCCGTCGGCGTCGACCAGGTGGGCGCCCTCGCCGCGCACGGCCTCGGAGACCAGGGGCTGCTGGCCCTCCGCGTCCGCGCCGAGGAAGAGCACGGTGGGGTGGAACTGGACGAACTCCAGGTCGCTGACCTCGGCGCCCGCGCGCAGGGCGAGGGCCACGCCGTCGCCCGTCGACACGGGCGGGTTGGTCGTCGCGGAGAAGACCTGGCCCATGCCCCCGGTCGCCAGGACCACCGCGGGGGCGTGGACCGCGCCCACGCCGTCGTGCTGGCCCTCGCCCATGACGTGCAGGGTCACGCCCGCGGTACGGCCGTCCGCGTCCGTCAGGAGGTCGAGCACGAGCGCGTTCTCGACCGTGCGCACGCCACGCGCGCGTACCGCCTCGACCAGGGCACGGGAGATCTCCGCGCCGGTCGCGTCGCCGCCCGCGTGGGCGATACGGCGGCGGTGGTGGCCGCCCTCGCGGGTGAGCGCGAGTTCCCCTTCGGAGGACTCGTCGAAGTGGGCGCCGGTCTCGATGAGGCGGCGTACGGCGTCGGGGCCCTCGGTGACGAGCATGCGGACCGCTTCCTCGTCGCACAGGCCCGCGCCCGCGACCAGGGTGTCGTCCAGGTGCTGCTCGGGGGTGTCGCCCTCGCCGAGGGCCGCGGCGACGCCGCCCTGGGCCCAGCGTGTGGAGCCGTCGTCCAGGCGGGCCTTGGTGACGACGACCGTCTTCAGGCCCGCGGCCTCGCACCGCAGGGCCGCGGTGAGTCCGGCGACGCCGGAGCCGACGACCACGACGTCCGCGTCGATGGACCAACCAGGGGCGGGGGCGTGCAGTCGTATGCCTGTGCTGCTCACGAGGCGGCTCCGAAGGTGAGGGGGACGTTGTCGATCAGCCGGGTCGTCCCGACCCGGGCGGCGACGGCGAGTACGGCCTCGCCGGTGTAGTCGTCCTCGTGATCGGTGATCTCCGTGAAGTCGGACGGGTCGACGAGGGCGAGGTAGTCCAGTTCGAGCGGCGGGTCGAGGCGGGCGGCCTCGTCCAGGACCAGCCGGGCGGCGGCGCGGACGGCGGCCGCGGCGCCGGGGACGGCCTTGGCGACGGCGTGCGCGTCGGCCGCGGCACGGGATTCGCCTATGGCGCTGAGCGCCTCGGCACGCGCACGCGTGGCGGGCACTTCGCGCGCGCGTGCGCGCAGCGCCTCCTGCGCGGCGTGCCGGTCGCTGCCGGCGAACAGGGCCTGGGACAGCGCGAGCGCCGTGCGGCGTTCCTTGGGCGAGAGGTAGCGGTTGCGGCTGGAGAGGGCGAGGCCGTCCTCCTCGCGCACGGTCGGGACGCCGACGATCTCGATGCCGAAGTTCAGGTCGCGGACCATGCGGCGGATCAGCGCGAGCTGCTGGGCGTCCTTCTGGCCGAACAGGGCGACGTCGGGCCGGGTGAGGTGCAGCAGCTTGGCGACGACGGTGAGCATGCCGTCGAAGTGACCGGGGCGCGAGCTGCCCTCCAGGCGTTCGCCCATGGGGCCGGCGCTGATGCGGACCTGGGGCTCGCCACCGGGGTAGACCTCGTCGACGGCGGGCGCGAACACGACGTCCGCTCCGGCCTGTTCGGCGATCTTGACGTCGGCGTCCAGGGTGCGCGGGTAGCGGTCGAGGTCCTCGCCCTGCCCGAACTGCAAGGGGTTCACGAAGACGGTGACGACGACCTCGCCGTCCGGTCCGGCGATCGCGCGCGCGGCGCGGATCAGGGTGGCATGGCCCTCGTGCAGGGCGCCCATGGTCATCACTACGGCGCGGCGGCCGGCACGCGTGCGTGCGTGCAGTTCGGCGGCGGTGCGCAGGGTGGTGGTCATCGGGCGTCTCCCTCTGCGCCGTCGGTCCCGTTGCTGCCGTTCGTCCCGTTCGCGAGTACCCCGAGGAGGTCCTCGGCGAGCTCCGGCTTGAGCAGGCCGTGGGCGAGGGCGCGGTCGGCGGTCGCGCGCGCCATGGCGAGATAGCCGGCGACGGTCTGCGGGGCGTGCCGGCGCAGCTCGCTGACGTGCGCGGCGACGGTGCCGGCGTCCCCGCGCGCGACGGGGCCGGTCAGGGCGGCGTCGCCGGAGCGCAGCGCGTTGTCCAGGGCGGCGCCGAGCAGTGGGCCGAGCATGCGGTCGGGGGCGGCGACGCCCGCCTCGCGCAGCAGCTCCATGGACTGGGCGACAAGGGTCACCAGGTGGTTCGCGCCCAGCGCGAGCGCCGCGTGGTACAGCGGGCGCCTCTCCTCGGCGATCCACTCCGGCTCGCCGCCCATCTCGATGACGAGGGCCTCCGCGGCCAGCCGCAGCTCTTCGGGAGCGGTGACGCCGAAGGAGCAGCCGGCGAGGCGCTGGACGTCCACGGGCGTCCCGGTGAAGGTCATCGCCGGGTGCAGGGCCAGCGGCAGGGCGCCCGCGCGCAGGGCGGGGTCAAGGACCTTCGCGCCGTACCGCCCGGAGGTGTGCACCAGCAGCTGGCCGGGCTTGACGGCGCCGGTCTCGGCGAGGCCCTCGACCAGGCCGGGCAGGACGTCGTCCGGGACGGTCAGCAGCACCAGTTCGGCGCGCGCGAGCACTTCGGCGGGCGGCACCATCGGCACGTCGGGGAGCATCCGCTCGGCCCGTCGTCGGGAGGCGTCGGAGACCCCGGAGACGGCCACCGGGCGGTGTCCGGCGAGCTGGAGGGACGCGGCGAGCGCCGGGCCCACGCGCCCGGCGCCGACGACACCGACGGAGAGCCGCGCGGGGCGGTCCCTGGGATCTGGCTGTTGGCTTGTACTCACGCGACGGCGGCCTTCCCGTTCCAGTCCGCTCGGGGTACCGGACGATTTCTCGTCATGTTAACGCGATTGGTTCGAGAGGCGTTCGGTTGTCCACAGGCTGTGGGTTTCGCCACGCCTTCGCGCGGGGCGCACCGGGCGGGGCAGGCGTACGAACCGGGCGGGGCAGGCGTACGAACCGGGCGGGGCAGGCGTACGAAAGGGGCGGGGCAGGCGTACGAAAGGGGCGTGGCAGGCGTACGAAAGGGGCGTGCGGGTGGGGCCGCCCGCAGCAGGCGTGCGGGGCCCGGCGGCCGGGCCGAAGCAGGAAATGACGGCCGGGCCGCGGCGGGAAATGCGGGTGCTCGCGCAGGTGGGGGCGCGGGATGATCCGGGGCATGAGCGATACGGCGGAGCGGGGCGACGGGCAGCGAGGGGCGCGGGGCGGACAAGGGTCGGGGACAGGGGATGGGACAGCGGCAGGGGTCGGGGCAGGTGACCGGGTCGGGGCAGCGGCGGATCCGAGCGGGGAGGCGCCCGCGCAGCAGTCGCTGAGCGGGGAATCGCCCGCCCAGCAGCCGCGGAATGAGCAGTCGCTGAGCGGGCCGTCGCTGAACGAGCAGCCGTTGCACAAGCAGTCGCCCGGCGAGCAATTGTCGGACGCGCCGGTGTCGGACGACGAGCGGCGCAAGCGGCGCCGTGAGCGGCGCATCGCCGCCTACCGCAGCGCGCGGCGTGCGCTCGCGCGCCCCGGCTTTCTGGGCACCCTCCGCGAGCGCCTGGCGCTGCTGGACGACGCGCGTGCCCTGGATCTGCACGACCTGGACGCGCCGTCGGACCTCTATGGCGACGGCATCGTCGAGGCCCTGGAGGAGAGGACGGCCGGGCTGCTCGGCAAGGAGTCCGCCGCGTTCTTCCCGACGGGCACGATGGCCCAGCAGGTGGCCCTGCGCTGCTGGGCGGGCCGTACCGGGAACCCGACCGTCGCACTGCATGCGCTGGCCCACCCCGAGATGCATGAGCGCGATGCGTTCAGCCAGGTCAGCGGCTTGCGCCCGGTCCGTGTGACGAGCGAGCCACGGCTGCCGACAGCCGCCGAGGTACGGGACTTCGACGAGCCCTTCGGGGCGCTGATGCTCGAACTGCCCCTCCGGGACGCCGGTTTCGTGCTGCCCACGTGGGACGAGCTCACGGCGGTGGTGGAGGCGGCGCGGGAGCGCGAAGCGGTGGTGCACTTCGACGGCGCCCGCCTGTGGGAGTCCACGGTCCACTTCGGCCGCTCCCTGGAGGAGATCGCGGACCTGGCGGACAGCGTGTACGTGTCGTTCTACAAGTCCCTCGACGGCTTCGGCGGCGCGGCGCTCGCCGGTCCGAAGACGCTCGTGGACGAGGCGAAGGCCTGGCGGCACCGCTACGGCGGCACGGTCTTCCAGCAGTTCCCGACCGCGCTGTCGGCCCTTGCCGGGCTGGAGCGGGAGCTGCCCCGCCTGCCCGAGTACGTCGCCCACGCACGCGTGGTGGCCGCCGCGCTGCGCGAGGGGTTCGCGGCGGCCGGGGTGCCGTGGATACGGGTCCACCCCGAGCCGCCGCACACGAACGAGTTCCAGGTGTGGCTGCCGTACGACGCCGATGTCCTCGCCGAGGCCGCGATCCGGCACGCCGAGGAGACGAAGACCGTCCTGTTCGCGGGCGGCTGGGAGGCCAAGGGCCCCGGCCTTGCCTTCACCGAGGTCTACGTCCGGGCCGCCGGCCTGGAGTGGACGGCCGACGATGTACGCAGGGCCGTCGCCGGGTTCGTGGACCGGCTGGCCGAGGAGGTCGGCAGGTCGGGCGTCACCAGGTAGAGCGCGGCCGCCGGAGCCACCGGCCAAGGGTCCGCCGTATCCGCCCATGAGCCGGGCGCCCGGCGACCACGGCCCTGAACTGCCAGTGGTCGCGGAACTCGCGCACGACCTGCCAGTCGTGGCTGCCGGGCGCCGGAGGGGCGGCCTCGCCGCGCTGACGGGCACGGTAGGTGTCGAGGAGGTACTGCTGCGTGATGCTCATGGCTGACCGCCTTGTGGTGACCTGAGAGACATGGAGACGTGACGAGAGGGTGATCGGGCTTCCGCGGCTGCCCCGGTGATCCCAGGCTGCGCGGGGTGCGGCGGTCCTGTCGCGTCGATTGACGGTCGCCGTCAATCGACGGCCGCGTTGTCAGTGGCGGGGTGCACCATGGGGACCATGAGCGTGACCATCGACATCGCGGGGCTGCGGCCGGAGAGGCTCGTCGTCGTGCCCTCCCCCCTGGCCGAGCTCGGCATGGCGCTGCACGCGCTGTCGGAGCCCGGGCACCACCCGGGCCTCCAGGGCTGGTCCACGGGTGTGGCGGCCCGGTTGGACTCCCACCTGGCCGACCGCATGTGCGAGGCCGACTTCCTGTGGCGGACGACGTTCTCCGACCTGTTCATGCCCTTCGCCGGCATCCCGGACCGCGGCACCCTCCCGGGCGCCACTCTCGCGGAGGAGCTCGACCAGCTGGACAAGCTCACGGACGAGCAGTTCGTGGACGCGGCCCTTGAGTTCACCTGCGCCCTGCCCAACACCCCGCAGGCGCCTGCCCTGCTGGCCGACGCGGAGCTGCGCCGACGTGCCCTGGACCTGGCTGCCGCGCGGGGGCCACAGCAGTTGCGTTTCAGCCGGCGGCTGGTCGAGGATCCGCCGCGTATCCGGGCCTGGCTGCGGCAGTTCCTCCAGGACTGCGACGAGGCGTTCTTCGCGGACACCTGGTCACGCGTGCGCCACCAACTCGCGGCGGACGCCCGCCACAAGACCGACCTTCTGCGCCACAAAGGGCTGGCCGACGCGCTGACCGCCGTGTCTCCGGCGATCGACGTCGACGAGGCCGCCGGCCGGATCACCATCGACAAGCTGCGCCAGAGCCACATCGTCATCGACGACAAGAACCTGCTGCTCGTGCCGACGAGCCTTGGCTGGCCCCATCTCAGCGTGCTCGACCGGGAGGGCTGGCAGCCGGTGCTGCACTACCCGGTCGGCTCCCCCGGACTCGCCGCGCCGCCGTCGGTCGACCAGCTGACCCTGAGGATGACGGCCCTGTCCCACCCGGTGCGGATGCAGATCTGCCGCAACCTCGCCCGCAGCACCTACACCACGAGCGAACTCGTGCAGATCCACGGCATGACCGCGCCCGAGCTGTCCCGGCATCTGAGCGCCCTGAAGAAGGCGGGCCTGGTCACCACCCGGCGTCGGGGGAGGTACGTTCTGCACCAGCTGGACGTCACTTCGGTGGCTCGGCTCGGCAGTGACCTGCTCGAAGCGCTCCTGAGATGACCGTCAGTCGAACCGGATGTGCCTGATCCCGACCCCCGCCTGCCGCAGCCGCGTCCGCAGCGCACCCTCGTTGTTGGGGCGCAGCCGCAGTCCGGCCAGGACGGCGATGCGGTCGGCCGTCTTGGGCACGGTCGAGTGGTCCGTCCACAGATGCTCGGCGAACTCCGGCTCACGCAACCGCTCCAGACAGTGGTCCAGCCGCCGTACGGCCCAGCTCTCCCGGCGAAGCCCGGCGTTCTTCCCGGCGACGTACTGGAGCAGGTGACCGAAGCCGCGCTCGCGCAGCCGCTTCAGGACGGTCTCCCGCTGGGCGAGGAGACTGAAGTGCCGTACGTCGTGGCCGAGTTCACCCAGCCGGCCGACGGTCTCGGCGTAGTAGTCGGAGTTCGTGACCGTCATGGGGGCGATGACCACACCGTCGTGCCGGGTGAGGGCGAGGTCGAGGACCTCGACGACGCCCTGCCGCCACGACGTCAAGTCCTGGAAGTCCCCCCGCAGTTCGGGCGGGAGTGTGCGGCGCAGCCCGAACCCGGCGTGCTCCGGGTCGCAGATGACGCTGCCGGGCAGACGGCGCCGGATCTCGTGTGCGGTCTGTGTCTTGCCGCCCCCGAAGGGGCCGTTGATCCACAGGAGCATGCGCAGACCCTAGTGGGCACCGGTCACGCCGGGGTCACATCCTCGTGCCGCGCCACTGGCGTCAACCGTGCCCGCCGGCCCGCACCAGCCCCGTCTCGTAGGCCAGGACCACCACCTGCACCCGGTCGCGCAGCCCCAGCTTGGTCAGGATGCGGCCGACGTGGGTCTTCACCGTCGCCTCGGACAGCACCAGCCGGGCGGCGATCTCGCCGTTGGACAACCCCTGCGCGACCAGCACCATGACCTCGCGCTCGCGGTCGGTGAGCCGCTCCAGCTCCTTGTGCTGCGGCTCCTTGCCGGCGGACGGCAGCATCGGCGCGAACCGGTCCAGCAGGCGCCGGGTTGTGGACGGGGCGACCACCGCGTCGCCGCTGTGCACCGAGCGGATGGCGGCGAGGAGTTCGCCGGGCGGCACGTCCTTGAGCATGAAGCCGGAGGCGCCCGCCTTCAGCCCGGAGAAGGCGTACTCGTCGAGGTCGAAGGTGGTCAGGATCAGCACCTTGGGCGGCTCGGCCTCCGCGCAGATGCGGCGCGTGGTCTCCACGCCGTCCAGCTTCGGCATGCGCACGTCCATCAGCACCACGTCGACGGCGGTCGAGCGCAGCACCTGGAGGGCCTCGACGCCGTCGCCCGCCTCCGCGACGACCTCCATGTCCGGCTGGGCGGCCAGCACCATCCGGAACCCGGTGCGCAGCAGCACCTGGTCGTCGACGAGCATCACGCGGATCGCCATCGGGGTCCTCTTCCGTGTTTTCCGTGCCCGTCCACCGGGCCGTTGTCCGTCGACCGGGTGTGTCCGTCTACCGGGCTGTTATCCGTCTACAGGGCCGTTACAGGTGTCAACAGGGGGCATCGCTCAGGGGTCAGTGCGCTGGTTTGAGCGGCAGCAGCGCACTGATGCGGAATCCTCCGCCCGGGCGCGGTCCCGCGTCCAGGGTGCCGCCGACCATGCCGACCCGCTCGCGCATCCCGATCAGGCCGTGCCCGCTGCCGTCGGCGCCGCCGTCCTCGTACAGCTCGTGCGGGGCGCCCTTGCCGTCGTCCTCGACGAGCAGGCCGAGGCCGTCGTCGAAGTAGACCAGGCGCACGCTGGCGCCCGCGTTCGGCCCGCCGTGCTTGCGGGTGTTGGTGAGCGCCTCCTGCACGATGCGGTACGCCGTGAGCTCGACGCCGCTGGGCAGCGGGCGCGGGGTGCCCTCGACCTTGAAGTCGACCGGCAGACCGGAGGTGCGGCACTGCTGGATGAGCTCGTCGATCTGCTCGACGTCGGGCTGCGGGACGTACTCCCCGCTCTCCTGGTGCTCGCCGGTGCGCAGCACGCCGAGCAGGCGGCGCATCTCGGCGAGGGCCTGGCGGCCGGTGGAGGAGATGGTCTCCAGGGCCTTCTTGGCCTGGTCGGGTGCGGAGTCGAGGACGTATGCGGCGCCGTCGGCCTGCACCACCATCACGGAGACGTTGTGCGCGACGACGTCGTGCAGCTCGCGTGCGATCCGGGCGCGTTCGGCGGCAACCGCGACCTTGGACTGCGCCTCGCGCTCCTTTTCGAGCCGGGTCGCGCGCTCCTCCAGCTGCTCGTAGTAGGCGCGTCGGGTGCGGATCGAGTCGCCGAGCACCCAGGCGAGCGCGAACGGCACCGTCAGGAAGATGATCAGGGCGATGTTGCCCAGGACGCTGGAGTCCTGTTCCGGCCAGCGCAGCTGGGCGAGGGGTGCGGCGCACAGGCCCACGCCGAGCGCGACCCGGGAGGCCCAGCGGGCGCCGGTCGCGGCCACGGTGTAGACGATCACCAGGAAGGCGAAGTTCGCGGGTGTCGTCGCCACGTCAAGGACCAGCTGTCCCAGCCCGACGCCGATGGCCAGCAGCAGCATTTTCTCCGGCATCCGCCGGCGCAGCGCGATGACCAGGCACAGCAGCAGGACCATCACGATGATGGCCGCCTCTGAGTCCGTGCCCGGAGGGTTCTGTCCGCCCTCGTCGCGGACGGCCACGGTGACCACAGAGATCCCGAGCAGGAAGACGGCCCAGAAGCTGTCGACCCATGTCGGGTGCCTGCGGATGAAGTCGTAGAGGCGCTGCACGTAACCCAGCGTAGGGAAGCGAGATGCGTGCAGGGGTCAACCGGAGGGCCGATCCGCACCCCGCGCGCGTACTCCCCAAGGTGGAGGCTGCGTTCTTCCGTGCGCTTAGCCTGGGCCGGTGACTGCAGAGGCGACGGACGAGTGGCACGGGTGGCGCACGGCAGCGGAAGCCGCTCTTTACGGGCCGGACGGCTTCTATCGCCGTCCTGAGGGCCCGGCCGGGCACTTCCGTACGTCCGTGCACGCCTCGCCGCTCTTCGCCGGCGCCGTGGCCCGGCTGCTGTGCCGCGTCGACGAGGCCCTCGGCCGCCCCGAGCGCCTCGACGTGGTCGACATGGCAGCCGGCCGCGGCGAGCTGATCACCGGCGTCCTGGCCGCCCTGCCCACCGAGGTGGCGGCACGCACGCGTGCGTACGCCGTCGAGATCGCCGGCCGCCCGCCGTCCCTGGATCACCGCATCGAGTGGCTGCCGGAGCCGCCGCCGCGGATCACGGGCCTGCTGTTCGCCAACGAGTGGCTCGACAACGTCCCCGTGGAGGTCGCCGAGGTCGACTCCGCGGGCGTACCGCGCCGGATCCTCGTACGGCGGGACGGCACCGAGCGCCTCGGGGAGCCGGTCGCCGGGGCGGCGGCGAAGTGGCTGGAGCGGTGGTGGCCGCTGGAGGGCGTGGAGGGGGCGCGGGCCGAGATCGGCCTGCCGAGGGACGAGGCCTGGGCCGCCGCGGTCGCGACGCTGGACCGGGGCCTGGCGGTCGCCGTGGACTACGCGCACACGGCGCCGGGACGGCCGCCCTTCGGCACCCTGACCGGCTTCCGTGAGGGGCGCGAGACGGCGCCCGTGCCGGACGGTTCGTGCGACATCACCGCCCACGTGGCGCTGGACGCGTGCGCGCTGCCCGGAGCGGCCCTGCTGACCCAGCGCGCCGCCCTGCACGCCCTGGGCATCACGGGCGCGCGTCCCCCGCTGGAGCTGGCCTCGACCAGCCCGGCGGAGTACGTGCGAGCCCTCGCGAGCGCGGGCGAGGCCGCCGAGCTGACGGCGACGGGCGGCCTCGGCGACTTCGGCTGGCTCATACAGCCGGTTGGCATTCCGAACGTACTGGCGCAGGGGCAGGGCACCCCGGCGCACTGACGGCCCCTACTTGTCGATGTCCCCCACCACGAAGAACATCGACCCCAGGATCGCCACCATGTCCGCGACCAGCGTCCCCGGCAGCAGTTCGACCAGTGCCTGGATGTTGTTGTACGAGGCGGAGCGCAGCTTCAGCCGGTACGGGGTCTTCTCGCCCTTGCTGACGAGGTAGTAGCCGTTGATGCCGAGCGGGTTCTCGGTCCACGCGTACGTGTGGCCCTCGGGCGCCTTCAGCACCTTGGGCAGCCGCTGGTTGATCGGCCCCGGCGACAGCTCCGCGAGCCGGTCCAGGCAGGCGTCCGCGAGGTCGAGGGCGTTGTGGGTCTGCTCCAGCAGGCACTCGAAGCGCGCGAGGCAGTCGCCCTCGTCCCGGGTCACCACGCGCAGGACGTCCCCCAGCTCGCCGTAGGCGAGGTAGGGCTCGTCGCGGCGCAGGTCGAAGTCCACGCCCGCGGCGCGCGCGATCGGCCCGCTCACGCCGTACGCGTGCACGACCTCCGGCGTGAGCGCGCCCACGCCCCGCGTGCGCCCCCGGAAGATCTCGTTGCCGAGGACCAGGTCGTCGAACCGGTCCATGCGGGAGCGCACATCGGCGACGGCGGTACGCGCACGCGTGGTCCACCCGGCCGGCAGGTCCTCCTTCAGGCCGCCGACCCGGTTGAACATGTAGTGCATGCGCCCGCCGGAGACCTCCTCCATCACGTGCTGGAGCTCCTCGCGCTCCGTGAAGGCGTAGAAGATCGGCGTGATCCCGCCCAGCTCCAGCGGATACGACCCCAGGAACATCAGGTGGTTGAGCACCCGGTTGAGTTCCGCGAGCAAGGTCCGAGTCCACACGGCCCGCTCGGGCACCTCCATCCCCAGCATGCGCTCCACCGCCAGGACGACGCCCAGCTCGTTGGAGAACGCCGACAGCCAGTCGTGACGGTTGGCGAGCATGATGATCTGGCGGTAGTCGCGGGCCTCGAAGAGCTTCTCGGCGCCGCGGTGCATGTACCCGATCACCGGTTCCGCGCTGATGATGCGCTCGCCGTCCAGCACGAGCTTCAGGCGCAGCACCCCGTGCGTGGACGGGTGCTGGGGCCCGATGTTGAGCACCATGTCGGTGCTCTCCGCGGCGCCGCCGATCCCGACCATGGTCTCCGTCGTAGGAGTCATGGACACAGTCTCTCCTACGTACGCTGGCCCCATGGAGACGGGGAGCCCACAGAACACGGGAACGGCGGGGGACGAGCGGGCGGGGGGCGAGCCGGGGTGGACCGGCCTGCCGCCGGGCCTGCTCCGGATGCGCCGACTGCTGCTGGTGGTGTGGCTGGGACTGCTGACGATCGGCCTGGGCCTGCTGCTCGGCCTGCTCGCCGGGCCCGGCTGGGCGGCGTTCGCGGTGCTGCCGCTCGCGCTGATGGCGTGGGGCTGGATGATGCTGGGCCGCAACTGGCGTTCCTGGCGCTACGCCGAGCGCGCCGACGACCTGCTGATCAGCCGGGGCGTGCTGTGGCGCGAGGAGACGGTCGTGCCGTACGGCCGTATGCAACTGGTCGAGGTCACCTCGGGGCCCGTGGAGCGGCACTTCGGGCTGGCCAGCGTGCAGCTGCACACGGCGGCCGCCGCGACCGACGCCACGATCCCCGGCCTCGATCCGGCGGAGGCGGAACGGCTGCGCGACCGGCTCACCGAGCTGGGCGAGGCCCGATCGGCGGGCCTGTGACGACGCCCGGCGTCGGCGACGCCGTACGCGCACAACGGCCCGTGTCCGAGCGACGACTGCACCCGGTGACGCCGCTCAGGCGCGCGTGGGCTCCCGTGGCCGTGCTGATCGGCTGGGCGGTGCACGACCCGGACCAGGCACAGCGCCACCTCACCGGACTGACCACGACCACCCTGCTGATCGCACTCGCCGTGCTGCTCCCCGCGGCCGCCCTGTACGGCTTCCTCACCTGGTGGTTCACGCACTTCGCGGTGACGGACGCGGAGCTGCGCATCCGCACCGGGCTGCTGTTCCGGCGCACCGCGCACATCCGGCTGGAACGCATCCAGGCGATCGACGTCACCCAGCCGCTCCTCGCGCGCGTGGCGGGCGTGGCGAAGCTGAAGCTGGACGTCATAGGCACCGACAAGAAGGACGAACTCGCCTTTCTGGGCGCGGAGGAGGCGCGCGCCCTGCGTGCGGAACTCCTCGCGCGCGCCGCCGGTTTCGCCCCCGAGACGGCGCACGAGATAGGCGAGGCGCCGTCCCAGCAGCTCCTGCGGGTCCCGCCGGCGGTCCTCGCCACCTCGCTCGTCCTGACCGGCGCGACCTGGGCGACGCTGGCCGCCGCGCTGGTCGTACCGACCGTCCTGTGGCTGGTCACCGAGAACGTGTGGACGGTGCTGGCGACCGCTATTCCGCTGTTCGGCGCGGCGGGGGCGAGCAGCGTGGGGCGGTTCGTCACCGAGTACGACTGGACGGTGGGCGAGTCGCAGGACGGTCTGCGCATCGACCACGGCCTGCTCGACCGCGCCCACGAGACGGTGCCGCCGGGCCGCGTGCAGACGGTACGGATCGTCGAGCCGCTGCT
This sequence comes from Streptomyces coerulescens, assembly GCF_042657965.1. NCBI lineage: Bacteria > Bacillati > Actinomycetota > Actinomycetes > Kitasatosporales > Streptomycetaceae > Streptomyces > Streptomyces coerulescens. The sequence continues at coordinate 54,443 of NZ_JBHSKM010000005.1, forward strand.
GTGGCGACGACGCGGCTGGGTGCGGGTGGAGCTGGACGTGGCCGGCTCCGCCAATTCCCTCCTGCTCCCGGTGGCGCCGCGCGAGGTCGCCGAGTCGGTCGTGGCACGCGTCCTGCCCGGGGTGACGGTCCCGGGCCGCGCCTCCCTGTCCGGGCCGCCACGGCGCGCCGCCAGGTGCGTGCCGCTGTGGTGGCGCGGCTACGGCCTCGCCGTCACGGACGCGGTGTTCGCCGCCCGCACGGGCCTGCTCCGCCGCAGCCTCGCCCTGGTGCCGCACGCCAAGGTCCAGAGCGTGCGGCTCGCCCAGGGCCCCTGGGAGCGCCTGTGGGGCGTCGCGGACGTCCATGTGGACACGGGGGCCGGCAAGACGGTCACGGCCCGTCTGAGGGACGCCGAGGAGGCGGCAGAGCTGCTACGGGGCCAGGCGGAGCGCTCCCGCACGGGCCGCCGGGACGCCCGGCCGGACCGCTGGATGGCCTGACCGGCGGAGAAGGTGCGGGCGGGCGCGGAGACCGGCGGAGACCACGGAAGTGGTCCGCAGACCGCCTGCCCTGAACGTCGTCGGCCGCCCCGACAAGTCTCGGGGCGGCCGCAAAGTGGTGCGCCGAAAGCCGCAAAGTGGTGCACCGAAAAGCGCGCGGGCCTCGCCGAAGCGAGCCTCGGAAGGCTCGCCCCTCACGTCAGGAAACCGCGCTCCGCAGGCCCTGTACGTCGATCTGTTCCGTCTCGTCGTGCGCCGTCAGGTCGATGACCTGGCCGATGCCCCGGGACTCCTCGTCGGCGGGCTTGAACTCGGCCTCGGCCTCGGCCTTGTGCAGGGCGAGGGCCTCCTGGCCGACGACGTCGGCGAGGTCCTCGTTCTGGACGGACTCCAGGGTGGACGACTCGGCGCCCTGCTTCGTGCCGAAGAAGTCGAACCCGCCCTCGACGGACGGACGCCGCACGGGCGCGGCCGGCGCGACGGCCACCGCGGTCGGCTCGATGAAGTGCCCGGCCGGGCGTCGAGCCGCTGGCAGCGTCGGCCTTGTCGTGGCGGCCGCGCCTGCCGGGGTGACGGCGGCCGCGTGCTCATGCCCGTCGACCGCCCCGGACTTCCCCTGCGGGTCGTCCTCCGGCACGGGGTCCGTCTCGGACCCGCCGGCCCCCTCCACCTCGGCGTCACCGGAGGCGTCCTTCAGCGGCCTGCCGCCGGACGGGCCGTCGCCCTTCGGGGGGTCGTTCTTCGGGGACTCGTCCTTCGCGGGCTCCTGGGAGGGCTTGCCCTTCGCAGAGCCGTCCTGGTCGCCGACCGCCTCGTCGACGGACGCCTGCGACTCGTCCTCAAAGGACTCCGCGGACTCAAAGGACTCCGCGGACTCAGCGAGCTCGGCAGACTCGGCGGCTTCGGTGGTCCCGACGCCTTCCGCGACCTCGGCGAACGTCTCCTCGGCGAACGTCTCCTCGGCGGACGTCTCCTCGGCCGGGCCCTCGTCGGACGCCTCGCCCTTCGCCGGCTCCCCGTCCTCGTCGAACCGCGCCAACGCGGCCTTGGCCCGCAGGAACAGCCGCGAACCCTCCGGCGAGAAGACCTGCGCGTCCGCCGACGTCTCCGCCGCCGTCTCCGCCGCCGCGTCGTCCTCGACCGTCTCGACGGCCTCGTCGTCCGCCACGCTCTCCGCGCCTTCCGCGCCCTCCGCCCCGGCCGGGGCAGCCACAGCCCCCGCCTCCTCGGCGGTCTCTGCGGTCCCGGCGACGGCGTCGTCATCGGCGGCCTCGGCCGCCGAGTCACCCGGCACCGGCGGCAGCGCACGCGCGGGCGTGGCGGCCTCTATCTCCAGAACCCGGCGCTCCTCCAGGACGCTCGCCCGCTCGGTCTCCGCCGTGGCGTACCGCCGCAGCAGCGAGGCGTGCTCGTTGCGCAGCCCGGCCAGCTCCGCCCGCTTGCCCCGCAGCCGCTGCTCCAGCTTCACGCGCAGCTCGCGCGACTCGTCGAGGTCGGCCTCCAGTTCGGCGACCCGCTCCTCGTGCCGCCACTCGTCGCTGGCACGCGCGCGCGTGAGGTCGGCGACCTGCTTGCCCGCCTGTGTGTCCCAGCGGCGCATGACGACCGCACCCAGGACCGCCGTAGCCGCGGCGGCCGCGGCGAGGCCGCGCAGCGCCATGGGTTCGGTGAACATCCAGGGGGCGAGCGCACAGACGACGGACACGCCCGCGATCGCCGACGGGGGCAGCATCCTGTGCAAGGGCGGGGAATGGCGGTGACGTCCACGTGGCATGGCCAGAAACTTACCGCGCGTAGGCGAATCTTGGAGCCCCGCCCCGTAAAAAGACAGCCATCCCGAGTCGTTCACTTGGCATCCGGATTCAGTTCCGCGATCGAATTGACCACGAACCAAGATCGAAGAGCCGGATCGGCCACCTCACCTGCCGCCCAGCCGTCCGCTCATCCACTCCAGCGTCCCCGGAATCTCCCGCCGCCAGGTGTTGAAGTTGTGCCCTCCGCTTTCGAGGATGATCGATGAGATCCGGGTCAGCCCGGTCGCCTTCACACGGTCAATGAACTTCAACGTGTCCTTGTAGTTGGATTCTCCAACTTTGCTGCTGCTGACGAGCAGTGAAGTGTCCGGAGCCGGCATGTGCTCGAGGTACCACCACAGGTTCGCGCGATTGCGCAGTTCCTCGTCGCCGTGGAAGAGATCGCCGGTCGTGGCGTCGATCGGCGCCTTGTAGTAGGCGGAAAGCCCCGCCCCCGCGGCGTACACCCGTGGATGGTGCATGGCGAGCTTCAGCGCGCAGTAGCCGCCGGTGGAGTCGCCGATGATGCCCCAACTGCCCGGACTCCCGCCGACCCTGTAGTGGCCGCTCACCGCCTCGGGCAGATCCGCCGCGAAGAACGTCTCGGTCCGCGGCCCCCCGGGAATGTCCACGCACTCCGTGTCCCGCGGCGGCGCCACGGTCGGCCGCATCATCACCAGGATCATCGGCTCCATACGGCCCTGCGCGACCAGCCGGGCTGCCGTGCGCGGGTAGTCGAGCTTGTCCACCAGCGCCCGGGCCGTGCCCGGATAGCCGGTGAGGACGACGGCCGCCGGGAACGTACGCGTCCGGTATTCCGGCTGAAAATACTCGGGCGGCAGATAGATGTACGCGGGCGTCGCGATGTGTGTCGTACGCCCCACGATGTCGACCTTCTGGATCTGGCCTCCCCGCTGCGGACCGTCGCTCGCCGCCCCCGGCATCCGCTGCGTCCCGGTGACCCGCAGCGGCCCGCCCGCCGGCACATGGTCCACGACGACGCCCTGGTCCTTCTCCTGCCCGAACAGGTCGGCCCAGCTCGCGTAGAACCCGAAGGCCTGGTTGGCGAGGAGCCCGACCGCCGCGAAGAGCGCCAACTGCGTGGCGAGCAGCAGCCCGACGCGCCCGGCGACGACCCGCGGCCCCTGCCGTGCCAGCCGTGGCCACAGCCACACCGTGCCGACGAACAGCCCTACGGCCGCGAGCACCGTCAGCGCCAGCACCTTGTCGCTCGTGAGACCCATCGATGGTTACCTGTCCGCACTTTCCGCCCGGGACCACGCGCGGACACTGCCGCACGCGTCACCTCCCCCGCTCCTTCGCAAGGGCTTGCCCCGGACTTTCCTTGGCCTTTGAAACGGTTTTGGGGAGCCGAGTGAACCTCTCCCCTCAAGACACCGTCCTAGAGGGCGCAATGTCGCCGGATGCCCGAATCGGCACCGGATCCAAGGTCTCTCGCAGAACTAATGGGATGCGATGTCTGTCAGGACAGATGTGGAAATGTCGGGCAAGGTTCCTCAACGATCACCCCAGGTGAACCAGGTGGGGCAGCTGGCGAGCCGCGCGCGGAACGTGCTGCGCGGCCCGCGCCCCGAGGCCGTTCCCGTCCTCCTCGGCAGAGCCTGCGCCCTGGTCGGCCTGCTGGACGTCGCCGCCGGCGTCTTCCCGCGCTTCCGGCACAGCCGTATGCACGCCATCGCCGAAGTACTGCCCGGCGCGACGGGCCCGTTCGCGGCCGCCCTCTCGCTCAGCGCCGGCGTGCTGTTGCTGCTGCTCGCGCACGGCCTCAAGCGCGGCAAGCGCCGGGCCTGGCGCGCCGCCGTCATCCTGCTGCCGGCCGGAGCGGTGGCCCAGTTCAGCTACCGCCACTCCGTCATCGGCGTCCTGATCTCTCTCGCGCTGCTCGCGCCCCTGCTGCGCCACCGCGACCAGTTCGCGGCCCTGCCCGACCCGCGCAGCCGCTGGCGCGCGCTCGCCAACTTCGTTCTCATGGGCGCCGGTTCACTCGCCCTCGGCCTGGTCATCGTCAGCGCCCACCCGGGGACCCTGCTCGGCGACCCGAGCCTGGCGGACCGCATCACCCACGTCCTGTACGGCCTGTTCGGCTTCGAGGGCCCGGTCGACTACCGGGGCAGCACCTCCTGGACGGTCGCCTTCTCCCTCGGCGCTCTCGGCCTGCTGACCGCCGTCACCACCATCTACCTGGCCTTCCGCCCCGAGCACCCGGCCGCGGCCCTGACCGAGGACGACGAGGACCGGCTTCGCGCCCTGCTCGCCAAGCACGGCGGCCGCGACTCCCTCGGTCACTTCGCGCTGCGCCGCGACAAGGCCGTCGTCTTCTCCCCCAGCGGCAAGGCCGCCGTCACCTACCGCGTCGTCTCCGGCGTGATGCTCGCCAGCGGCGACCCCATAGGCGACGTCGAGGCCTGGCCCGGCGCGATCGAGCGCTTCATGGACGAGGCCAAGGCCCACTCCTGGACCCCCGCCGTCATGGGCTGCTCCGAGACCGGCGCCGAGGTGTGGACCCGCGAGACCGGACTCGACGCCCTCGAACTGGGCGACGAGGCGGTGGTGGACGTCCCGGATTTCTCCCTCACCGGCCGCGCGATGCGCAATGTGCGTCAGATGGTCAAGCGCATCGAGCGCGCCGGTTACGAGACCCGGGTACGACGTGTCCGTGACCTCGGCGAAACCGAACTGGAGCGGATCCGGCAGGCCGCCGAGGACTGGCGCGGCACCGACACCGAGCGCGGCTTCTCCATGGCCCTGGGCCGCGTCGGCGACCCGTCCGACGGCGACTGCCTGATCGCCACCGCCCACAAGGCCGACGAGGAGCCCGGACCGTACGGCGACCTCAAAGCGATCCTCCACTTCGTGCCCTGGGGCACCGACGGCGTCTCGCTCGACCTGATGCGCCGCGACCGCGCGGCCGACCCCGGCATGAACGAACTGCTGATCGTGGCCGCCCTCCAGGCCGCCCCGAAGTTCGACATCGCGCGCGTGTCCCTCAACTTCGCCATGTTCCGCTCGGCGCTCGCCCGCGGCGAGAAGATCGGCGCGGGCCCGGTGCTGCGCGCCTGGCGGGGCCTGCTGGTCTTCCTCTCCCGCTGGTTCCAGATCGAGTCGCTGTACAAGTTCAACGCCAAGTTCCAGCCCCGCTGGGAGCCCCGCTTCGTGGTCTACCGCGCCTCGGCGGACCTGCCCCGCCTCGGCCTCGCCGCCATGCAGGCGGAAGGCTTCGTGAACATGGCCCTGCCCCTGCCCCGCTTCCTGCGCCGCCGCACGGCCGCACGCCGCCCGTGCGCACACCGGGTGGCGGAGCGCGACGTCCGGGCGGCGTAGCAGCCAACGGTTCAGCAGCCCACCAAGGGGCGCGAGGCTGTGTTCGACATGCGGCTCCGCCGCGTGGGCGCGACCAGCCACGACGGACCCGCACCCGCCCACAGCCCGGTCCAACCCCCACCTGTCCCGGCCCTCCCAGCGGAGCGCCTACGCTGAACGTATGAGCAAGCACAGCGGACGCGGGCGCGTCGCGGGCCTTCCCCAGTGGGACCGGTGCGCGGTCATGGGAGTCGTCAACGTGACCCCCGACTCCTTCTCCGACGGCGGCCGCTGGTTCGACACGACGTCCGCCGTGAAGCACGGCCTCGCCCTGGTCGAGGAGGGCGCCGACCTGGTCGACGTCGGCGGCGAGTCCACCCGCCCCGGCGCCACCCGGGTCGACGAGGCCGAGGAACTGCGCCGCGTCATCCCCGTCGTCCGCGGCCTCGCCGCCGAGGGCGTCACGATCTCGGTCGACACCATGCGCGCCTCCGTCGCCGAGCAGGCCCTCGCCGCCGGAGCCGCCCTCGTCAACGACGTCAGCGGCGGCCTCGCCGACCCCGCGATGATCCCGGTCGTCGCCGACGCCGGCGCCCCCTTCGTCGTCATGCACTGGCGCGGCTTCCTCGCCGGCGGCAACGTCAAGGGCGTGTACGACGACGTCGTCGCCGAGGTCGTCGAAGAGCTCCACGCACGCGTGGAGGCCGTTCTGGAGGGCGGCATCGCCCCCGACCGGATCGTCGTCGACCCCGGCCTCGGCTTCTCCAAGGACGCCGAGCACGACCTCGTCCTCCTCGCCCACCTGGACCGGCTGCTCACCCTCGGCCACCCCCTGCTCGTCGCCGCCTCCCGCAAACGGTTCCTCGGCCGGGTCCTCGCCGGCCCCCAGGGCGCGCCGCCGCCCGCCCGGGAGCGCGACGCCGCCACGGCCGCCGTGTCGGCGCTCGCCGCGCAGGCCGGCGCATGGGCCGTACGCGTGCACGAGGTGCGCGCCACGGCGGACGCGGTGCGCGTCACACGCGCCATCGAGGAGGCGCGTGAGGCCGGGACCGCGCCCGGCGCGCACACCGAGCGCAGCGTCGCGCACGGCCCCGAAGGAGCCCGGTGAGCGCCCCCCACACCGACGTCGAGCAGGTGGAGGCCGCCAACACCGCCTTCTACGAGGCCGTGGAGCGCGGCGACTTCGAGCAGCTGTCCAAGCTCTGGCTCACCCCGACCGACCTCGGCATCGACGAGACGTACCACGACCCGGCCGACGCCGGTGTGATCTCCTGCGTGCACCCCGGCTGGCCGGTGCTCACCGGACGCGGCGAGGTCCTCAGGTCCTACGCGCTGATCATGGCGAACACCGACTACATCCAGTTCTTCCTCACCGACGTACACGTCTCCGTCACCGGCGACACCGCCCTGGTGACCTGCACCGAGAACATCCTCAGCGGCGGCCCCGCGCCCGACGCGGGCGAGGAGCTCGGCCCGCTCGTCGGCCAGCTCGTGGTCGCCACGAACGTGTTCCGGCGCACGACCGAGGGCTGGAAGATGTGGTCGCACCACGCCTCGCCGGTTCTGGCCGAAAACGACGACGACGAGAACGACGACACCCCCGCCTGACGGGGTAGGCGCCCTACAGGACCCTCAGGGCCGCAGGCCCACCACCACCCGCACGGGGGTCCGCCGGACCCGCCGGGACCAAGAAGTGGTTGGAATCACGTGTGCGCGGGTAGGGGCGGCTACCAACCCGTGAGCCGCCGGATTCCCCAGGGGAAACACACGGTGAATCCTGCCGGCCCCGGACCGGGCCCACGCCCCCGTGGCCCGGCCCTGTCAGTGCCCGCAGGTAGATTCGTTCGAGGCCGGTGTGCCGCCCGCACACGGCATCGACCGGCCGTCACCGACGATTGCAGGAGTGATTCGCGTGGATCGTGTCGCGCTGCGCGGCCTGAAGGCCCGCGGGTACCACGGCGTGTTCCCCGAGGAACGCGCGCAGGGCCAGATCTTCGTCGTGGACCTCGTCCTGGGGCTCGACACCCGGCCCGCCGCCGCCGACGACGACCTGGCGAAGACCGTGCACTACGGCATCGTGGCGGAGGAGGTCGTCGCCGTCGTCGAGGGCGACCCGGTCAACCTCATCGAGACGCTCGCCGAACGCATCGCCCAGGCCTGTCTGAAGCACGAAGGGGTCCACGAGGTCGAGGTCACCGTCCACAAACCGGACGCGCCGATCACGGTCCCCTTCGACGACGTGACCGTCACCATCACCCGGAGCCGAGTATGACTGCACCCTTCATCAAGGGCCCCAGCGACCCGACCGTACAGCCGGTACCCGCCTCCGTCGTCGAGCAGGTCGACGCCGCCGACACCACCCTCAGCAACCCCAAACGAGCCGTGATCTCCCTCGGCTCCAACCTCGGCAACCGCCTGGAGACCCTCCAGGGCGCCATCGACGCGCTCGAGGACACCCCGGGCGTGCGCATCAAGGGCGTCTCCCCCGTCTACGAGACCGAGCCCTGGGGCGTGGACCCCGGCAGCCAGCCCTCCTACTTCAACGCGATCGTGGTCCTCAAGACCACGCTCCCCCCGTCCTCCCTCCTGGAGCGCGCGCACGCGGTCGAGGAGGCCTTCCACCGGGTCCGCGACGAGCGCTGGGGCGCACGCACCCTCGACGTCGACATCGTGGCCTACGCCGACGTCGTCTCCGACGACCCGCACCTCACACTCCCCCACCCGCGCGCCCACGAACGGGCCTTCGTCCTCGCCCCCTGGCACGACCTGGAACCCGAGGCGCAGTTGCCCGGCCGCGGCACCGTCGCCGAACTCCTCGGCACGATCACCCTGGACGGCGTGGCGCCGCGCGCGGACCTGGAACTCCAGCTGCCCGAATAGTCGTTAAGGTCAAGACGACCACAATCCGCGGGCACCCGGGGGAGCTGAAGGAACACCGTGAGAGAGCTGCGCATCAGGCTGCTGGCCGGCGTGTTCATCATCGCCGGAGTCCTGTCCTGGGCGGGTGCCCGCCTGTGGAACGCCGTCGGGACCCTGCCCAGCGTCCCCCTGGCCGCCCCCATCGTCCTCGCCCTGATCGCCGTGGTGCTCCTGTCCACGGCGATCTCGATCCGCGCCCGCCTCAAGGCCCAGCGCGAGCGCCACCCCGAGGCCAAGGGCGTCGACCCGCTGATGGCAGCCCGCGCGGTCGTCTTCGGCCAGGCCAGCGCCCTGGTGGCCGCCCTGGTCGCCGGCATGTACGGCGGCACGGGCGTCTTCCTCCTGGAGTACCTCGACATCCCCGCCCGCCGCGACCAGGCCATCTACGCCGGCTTCTCCGTCCTGGCCGGCCTCGGCGTCATAGCGGCGGCAGTCTTCCTGGAACGAGTCTGCAAACTCCCCGAGGACGACGAACACAACGGCGCGGGGGCCACGCCGACGACGTAGCCCCCGATCGGCGTGCGACGGGTCAGCGGGCCATGATGAGGCTCATCGCCTCGTTGCGGGTAGCAGCGTCCCGCAGCTGACCGCGCACGGCTGACGTTATGGTCTTCGCGCCCGGCTTGCGGATGCCACGCATCGACATGCACATGTGCTCGCACTCCACGACGACGATCACTCCGCGCGGCTCCAGGATCTCCATCAGCGAGTCCGCGATCTGCGTAGTGAGACGTTCCTGCACCTGCGGCCGACGGGCATAGACATCCACCAGCCGTGCCAGCTTGGACAGCCCCGTGATCTTGCCGGACGTGGCCGGGATGTAACCGACGTGAGCAACACCGCGGAACGGCACCAGATGATGCTCACATGTGCTGTACACCTCAATGTCCTTCACGAGCACCATTTCGTCGTGCCCGATGTCGAACGTCGTCGTCAGCACATCTTCGGGCTTCTGCCACAGGCCCCCGAAGATCTCCTTGTACGCCCGCGCCACCCGCCCCGGCGTCTCCCGGAGTCCCTCGCGGTCCGGGTCCTCGCCGACCGCGATCAGCAGTTCGCGTACGGCGTTCTCGGCGCGCTTCTCGTCGAACTCGCCGATGCGGCCCTCGCCGTCCAGCGTCACGGGGTCGGTCATGTGGTGCCTCGTTCCTTCGCGGGTGGCGCGTGTGGGTCACGCGTCTGAACTGCGGGCATACGAAATGCCGCGCCCCCCAGGCTAGAACCAGGGGGGCGCGGCATCCATTCCGGGCCCGGTGCGCTCACCGGGCGGGGCGTCAGCTCTCGGGACGCTCCTCGGGAGCCGGCTCCGTGGCCGGGGCGGGCTCCGTGACCGTGGACTTGGCGGTGCTGATCGCCGGGGTCGCGCCGTTGGCGCCGTTCGTCAGGGCGAGCTCCTTGGGGGAGAGCACCGGCGGACGGGTGGACGGCGTGCGGCGGGAGGACCCGGTCCAGGCAGGCCGCGGCGGGCGCTTGACGATGGGGGCGAAGATCTCGGCGATCTCCTCCTTGCCCAGCGTCTCCTTCTCCAGCAGCTGCAGGACGAGGTTGTCGAGGACGTCGCGGTTCTCGACCAGGATTTCCCAGGCCTCGTTGTGCGCGTTCTCGATGAGCTTCTTGACTTCCTCGTCCACCAGCGCGGCGACCTCTTCCGAGTAGTCGCGCTGGTGAGCCATCTCACGTCCGAGGAAGGGCTCGGTGTTGTCGCCGCCGAACTTGATCGCGCCGAGACGCTCGGTCATGCCGTACTGCGTGACCATCGCGCGTGCGGTGGTCGTGGCCTTCTCGATGTCGTTCGCGGCGCCGGTGGTCGGGTCGTGGAAGACGAGCTCCTCGGCCGCGCGGCCGCCCAGCATGTAGGCCAGCTGGTCCAGCATTTCGTTGCGGGTCGTGGAGTACTTGTCCTCGTCCGGCAGGACCATCGTGTAGCCCAGGGCACGGCCTCTGGACAGGATCGTGATCTTGTGGACCGGGTCGGAGTTCGGGGAGGCCGCCGCGACCAGGGCGTGTCCGCCCTCGTGGTACGCGGTGATCTTCTTTTCCTTGTCCGACATGATCCGGGTCCGCTTCTGCGGGCCCGCCACGACGCGGTCGATGGCCTCGTCGAGCATCTGGTTGTCGACGAGCTTCTTGTCCGAGCGGGCGGTGAGCAGCGCGGCCTCGTTGAGGACGTTGCTCAGGTCCGCGCCGGTGAAGCCCGGGGTGCGGCGGGCGACCGCCGACAGGTCGACATCCGGGGCGACCGGCTTGCCCTTCTGGTGGACCTTGAGGATCTCCAGACGGCCCTGCATGTCCGGGCGGTCGACCGCGATCTGGCGGTCGAAGCGGCCGGGACGGAGCAGTGCCGGGTCGAGGATGTCGGGGCGGTTCGTGGCGGCGATCAGGATGACGCCGCCCTTCACGTCGAAGCCGTCCATCTCGACGAGGAGCTGGTTCAGGGTCTGCTCGCGCTCGTCGTGACCGCCGCCGAGGCCGGCGCCGCGGTGGCGGCCGACCGCGTCGATCTCGTCGACGAAGACGATCGCCGGGGCGTTCGCCTTGGCCTGCTCGAACAGGTCACGGACTCGGGAGGCACCGACACCGACGAACATCTCGACGAAGTCGGAACCGGAGATCGAGTAGAAGGGGACGCCCGCTTCGCCGGCGACGGCGCGCGCGAGGAGCGTCTTACCGGTGCCGGGAGGCCCGTAGAGCAGGACGCCCTTGGGGATCTTTGCGCCGACGGCCTGGAACTTGGCGGGCTCCTGGAGGAACTCCTTGATCTCCTGGAGTTCCTCGACGGCCTCGTCCGAGCCGGCGACGTCGGAGAACGTCGTCTTCGGGGTGTCCTTGGTGATGAGCTTGGCCTTGGACTTGCCGAAGTTCATGACTCGGGAGCCGCCGCCCTGCATCTGATTCATCAGGAACAGGAAGACGACGACGATGAGGACGAAGGGGAGCAGGGAGAGCAGGATCCCGACGAACGGGTTCTGCTTGGACGGCGAGACGGTGTAGCCGTCCGGGATCTGCTTGTCCTGGTACTTGTTCTGCAGCGTGCTGGCGATGGTCACGCCTTGGTCGCCGATGTAGCTCGCCTGGATCTTGGTGGCGCCCTCGACCTTTTCGCCGTCCTTGAGCTGGACCTTGATGGTGTTCTCGTCACCTGTGGTCAGCTTGGCCGACTCGACCTTGTTGTCATTGATCGCCTGGACGACCTGGCCGGTGTCCACCGTCTTGTAGCCGCCGGACGAGCCGACGACCTGCATCAACACGACCACGGCAAGGACGGCCAGCACGATCCACATGACCGGCCCACGGAAGTATCGCTTCACGTCCATCCATACGGAGCGGTGCCGCCCCGTCCCTCCTGCCATAGTGAGTTTGATAAGACAGTTCTTCTGACGGTACCCCAGCTTCGACGCCCGTAGCTGCACGGGACGGCTGCCAAGCCCGTCTGCATGCTCCAACGGCGCGAAACCCGCTGGGGTTCCCGATCGTCCTACAAAGACGGCCCTGTCGGCTCAGCCGCCGTAGACGTGGGGCGCGAGCGTACCGACGAACGGGAGGTTGCGGTACTTCTCGGCGTAGTCGAGGCCGTAGCCGACGACGAACTCGTTGGGGATGTCGAAGCCGACCCACTCGACGTCGATGGCGACCTTGGCGGCGTCCGGCTTGCGCAGCAGGGTGCAGATCTTCAGGGTCTCGGGCTCACGCGAGCCGAGGTTGTTGATCAGCCAGGACAGGGTCAGGCCGGAGTCGATGATGTCCTCGACGATCAGGACGTGGCGGCCCTTGATGTCGGTGTCGAGGTCCTTGAGGATCCGCACGACACCGGAGGACTGGGTGCCGGCGCCGTAGGACGACACCGCCATCCAGTCCATGGTGACGGGGGTGGACAGGGCCCGGGCGAGGTCGGCCATGACCATCACCGCGCCCTTGAGGACACCGACGATGAGCAGGTCCTTGCCCTCGTATTCCGCGTCGATCTTCGCTGCCAGCTCTGCCAGCTTGGCGTCGATCTCTTCTTTGGTGATGAGTACCTGCTGGAGGTCGGCACCCATGTCTTTCGCGTCCACCCGCATCACTTTCGGTCGGTCGTCCCGCATTCTCGGCTCACCGGCCCCTCCTTCGTCTGCTGTGGAGGGGTCGGGAATCAGCCTTGCCGAATCACCAGTCTGCCACCCTGGCGCTGGGCGACGACTTTGCCGGGGAGATTGATGGCTCCCTGGCCGCGCCAGCCGGTGATCAGACGGTCGACTTCCTCGATGTGACGGGCGAACAGCGAACCGGCGGGTGCCCCGGCGTCGATGGCGGCGCGGCGCAGGATCCGGCGGCGTACGGCGGGCGGCAGCGCGTAGAGCTTGGCGCATTCCAGGAGGCCGGTGGCGTCGCGTACGGCGGCCTCGGCCTGGCTGGCCCAGGCGTCGAGGGCGTCGGCGTCGTCGCGGGAGAGCTGGGCGGTGCGGGCGAGGGCTTCGACGACGCCCTTGCCGAGTGCCTTCTCCAGGGCGGGCAGGCCTTCTTGGCGCAGGCGTGACCTCGTGTAGGCGGGGTCGGAGTTGTGGGGGTCGTCCCAGACCGGCAGGGCCTGGACCATGCAGGCCTTGCGGGCGGTCTGCCGGTCGAGTCCGAGGAAGGGGCGGCGGTAGCGGCCGCCGGCCCCCGAGACCGCGGCCATTCCGGACAGGGAGCGGATGCCGGAGCCGCGGGCGAGGCCGAGCAGGACGGTCTCGGCCTGGTCGTCGCGGGTGTGGCCGAGCAGGACGGCGAAGGCGCCGTGGCGTACGACCGCGTCGTCGAGGGCGGCGTAGCGGGCGTCGCGGGCCGCGGCCTCGGGTCCGCCGGTGCGGCCGACGGTCACGGCGAGGGACTCGACCGGGTCGAGGCCGAGTTGGCGCAGCCGCAGGACGACTTCTTCGGCGCGTAGGTCGGAGCCGGGCTGGAGGCCGTGGTCGACGGTGATGCCGCCGGCGCGGATGCCGAGTTTGGGGGCTTCGAACGCGAGGGCGGAGGCGAGGGCCATGGAGTCGGCGCCGCCGGAGCATGCCACGAGCACGAGCGGGGAGGGGGGCCGCTCGTGCGGGGCAGCGCGCGGGGGCTCCTGCGGGCTCTGGCCGGGGAGCTCGTACGACGTTTCGAGCGCGGTGCCGTGGGCGGCGCGCCGGCTGCCGGGGGACGGCGCGGGCGGCGTCTTGATGGCCGTGCGCGGGCTGCTCGGCGCGGGTACGTCGTAGATGCGGCTGTGTTCGGTGAGGATGTCGTGGAGGACGCGGCGGACCGCCAGGCGTATCGCCGCGACCGCAGGATGGGGACCCATGTCCGGTTCCCTTCATGAAGTTGTCGGGGGGTGAGCCCGAGGTTCGGTCACTCAGAGTGTGTAGATGGTGACAGAACCGGGCCGTGCCCCGAGCATTGCACGCCTACCCATGGCTCACGGTCCCTCGGACGGGTGATTGGAGGGGCGTTCGCCTGCCGTCGGCCGGATTCGGTTCACGACCTTCGTATGAGATGCACGACTCGGCGCGCGTTTCACGACTCCGCCTTGCGGTGCACCCGCGCGATCCAGTCCGCCGGTTTGGCGATCTCCGTCTTGGTGGGGAGGGTGTTCGGGGACGTCCACACGCGGTTGAAGCCGTCCATGCCGACCTGTTCGACGACGGCCCGCACGAAGCGTTCGCCGTCGCGGTACTGCCGGAGTTTGGCGTCCAGGCCGAGCAGTTTGCGCAGGGCCATGTCCAGTCGGGAGGCGCCCTTGGCGCGGCGCTGCTGGAATTTTTCGCGGATCTCGGCGACGGAGGGGACGACGGCGGGGCCGACGCCGTCCATCACGAAGTCGGCGTGGCCTTCGAGGAGGGACATGACGGCGGTGAGGCGGCCGAGGATCTCCCGCTGGGCGGGCGTCTGCACCAGTTCGACGAACGAACGTCCGCCGTCGTCCTCCTCGGCGTCGGGCCGGCTGCCGGAGAGGGACTGGGCGGCCTCGCGGATGCGTTCCAGGACGGTCATGGGGTCGACGTCGGTCTCTTCCAAGAACGACTGGATTTCGCCCTCCAGGTGGTCCCGCAGCCAGGGCACCGCGCTGAACTGGGTGCGGTGGGTCTCCTCGTGCAGGCACACCCACAGGCGGAAGTCGTGGGGCTGTACGTCGAGTTCACGCTCGACGTGCACGATGTTGGGGGCGACGAGAAGGAGGCGGCCGCCGCCACTCGGTGAACCGGGGGGGCCGCCCGCGGGGAGGTCGCGGGTGGCGGGGGCGAAGGTCTCGTACTGGCCGAGTACGCGGGAGGCGAGGAAGGACAGCAGCATGCCGAGTTCGACGCCGGTGACCTTGCCGCCGACCGCGCCGAGGACGGCTCCGCCGGGGCTGGTGGTGCGTCGTTCCTGCATCTTGTCGAGCAGGGGCTTGAGGATCTCCCGGAAGCCGGCGACGTTGGCCCGGATCCAGCCGGGGCGGTCGACGACGAGGACCGGGGTGTCGTGGATGTCGTCCGTGCCCATACGAGTGAAGCCCCGGACGTGTTCCTCCGAGGCCTTGGCATGTCGGCGCAGCTCGGCGACGACGGCGCGGGCGTCGTCGCGGCTCACCTCCGGGCCCGGCCTCACGAACCGGGTCGCGGTCGCCACCGCGAGATTCCAGTCGACCATCTCGGCACCACCGATGCTCGTCATGTGTCAACCGTACGTGAGCGGTCCCGCTTGGGGCAGGCCATGGAGTTCGGTGGCACCGGGTGCGGGTGGGGTCAGCTGCAGCCGCAGGACGCCAGGGCGGTCGCCGTTCTGTCCAGTGCCGACCGGGCCGCGCCCGTGTCGTCGCCCGTCGACAGGAACGCGAAGGCGAGCAGCCGGCCGTCCTGGTCGACGACCGTGCCGGCCAGGGAGTTCACGCCGTGCAGGGTGCCCGTCTTCGCGCGGACGACGCCGGCAGCGCCGTCCGTGTAGCGGCTGCTGAGGGTGCCGGTGAAGCCGGCCACGGGCAGGCCGGTGAGGACGGGGCGGAGTTCGGGGTGGGCCGGGTCGGCGGCCTTGGCCAGCAGGGCCGTCAGCAGGTCGGCGGTCAGTCTGTCGGCGCGGTCGAGGCCGCTGCCGTCCTTGAAGTCGGCGCCCGCGACGGGGAGCCCGAGCTTCTTCAGCCGGGCTTCGATGGCCTTGCCGGCGCCGTCGAGGTCGGCGCGTGCGCCGCTCGCCACGGCGGTGTGGCGGGCGAGGGCCTCGGCGATGTCGTTGTCGCTGTTGGTGAGCATGCGCTCGACCACGGAGGACAGGGGCGGTGAGGAGACCTCGGCGAGCGGCTCGGCCCGGTCGGTCGCCTTCGAGGGTCCGGGCGCGGTCGTCTTGATGCCGTGATCGGCGAGGAGGGCCGCGAACCGGTCGGCCGCGTCCTTCGCCGGGTCCTCCACCCGCTCGACCGGGCCGCTGGTGGAGTCGTCGGTGCGGGCCTCGTCGACCATCAGCGCGCTGATGGGGGCGAGGTTCTCGTTCTCCCCGATGGGGTGCAGTTCGGGGCCGGCGTAGAGCGTCTTGTCGTACGAAAGGGTGACCTGGCGCAGGTCCCGCTTCTTCAGTGCCTGGGCGGTGCGGTCCGCCAGTTCGCGCAGGCTCGCCCAGCCCTCGGCGTCCTTGCGGGCCGTGAGGGTGGGGTCGCCGCCGCCGACGAGCACCAGTTCTCCGGTGTCGGTCTCGAGTGCGGTGCGGGTGGTGAGGCGGTGGTCGGGGCCGAGCGCGGAGAGGGCGGCGACGGCCGTGGCGATCTTCGTGGTGGAGGCGGGGGTGAGGGCCTTGCCGGAGTCGTCGTCGTAGAGGCGTTCACCGCTGGCGACGTCGATGATCGCCACGGATCTGCTGCCGAGTGCCGGGTCGTTCAGGAGCGGGCCGACGAGTCCGGCGACGGCCTTGCCGTTCGGGGCCGACCCGGCGGTTCCGACGCCGCCGCCGACGCCGGTCAGGACGGAGGCCGCGCTGGGGGCCGGGCGGGGTCCTTCGGCCGCTGTGCGGGAGGAGTCGGACGTATCGGTATGACGACCGTGATCTGTGCCACCCGTACGTTCCTGGGCGACCGCCCGGTCCCGCTCGGCCGTACGCTGACCGGTGGAGTCCCAGGGGCCGGCGACGGTCACCACTCCGGCGGCCAGCGCCAGTCCGGCGGTGGCGGCGCCCGCGGTGTACTGCCAGGTCTTCAGCTTGTGTGTCCGCGCGGTCTGTGGGGAAACGGCTCGGGCGAGCCGTGCGACCCGCGGTTTCGTGGCCGTCGCGGCGCGCGCGAGACGTGGCCGTACGGCTTCCGCGGCTCGTGCCAGACGGGGTCGTACGGCGCCCGCGACCCGCGTCATATGCGGTTTCGCGGCTCGCCAAGGCCTCATCTCCGGCACGACCACCAGCCCCTTTCGCGATCACACACCTGCGTGAGGGACACTTAACCACCAGAACTATGTGTTGATCATGGAGGAGCCACCGGTGGAGTTCGACGTCACGATCGAGATTCCGAAGGGTTCGCGGAACAAGTACGAGGTGGACCACGAGACCGGTCGGATCCGCCTGGACCGTCGACTCTTCACTTCGACCGCCTACCCGACCGACTACGGCTTCGTCGAGAACACCCTCGGCGAGGACGGCGACCCGCTGGACGCGCTGGTCATCCTGGACGAGCCGACCTTCCCGGGCTGCCTGATCAAGTGCCGCGCGATCGGCATGTTCCGGATGACGGACGAGGCCGGCGGCGACGACAAGCTGCTGTGCGTCCCGGCGACGGACCCGCGTCAGGAGCACCTGCGCGACATCCACCACGTCTCCGAGTTCGACCGCCTGGAGATCCAGCACTTCTTCGAGGTGTACAAGGACCTGGAGCCCGGCAAGTCCGTCGAGGGCGCCGACTGGGTGGGCCGCAGCGACGCCGAGGCCGAGATCGAGCGGTCCTACAAGCGCTTCAAGGACCAGGGCGGCCACTGAGGCACATCCTTGGCTTTTAGCCATGTGAACGGGCTGTACGCGTGCGCGTGCAGCCCGTTCGTGTGTCTGTGCGCATACTGAGTGCGGCAGGAGGGTGTCGTACGAGGAGTGCTGCGCAGGTGACGGAAGCGGAGGACCGCAAGCCGCAGTCGGACGAGGCGAGGATGGCCTTCACGCCGCCGGCCGGTATCGAGGTGGGGGAAAGCGAGTCGGAGACCACCTCCGAATTCGCTCTCCCCACGGGGCTGGACGCACCCCAGCCGCCGGAACCGGAGGGCTCGGCGTTCAGTACGCCGGGCGTGTACGGCGTCGAGGACGCCGCGCCGGCGTTCACGCCCGCGACCGGCATCCCGCGGATAAGCCTGACGAAGGATCTGCCCTGGCAGGACCGGATGCGCACGATGCTGCGCATGCCGGTGGCCGAGCGGCCCGCGCCGGAGCGGATGCCGAGGGTGGAGGAGGAGGGTCCGGCCGTTCCGCGCGTGCTGGACCTGACCCTGCGTATCGGCGAACTGCTGCTGGCGGGCGGTGAGGGCGCGGAGGACGTGGAGGCCGCGATGTTCGCGGTGTGCCGGTCCTACGGCCTGGACCGCTGCGAGCCGAACGTCACCTTCACGCTGCTGTCGATCTCGTACCAGCCCTCACTGGTGGACGATCCGGTGTCGGCGTCGCGTACGGTGCGGCGGCGCGGCACCGACTACACACGGCTGGCCGCCGTGTACCACCTCGTCGACGAGCTGAGCGACCCGGAGAGCCATATCTCCCTGGAGGAGGCCTACGGGCGGCTCGCGGAGATCCGCCGGAACCGTCACCCGTACCCGACCTGGGTGCTGACCGCGGCGAGCGGACTGCTCGCGGGCGCGGCGTCCGTGCTGGTCGGTGGTGATCTGATCGTGTTCATCGCGGCCATGTTCGGCGCGATGCTCGGCGACCGGCTCGCGTGGCTGTGCGCGGGGCGCGGGCTGCCGGAGTTCTACCAGTTCACGGTGGCCGCGATGCCGCCGGCCGCGATAGGGGTCGCGCTGACGCTGGCGCACGTCGATGTGAAGGCGTCCGCGGTCATCACAGGTGGGCTGTTCGCGCTGCTGCCCGGGCGGGCCCTGGTCGCGGGTGTGCAGGACGGGCTGACCGGCTTCTACATCACCGCCTCCGCGCGGCTGCTGGAGGTGCTGTACTTCTTCGTCGGCATCGTGGTCGGGGTGCTGGTGATCCTGTACTTCGGGGTCAATCTCGGCGCCAAGCTCAACCCGGACGCGGCGCTGAGCATCTCCCCACGGCCGTACTGGCAGATCGCGGCGTCGATGCTGCTGTCGCTGACGTTCGCGGTACTGCTCCAGCAGGAACGATCCACCGTGATCGCGGTGACCCTCAACGGCGGTGTCGCCTGGGTCGTGTACGGCGCCATGCACTACACCGGCGAGTTCTCGCCGGTCGCCTCCACGGCCGTCGCGGCGGGGCTGGTGGGCCTGTTCGGGCAGCTGATGGCCCGGTACCGGTTCGCGTCGGCGTTGCCTTACACGACGGCGGCGATCGGGCCGCTGCTGCCGGGTTCCGCCACCTACTTCGGGCTGCTGTCGATCGCGCAGAACGAGGTGGACGCGGGGCTGGTGTCGCTGGCCACGGCGGCTTCCCTGGCCATGGCCATCGCGATCGGGGTGAACCTGGGGTCCGAGATCTCCCGGCTGTTCCTGCGGATCGGGTCGCCGGAGAAACGGCGGGCCGCCAAGCGCACCCGAGGGTTCTGAGCGCCTGGCAGCCCGGTCGTGGGGTGCTTCAGTAGCCCTGGTTCGGCGGGTACTGCTGGTTCTGGTTCTGCTGTCCGCCGTAGGGCTGCTGCTGGCCGTAACCCTGGGGGTACTGCTGGGCGTACGGCTGCTGGGGCTGGTTGCCGTAGTACTGCTCGTCGTAGCCGTACTGCCCGCCGCCCTGGTTGCCGTAGTGCTGCTGGTCCTGGTTGCCGTACGGCTGCTGGGGCCGGTCGTCGGACGGGATGCGGCGCAGCTGGGTGGTCGCGTCGTCCATCTGCTGGTGCTGCTGGGGCTGTGCGGCGGCAGGGGCCTCGGCCGCGGCGCGCTTCTTCTTGGCGCGCTCGCGCAGGACCTCGATGATGATCGGGACCACGGAGACGAGGACGATCAGCACGAGGATCGCTTCGACGTTCGTCTTGATGAACTCGATCTGGCCGAGCCAGTAGCCCGCGAGGGTGACGCCGGTGCCCCAGGCGATGCCGCCGATGATGTTGTACGTGAGGAACGTGGCGTACTTCATACGGCCGGCGCCCGCGACGATGGGGGCGAAGGTGCGCACGATCGGCACGAAGCGGGCCAGCACGATCGCCTTGGGGCCGTACTTCTCCATGAACTCGTGCGCCTTCTCCAGGTTCTCCTGTTTGAAGAGCTTGGAGTTGGGCCGGCTGAACAGCTTCGGGCCGAAGAACTTGCCGATCATGTAGCCGACCTGGTCGCCGATGACGGCCGCCAGGACGATCAGCGTGCAGACCAGCCACAGCGGCTGGCTGATGTAGTTCCCCTCGGCCACGAACAGGCCCGCTGTGAACAGCAGGGAGTCCCCGGGCAGGAACGCGAAGAGTCCGGACTCGGCGAAGACGATCAGCAGGATGCCGGGGAGGCTGAAGGTCTCGATCAGATAGTCCGGGCTGAGCCACTCGGGGCCGAGCGCAAGCGTGGTCACGGGATTGTGGCTCCTGCGGGGGGAAGGGACGGGCGGGCTGTGACTGGCGGGTCAAAAATATCAACGCTGCGCCGGTCGCCCAGGTTCCTTGGACCCGTTCAGGATGCACTGTGCCCCCGCTGGGACAAAGCTGTGAGCCATGGGCATCGAAGAGTACGGCGGCGGGCAGGGACCGCATCCCGACGTTCTGGTGGTGACCACGAACGACATTCCCGGCCACCGGGTCACGGAGGTCATCGGTGAGGTCTTCGGACTGACCGTGCGCTCCCGCCACGTCGGCAGCCAGATCGGCGCCGGGCTGAAGTCGCTGGTCGGCGGTGAGATCAAGGGGCTCACCAAGACTCTCGTGGAGACCCGGAACCAGGCCATGGACCGGTTGGTCGAGCAGGCACGCGCGCGTGGCGCGAACGGCGTGCTGGCGTTCCGGTTCGACGTGACCGAGGCGGCCGACGTGGGCACCGAGGTGTGCGCCTACGGGACCGCGGTGGTCCTGGCCCGGGAGTGACCTCGGTGGTCCTGGCCCAGGAGTAGGAGCCCGGGCCAGGACGTCAGGAGGAGTGCCGGGCCGCGTTGGCGACGATCGCGGCCCGCAGATGCTCGGCGAAGCCCGGACGCATGCTGTCGTAGAACGCCGTGAAGCGTTCGTCCGCGACGTACATCTCGGCGAGGCACTGGTGCATCTCGTAGCCGCACTCGTAGTACCAGCTGCCGATGTGCTGCCGGTGTTCCTCGGCGAGGTCCATGGCGCCTTCACCGGTGGCCGGTTCACCGGCGGCGAGCAGGGCGATGTAGCGCTCGCTCCAGTCGGCCGCCTCCGCTTGCATCCGCTGCCAGTCCTCCTTGGTGTAGGTCGCGGCACGGCGCTGTGACTCGGCGTAGGCCTCCGTGTTGCCCCAACGCCGTTCCGTCTCCTCGGCGTACTGCTCCGGGTCGTTGTCGCCGAAGACCTCGAAGCGCTCTTCCGGCGTCAGATTGATTCCCATCTTGCGTGCCTCCATGGCGTGCTCCACGGCCTCCGCCATCTTGCGCAGCTTCTCGATCCGGGCGGTCAGCAGCTCGTGCTGCCGGCGCAGGTGTTCGCGCGGGTCCGCGTCCGGGTCGTCGAGCAGGGCGGCGACCTCTTCGAGCGGGAAGCCGAGCTCGCGGTAGAACAGGATCTGCTGCAGCCGGTCGAGGTCGGCCTCGTTGTAGCGCCGGTGGCCCGCGTGGCTGCGCTCGCCGGGTACGAGCAGGCCGATGTCGTCGTAGTGGTGCAGGGTGCGCACCGTCACGCCGGCGAAGCCCGCGACCTGTCCCACGGAGTAGCTCACTTCCGCTCCCTTCTCGGTTCGCGCTCCACACTGGGGCCTCACGCGGCGTGAGGTGCAAGCCGGGCGACTCGGATCTACCGTCGATTACATGCCACTGCACCGTGGGAACAGCGAAGCACCGGACGGCGGCGGCCCGCGCAGGCTCTCCGTGAACCCCTTCTACGGCGAGGCGAACCCGGTGGGCGGAATGACCGAGGCCCCGCCCACGCATCGGCTGCCCGACGCCCCCATGTCGCCGTCGTCGGCGTATCAGCTGGTGCACGACGAACTGATGCTGGACGGCAACTCACGGCTCAATCTCGCCACCTTCGTCACCACGTGGATGGAGCCGCAGGCGGGCGTTCTCATGGGCGAGTGCCGCGACAAGAACATGATCGACAAGGACGAGTACCCGCGCACCGCCGAGCTGGAGCGGCGCTGTGTGGCGATGCTCGCCGATCTGTGGAACGCGCCCGACCCGTCGGCTGCGGTGGGCTGCTCCACGACCGGCTCCAGCGAGGCGTGCATGCTCGCCGGGATGGCGCTGAAGCGCCGCTGGATGGCACGCAACACCGACCGTTACCCCGCGGCCCGCCCCAACCTGGTGATGGGGGTCAACGTCCAGGTCTGCTGGGACAAGTTCTGCAACTTCTGGGAGGTGGAGCCCCGTCTGGTGCCGATGGAGGGCGAGCGGTTCCATCTCGATCCGCAGGCGGCGGCCGAGCTGTGCGACGAGAACACCATCGGCGTCGTCGGGATCCTGGGCTCGACCTTCGACGGTTCCTACGAGCCGATCGCGGACCTGTGCGCCGCGCTCGACGCCCTCCAGGAACGCACCGGGCTCGATGTCCCGGTGCATGTCGACGGTGCGTCCGGGGCGATGGTGGCGCCGTTCCTCGACGAGGACCTGCGGTGGGACTTCCGGCAGCCGAGGGTCTCCTCGATCAACACCTCGGGCCACAAGTACGGCCTGGTCTACCCGGGCGTCGGCTGGGCCCTGTGGCGGGACAAGAAGGCGCTGCCCGAGGAACTGGTGTTCCGCGTGAACTATCTGGGCGGCGACATGCCGACCTTCGCGCTGAACTTCTCGCGGCCGGGTGCACAGGTCGTGGCTCAGTACTACTCGTTCCTGAGGTTGGGGCGGGAGGGGTACCGGGCCGTGCAGCAGGCCGCGCGGGAGGTGGCCGGGCAGGTCGCCGAGGCGGTGGAGAAGCTCGGCGACTTCCGGCTGCTGACCAGGGGCGACGAACTGCCCGTGTTCGCCTTCACGACGGCGCCGGACGTCAAGGCGTACGACGTCTTCGACGTCTCGCGGCGGATGCGTGAGGCCGGCTGGCTGGTTCCGGCGTACACGTTCCCGCCGAACCGCGAGGACCTGTCGGTGCTGCGGGTGGTCTGCCGCAACGGCTTCTCCACCGATCTGGCCGAGCTGTTCGTGGAGGACCTGAGCCGGTCCCTGCCGGAGCTGCGCCGGCAGCCGCACCCCGTCACCCGGGACAAGGGCGCGGCCACCGGCTTCCACCACTAGGGCCGGGGCGGAGTCAGCGGCTCAGGCGGCCGAACCGCCACACCGCCAGCGGGAAGAACACCGCCAGGAGCAGCAGGGGCCAGACGATCGCCGGCCCGAGGTGTTCGGTGCCGGTGCCGCGGAACAGGTCGCGTACGGCGGTGGCGGTGTGGGACATCGGGTTCCACTCGACGACCGTGCCCAGCCAGCCGGGCATGGAGTCGGGCAGGGCGAGGGCGTTGGACAGGAAGCCGATGGGCCAGACCAGGATCTGCACGGCCTGCACCATTTCCGGCTTGCCCGCCACCAGGGCCAGGTGGATGCCGATCCACAGCATGGCGAAGCGGAACAGCAGCAGCAGTCCCAGGGCGCCCAGGAAAGCCACCGGGCCGCCGTCCACGCGCCAGCCGAGCGCGAACCCGACCCCCATGAGGGCGAGCAGGGCCAGCGCCGACTGGAGCATGTCGGCGACCGAACGGCCCACCAGGACCGCCCCGTTGGTCATCGGCATGGACCGGAAGCGGTCGATCACGCCCTTGTTGAGGTCCTGGGTGACCGCGATCATCGTGCCCTCCAGGCCGAAGGCCATGGTGAGCGCGAGCATGCCGGGCAGCAGGTAGTCGATGTAGGAGCCCTCGACGCCGCGTCCGCCGCCGATGAGATAGCCGAACATCAGCAGCAGCATCACGGGAAAGACCAGGTTGACGACGACCTGCACGGGCTGGCGCGCCCAGTGCGCCAGTTCGCGGCGGGTCATGGTCCAGGAGTCGGCCAGGGCGTAGGCGTACGTGCTCATGCGGGCTCCTTCACTCGGTTGTCGTCCCCGGTCAGGTGCAGGAACACCTCGTCCAGCGTCGGGCGCCGCAGAGCCACGTCCTCGGCCTCGATCCCGGCCGCCTCCAGGGCCCGTACGACGCCGGAGAGCGCCGCCATCCGGTCGGTGACGCGGGCGCTGAGCAGCCGGCGGTCCGCGTCGACGGAGACGGCGTCCTTCGGTACGGGCAACAGGGCCACGGCGGCGCCCAGTTGGCCTGCGTCGCGCAGGACGACGTCGATGCGGTCGCCGTCGGTGAGCGCCTTGAGCTGGTCCGCCGTGCCGTCGGCGGTGACCCGGCCGGCGTCGACGACCGAGATGCGGTCGGCGAGCTGGTCGGCCTCCTCCAGGTACTGGGTCGTGAGCAGGACCGTGGTACCGCCGCCGACCAGGGAGCGGACGGCGGACCAGACCTCGGCGCGGCCGCGCGGGTCGAGTCCGGTGGTGGGTTCGTCCAGGAAGAGCACCTGCGGGTCGGTGCCGTGCCGGTTGCCGATGAGCGAGGCGGCCAGGTCGAGGCGGCGCCGCATGCCGCCGCTGTACTGCTTGACCGGCTTGCGGCCGGTGTCGGCCAGGCCGAAGCGCTCCAGGAGTTCACCGGCGCGCACGCGTGCGTGGCGGGCGCCGAGGTGGTGCAGGCGACCGAACATCTCCAGGTTCTGCCGGCCGTCCAGTTCCTCGTCCAGGGCCGCATGCTGGCCGAGGAGGCCGATGCGCAGGCGCACCTCGTACGCCTGGCGGACCACGTCGTGCCCGGCCACCTCGACGCGGCCGCTGTCCGGCCGCAGCAAGGTGGACAGGATGCGGACCAGGGTCGTCTTGCCCGCGCCGTTCGGCCCGAGCACTGCGTGCACCGTGCCGCGCGCGACCGTGAGGTCGAGCCCGTCCAGTGCGTACTTGCCGTTCTTGCCGCCGTACTTCTTGCGTGCCCCTTCGACGATGATCGCCGTGTCGGCCACTGAGAACTCCCTCGCTAGTCAAACTTGACTACCAGCCCGAAGCTAATACCCCGCGTTCGGTTAGTCAAACTTGATTAGCGGTCGTCCTCGGCTTGATCAGTGATCGTCCTCGGGGTGCCGCTCCCCCGTCGCGTACGGATTGTCCTCGTCATCGGCGAGGACGCCGACGAAGGGGTCGCCCTCCCCGGCGAACGTGTACGCGCCGCCCTCGATCCGGCCGATGAGCCCTTGCGTCCACTCGGCCTCGGCGTCGGCGGTGTGGATCCAGAGATTCATGATCTCGCCGATGTGACCGAGCTGACCCGGCCCGTCCTCCGGCACGTAGTGCTCGGTGACGGCGGAGCGCCACTCCTCGATGCGCCGGATGCGCTCCTTGAGCAGGGCGACCGTCTCGCCGCGCGGCAGGTCGACCATGAAGCCGATGGCCGCCGACTTGACGTCCATCTTCTGGTCGTAGGAGGTCAGCGCCTCGCGAACCAGGCCGAGGTACTCCTCGACGCCCTTGTCGGTGATCTCGTACTCGGTGCGCGGCGGCCCGCCGGCCGTGGACGGCGCGACCTCATGGGCGAGCAGCAAGCCCTGCTTCGCCATCTGCTTCAGGGCGTGGTAGATCGAGCCGGGCTTGGCGTTGGACCACTCGTGCGCGCCCCAGTACTCCAGGTCGTTGCGCACCTGGTAGCCGTGGGCACGCCCGTGCTGGCGCACCGCGCCGAGCACGAGAAGACGGATCGCTGACATGCGGTCCAGGTTGACATACGGTCCAGGTCATGCCCGCGCCGCCCGGCGCGCCGGGCCGGGGCCGAGATCAGCCCCGGCGGGGGCGGGGAGCGATCCGGTCAGAACGGGAACCCGCTGCGCCCGTGCTGCACCGAGATCCACTTGGTCGTGGTGAACGCGTCCAGCATCGTCTCGCCGTTCAGCCGGCCGAGGCCGGAGTGCTTCTCGCCGCCGAAGGGCACGATCGGCTCGTCGTGGACGGTGCCGTCGTTCACATGGAACATGCCCGTGTCGATCTGCTTGGCGAAGGCCACACCGCGCTCGATGTCGCCGGTGTGGACCGCGCCGCTCAGACCGTACGGGGTGTCGTTGACGAGGCGTACGGCCTCCTCCTCGCCGTCGAAGGTGAGGAGGAAGGCGACCGGGCCGAAGACCTCCTGCCGCAGCAGGGGCGAGTCGGCCGGGAGGCCGGTCAGGACCGACGGCTCGACCAGGTTGTCGCGCGTCGTGCCGTGCACCAGAGCCGTAGCACCCTCGGCGATCGCCTGCTCCACGGCGCCCGAAATGGCGTCCGCCTGGGAGGAGTTGATGACCGGGCCGATGACGGTCTCGGGGTCGCGCGGGTCGCCGGCCTTGAGCGACTTCACCTTGGCGACGAACTTCTCGGTGAACTCGTCCGCGATCGAGCGGTCCACGAGGACGCGGTTCGCGGCCATGCAGACCTGGCCCTGGTGGACGTACCGGCTGAAGACCGCCGCGTCGACGGCGTAGTCGACGTCGGCGTCGTCGAGGACCACGAGCGCGCTGTTGCCGCCGAGTTCGAGGACCGAGCGCTTGAAGTGCGAGGCGCAGACGGTGGCGACGTGGCGGCCGACCTTGTCGGAGCCGGTGAAGGAGATGACCTTCGGGACGGGGTGCTCGATGAAGGCGTCGCCGATCTCGGCGATGTCCGTGATGACGACGTTCAGCAGACCGGCCGGAAGGCCCGCGTCCTCGAAGATCTTCGCGACCAGGGAACCACCGCAGATCGGGGTGTTCTGGTGCGGCTTCAGCACCACGCCGTTGCCGAGCGCGAGCGCCGGGGCGACCGACTTCAGGGAGAGGAGGAAGGGGAAGTTGAAGGGGCTGATCACACCCACGACGCCTACCGGCACGCGGTAGACGCGGTTCTCCTTGCCGTCCACCGGAGAGGGAACGATCTTGCCCTCGGGGCGCAGCGCCAGATGGACCGCCTCGCGCAGGAACTCCTTGGCCAGGTGGAGTTCGAACGCCGCCTTCAACCGGGTGCCGCCGAGCTCGGCGATGATCGCCTCGGCGATCTCCTGCTCACGGTCCTCTATCAGGCGCAGCGCCTTCTCGAAGACGGCACGGCGGGCATAGGGGTTGGTCGCGGCCCACTGCTTCTGGGCGCGGGCGGCGGCCTTGTAGGCGTCGTCGACCTCGTCGACCGTGGCTATGGTGATCGACGCGAGCTTCTCGCCGTCGTAGGGGTTGAAGTCGATGATGTCCCAGGAGCCGGTGCCCGGGCGCCACTCACCGTCGATGTACTGCTGAGCCAGGTCGGTGAAGTAGGACGACATGTGATCCCTCAATCCCTAGCAGACCCGCGATCGGCACGGCCGCCATCGCGCTCGTCTTCACGGTCTGATCACACGTCATCGTACTTGTGATTCAAGAGAGTTGAAGGAGACCCCGGAGAAGATCCCGGCTCTCGTCCGGACCCGGGCTGTCCTGCTGTAGCTCCTTGAGCGCCGTCTCGTACTGGGCGACGTCCTCGTGCTTGTCGAGATAGAGCGCCGAGGTGAGCTGCTCCAGATAGACGACGTCCGACAGGTCGGACTCGGGGAAGCTGAGGATCGTGAAGGCGCCGGACTCGCCGGAGTGACCGCCGAGGCTGAACGGCATGATCTGGAGCCGTACGTTGGGCCGCTGGGAGATCTCGATCAGGTGCTGGAGCTGGCCCCGCATTACCTCGCGGTCGCCGTAGGGACGGCGCAGCGCGGCCTCGTCCAGGACGATGTGGAATTCGGGGGCGCTCTCGGAGACGAGGTACTTCTGCCGCTCCAGGCGCAGCGCCACGCGCTTGTCGACGTCGGTCGCGCTCGCGCCCTTCATACCGCGCCTGACGACCGCGCGGGCGTACGCCTCGGTCTGGAGCAGACCGTGCACGAACTGCACCTCGTAGGCGCGAATGAGACTTGCGGCGCCCTCCAGGCCGACGTATGTGGGGAACCAGCTGGGCAGGACGTCCGAGTAACTGTGCCACCACCCGGCCACGTTGGCCTCGCGTGCGAGGGAGAGCAGTGAGGCGCGCTCCTGCTCGTCCGTGATGCCGTACAGCGTCAGCAGGTCCTCGACGTCCCGTGTCTTGAAGCTCACCCGGCCCAACTCCATGCGGCTGATCTTCGACTCGGACGCACGGATCGAGTAACCCGCCGCTTCGCGGGTGATTCCGCGCGCCTCCCGCAGTCGCCTCAGTTGCGAGCCGAGCAGCATGCGCCGCACCACCGATCCGGGCTCTCCCGCGCTCACGTTCGCCAGCCTCCCCAACCGTCTTCAGGGCCCGCAGTCTGCCACTAAATCACTTCGAGCAGTACTCGTCCGATTACAGAGATGGAAAGAAGACAAGGATTTCACCCAGGAAGGAGACAGTGGAACGCAAGGAGAGGAAGCGAAGTTGGCGGAAAAAATGGCCAACAAGCGGTACGGGAGCGTCCAATTCGGTCACGTGCACGTGCATCTGCCCTTGCATCTGCTCTGCGCATCAGAAACCATGGTCCCGCGCAACCGCTGCATCGCAACGACCGCGAACTCTCGGGAGTGCCTCGCATGGGGACGAATGGATCGACCATGCTCGAGCCGTTACGGCAGGGCCTTCCGCCACTGGACCCCGCAGCCGTCTCCAGCGCCGCCTCCTGCGCACTGCCCGCCCGCTACGAAGCGGTCCGCGAGGCACGCAGGTTCACCCGCCGCACGATGGACCAGTGGGAACTGGGCTACCGCTTCGACGACGTGTGCCTCGTGGTCTCGGAACTGGTGACCAACGCCCTGCGGCACGCGCTGCCCGCCGGTGCGCAGCTGCTGCCCGAGCAGACGCCGCCCGTGCGGCTGCATCTGATGCGGTGGACCGAGCGGCTGGTGTGCGCGGTGCGCGATCCCAGCCACGACAGCCCGGTGGCGCGCGACTCCGACGACTTCTCGGCGGAGTCCGGGCGCGGTCTCTTCCTCGTCGACTCCTTCAGTGACAGCTGGGGGTGGCAGCCGCTGGCGGGGACGCTCAGCGGGAAGGTGGTCTGGGCGCTGTTCCGGCTCCAACCCGATCAGGCCGCCGCCGGTGGCCCGGCGGACTCATGAACCGCGGTGCTCGTCGGCGCCGCGGTTCTACGCGCGTCACGGAGTGGAACGCGTCGATTGCCCTGGGTTGTACACCCAGATAGGTCAGCCCACGACGAGGTGGTCGAACTCGCCGTCCTTGACGCCGAGGAGCATGGCCTCTATCTCGGCGCGGGTGTAGACGAGCGCCGGGCCGTCCGGGAAACGCGAGTTGCGTACCGCCACGTCCCCGCCGGGCAGCCGCGCGAACTCCACGCAAGAACCCTGCGAGTTGCTGTGGCGGCTCTTCTGCCAGGCGACCCCGTTCAGCTCCGTGGCTGCCATGCCGTTGTACACGTCGTTGTACACGTCGTGGTCCACAGGTCGCTCCCCGGTGGTGCGGTGGCTCGAGGCCATTGAGGCAAGAGGTGATGCAGTGGTGCGGAAGTCAACTGCTTCCGGATCATAGCTCTGTTCACGTGCAACTGCATGAGCAGATGCACGTGCACGCGGGGTGTTCCTGTGGTTACTCCTGTGACGTACGCGGGCTCACATGCGTTCCAGCGCATGCCCCAGAGATCGCATCACATGCGTCCGCCAGCCCTCGCCCATGATTTTCCTCGCCATGACTTGAGCCGGGTCGTCCGGATCGAATCCCTCGTGCACTAGAAAGAGACGCGTTCCGCGCCCTTCTTGTTCCAAACTCCAAGTAACCGTCCAATTGGCGGAGTTGAGCGGAGAAGGGTCACTCCAGCGGAGGCTCAGCATCCGCTCGGCCCGGTACGCCAGGACCTCCACCTCGATGGTTCCGGAGAAGTTCGTGTTGGGCCGCGGGACCGAGGTCATCGTGTAGCGGTGCCCGACCTCCAGCCGGAAACCCTCCACGCCCTGCATCTGCCACTGCACGAGCAGGTCGGATTCGGTCAGGGCGCGCCAGACCTTGGCGGGCGGGTGCGGGAAGTACTGATCCACGCGCACGACGGTCAGGTCGTCATCGGGCTCGGGGCCGAGGTGCGGGCCGGGTTCGGTGCTCATGCCGGCCCATCGTCGGGCATACGGTCGAGCAGTTCGCCGAGACCCTTCATACGGTCGCGCCAGAACCGCTCGTACGGATGGAGCCAGTCCTGCACCTCGGCGAGCGGGGCCGCCTCCAGACGGTAGATGCGTTGCCGGCCGGAGCGCTGCTCGGAGACGAGGCCGGCGTCCCGGAGCACCTTCAGATGCTCCGAAAGGCTGGGCCGGCGCATGTCGAAGCGGTCGGCCAGGGCCTGGACCGACTGGGGCCCGCCGTCGCGCAGCAGCCGCAGCACCTCACGGCGCGTGCCGTTGGCGAGCGCGGCGAAGACGCGGTCCTCTGCGGCCTCGCGGGCCCCGGTCGCGGTCATGCCCTGCCCTTTCCGTTACTGAGCGGCCTCCGTCAGCAGCATCAGTCCGTTGCCGTCGGGGTCCTGGAAGCCGGCCATCCGCCCCCAGGGCAGATCGTCCGGTCCCTCGACGGAGACTCCGGCCCGCGCGAGCCTCGCGCAGTCCGCGTCGACGTCGGTCGTGACCAACATGATCCCCCGGGTCGTGCCGGGCTCGAAACCGCCCATCCCCGGACCGGACAGCGTGAAGACGGTCTGCGCACCCTTGGGCGCGACCTGGAGCCACCTCCCCTGCGGCATGTCCAGGTCGGCGGTGACCTCGAAGCCGAGGACCTCCGTGTAGAAGCGCAGGGCGCGGTCCTGGTCGGCGACGGGGAGCGTGACGAACGAGGCGTGAGTGATGTTCATGGGTACAACAATAGGTAGGAGATTCCCTACGAGTCAAACGTAGGGAATCTCCTACCTATAGAGTCCCGAGGGGATCGCGGGAGACGGCTACCGGGACGAGTACGGCAGCAGCGCCATCTCCCGCGCGTTCTTGACGGCCCTCGCCAACTGGCGTTGCTGCTGGGCCGTGACGCGGGTGACCCGGCGGCTGCGGATCTTGCCCCGGTCGGAGATGAAACGCCGCAGCAGGTCGGTGTCCTTGTAGTCGATGTAGGTGATGCCGGCCTGGTCCAGCGGGTTGGGCTTCTTGGCGGGCTTGCGTTCGGGCTTGCGGGGCATGGGTCAGACCTCCAGGAGGGTGTCGAAGGCGGGCGGGAGCCGCTTCCAGGCATCGCGCCCCGCGGCGTACTCGGCATCGGTGAGCAGGCAGGACTCCAGCAGCCGTTCCAGGCCGTCGCGGTCCAGGCCGGGCGAGGTGAAGACCAGGTGCTGGCAGCAGTCGCCGTGCTCGGGGTGCCAGTCCAGCGCGGCGGCGGCCCGGCGCACCGGCGGGACCATGTCCCAGGCCGCGTCGGGAAGCGAGGCGAGCCACGGACCCGCGCTCTCCACACAGAGGGCACCGCCCGCCGCGTCCCAGTGCAGCAGTACGTCGGGCTTGTCGGCGAGCCAGAAACGGCCCCTGCTGCGGGCCGCCGCGCAGGTGATGTCCTCCAGCGCCTCGTAGAGCCGCTCCGGGTGGAAGGGGCGGCGGCGGTGCCAGACGAGGGTGGCCACGCCGTGCGCGTCGGCCTCGGCGGGGAGCAGCGCGCACGCCGGGTGCTGGGCGGCCGCGGCCGACTCGACATCGAAGCCGGCCAGCGCCGCACGCGCCAGCGGGCCCCGGCGCGGAGTGGGGACCGTGAGGCCGTCCTCCGCCGGGGCACCGTGGCCGATCGGGACCCGGCGGGCCGTCGGATGGAGCTGGGCGAGCAGTTCGCGGTCCTCGTCGTCGGCCTCCGCGGAGTCGGCGAGGGCGAGGACCGGGGCGTACTCCAGCTGGCGCGCGAAGGTGTCGGCGACGGTGCGCTGATCGGTCGCCGCCGCGGCCAGACCGCGCTCGGCCAGGTCGTCGCCGTTGCCCAGATACGGCAGCACCAGCGCCGGATCGACCGCGGTGATCACCCCGGTGACCGTGAGCCCGCCGGCCGTGACCACCTCGGCCATGGCCTTCGGCTCGACGGAGTCCCACAGCTCGACGACGGCCATCCGCGTGCCGCCCGCGTCCCGGATCCGCAGCAGCTCCGGCACCAGGTCCTCGCGCAGGGCGCAGCAGGCGCAGTCGTTGACGAGGGGCGCCTCGCCGGCGCCGAGAAGGCCGGTGGCGTCGCGGATCGTCCGGACGACGGTGCCCGCGGCGGCCGTGGCCAGGTCGTGGTGGAGTACGACGCTGCCGGGGACGTCGGCGAGCAGCCGCTCGACGGCCGCCTTGCGGGCGTCGGCGTGCAGCCCGCCGACGATCACGACGGGGAGCTCGGGCACCGGGTCAGCCCTGCTTCCCGTACCGGCGCTCGAAGCGCTCGACACGGCCGGCGGTGTCCAGGACGCGGGCGGTGCCCGTGTAGAAGGGGTGGCTGACGTTCGAGATCTCGACGTCGACCACGGGGTAGGTGTTGCCGTCCTCCCATTCGACGGTCTTCTCGCTGGTCATCGTGGAGCGGGTGAGGAAGGCGTGGTTGGCGGCACGGTCCCGGAAGACGACGGGGCCGTAGGCCGGGTGGATTCCGTTGCGCATGACGTGCCTCAGCGCTCCTCTCGGAAGTCGACGTGCCGACCGGCGACCGGGTCGTACTTGCGCAGGGTCATGCGGTCGGGGTCGTTGCGGCGGTTCTTGCGGGTCACATAGGTGAAGCCGGTCCCGGCGGTCGACCGGAGCTTGATGACCGGACGGAGTTCGTTGCGTGCCATGCTGCTATCTTACTGAAAATGAATTCCATTAACAGCTACGAGCGAGGAGAGGTTCGTCACCCATGTCCGCCCACTGCATGCTGACCGGCGCGCGGCCCGGCTTCGGCAACTCGATTTCCCACTCGCACCGGCGGACCTCCCGCCGCTTCGACCCCAACATCCAGACCAAGCGCTACTGGCTGCCGAGCGAGGGCCGGCACGTGCGGCTGCGGCTGAGCACCAAGGGGATCAGGACGGTCGACGCCATCGGCGTGGAGGCGGCCGTCGCACGAATCCGCGCCCGGGGAGTGAAGGTCTGATGGCCAAGAAGAGCAAGATCGCGAAGAACCGCCGGCGCCAGGAGGTCGTCGCGCGGTACGCCGAGCGGCGGGCCGAACTGAAGGAGATCATCCGTCGGCCGTCGTCCACGGAGGCCGAACGGCTCGCCGCCCGGAGTGAGTTGGACCGCCAGCCCAGGGACGCCAGCGCCACGCGCGTACGCAACCGCGACCAGGTGGACGGACGTCCGCGCGGCTACCTCCGCGCCTTCGGACTGTCCCGGGTGAGCCTGCGGCAGCAGGCGCACGCCGGGTATCTGCCCGGGGTGCGCAAGGCGTCCTGGTAGAGCCGTAGGAATGCTGGGGTCCGGACCCGACTCCCTGGTAACTTGCTGCGGTCGTTTCGGCCACGTCGGCCGAATCGGCCGTATGCCGACCGCTACAGCTTGGAGCCTCCAGTGACCTCGGCGACTTTCTCGCGCACGCGCACGATGTCGGGCCGGCGGATGCGGGTCGTGGCCGCGGCCGCGACGCTGGCGGGCGCGCTCGCGCTGACCGCGTGCAGCAGTGACGGCGACTCCGACGGCGACGCCGCTCCCAGCGGCTCCGCGAGCGCGAGCGCCGACACGGGCGGGGGCACGGGCGGCGGTACGGGCGGTGGGTCCGCCTCCGCGTCCGGCGAGTTGGAGGGCAGCTGGCTCGCCACGACCGACGGCAAGGCCGTCGCGCTCGTCGTCACCGGCAAGCGGGCCGGCCTCTTCGCGACCGGCGGGACCGTCTGCAGCGGGACCGCGGGCAAGAAGGACGGCATGCGGATGATCCGGCTGAAGTGCACCGACGGCAGCAAGGACCGGGCCACCGGGATGGTCGAGTCCCTCGACAAGACCTCGCTGAAGGTGAACTGGGAGGGCGGCATGGGCGCGGAGACGTACACCAAGGCCGAGGGCGGCAAGCTGCCGACGGGCCTGCCCACGGCGAATCTGGGATCGTGAGGTTTGATGCGGTGACTGCCCGCGATCACCGACGTGACTCCATGACTCCCTGAAGGACTCCATGCGCGCCACCTCCCTCACCGTCGCCGCCCTCGCCGCGGCCCTCGTCCTGACCGCCTGCGACAGCGGCGGCAGCGGGGACGACACCAAGGACAGCAAGACCGGCTCCGGCTGCGTCGACGAGCTGGCCGTGGAGTTCGGGCCCGGCAACGCCGCGCCCGCCGCCGGGGACACCGGCAACGTGCCGGTCACCGTCACCAACGGCGGCGGCGGCTCGTGCAGCCTAAACGGGCTGCCGGCCCTCGCGTTCGAAGCGGGCGGTGCCTCGACGGCCGTCGCGCCCGACCAGGCCGCCGCGGGCGGGAAGACGACCCTCACGCAGGGCGCCTCGACGTCCTTCACGCTCACCTATGTCCTGGGCGACAAGGGCCTCGACGCGCAGAAGGCGAAGGTGACGCTGCCGGGGGCCGCCAAGGCGCACAGCTTCAAGTGGTCGTACGGCGTCGTCGCGCTGAAGAGCGACGGGAAGACGCCGGACGCTTCGCTGAGCGGGTTCCAGCAGGCCGGTGACTGACGTCCCCTGACCTCCCCTGACGTTCCCTCCGGAGGTTCAGCGGAGCGGTCGGCGAGGGGTCATCTGCGCCCGGTCGGCCGCCTCCGCGCCCTCGACCCAGCCCGCCTCGTCGCTGACGCCGCGCAGGCGGGTCGTGGTGGTCTCGGGGAACATACGGTCCAGGCGGGCGGTGACCGCGACTTCGCGGGAGGCGAGGACCGGGAGCAGGTCCTCGGTCACCGGCGTGCGCGCCGCCTCGGTCAGCCGGGTGCCGATGCGGTGGGCGTAGGCCGCCAGGAACGACTGCCGGAAGGTCTTGGTCCGTCTGCGGCCGCCCGCGCGCTGGGCCGCCTCCGCCCTCGTCATCGCGGTCTGCGCCTGCACGAGGAGCGAGGTGTACAGGAGCTCGACCACCTCCAGATCGGCCTCGAAACCGACGACCGTGGAGAAGGTGAAGGGCTCGTTCCACACGGCACGGCAGTGGTTGGCGGTCGCCACCGCGTCCAGCAGGACGGCCTTGGCCTGCTCGTACGGTGGCTCCACCCCGATGCGGCAGGCGCCGGGAGCGTTCTGGGCGTCGGGCGTACGGGACGCCAGCAGGGCCTCGTCGATGCTGTGCCGGGCCATCAGCTCCTGTGCCTTGGCGCTCAGCGCCTCCGCCTCCTCCGGGAACCCGGTCGCCTCCGCCTTCGCCAGCAGCGCGCGGATACGGGTGAGCATGCGGGACTCGGGCCGGGCGGCCCGGCCGGCCGGATCGGCCGCCTCGTCCAGCGGCTCCAGCGCGGGCAGCCGCAACAGCAGGCGGTACAGCTCCAGGACCGCCGTCGCGTGCGAGAAGCGGTCGGTGCGGGGCGGGGCCTCGGTGGGCAGATCGTCGAGCTGCGCCTGCCAGCGGGGGCCGCGGGGGCGGTCGTGCGGGGCCTGTGCGCGGATCAGCGCGGCAAGCAGTCGTATATGTACGTCCTTGTGTACGTCCTCCAGCTCGCGCCGGACGAGCCGTACGACATCCGCCGGCTGCCAGCCGCGCCGCCAGGCAGCCGCCACGAACTCCTGGCCGCGCCGCGCGAGTTCGGCGTCCGCCCCCGGGTCGGCCGCGAGGAGGGAGGCGCCGGTGTCGAGCGTGGTGTGCTCGGTGTCGTAAAGGGCCGACTCGAAGGCGCGGTCGACGGTGCTGGGCTTGCTCACCAAGGGATCGTAAGTCGGATGTGGGAGGCGTGGGCCGCACCCGAAGATCGATGTCAACCGCGAGTTGACACTCTCTGACTGTCAACCTACGGTTGACATATGTCGACGAACCCATCGATCACGTCATCCGTACGTCTCGACGAACTCATCGCGGCCATCAAGAAGGTCCACCCCGAGCCGCTCGACCAGCTCCAGGACGCGGTGATCGCCGCCGATCACCTCGGCGAGGTGGCCGACCACCTGATCGGTCACTTCGTGGACCAGGCCCGCCGATCGGGCGCGTCCTGGACCGACATCGGCAAGAGCATGGGCGTCACACGGCAGGCGGCGCAGAAGCGGTTCGTGCCCAAGGAGGGGACCGATCTGGACCCCCAGCAGGGCTTCGGCCGCTACACCCCGCGCGCCCGCAATGTCGTGATGGCCGCCCACAACGAGGCCGTCGCGGCCCGCAACCCCGAGGGCCGCCCCGAGCACCTGGTCCTCGGACTGCTGGCCGAACCGGACGGCATCGCCGCGAAGGCGATCACGGCCAGGGGGTTCCTCCTGGACTCCGTGCGCCAGGCCGCCACCGCCGCACTGCCGCCCGCCGCCGACGAGGTCCCCGAACTCATCCCCTACGGCTCCGACGCCAAGAAGGTCCTGGAGCTCACCTTCCGCGAGGCCCTGCGCCTCGGCCACAACTACATCGGCACCGAGCACATCCTGCTGGCCCTGCTGGAGTTCGAGAACGGCACCGGCGTCCTGTCCGGCCTCGGCATCTCCAAGGAGGAGGTCGAGCAGTACATCGTCGATCTGCTGGCCCAGTTCCTCAAGAGCGGCGAGGAGACCACCAAGCAGGCTCGGGAGGAGGGGGAGGAGAGGGAGAAGGGGGAGGAGGGCTGAGAGGAAGCCGGCGGTTGCGGGGCCGGGGGTGACAGCTGTGCGCCAGTCGGCGGTCCGAGGAAGCCAGTAGTCGTTGAGCCGGGGATGACAGCTGTGCGCCGGCCGCCGGTCCGAGGAAGCCAGTGGCCGTTGAGCCGGGGATGACAGCTGTGCGCCGGCCGCCGGTCCGAGGAAGCCAGTGGCCGTTGAGCCGGGCATGACAGCTGTGCGCCGGCCGCCGGTCCGAGGAAGCCAGTGGCCGTTGGGCCGGGCATGACAGCTGTGCGCCGGCCGTCGGTTCGGGGGCGTTGTCAGACCCGGGTGCCAGACTCGCAGCATGACCGACCGGTGGGCTCTCGCTCCGGCCGAGGACGGTGGCGTGGAGGTCGCCCCCCTCGGTCCTGACGGGCTGCTCGCCGGGCCGGTGCGCCGGGAGCCGGACCCGGCCGAGGCCGTGCGCGGGCGGCCCGAAGTCGCACGGTGGGTGTGGCGGTCCACCGCCGAGGTCTATCCGAGGCTGCTCGCCGCGGGGGTGCGAGTGGAGCGGTGCTACGACATCGAGGACGCGGAGACCCTTCTGCTCGGCCACGAGGGGCGGTACGGCGAACCGAGATCGGCCGCCGCCGCACTCGCCCGGCTGCGCGGCGGCCCCGTGCCCTCCGACCCGCCCCAGCGCGCCGCCGAACCCGGCTCGCAGTCCCCGCTGTTCGAGCCCCAAGCGGTCCACGTACCGCTCACCGACCTCGTCGAGGTCTACGCCGAGCAACAGCGGCGGCACGACAGCACGGCGCACCCGGACCGGATGCGGCTGCTCACGGCGGCCGAGTCGGCAGGGATGCTCGTGGCGGCCGAGATGAACCGCTCGGGACTGCCGTGGAGCGCGGACGTGCACCGCGCGCTGCTGCACGACATGCTCGGCGAGCGCTATGCCGGAGGTGGCGAGCCGCGCCGGCTGGCCGAGTTGGCCGACGAGGTGTCGGCGGCGTTCGGGCGGCGGGTGCGGCCCGATCTGCCGGCCGATGTGATCAAAGCCTTCGCGCAGGCCGGGATCAAGATCAGATCGACCCGCCGCTGGGAGATCGAGTCCGTCGACCACCCGGCCGTGAAGCCGCTGATCGAGTACAAGAAGCTGTACCGGATCTGGGTGGCCCACGGCTGGTCCTGGCTCCAGGACTGGGTGCGGGATGGGCGGTTCCGTCCGGAGTTCCTCGCGGGCGGCACCGTGACCGGGCGGTGGGTGACCAACGGCGGGGGCGGATTGCAGATCCCCAAGGTCATCCGGCGTGCGGTGGTCGCGGACCCGGGCTGGCGGCTGGTGGTGGCCGACGCCGACCAGATGGAGCCGCGCGTGCTCGCCGCGATCTCCCGCGACCCCGGGCTGATGGAGGTGGCCGGCCGCGAGAGCGACCTGTACCAGTCGGTGTCCGACCGCGCCTTCTCCGGAGACCGCGCCCAGGCCAAACTCGCCGTACTGGGCGCCGTCTACGGGCAGACCTCCGGCGACGGCCTGAAGAACCTCGCCGCCCTCAGACGCCGCTTCCCCAAGGCGGTGGCCTACGTCGACGACGCGGCGCGCGCCGGGGAGGAGGGTCGGCTCGTACGGACCTGGCTGGGGCGGACCTGTCCCCCGGCGGCCGGCACGACGACCGACGCCGACGAGGAGGCCGGCATCCCGATCCCGGACGCGCCCGGCGAACCGGCCGACGGCTCCGGGCCGCAGGAGTGGGGACGGGCCTACGGCTACGCCTCCACCAACGCCCGCGCGCGGGGCCGTTTCGCCCGCAACTTCGTCGTGCAGGGCAGCGCCGCCGACTGGGCACTCCTGCTGCTCGCCGCGCTACGGCAGGCCTGTGCCGCAATGGCGGCGGAGCTGGTCTTCTTCCAGCACGACGAGGTGATCGTGCACTGTCCGCAGGAGGAGGCCGAGGCGGTGGTGACGGCGATCCGCGAGGCGGCGGAGCTGGCGGGGCTGTTGACGTTCGGGCAGACGCCGGTGCGATTCCCGTTCACCACGGCGGTGGTGGAGTGTTATGCGGACGCGAAGTGAGCGAGTGAGATGGCTGAGATGGCCGGCTCGGGTGCTGTGGCGCCGGGGTCGTGCCTGACGTTTCTGACGTCCCTGACGGGCGGCTGACGTTCGCCTGACGCGCGCCCGAGGTGCGCCTGACCTGCCGGGTGCAGGTCTGACGTGGTTGCCCGAGGTAACAGTTGCGTGTCGCGGAACACAACTGATGAACTGTCTGCGATCTGTCGGCATGGCTTAATCTGATCACTACATCGGATCCGGCCCGACGGCGCGCGCGTGTGACGCGCAGCTCGGGGGAGCGTCGCCGCCGTGGCCGGATCCGGGGACGCGGCGGGTCCCGGTCGGCGGAGGTGAACGACCGGGGCCCGCGTCCCGCTCCCCTTGCTCTCCCGCTCCCCTTGCTCTCCCGTTGCTCACGCGGCCCGTTGGCGACGGCCCGCCGTACCCAGCCTCCGCCCCCTGTCGCCTGTCGCCTGTCGCCTGTCGCAGGGTCAGATGACGGGTGGTCGTCCCAGTCGGCTCAGCTGCCACACCGTGCGCCAGCGCATGGGCCGCCGCTCGCCGGCCGACTCCCGCAGACCCTCTAGGAAGCCGCCGAACCAGGCGCGCAGGCCGCCGAGCGACCGGGTCCTTGCGAGGGTGAGCAGCACCCAGATGCCCAGGTGGACAGGGATGAGCGGCAGCGGCAGCCGACGCCGGGTCAGCCAGACACGGTTACGGGCGTTCACGCGGTAGTAGATGGCGTGCCGGGCGGGCGAGGTCTTCGGGTGCTGGAGCAGGAGTTCGGGGGCGTAGAGGATGCGCCAGCCGGCGTCGACGGCACGCCAGGCCAGGTCGGTCTCCTCATGGGCGAAGAAGAACTCCGCGGGCCAGTTGCCGGTCCGGTCCAGCATCGCCGTACGCAGGGCGTGCCCGCCGCCGAGGAAGCCGGTGACATAACCGCCCCTGAGCGGATCCGACTTGCCGATCCTGGGCACATGCCGCTGCTGGGTCTCCCCGTGCTCATCGGCGATACGGAAGCCGACGATGCCGAGCCGGTCGTCGGCGGCGAACAGATCCCGTACGCGGCGCAGCACATCGGCGTCGACGAGGAGCCCGTCGTCGTCCAGCTCCACCACGACATCAACGTCCCCGAACGCGCGCAGCCGCTCCAGCGCCGCGTTGCGGCCGCCCGGGCAGCCGAGGTTGTCGTCCAGTTCGAGCGATGTGAACTCACCGGGCAGGGAGAGCCGTTCGGCGAACTCGGGCAGCGGGCAGCCGTTGCCGACGACGACGATCCGATCAGGGGCGAGATCCTGCTTGGCCACGGACTCCAGCAGCGCGTCGACCTCGGCGGGCCGGTTGCCCATGGTCACCACGGCGACGGCGATCCTCAGCTCCGACATACCCCACCCCCTCGCTTAGTTCGGGCATCGAATACCGGCGCGATGCTAGTGGTTAACGGTAAGGACTTTTCAAGTTCGCCGAGATGAAGGGTAGTCGGCGGGGGGAGGGGTGGCCGCTGACTGGCGGGCAGGGCGAGGTGCCCGCCGGAGGGCGAAGGCGACCGACGGCCTACGGGCCGACTGGCCCACTGGCCTACCTACGGCGGTTCTCCAGGCGCCGTACGAACTTCAGGCCGGACCAGTCCTCCCCCAGCGCCGCCACCTTCACGTCGACCACGCCGAAGGGGAGGAGGAGGTCGCGCAGGGAGTTCTCGGTGATGTCGCTCGAGTGGCCGGCCGCGCGCCGGGGCCAGGCGATCCACAGCATGGCGTGGTCAGCGAGATCACCGACCAGTGCGGGTCCTTCGGCGACGAGTTCGCCGTACGACCGATAGAACGCGAGGGTGACGTCCGCGCCGCGCGGACCTCCCTCGGCGACCTCGCAGCCCTCGGGCAGGCCGGGGATGTCCCACGGGGCGGGCGCGTGCCGGAGCCGGACCCGGTGGCCGGACTTGATGCCGATCTTCTTGGCGAGTGGCGTACCGGATCCCGGTTCGGATCCGCCCATACGGAACCCACCACCTCTCTCCGCGCCACCAGGAACTGGGCGCCACCTCACTCCGAGCCACCAGGAACTGGGCGCCACCTCACTCCGCGCCGCCCGGCACTGGGCGCCGCCTCACTCCGCGCCGCCCGGTACCGGGCCGTCCAGATGCCATCTTCACTCACCGGCATCCGACTTGTCCTGTTCTACGGCGGCCCCGTCGCCCGCCCGCCGTCAGCTGCTGCCGAGACCCAACGGATTGAAGCGAGTCGCCGCCATCAGATACCAGGCGGTGGCTCCGACATGCCGGTACGGGTAGTAGCCGAACCCGAACCCGGTGTCGAGCGGACTGCTGGCCGACACGACGCCCGCCCGCTCGGGCAGCGCCCGTCCGCCGACGGTCTGAGCGCCCCCGAGCAGTTCCTGCGCCCGCTCGATGGAGCCGATCAGCCGTCGAGCGCGCGCCTCGTCGCCCCGTCCGCGCCGCTCGCGCAGGGCGAGCGCGAGGTGGGCGGTGCCCTCGAACCACACGCCGTTCCTGTCCGGCTTGGGCTGGGAGTCGGCGATCGGCGCATCCTCGTTCGCGACGAGGCTGGCGGAACTGAAAGTGACACCGTCGTACGACTGCCCCGACGGCACGGTGCTGTTGCGCCGCTCGGCGTGATCGAGAACGGCGAGCTCCCGGGCGGCCCAGTCCAACGACCGTGCGTGGGCACGGGAGTCGAGGGCGAGGTGGGTCCAGGTCTGCGTGTCCTCGGGAATCGGCGAGGTATTGATGGTCACCCCGTCGTTGGTCCCGGTGTAGAAGAACCCGCCGTCCGACTCCCACATCCTCAGGACGAACTCCCGGGCCCGGGCCCGCCGTTCCCACCAGACCCGATCCCCCGTGAGCCGGCCGAGCCGACCGAAGAGACAGACGAGGTCGGTGTTGTGCTCGGTGGAGGTGAAAGGCAGCTTCTGATTGGCGCCGTCGACCCCGAACTTGTACCCGCCGAGCGGTTCGTCGGTACGTCCGTTGCGCTCGATCCATTCCCCGATCCGCACGGCACCTTGCAGGAACGACCGCTCCCCCGTCCGCCCCGCGAGCGCACTGAGCGCGATCCCGGCCCACGCCATGTCCCCCACGGCGGTACCCGTGAACCCGAACTGCGTCCCCACATTGACGGTCCCGTCCGCCCGCACGAACCCGTCCGGCTGCCGCGAGCCGTCGTAGAAGGTGTACGGCCCGACGTTGTACCCCTGCCGAAGCCGACCGTCGTCATGCACCGGGTCGTGCGCCTGCGCATACAGCAGGGCGTCCCCGAGCGAAACGGCTCTCTCCCGCCCGCGCGGGGCACGGACGCCGAGCAGCGCGAGAATCGCGAGGGCGTTGTCGTAGGTGAAGGCGGTACTGAACAGCCCGGCCTGATCGGCGTAGCTCTGGGCGAGACGGATGGGGCCGTGGTCGGGGTAGGCATCGGTGGCGGCGGCGAGGAAGGCGACGGCGCGGCGGTGTGGGGAGGCAGACGTGGAGCCGGACACGGAGGCGGACACGGAATCGGAATCGGACACGGAGGCGGAGGCGGACGTGGAGCCGGAGGCATACGCCGGTCCCACCCCGCCTGCGGCAAGCACCGCGGCACCGATACCGGCGCCAATGAGCGTGCGACGGCTGAACGCCGGGTCGGGTGTGCCGGACATACCGTTCATGGGTCTCCCTTGCCACGGCTTGAGAGCGCTCTCAACAAGCACGGGGCCATTCTGCTGGTATGGGCGGGGCGGGTCAACGGGCTTGAGGTTCTGATCGGTTGAGCCTGCGCGGAGTTGATCGAGGGCCACCTCCGAAGCTCCGACGACGTCGGACCCCCGGAGCGGAACGGGCTATGTCAGGTCGATGAGCAGCAGAACTCTTCCGGGGTCTCCTTCGAAGCCGTACGAGTTGTTGCCCGCGCCCCGCACGAACTGAGACCGCAACTGAGGCCCCCGACACCCGCCCGGCCCGCTCCCACCGACGTCGCCGCATCGACTGAACAAGAAAACCCCGGGTCAGCGACTATCTGACCTGGGGTTTGATGGAGCCGCCTTCGGGATTCGAACCCGAGACCTACGCATTACGAGGGCGGTAGAGATCGTGACGAGCCATGCCCCGCGATCGCATCAGATCCAGTTTTCGCAGATCAGAGCACTGACCACGGTCCCGCTGCTCGTACGTCGTGTTGCACCGTCCACAGGCGTCCGCGCTCCCCGCCCCTTTGGCATCGCGATGAACCGGCCTACAAGGTCGGTGGCGCCATCATGATCGCACGGCTTGTCGAGATCTCACATACGAGACCGACCGCCATCATCCGTGGTCATCCCACCCACACGCCTGACGCCGACGAGCACAGCGGCACCCACAGCAACAACAGCAGGTCGACGAAGGGCGGCTTCCTTCCGCCTCGGGCGTGACAGCCGTCGGCTCGTCGACACCCGCGGGCTCCCGTACGTCGATGTGGAGCAGTTTGAGGAGATCGGTGGTGACGATCCGGTAGGCGTTGCCCAGCCGCAGGACCGTGCACGGATACCGGCCGCGCTGTGAGAGGTCATACCCCGTCGTCCGGCCGAGGGACAGCGCACGGTTCGCCGTCTCCAGGTCCACGGCCGCAGGAAGCGCGAGCAGCTCCTCGCACGTCAGCCCACGGGTCGCATCGTCGCGCTCTGTGATCACGGAGGATCTGTACCCCGCGAGCCGATCCGCCACCTACCTCCGACCAAGCCGCACCTCGCAGAATCACCTCACCCAATAACAAGAGTTTTGTTAATGTGGCTCCATGGCCACCATCCCAGACCCCGCTCCCGGCGAAGGTCCCGTTCGCCCGGTCTCCGTCTCCCTCCACGAAGGCACCATCGCGGCCCTCAAGGCGCGTACCGGTAAGCGGGGCATGTCCGCCTACGTCGAAGCCCTCATCCAGCGACAGCTGGAGCGCGACCGGCTGCGCGAACTGATCGAGGACGCCGAAGCCGAACACGGCCCCGTCGACCAGGCCGCGGTCGAGGCCAAGCGGGCCGTCCTGCGCGGTGACGCAGCCGGCTCGGCGGATGCCGCGTGAGCGGTACCCTCGTCCTCGACTGCGAGGGCCTGTCCAATCTCGTACGACGCGCCCCCGAACTCACGGAATGGCTAGCCGCCGCCGAAGCCGAAGACGTCCGCGTCATCACCAGCTCCGTCACCCTCGTCGAAGCCCGCGACCCCAAGACCAATCAGGCCCGCTTCGACTACGCCGTCTCCCGCGTCAACATCATCCCGCCCACCGAAGCCATCGCCCGCCACGCCAGCAAACTCCTCGTTGCAGCCGGACTCCACGGCCACAAGTACGCCATCGACGCGATCGTGGCCGCTACCGCGATGGCCTCCCCCTCTCCCGTGACCGTCCTGACCTCGGACCCCGAGGACCTCTTGATGCTGTGCGGCCCCGGCGTCCGCGTGATCAAGAT
This sequence comes from Streptomyces coerulescens, assembly GCF_042657965.1. Lineage (NCBI taxonomy): Bacteria > Bacillati > Actinomycetota > Actinomycetes > Kitasatosporales > Streptomycetaceae > Streptomyces > Streptomyces coerulescens. The sequence goes on from NZ_JBHSKM010000005.1 coordinate 98,155, forward strand.
CTGACGCAGTGCGATTCCGGGCCAGCCGCGAGGTTCAACTCCCTGCTGATCGACGCAGTTCTCTCCTCTCATCTCGGCGCCCGCTGTCGGTGCACTGAAGTACGCTGTCTTTCCGCACGGTCCGGACCGCCGGCAGCACCGGGGGCACCAGCCGCGGCTCACACTCTTCCCCGTCCGGGAGTGCGCCAGTACCGCGCTCACCAGCGGTGATCTCCTCCTTCGCATGCGCTCCCGCAAGGCTGCGCACCCAACGCGTCCCCGGAGTCTCCCGCATGGCCACTGAGCCCGAACTCACACCCCTCTTCGACTTCCTGTGCGAGCACAGCACCAGCAAGAGCCGCGTGATGGCCTTGATCGGTCCCTACCACGGCTCTCGATCCCTCACCGGAGTGTTGACCTGCAAGGACAAGAACCACGCATACCAAGCGGTCCAGCTACTGCGCCGCGCGCTGGCCTCCCGCGACACCGCCGCCGTCGAGGAAGACCTGCATGCCCTGACCTCGGCACTGCCCGAAGCCCCCGCCAGTTCCTTGCGCACGGCCACGGCCCACGCGGCCTCAGGAACCTGGCCCACCCCCGCAGGCACAACGTTCTTCCCGCCTGACGAAAATCTTGGGGAGGACGAGGAGACGCATGGCGACGAGAACGCCACCTCGCCCGAGTCAGAAACGCCTGATGGGGCACGTCTGAAGGACCTGCGGGGCAAGGTCGTACGCATCGCCCATCTACGCGAGTTCCACATCACTGACGAGGATGCACTCATACGGGCGGCCATGGATGAGGGCTGGGAGCCGTTGCCTGCATCCGAGTTGGACGAGGACGATCCGCGTGACCTGATCGGCGCCGTGATGACGCTCACCGAGAGCGGTGGCTGGATCACCGGGGCGGACGCCCTGGAAGACCAGAGCGAGGCAAGACTGCTGCGCGTCGAAGACGGCGATGAGCTCACCGACTGGAGCCCCGTCCCGGTGACAACCCATTTCCACCACGGCTGGCGACTGCATCGGCTGGCCTCCAACACACCGATCGAAGAGGAGCAGCAGCCCGACTTGGTCGCGCTGTTCCCCGTCAAGGAGTGTTCGTGCGAAGACGAGGAGTGCGAGGACTGCAGCTGGCAGTTGACCCCTCGCACCGCCGATCTGCTCCTGACATCACTGAGCGTCCTGGCCGACCAGGCCTACGACGATGCCGACGAGCTGCGCGACCAGCCCGTGACCAAGCAACGCCCAGGCAACTGGGAGTTGTTCACCCGCCTGCCCTCTCTCACTTGGTCCGCCGACCGGAGCTGGCGCCGACGAATGGCGCGAGCCTTCGACGACCTATCCGATGAACTGGAGCACGGCCGGTGGCCCCAACCCTCGTGCACGGCCGAGGAGATGGCCCTGCACTTGGCGATCGAGGATGCGCCCAGCCACCTGGACGCCATCGACACGAGCGATACCGCACACACTCACTTGCCCGAGTACCGCGACGACTACGACTGGGACGCCTGCTCCGATCTGTTCTTCCAGGACCATGATGTACTCATGCTGTTCGACGCACGCCTCGACGGCATCGAGGACCCGGACGGCGACGTGAACCAGCACCTGGGCATGGGCGACCTGCGCGCGGCAGCGTGGTTCGAGTCGTTCGGTTACCCGCCCGCCCGGGACCCCAAGCGCGGTTTCCGACGCTGACCAACGCTCTCGTGGCGGCTGTGCCGACGACTGGCTGAGCAGGGCCACGAGAGCGGAAGAAGTCGGAAGTTCCGGCAGACGGCGCTCGCGTCGCCGGCTCTTCACACGCCAAACAGGGATTGGGTCGCGTGGGAGAGTGGCACGGTCAGGAACCGAGGCAACTGCCCTCTTCCCTTCTTCGCGTCGATACCACGACGGACGTGACCCAATGGGGTTCGCTCCTTTTTCGCACGTGCACTTTGGCCTTCAGCCTCACACTCCCATGCCGCGTCCACGAACGTATTCCGCGGACCCGCCACAGTTTCGGGCCGTGCGCACTCTGCTGACCGCGTATCGGCCGAAGAAGCCCGTGTACCAGGCGGCTGCCGTGCTGTCCGCCTCGTTCGCCACCGCGTAACCGGCACCGCCCCTACAGGTCCGCCCCGGGGTGGCCTCAGAGGTCTATCCGAGTTGGCTGACCTCCCGAAGAAGCGCACTGTACGCGCCCATTGCCGACAGGCAGAGCCCTTCAGGGCGAAACCGGCCCGGATGGGGAGGGTCCGCCGCGCCCCCGTCCATCAGCGCGACTACGCCGACAAACAAAGGACTCCAACTCCGAGAAGGAGCACATGCCATGGCCATCACGTCTTTCCATCGCAGCGGTGCCACCACGAACCTCACCACCTTCCCCTCCCAGCTCGCCAACGGCTCACGAAGAGACCGCGACTCCCGTCGGCGCAGCGCAACCGAGTGCGTCAGCGGCAGCGTGGCCGACGGTGCGCACCAGCACGCGGATGACGACGCTCAGTACCTCCCCGAGCTGGTCCGCGAGTGCGAGCGCCTGGGCTTCGACCTGCAACTGACCAACGATCCGGCCGTGGACGTGCCCGAGATCAAGGTCATCAACGACCGCCGCACCGTCATCGCGCGGTCCGATGAAATCGGCGTGGCCCGCGACGATGTCCGCGCGATCGGCCGCTGCATCGAGTGCGACAGCGAACTCGACGACACCGCAGTCCTGTACTTCCCCGCCGATGCCCTCCTCAGTTTCCAGCCCTGCAAGGACATGACCGGCGCGGACATCAGGATGTGCCGCCCGTGCGTGGAGGCGTCCTGTCTCCCGCTCACCGCGGCCCAGCGCGGTCCCGAGTGGATGCTGCGCTATGGCTGCACCCCGTGGTGTATCAACGACCACGCCGAGCCGGTCGCCGCCGAGTGGCACAGCGCCCTCCCGATTGAGACCGAGCTACGGGACGCTGCCATCGACTCCGGCGGGTGCAGCGCCAACGGTGACACCCTGCCGTGGCTCACTGCTCAGGTCGTCGTCACCAATGACAAGCCCCACGCTTACGGCCGCCGCACGCGGGTGTGGCTGGGCTATGGCGTCCACACGGGCGAGTTGCCTCCTGCCGAGGCTCGCGAGGCCTTGGAGGCGATGCGCAGCTTCGTCTGCCGGTTGGAGCATGTGGTCAAGCAAGCGGAGGAGATCGCGCGGGACGACTTCGACGGCGACCCCGACATCGCACGTCTCGACCTAGAGGCGGAGGACCGCCGGATCCGGGCAATCACGACTGCACGAAACGGGGCAGCGTAGCTCCCCCGGCCAGACGGCCCCGAAGACGACGACGCTACCGCCGGTACGGGGCCTGGATCCGGGTTCAGAGATCGCCGCCATGAAACGCCGGCCGCAGCCACCGGCACGCCGTCCGTCACAACACTTCGGCATCACAATTACCCGCCCATCAGAAAACCCCAGGTCAGGGTCCTGGGCTACGGAATTCCAATGCGCACCCCTTGCGCTCCCCTCCACCGAGGGCCACCCCACGAACTGACCAACCATCAGGAGGACAGCACAAAAGACCAGGTCAGAGCGGGTCTGACCTGGTCTTGAATGGAGCCGCCTTCGGGATTCGAACCCGAGACCTACGCATTACGAGCGCCAGATGAGTCCTGCCGGATAGTTCCACGGGGTGCCGCCGTATGGCGATAACCGCAGCTCAAGCCGTGCGGCGGTGCCTTCCCGTGCCGACTCGTGACATCCGGTACAGAGCAGTTCGGGCACGCAATGGGCACGCATTGGGCACGCAATGGGCACTCAGAAACTGGTCCCTGACCTGCACAAACGTCGCCTGCTCGAACCACACGCTACACCGGCCCACCGACACACAGAAGGGGCCGCACGGTTCGCACCGTGCGGCCCCTTCTGCCGTCTTAGCCCTGCCGCGCCTTGCCGGGGTCGCTCTTGGGCCGCGGCTCGCTAGCTCGGTCCCGGCCGCCCTCGACGGGGGGAAGGGCGTTCAGGACGAGCTCAAGGGCGATCGCGCCGGTATCAGTGATGTGCCGGTCGTCGATCAAGATGTGTCGATCTGCTTCGTCAGCAGCGCCGGCGGCCGGCGCTTTGTCGTCGAGTCGGGTACGGCGGACGCGGAACAAGATGCCCCCCCTTGTGGCATGGCGGAGCCCTTCACTCGAACATATGCCCGAGGCAAGAGCTCAACCAACATACCCGCACAAACACCGCAGGTCACGCGCTTACGGCGCAGAGTCACCGACGTCTGCGGACACGACTCGGATGTTCCCGAGCCCCAGAGTTTTTAGCTTCTCTTTAAGCAGGGGAAGATCGTCAGCCGTAGTGCCAGACTCGTAAGCCACGACAACGGTTGTAGTCGAGTTACTCGCGCGTAGCAGGTCGCCGACCTGTAGGCCGGTCCACTCCTCCGCCGCGGCGCGCTGCACCTCGACGAGCGGACGCCCTACGGCCGCAGCAACTGCGCCGATGAGCCACCGCTCGCGTTTGTACCCGTCGCCCTTGGCGATCTTGGGTAGTTGGTTGTGCGGGATGCGCTTGCCCGTCTCAGGGTCAACGGCGCGCGCGGAGACGCTCCGTAGAGGCTCCCCCGCGATCGCCGCCGCCACTAGGGCCGCAAAGGGACCGCCGGCGCTTGAGTCGGGGGCACGCCCGGCCGCCCCATCGGCCGTCGGCTCACCTATCGGGGTGTCGTTCTCCGACACGGTTTCTCATCTCCGTTCTTGTCGCAGAACGCGAACAGTCTCATCTAACCAGTGATCTTGCCCGGTTGCACACCTCGGAACTGCGTTGACGTCGGGTTTCTGCCATGTCTACGTTGTTCTTGTTCGTGAACACGAACGGACCTTAGCGCCGTTTCGGACATGCCAACAAGCATGTCTGTTCGCGTTCGGTGACAGATCAGAGGGGGATCTAGTGACAGTCAAGTTCATCGCCGGCCCGCCGCCGGCACGGCAGAAGAACGTCAAGCACGCGCTGATCGTCGAGCTGCTCAAGGCGCACCCGAACCAGTGGGCCGAGATCCAGCAGAAGGAAACGAGCGCCCGAGCGTCCTCGGCGGCGCAGGCGATCCGGTCCGCGCAGCTCGCGTCTTACGCGCCGGCTGGCTCGTTTCAGGCGATCGCCCGGACCGTGGTCGAGAACAACGTGCCCCGTTTCGTGGTCCTCGCTCGGTACGTCGGCCGCCCCGATCGCGCGGCGTGATCTGTGAGCACTGGGACGGCTCCGCCGGCGACTACTGCCGCGCGATCGGTACCCGCCGCTACATCGTCGGCAACCGCTGCCCCGCACACACGCCCGCCGCAGTCGCCGGCCGGCCCGAACCTCCGGGCTCGCCGATCCCCTTAAGGAGACGAACCATTGAGCCTCGCCGCGACGGATTGGGTCTGGTCCCAATCCGACAGCCGAGGCGCCGCTCGTCTGGTGCTGCTCGCGATCGCTGATCGGGCCGACGCCGACGGCGTCGCCTACGCCGGCACCGCCTCGCTCATCCGCCGCACCCGCGCCGCTCGGTCCACCGTCCGCGACGCCGTCGACACCCTGCTCGCCTCGGGCGAGCTCGGGATCGTCGAGGGCGAACTCGGCCCCGGCGGAGAAACGGTCTACCGCCTTCCCCTGCTCGACGAGAGGGGGACCGAGGACCGGCCCGGGCCGGATTCCAACCCGGGCCGGACATCGGCCCCGGGGGGACCGGCTACCGGCCCGGGGGAGGGCCGGACATCGGCCCCCGGGGGGCCGGCTACCGGCCCCCAGAACAAAAGAAGCTCTCTACAAGACGAACAGCAGCAGCCGCGCGCGACGAACACCGCGGCTGCGCTGATTCCCGAACTGCGTCCGCTCGACGCCGCTCTCGTCGCCGCCTCGATCGCCGTCCGGTGGTCGCTCGGCCTCGGCGAGCAGCGCGACGTCTACCGGCTCGTACAGGCGCACGGCGTCGAGGCCCTTGTCGACATCGCCGCCCGCCGCACCAACCCGGGCGAGGCACCGAAGAGTGCCCGCTACTGGCTCAAGGTCTGGAGCGACCTCGACCGGCCGGCGCCGAACACGCCGCCTCGGGCGCCCGCCTCGACCGCGAACTACGCCGACAACCTCGCCGCCGGCCTCGCCCTGCTCGCCCAAAAGGAGAGCCGCCCATGACGCCCGAACAGATCGCCGCCCTGCTCGCGTTCGCCGGAACGCTCGACAGCCGAGTGCGCCGCGCCCTCGCCGATCCGCAGCAGTCCGCCCGCACCATCTCGGAGTGGACCGCCGCCGTCGCCGATGTGCCCGCGACCATGCCCGAAACCGGATGGGACGCCGCCCGCGCCGCCCGCCGCTACTACGAGCAGCAGGGCGGGAACAAGAGCTCGCAGTTCCGGGCGATCGAGCCGCACGACCTGCTCGCCGCGTGGGGGCCCCATCGTGCCGAGCTCATGAACCGGCACACCGACCCTGTGCCGACCGCCGACCCGGACAACCCGCAGGCATGGCGAGAGGAACTGCTCGGCACCCGCGCCGCTGTCGCCCGCGGGCACGCCGCGCCGGCGCAGTACCGGGCCGAGATCAACGCAGCAGGGCAGAGACGTCTCGCCGCGCTCATGTCCGGAGTCGGCGCCGGCCCGCGTCGGTACATGCCGGCTCATGTCGCGGCCGAGCTGCGGCAGTTCCGGCCGGCCCGCGCCCACCGCGAGCAGCTCGTCGCCGAGGGTCTGCCCGACCCGCTCAGTGTCCGGTGCCCGCACTGCCTCGCCGCGATCGACGAGCAGTGCCGATCGAGTTTCCGCAACCGCGGGAAGGGCCGGCGACCGCTCACCGGTGCTCATCCCTCGCGCGTCGAGGCGCTGATCGCCGAGCACGGCAACGGAGAGGCCGACACCGAGCAGGTGCGCGTCGCTCGGATCATGTGCCAGCCGCCGGCCCCGCGCCGCGACGGTCGCGCCCGCCACACCAGCGGCGGGGGCGAGGCCCGATGATTCCGCTCGCCGCCCGGGCCGCGATCGCCGCCCATCTGACCGACGAACTCGACGTGCCCCCGCACCGCGCGACCGTGTTCGTCGCCTCGCTCGCCGACCGCCTCGCCATCGACGGATGGCACATGACTGCCGAGTTCGGCCGCGCGCTGGACGCCGGTGGCCACCTGCACCACGAACACCACCGCGCGCGACCGGTCGCGCCTCGCGCGCGGGAGACCCGCGGCGCTCGGCGCGCCCTCGATCGGCTGCTGCGCCGTGCCCGAACGAACGGAGAGACGACCCCGTGAGCGTTGCCCTGCTTGCCCTCGCCGTGACGCTCGCGCTCGCCCTCGGCGCCGCCCTCGCGTACGCGGTCCGGATCGACGACCGCCTCGACCGCGAGCTGCGCCGCCTCGGCCGCCGGCCGTGCCCGACCACCTGCACCACCTGCTCGACGACGCGCCGAGCCGAGAACGGAGAGAGCACACCATGACCACGAACACCCTCCCCCGCATCCGGTCTCGGCGCGGCCGGAGCGACGCCCGCGAGGCAGTCCGCCACGAGCGACGCACGGCGCTGCGAGTCCTGCTCGCCCGTGCCGACCGAGGGGTGCTCGGTCCCGAGGACACGGCGCGGCTGCGGCAGCTCGTCGAGGCCGAGATCGCCGACTGCGACAACTTCCGCCGCTCGGCCGGCGGGCAGCAGGCCGCGGCGCTGCGGCTGACACACCGAATCGCCGCCGCCGAACAGGCCATCGTCGAGGCCGAGGCCGAGCGCGACGAGTACGCCGCCGAGGTCGAGGCACTGCGCGCATCCACCGAGGGGGGACAGTGAGTTACACACAGGCTGTGCACGAGACTGTGCGCGCGCTGCGGACGATCCGCGGCCGGTGGGCCGAGCTGCTGCTCGCGATCGAGGAACCGCCGGCCGATCACTGGCCACCGCGGCAGCTCGCACACACCATGCGCGAGAGCGACGAGCAGCTCGTCGTCGAGGACCGGTCCCCGCTCGTGCTGCGCGAGCACCCCGCCCCGATCAACCTCGGCGCCCTCGACGCCGGCCGCGGCGTCGAGCGGCTCGTGTTCGACCTCGCCGACACCCTCGCCGCCGCCGTACAGCGCACCGAGCAGGGCGACCCCCGGGCATGGCTGTCCGCCGACCCGAGCGCACCCGACAGCCGGCGTGCCGCCGGATCGCGGGTGCACGGGCTGCACTGGGCGTGCGTGTGGATCGAGGGGCGCGTGCAGGATGAGGACACCGCCCCCGAGCGCGAGCTCGACGGCGCCCTCGCCCCGCCACCGTTCGAGGTGCTGCCGCTGCACCTGCTGCACGAAGCGCGGCGTACCGCGCGGATCGCCGAGGCCCGGGTGCTGCGCGCCCTCGGCCTCGACCAGCGCGACACCCCACTGCCCGAGCCGTGCCCGTGGTGCGAGGGCGAGCTCACCTTGCACAGTGCCCCCGACGGGCCGCCGGCCGTGACCTGCTCGGGTGGGCGCGCCTGCTCAGCCCCCGTGCCGCTCGACAGCAGGGAGCGGGCGCGGGTGTGGGAGTGGGACGACCTTCCCGAGCTGATCGCCGCGCTCGGGGTGGACCTCAGCGCCGTTGCGGCGGCCTAAACAGCGACCGGCGGCGACCCGAGGAAGATCGGGCCGACGCCGGTCATTGCTGCATTGCGTCACGCACTGTTGAAGTCCCCTTCGGCAGCGCGCTGAATCGTGATGGTGATGCCCTGGACCACCTTCGTGATGGGCGGGTCGAGCTCGGCACCGGTGTATGCCGCCCACCGCTCAAGCCACACCGTCAGCAGGGCTTTCGTGAACCACAGCAAGTACAGGACGGACCCACCGTCCGGCGGCGTCTCCCTGGCGCTCCGAAGGAGCCATGGCCGGCTGTGCGCGCCGCCCGACAACAGGTTGTAGGGGTCGTGATCGTCGTGGCCCAGGAACGCACGGGCCGCCTTGGCGATCCCCATGTCGCCACTCGTCTTGTGGCCGTCGAGGTCGGTCTCGATGAGTTGACCCCGCTTGTTCCTTCGGTGCGTGACCCCGGCTCCATCAAGCAGGGCGAGCAGTTCCTGTTCCGTCTGCTGCATGGCGGCGACGAGATCGGGGCGCTCGGTGTGGGATTCGGCGAACCGCAGGGCCGTATCGACGTCCGCCATCTGGATACCGGCGATCCGTGCGAGGAGCTCGCGCACGTCGACGTCGCGATCGGTGAGGTAGGCGAACATCCCGCCGGCTTCCATGGCTACCCGGGCGAGGGTCAGGTGCGAGAACGTCGGCTGCGGGTCGCGCATGAGGTCGGCAGGGAGCGCCCGAAGGTGATCAAGAGCACTGCACTGTGCGAGCTCGGCGGTCTCGTGCAGCAGCTCATAGAGACGCAGCCGTGCATCTCGCGTCGGCCCGCTTACGCCGTCCTTGATCGCGACTATGTCTTGCTCCTTGCCGCGGCCGTCGAGCCCGCGGCCGAGCAGCTTGTCGGCGTGGTCCAGAGCGAGGCTGATCGAGTGGGCCGCCCGTTCGAGGAGTCGGGGGGTGAGCTGTACATCCGATGCCTTGGGCGGCGGGGGCTGCGGAGGGAACGTCATGCGGAAACGGTACGGTCGCGCCACAGCCCGCGCCGCCCGTTTACGCAGCTCGTCACGCCCTGTCAGTCCTGTTGTCTACGCTCAACTCGACACGGATGACTGAGGGGTGCCAGTGAAGATCCAAGACTTGACGGATGCCGAGGCCGTGAAGGCGGCCCTTGCCGAGTTTGACGACCTCGGCGGGATCGCATTCCGGAAGCGGTACGACTTTGGCGCCTCGACCCGCTATTACGTCAGCCACGCCGGCCGGCTCTACGACGCAAAAGCTATCGCAGGTGTGGCCCACGGGCATCAACACCCAGACGCCGGCGCGCTCACGAACGATCAGTTCGACGGCGGAGAGGCAGCGACCAACAAGGTACTCCGCAGCCTGGGGTTCACGGTGCTGGATAGCCACTCTCAGACGGTGGAGCAGGAACGTGCTTGGCGACTCGCCGTGTGGGCGAACCTCATGGACCGTCGAGACGACAACGGACTGCTTACCGCCGATGCCGTTCGGGATGCCGGCGCATACGGCAACTTCCGAGGCATCTGGGCTGACCTGTCGCGCACGAAGAAGGTGCATCCCTACGGCGTGACCATGGGGCTCAAGCACACGGGCCAGCACTATCCCGATGACCTCAGCGAGACCGGAGTGCTCTACCACTACCCGGTAACAAAGGCCCGAGGGCGTGACCTCGCCGAGGTCAACGCCACAAAGGCCGCCGCGGAACTCAAGCTTCCCGTGTTCGTGATCGCCGAAGTGGGCGAGTACCGCACCGTTCAGCTTGCCTGGGTTGAAGGTTGGGAGGACGAGAGCAGCCTGTTCCTCGTCGAGTTCGGCGACAAGGCCCCCGAGCGCATCATCGACAGGGACCGCTCAGACGACGAGCCGTTCTCCCTGGAGGGCAACCGCAGCCGCAAGCGCACTTCCTCCGTGACCGTCCGCCCCGATCAGGCTCGGTTCAAGCTTGAAGTGTTCCGCCGCTATGGGCCTCGCTGCCCCCTCTCCGGCATCGCAGTTCCGCAGATGATAGAGGCTGCCCATCTACGCGGAGACGCTGACGGCGGAAGCTCCGACGCCCGCAACGGCCTACCGATGAACGCGGCCCTTCACCGAGCGTTCGATGCCCACCTCTTCGCGATTCACCCCGACACGTTCACCGTAGAAGTCCGCCCAGAGGGCCCGAGCCTCGATGAGCTCGGCATCATTCACCCACGACTTGACCTCCCCCGCCCGCCGCACACGGATGCGCTTGCATGGCGCTACAAGGAGTGGCTGAACCGCACCGGCCGCTCGGTGTGAAGCTGGCGAGCCCAAGAACACCCTTGCGCCGTTATCGGGCCGTGACCTAATGTTGGTGGCGCCTCCGGCGTGCCCGAAAGCTCTCTACCGTACGGGGGCGAGTCGCTCGACCCCTCCAGCCACGCGAAGCAGCGCATCCAGGTCCGACCGAGTTTGGTTGTACTTGTCTTCGCTGGAAGGGTCGTCGGCGAATTCGTGGAGACTGCCAGGCATGTTGAGCCCCAGTTCCGCGACTTCGTCGATCTCAGCCGCATGGACTGCCGACCACACCTCGGAATCGTTCGCGGGATGACACCGATCCCCCAGGGACACCATCGAGAGCTCTTCGGCCGCTCGGACATCCAACTCGCCGAAGAGCTGCACGAGACACTGACGGACACTCTTCCTGCGGCGCGGCGACATCTCCCACGCGCGGGCCACCATGTCGCAGAGACGACGCGACCTCGCCGCGTACGTCAGAAAAGCATCCGGATAGGTCTCGTGCAGCTCGTACCGGCGCCAGTGATACGACAAGTGAGCGCGCAACTCCACGACTTCCGCACGGAGTGCAAGTTGGGCCGCAGCACGAGCCTTGCCCAGCTCCTGACGACCGGCCACATGCGACGCTAGGACAAACCCGAGAACGCCAGCGACAAGGACCGGCAATCCTCTGGTAGTGAGTTCAGAAAGTACGGTCACCCGGCCAGTATGCGCAGCGGTCCGCATCCGCAAACCGCATCGGTCAAGGAGGTGAGCAGCTATGGCTCAACCGATCCAAGACCACGACCGCGAGGCAGTTCGCCGGCTGCACGCCGAGGGCAAGTCCCGTAATCAGATCGCCCGCGAGCTCGGCCGCGGAGCCGCCACCGTCTCTAAGATCGCCGCCGCCGAGGGGCTCGCGTTCTCGGGCGGGGCGCGGGTCGCCGCCGCGACCGAGGCGCGCACGGCGGACGCCGCCGCCCGCCGCGAGCAGCTCGCCGACGACGCCCTCGACGGCGCCCTCGCTCAGGTTGAGCGGGTCGGCGCCGCCGACTCTGCACGCGACGCCCGCGACTACGCAACCGCCGCCCGCGCGCTCACCGAAGTGCACGCCAAGGTCGCCGAGCTCGCCCGTAACACCAAGACCAGCAGCGCCGGCGGAATGCTCGACCGCCTCGCCGACGCCCTGCTCGGCCCGCAGGACGGTGCACCGGACGGGGGGTGATTGCCTCGGCGGGACACCTTTCCGACAAGCAACTGCGCTCGATCCGCGAGGCCACGGCCCGTATCAACTTGTGGCACGGGTCGGTGCGCTCCGGTAAGACGATCTCCAGCCTGTTGCGCTTCCTGCTCGCCGTACGGCGTGCACCCCCCTCGGGACTCATCCTGATTGTGGGACGGTCGCTCGCCACGATCGAGCGGAACGTGATCGAGCCGCTTCAAGACCCCGAGTTGTTCTCGGACACCGCGGCCGAGGTCCACCACACCCGCGGTGCAACAACGGCCGTGATCCTCGGCCGAGTTGTACACCTGATCGGCGCGAGTGACTCTCGGTCCGAGGGCCGGCTGCGAGGACTGACCGCTTCCGTCGCATACGCCGACGAGGTCACGTTGCTGCCGGAAGCGTTCTTCACTCAGCTACTCGCCCGACTGAGTGTCGCCCGCGCAATCCTGATCGGCACCACCAACCCCGACGGCCCTCGGCACTGGCTCAAAGCGAAGTACCTCGACCGGCAGCACGAGCTCGACCTCGCTTCCTGGCACTTCAAGCTCGCCGACAATCCCGCCCTGTCACCGGCCTACGTCAAGGCACTGTCCGCGGAGTACACCGGACTTTGGCGGCGCCGGATGATCCTCGGCGAGTGGGTCGTCGCCGAGGGCGCGATCTACGACATGTACGACGAGCAGCGGCACGTCGTCGACGAATTGCCCGAGATCCATCGCTATTGGGTCGGCGTGGACTACGGCACGAGCAACCCGTTCTCGGCGATCCTGCTCGGCCTCGGCACCGACGGCCGACTGTACGCGGTGAGCGAGTGGCGGCACGACGCCCGAGCCACACGCCGGCAGATGACCGACGCGCAGTACAGCCGCGCCGTCCGTAAATGGATCTCCGAGCAGGGCGTGCGGCCCGAGTGGACGTTCATCGACCCGAGCGCGGCGAGCTACTCCACGCAGCTATGGGCCGACGGGTACCCGAACGTCGCCCGTGCCAATAACAGCGTGCTCGACGGCATCCGCAGCGTGGCGAACGCCCTCGACGCCGGCGCGCTCCTGGTGCACCGCTCGTGCGAGGGACTGCTCGCCGAATTCCCCACGTACGTATGGGACGACGCCGCCGCGGCCCGCGGCGAGGACCGCCCCGTCAAACAGGACGATCACTCGCTCGACGCGCTGCGCTACGCGGTGCACAGCACCGTGCACGAGTGGCGCGGACTGCTGACGATCGCCGCCTGATCACTCCCCCACCACCCCGCCCGGGGCGCCTCACCGCGCCCCGGGCCCGAGCACACCGAGGGAGTGATCGCGTGCCCCCTTCCCTGACCGACCGGTTCCTCGACAAGGTCGCCCCCGGCCCTCTCGGGTGCTGGGACTGGACGGCTCACATCAAGCCCAACGGGTACGGGCAGTTCAAGGTCGCCGACCGCCCGCAGTACGCGCACCGTGTCGCCTATGAGCTCGTACGGGGGCCGATTCCCCGCGGGCTCGTGATCGACCACCTTTGCCGCCGGCGCCACTGCGTCAACCCTGATCACCTCGAAGTGGTCACCACCCGGACCAACATCAGGCGAGGGATCAGCCCGGCCGCGCGTCGGGCGCGTCAGACGCACTGCGCCCGCGGGCACCGGTTCAACCGCGTGAACACCTACCGCGCCCCGAACGGCACCCGGCACTGCCGGCCGTGCGCGGCACGGCGGGCCCGAGACCGACGGCGGGGGGTGAGCTGTGCCCCTGCCTGACAACGGCGCGCCGTGGCCCCCGCCGGCCCTCGCTCGGCACTACGCCGAGGTGCGGGTCGATGATGCTTGGTACTCCGGCGACCGCGACAAGCTCGCCACCGTCTACCGCGACGCCCCGCGGCGACGCGACGGCCGGCGCCGCTTGTGGGGACGCGACCGGGCCGAGCAGCCCGGGGCCCCCGATCACCCGCTGCACATCCCCCTGCCCGGCGACATCGCCACCGCGAGCGCCGATCTGTTGTTCAGCGAGCCGCCCGAGTTCACCGTCGACGACACCGGCACGCAAAACCGGCTCGACGAGCTCGCCGCGGCCGACGGCATCGCGAACACCCTGCTTGAAGCGGCCGAGGTCGCCGCCGCGCTCGGCGGCGTGTACCTGCGCGTCACGTGGGATCGCTCGCTCGCCAGCCGGCCGCTGCTCACGACCGTGCACCCCGACGCCGCCGTGCCCGAATGGCGCTGGGGGCACCTCGCCGCCGTGACGTTCTGGCGCGAGCTCGCCGCAGACTCGGTCACGGTGTGGCGCCACCTCGAACGGCACTCCCCGGGCCGGATCGAGCACGGGCTCTACCAGGGTTCGGCCGACAGCCTCGGCATACGGGTGCCGCTCACCGAACACCCCGAGGTCGCCGCCCTCGCCGACTCGCTCGGCCCGGACGGCGACGCGATCGAGACCGGTATCGACCTGCTGACCGCCGCCTACTGCCCCAACATCCGACCCCACCGCAAGCACCGCGGCTCGCCGTTCGGACGCAGCGACTACAGCGCTCCCCTGTATGACCTGTTCGACGCCCTCGACACGACATGGACGTCATGGATTCGCGACCTGCGGCTCGCCCGCGCGCGGCTGCTCGTCCCCGACGGGTACCTACGCGACCACGGGCCCGGCCGCGGCGCGAGCTTTGACGACGACCGGGAAATCTGGACCCTTCTCAACATCCCGCCGACCGAGCAGGGCGGCGCCGGCATCACCCTGAATCAGTTCTCGATCAGGGTCGACGAGCACGAGCGCACCTCGGCCGCGATCACCCGGCAAGCCGTGATGAGTGCCGGATACTCGGCGGCGACGTTCGGGCTCGGCGACCAGGGCGCCGCCGTGACCGCGACCGAGATCAAGGCGCGCGAGCGAAAGAGCATGATCACTCGGGGGAAGAAAGTGAGGTACTGGACCCCGCCCGTTGCCGACATCCTGCACGTTCTGCTGCTGCTCGACCGGCAGTTCTTCACGCCGCGCATCGTGCCCGAGCGGCCCCGAGTCGCATTCGGCGACACGATCACGGACGACACGTCCTCGCTCGCTCAAACCCTGGCACTCCTCCAGCAGGCGCAAGCCGTCTCGACCGAGACCAAAGTTCGGATGATCCATCCTGAGTGGGACGAAACAGACGTGCACGCCGAGGTCGCCCGTATCAGCATCGAGTGGGGCACGGCAGTGCCCGACCCCATGCAACTCGGCAGCTTGGATTGAGCTTCAAGCCACATGCCGGCACATCTTTGATTCAACAGGCATCACCAGATCATCTCCAGATTCACGCCAAGCCCATGTAAAGAAGCGGCCGTTCTGCGTCAGCTCCCAACGCTCCACAATGCATCCTTGGCGACTATCGAACTCGCGTTTTCGCAATTGGTAATAGCCGTCCCGAGCCAGCGGGTCAACCGTCACCCTCAGGTTTTCATTGCTTTGATAAAGGTCAATGCGAGGTATTCGAAGGACGGCATGCATTCGCAGCAGAGAGAGTGCATGTTTACCATAACGACCCTGCCTGAAAGCCAATTTTGCCTTGATTACGCGCAGGTCCTGTGTGGTGATGGTCTTCCCGTGCAGCCCGTGATGGTTCTTGCACAACATGATTTGGTTGCCGAACCGGTCATCACGGGTCTTTGCCCAGTCCAAGAGGTGCGCGCGATCCAACGGCATCGTGACGCCGCATCCCGGTATGGCGCAGCCATAGCCGGCCTCTTCGAGAAGTTCCCGTTTCAAGGCGGCGGAGATTGATGGTCGCGACTGCGGCATAGGTCGGATCTTAAGGGAACTGACTGACAGCATCGCCCGGTTCGGCTGCTTGGACGGGGGGATGATGTCGATCCATCCCGGAATGGTCGAGGATCTCTCGGCCGGCGTCCGCGACCTCTACGCGGACGCCGAGCAGCGCCTGCTCGGCATCGTCGCGCGGCAGCTCGCCGAGGGATTCGACGCCCCCGGGTGGGCCGTGGCCAAGCTCGCCGCGATTCAGCCCCTACGCCGCGCGGCGCAGGGTGTCGTCGACGCCCTCGCGACCGCTCTCGACCTTGAAGTGTTCTCGGCAGTGACCGAGGCGTACGACGTTGGGGCGCGCGCCGGCCTCGCCGAGCTCGGCGCCCTCTCGGATGCCGACGCCCGCCGGATCGCCGACAGCACACCCAACACCCGCGCCGTTGACCGCCTCGCCGCCGAGACGATCGAGCTCGTCACCGAGACGCATCGCGGGATTCTCCGCGGCGTCGAAGACGGATACCGGCAAGTCATCAGCGAAGTGACGGCGACCCCACTCCTCGGCATCGACACCCGTCGGCAGGCCACGCAACGCGCCCTCGAACGGTTCGCCGACCGGGGCTTGCGGACGTTCGTCGACAAGGGCGGGCGCGCGTGGCAGATGACGAGCTATGCCGAGATGGCCGTACGGACCGCCGTCGGGCGGGCCGCGGTCGAGGCGCACGGCGACAAGCTGCGCGCCGCCGGCGTCTCGCTCGTGATCGTCTCCAACGCCCCCCACAACTGCGATCTTTGCGACCCGTTCGAGGGCAAGGTGCTTGCGCTCGACGGACCGAGCGGCGCGCGGACGATCGAGGTCGAGCACGCCACGATCGACGACCGCACCGTGCGGGTCCACGTCGCCGGATCTCTCGACGACGCCCGCCGCTCGGGACTGCAACACCCCAACTGCCGCCACTCGACCTCGGCCTACCTCCCCGGTGTCACCCGGGCGCCGGTCGAGCACTCCGAGGACCCCGCCGGCTACGAAGCAACGCAACGACAGAGGGCGATCGAGCGCGCCATCAGAAAGTGGAAAAACCGCAGCGCCACCGCCACGACACCCGAGCCCAAGAAAGCGGCCGAGGCGCGGGTGCGGCAGTGGCAGGGCCGGATGCGCGAGCACCTCGCGCAGCATCCCGAGCTCATCCGCCGACGCGAGCGCGAGCAGCCCGGAGCGAGCAACCTCCCGCCGGAGGGCGGCACCGCGGGCCGCCCCGGTACGCCGAGCGGCCCGGGGGCGGACCCGTTCGAGGCCGCGCGGGTCCGCGCCGGCGACGAGCGCACCCTGCCCGAGATGACCGACGAGCAGCTCGGCGCCGCGCTGCGGCCCGGGGTGCTCGACGAGCGCGACCGCGACCGGATCACCGCCGAGGCGGACCGCCGCGACGAGCAGGCGCTGCTCGACCGTATCCGCCCCGGCGGGCGCATGGTCGACAGCCTCGCCGAGTTCAGCGACGACGAGCTCGCCCGCGTCGCGCTGCACCTCGACGACGACGGTCTGCTGCGCGTCATGGCCGAGGCCGACCGCCGAGACGTCGACGCCGCCATGCCCGGAGTGCGGGCCGACCTGCTAGGGATGTCCGAGCAGGCGCTCGCTACCCGGGCGCGGCACGTGCCCGAGGACCGGCCGGCGATCGGCGCCGAGATCCACCGGCGCCGCCTGCTCGACTCCCTGTTCCCGGGCGGGCGCCTCGCTGGCGACCTCTCCGAGCTCGGCGACGAGCTGCTCGTGTGGGGCATCCGCTACGCCTCGCCGGCGGACGCCGAGCGGATCGCCGGCGAGATCGACCGCCGGCACCCGCCCGCCCCGCCGCCGCCCGCGGCCGGCGCGACGGTCGCCGACACCCTCGCCGCCCGCGACGCCCTCGACGACGCCATACACCCGATCCGCCTCGACGATCCGCCGCCCGCGGACCCCGACGAGTGGGGGCCGTACGGCGCCGACGTCGAGCGCGGCCCGGACGGCACCGAGCACATGTCCTCAACCGAGCGATGGGTGTACGAGCGCGAGCTCGAAGCCCGCTCGGCGCGCGGGGCGTACAGCCGCGCAGAGATACGCGAGATGTACGACGAGCACATCTATGTGCAGTTGCTCGCCGCCGAGGACTACACCCGCGGGAACCTGCTCAACCGCAAGGCCCGGGCCGCAGGGCATAACCCGAGCCTCTTGTTCTCAGGGCCGGCCCACGTTGCGTACGCCCGCGCGAGCGAGGACCTGATCAGGTTTTGGGAAGACGTCTCGCCCCGGATCACCCTCGCCGAGTTCACCGAGCAGGTGACCGGTGTCCGCACCGGCGCCGGCGAGACCGCCCGCCAGTCCGCACACGCCCAGTGGCTCAAGCAGTGAGGGGGTGATCTGTTGGGGTTCCGCGAGCAGGCGCTGCGTGCACGCCGCGAGGGGCTCGCCGCCGCGCGCGCCGGCCGGCCGCCGACCGACGCCCCCCGCTACACCGACCCGCGGCTGACTGCCGCATGGGTCCGTGGCTACGTCGCCGCCGAGCAGGCCGAGCAGTAGCCACCACCGACACCGGGCCGCTTTCGGGCGGCCTTCTTTCATGCCCGCACCACGCCCTCGGAGGGCCGAGCCACCATGCCCGAGCACATCCTCGACGACTCCCTGCCGATCCACCCGCGCACCGGCGAGCGCGCCCTCGGCCGCCGCCGCGACGGCCGCGCAATCTGGCCGATCAAGGGCGGCTCGGGCGAGGGCGGCGACCCCGCCACCCCGCCCGCCCCGACCGGTGACCCCAACCCGGCACCGGCCCCGAGCACTCCGCCGGCCGGCGACCCCGCCGCCGAGCAGCAGCTCGCCGAGGCCACGACCCGAGCCGAGCAGGCCGCGGCCGAGCGCGACGAGCTGCGCGCCGCACTGGACGCCGTGACCCGCGCGCTCAACCCCAACGATCCCGAGTCCGAGAAGGACCCCGCCGCGCTCGCCGCCGCCGTCGCCGAACGCGACCGGCTGCTCGCCGAGAACGCGACCGCGCTCCGCTCCGCGCGCGTCGAGCTCGCCGTCGCCCGCGTCGCCGCCGACACCGGCGCCCGAGGCGACCGCCTGCTGAACTCCCGCGCCTTCCTCGCCTCGGTCGCCGACCTCGACCCCGCCGACGCCGGTTTCGACGCCGCGCTCACGACCGCGATCAAAGCCGCGGTCGACGCCGACCCCGACCTCTACCGCGCCACCCCGACCGGGCCCCCGCGCGGGGGCGGCGAGTTCAACGGCCCGCCCGCCGGCGACCGGCGCGCGACCTCCCTGCACGACGCCGTCGCCGCCCGCCTCGGCAGCAGAACCATCTAGGAGAAACCTTTGCCCACCTCCCTTGCCGAGGCCCGGAACAACGCGGCCGATGACCTCGACGTGAACGTGATCGACGAGTTCCGTAAGAGCTCGGACATCCTCGACCGGATGACGTTCGACAACGTCGTTTCCCCGACCGGCGGCGACACCCTCACGTACGGGTACCGCCGGCTGATCACGCAGCGCGCCGCCGACTTCCGCGCGCTGAACACCGAGTACACCCCCGCCGAGGTCTCGACGCAGCGCTACACCGTCGATCTCGTCCCGCTCGGCGGTAGCTTCCAGATCGACCGCGTGATCGCCCGTATCGGCCCGGCCGCCTCGGGCGCCGTCACGCTGAACATGCAGCAGCTCATCAAGGCATCGCGGGCGCGGTTCGCCGACGCCGTGATCAACGGCGACAAGGCCACCGACGCGAAGGGGTTCGACGGTCTGTCGAAGATCCTCACCGGCAGCTCGACCGAGTACCTGCCGCTGAACAACGGCGTCGCGACCGGTTTCGTCGACTGGACCGGGATCACCGACAAGGGCGCCGCGCTCGCCGCGCAGCGCCACGTCGACGACTGGCTCGCCACCATGGATGACGTCCCGGATGTGATCTACGGCAACCGCAAGACCCTGTCTCTGTTCAAGACCATCGCGGCGTGGACCGATCAGCTCGACAAGACGACCGACGCGTTCGGCCGCCCGGTCACCGCGTACAACGGAATCCCGCTCGTCGACCTCAAGAGCAAGGCCGGCTCGAACACGGACGTAATCGGGCTCGTCACCCGTGACCCGGACGGCGCCGCCGCCGGCGGGAACGTGACCGGCCTCGGCGACCTGTACGCCGTCCGGTACGGGCTCGACGCTTTCCACGGTGCCTCGGTCGGGGGCGGCTCGCCGCTCGTGAACACGTGGCTCCCCGAGTTCGACCGGGCCGGCGCCGTCAAGGTCGGCGAGGTCGAGATGGGCCCGGTCGCTCCGGTGCTCAAGGCCACCCGCGCCGCCGCCGTGTTCCGCAACATCAAGAGCGCGTGAGGGGGCACCACATGACCACCATGCGCATTACGGCCCCGGTCGCCGACTTCACCGGCGAGGGGCCCGGCGGCGTCCCGTTCGTCAACGGCACCGCTACCACCAGCGACCGGGCCGTAATCGGCTACTGCGAGGGGGCCGGCTACACCGTCGAGCCCCTCGACCACGATCCGCCGGGCGATGAGCCCACGGCCGAACCGGACGGCCCGCCAGACGACAAGTCGGCGGGCCGTTCTGCTGCCCGCGGCAAGCCGAGGGGGTGACCGTGTGGCGCGACTGCCCTACGCCACCCCCGAGGCCCTCGCCGCATGGCTCGGCACACCGGCACCACCGGACGCCGAGCGGCTGATCGCGCGGGCCGGCGAGGACATCGACTCGGCGCTGCTCACCGCGATCTATCCAGTGGATGAGGACGGCGACCCGCTCGACTCGACGATCGCCGCCGCGCTTGCCTCGGCGACGTGCGCGCAGGTCGAATACTGGCTCGCCGCCGGCGACGACGGCACCGGGGCGCAGGGTCGATGGGACAGCATCTCGATCGGCCCCGTCTCCCTGTCCGGCCGCGCCGCCTCGACCGCGGGCGCGTCCGGCGTCGAGCTCGCCCCGCGCGCCGCCCGCGCGCTGCGCCGCGCCGGCCTCGAACCGGGGCGGGTGATCCCGTGGTGACCCGCGTCCCGCCCTCCCTGCTCCGCCACCGGATCGGCGTCGAGCCCTACCTCGGCGACGGCGCGTACGGCCCGACGTACGGGCCGCTCGTCGAGCACCCCGCGCTCGTCGGCAAGGCCGTGCGCATGGTGCGCGCCCCCGACGGCCGCGAGGTCACCAGCAGCGCGCAGATCATCGCCGCCCCGGGCCTCGACTGCCCGCCCGGATCGCGCGTCACCCTGCCCGACGGCCGGATCGCCACGGCGATCACGACCGCCTCGCACACCGCCCCGGGTCTACCGGTCCCCGCGTCCACGGAGGTGATGTGCGAATGAGCCCGCAGCGCGCCCGACTCCGTTGGAACGGCGACTCCGTCACCGACGCCATCCGCGAGGCTGCGGCCCGCGGCGTACTGCTCGGCGCCGAGCACGTCCTCGCCGCGAGCAGGCAGCGCGTGCCGATTAACGAGGGCACCCTCGAACGCTCGGGCGCGACCTCGGTCGACGAGCAGCAGCTCGTCGCCGCGGTGTCCTACGACACCCCGTACGCCACCCGCGTCCATGAGGACATGACCGCCCGGCACTCCCCCGGCCGGTCGGCGAAGTACCTCGAAAGCGTGCTGCCCGAGACCGCCGGCGAGGTACAAGCGCTGATCGCCGCGCAGATCCGGCGCGCGCTGCGATGACCTACACCGTCGACCTGCTCGACGGTCTCGCCCGCCTGCTGCACGCCGCCGGCGTCGGCACCTACCGCACCGACGGCCCGTACGCCGCCGGCGAGACCGCGATCACCGTCGCCGCCCTTCCTCCCGCGCCCGACCGCGTCATCTGCCTGTCTGCCTACCCGGTCACCGACTCGTCGGTGCTCACCGACACCACCACCGGGATTCAGGTCCGCACCCGCGCCGGCGCCGACCCGCGCGAGGTCGACGCCCTCGACGACCAGGTGCACGAGCTGCTGCACGCGTCCGGACCGCACCGCTTCGGCGCCATCCCCGTGCAGCTCGTCTTTCGCGTCTCAGCCGCCCCGATCGGCGCCGACTCGGCCGGCCGCTGGGAGCGGTCCGCCAACTACTACGCCCGCGCCCACCGGGCGCACCCCAACCTCGAATAGGAGGCGCCATTGAGCACCCCGACGCCCCCGGCCGAGACCGTAACCGCGCTCGCCCGCCGGTACCGCCTTGAGCTGGATATGGGCACGACGCCCGGTACACCGGTGTGGACGCTGGTCCCCGGAGTCACCGAGTTCACGCCGAAGATCGAACCGACTCAGCAGGAAGTGACCACCTACGACGCCGAGGGGTGGAGCGAGCAGGCCGTGACCATGCTCGCGTGGTCGATCGAGACCACGATCGCGCACCGCGCGCACCCGACGACCGGCGTGTTCAACGCCGCGCAGGAAGCACTCCGGAAGGCGTCCCGGTCGTTCGGCGCCAAGAGTTACGTACGGGTCCGCTACTACGACCGGAACGGCGCCAACGACGCGCAGGAAGGTTCCGCCCTGGTGACGTGGGAGCCCGACGGGGGCGGCCCGGATGAGGTCGACACGATCAAGGTCACGCTTACCGGTTCCGGCCCGCTCGTCGAGATCACTAACCCTGTCGCCGGCGGGGGCACGTTCGCCGCCGCCGAGGCCAAGACGCTCAAGACCGGGGGTGATGCGTAGTGGCGTTCGAGGCACTCGACGAGCTGCTCGACGAGTCGCTCGAACTGCCCGTCGCCGGCCGCCTCTACACCGTGCCCGCCCCGTCTGCCGAGATCGGTCTGCGCACGCAGGCACTGATCAACGCCGCCGCGGTCGCCGCCGACGGCGGACGGGCCGACGAGCAGGTGCTCGGCGACGCCGCCGAGCGCGACCTCTACCGCGACGTACTCGGCCCCGCGCACGATCAGATGATCGCCGACGGCGTGAAGTGGCCGGCGCTCAAGCACTGCGCGATCACCGCCATGGTGTGGATCGCACAGGACAAGCAGGCCGCGGAACGGTACTGGAACGCGGCCGGCGACCCTTCTCGACTGGCCCCGAACCGGGCAGCTCGCCGGAACCGATCGGGTGCGGCGAGCTCGACCCCGAGTCGGGGCTCTACGAGTGGTACGAGGACCCGCCCGGCACCCGCCCGAGGAAAGGGCAAGAAGGACCGCAAGCCTCACTGACGTGGGCGCAGATCCTCGCCGAGTGGCCGCTCGTCGAGGCCGATCTGCACGAGGTCTACGGCATCGACCTAGGCACCCCGGGCCTGCTGCGGGCCCGGTCGTGGCGATGGCTACGCGTGCGCATCCTCGCCCTGCTCTCTGCTGAGTCCCGCCTCGCGCGGGTCCTCACTCCTCCGTCTGATTCCTCCCCTCGGGGAGGTGCGTCCGTGGGGAGGTGAGGCCCCATGGCGCTGTTGGTGGGCGAGCTCGCCGCCACAGTCTCGATCGACGACTCGGGCGCCGCCGCCGGGATGGACCGGGCCCGCGCCGCGGTGCAGTCGGGCGGGGACCGGATCGCCGCCGCAGCCGAGGCCGCGGGCGATGAAGCGGGCGCCGCGCTCGGCGACGGTCTCGCCGAGGGTGCGGCAGATGGGGCCGAGCAGGCGAGCTCGGGTATGGGGACCGCCCTGCGGGGGTTCGCCGCCGCCGCGATCGGGGCCGCGATCGGCGGGGCCCTCATGGGCGGTATCGGGAAGGCGCTCGAACAGAGCAAGATCCCGGGGCAGTTGCAGGCGCAGCTCGGTACGACTGGGCCGGTCGCCGCCGCGTACGGCAAGGTCGCCGGCGATCTCTACGCCGGCGCGATTGTCGAGTCGGTCGAGGAAGGCGCCGACATCGTCAAGGGGATCGCCCGCGGTGGTCTGCTGCCGCCCGATGCCACGCAGGGGCAAGTCAAGCAGCTTGCGACCCAGGTTGCTTCGGCCGCGTCCGTCATGGGCGAGGACGTGTCAAAGGTGTCTCGGGCCGTCGGCACGATGATGAAGACGGGTCTTGCGGACTCGGCGCAGGAAGCCCTCGACGTGCTCGTCAAGGGTTCGCAGAACGGGATCGATGTCGCCGAGGATTTGCTCGATACTTTCTCGGAATATCCGACGGAATTCCGGCAGCTCGGTCTCGACGCTCAGACGTCGATGGGCCTTTTGCAGCAGGGGCTCAAGGGTGGCGCTCGTGACGCTGATGTCGTCGCGGACAGCTTGAAGGAATTCACCCTACAGGCTCAGGGGATGAGCGAGGCCACCGCTACCGCCTATGAGGACCTCGGGTTTTCTGCCGAGTCAATGCAGAAGGTTTTTCAGAAGGGCGGTCCGGAGGCCGCAAAGGCTCTCGATCAAATCCTCGACAAGCTGCGAGGCGTGAAGGACCCTGCGAAGCAGTCGGAAATCGCTCTCGGCCTTTTTGGCACCAAGGCCGAGGACATGCAGAAAGCGATCCACTCGCTTGACCCGTCGAACGCAGTCAAGGCGCTTGGGGATGTCAAGGGCGCCACCGATAAAGCGGGCGACGCGCTGCACGACAATGCGGCGACAAAGATTGAAGCGTTCAAGCGTGGCATTGAGCAGAAGGTCGTTGGGGTCCTCGGGAACTATCTTGTTCCGGGGCTCGAAAAGGCTGCTGACTGGATCGGCGAGGGTGGGCTCGGCGGTGCGTTCCGCGCGTCTGTCGGGTGGATCTCCGAGCACTCGACGGCGCTCTCGATCGCCGCCGGCGTGATCGGCGTGCTGATGCTGCCGACGCTGATCGCGTTGGGTGTCACAGCGTGGACGACGACGACAGCAGTCGTCACCGGTTGGGCGACGCAGACAGCGGCGGGTGTTACGGCCGCGGCCCGGTTCGTCCTGCTCAACGCCGGGATTCTGGCGGGGTGGGTGGCCCAAGGGTTGGGCGCGGGGGCCGCCGCGCTGCGGGTGGTCGGGGCATGGGTGCTCATGGGCACGCAGAGCCTGATACAGGGCGCCCGGATGGCTGCTGCGTGGCTGCTCGCCATGGGGCCGATCGCGCTCGTGATCGCGGCGGTCGTCGGGATCGTCGCGCTCGTCGTCGCCAACTGGGACAAGATCACAGCGGCGACGGCCGCCGCTTGGGATTGGGTATGGGGCAAGCTTAAGGGAATCGGAGAAACGATTCTCCAATTCTTCCTGAATTGGACTCTTGTCGGCCTCATAATCAAGCACTGGGATTCGATCAAGAGTGGAACGGTTCGCGTCTGGAATGCAACCGTCGATTGGGTCCGGGGAATCCCGGGACGCATCGTCGATTTCTTCCTGAACTGGACGCTCGTCGGCTTGATCATCAAGCATTGGGATTCGATCAAGTCGGGAACGCAGCGCAAGGCGGGTGAACTGCTCGCGTTTGTGCGCGGCTTGCCGGGGAGCATCGCGAGCTACTTCGGCAATTTCGGCTCGATGCTGTACGACAAGGGCCGTGATCTGATCATGGGTCTGTGGAACGGCATCAAGGGCATGGGCTCTTGGTTGCGTTCGACGCTTATGTCGTGGGCCAAGGATTTGATTCCGGGCCCGATCGCAAAGGCACTCGGAATTCGTAGCCCGTCGCGTCTCATGCGCGACAAGATCGGTAAGTGGATTCCGGCGGGAATCGTCGAGGGCATTAAGGCTGGCTCACCCGCCGTCGACCGCACCATGCGGCGACTAGTCACGGTGCCCGACGCCCCGCAGCTCGCCCCCGCGGGCGGGCCCGCGTACGGCGCGGGTGCGCAGGGCGGTTGGGGCGGCCCCGCCGTTCACATCGAGAACTGGCACGCCGGCTCGGCGAGCGCGGACGAGACCGCGGTCGCCCTCGCATGGCACGCCAAGGGCAGGGGGTGATCGTTGGCCGCAGGCGACATGATCACCCTTGCCGGGCACGTTCAGTTCGGCGACGATCTGCTGCTCGGGCCGCGCACCGCGTACCGGTGGCGGTCCCTCACCGGGTGGGAGGACTCACCCGGGTTCGCCTCGGGGACCGTCCCGCGGGCGGATGCGCACGGCGCCTACCCGGGCCGGCTTCTCGCCGAGGCGAGGACGATCACCCTCGACGACATCGTGATCAGGACCGAGCCCGGACGGATGAGCGCCGCCGTCCGGGCCCTGTCGTCGGCGACCGCGCTCCGCGACGACGAGCAGGCGCTCGTGATCCGACTCGACGACTCCCCGCCCCTGCTCGCTTGGGCGCGATGCGTTCGCCGTGCCGTGCCCGTCGCCACGGGCGGGTACGCGATCGGCGTCGCGACCGGGGCGGCGTTGCAGTTCGAGGCGAGCGACCCGAGGCGGTACAGCCTGATCGAGCAGGAAGCCGTGACCGCGCTGCCCGCGCCCGAGCCCGGTCTCGACTGGCTCGTGACCCCGGGCCCCGAGCGATTGCTGTACCCGCTCGCGTTCGGGGCCCCGGGAAGTACCGGGACGCTGCGCGCGGTGAACGAAGGGGACGCGCCGGCGCACCCCACGGTGCGCTTCCGGGGGCCGGTCTCGCTGCCCTCGATCACGAACCTGCGCACGGGCGAGGTGGTCGAGTACGACATCGACCTCGCCGGCGACGACGAGCTGCTCGTCGACACCCGCGACGGAACGGTGACCCTGAATGGCACCGCCTCGCGGCTCTACACCGCGACGGCCCGCTCGGCGCCCGAGGCGCTTTTCGTCCTACCCCCGGGATCGACCTCGCTCGCGTTCCGCGCTGCCCCGGGCTCGACCGACCCCCGCGCCTCGGCCTCGATCCGGTGGCGCTCCGCCTACTGGTAAGGAGAGATTCCGTTGACCGTACGGGCCGGATGGCTGCTCCCCGCGGGACAGACCAGAGAAGACACCCGCCTCGCCCCGCTCGGGGTGATGGCGCCCGAAGGCGCCATGACGACCCGCGACGGCGTGATCGCCGGCGGCGACGCACTGAAAGCGACCGGGGTCGGCGCCATGCAGGTGCAGCTCGGCGTCGGCCGCGCCATCGTGCAGGGAACCGACGTACAGGGTGCCTACCCGGTCGCGGTCACGGCACCCGAGACCCTCACGGTCACCGACGGGAACGCTCAGCACGGGCGGATCGACTCGCTCGTGCTGCGGGTGGTCGACGAGCTGTACGACACCGGCACCACGACGACCGCCCGGGTCGAGCTCGTACAGGGCGCGGCGTCGGCAACGCCGAGCCCCCCGCAACTGCCCGCTACGGCCCTGCGGTTGTGGGACATCACCGTTCCGGCCGGAGTGTCGGCGGGCACGGGCGGGATCACGTGGGGCTCGGCGCTCGCCGACCGGCGCCGCTTCACCGCGGCGTACGGCGGCGTGATCCCGCGCGGGTGGGGGCTCTCGTTCACCGGCGCCTACCCGGGCCAGTACCGCGACAACGGGCAGGGGCTCGACCGATGGGACGGGTCGGCGTGGCAGACCCTCGATCCGGTGATCGGGTGGACGGCCCCGGCCCTCGCCGCCGGCTACACCAACGGCGGGAACTCACAGGGGACCTTGCGCTACCGGCGGATCATGCTCGGCGGCGTCCCTCACATGCAGTGGCGCGGCGGATTCTCGTGGACGACGAACGCGGCCCCGCCCCTTGCGGGTCAGCCGCTCGCGGCCCCGCTGCCGGCAGCAGCGCGCCCCGCTCTGCACACTTCGGCGTCGATCGCCGCGGGAGGCGTGCCGGTCAAGATCGACTGCCAGACAAACGGGCATCTCAAGATCATCGGTAACCCGAGCCTGACCACGTGGGCGGCTCTGTCGGGGCTGATCTACCCGCTCGACGGATAGGGGGTGATCCGCGATCACCCCCGCATACCGAGTCGTGCTCTGCGACCTTCGCACCGATCAGGTGCTCGACATCCTGCCCGTGACCGACGTGGCGCTCGACGACTACATCGGCAAGATCGGCAGCGCCTCGGCGACCGTACCCCTGCCGAACCGACAGATCGCCGCCCGTGCCCGCGCCGCCCTCGAACTCGGCCGTACCGCGATGTGGATCGAGCGCGGGCCGGACATCTGGTGGGGCGGCATCCCGTGGACGGCAGCACTCACGAGCGACGCCCGCGGCATGTTGGGTCTGCGGATTCAGGCGGGCGGATGGGCGTCGTACCTCGACCACCGCGCGATCTTCCACACGCAGCAGGCGACCGGTGTCGATCAGTTCGACATCGTGCGCGGCCTGATCGACTACTCCGCGAGTCTGGCCGGCGGCGATATCGGAATCGAGTACGACGCCGAGCAGCTCTCGGGAACGAAGCGTGATCGAACGTTCCGCCGCTTCGACCACCCGCGCATACGTGAGGTGATCGACCAACTCGGAGCGGTCGAGGACGGTTTCGAGTGGCGGATCGCGAGTTTCCGTGACGGGAACGGTCGGCGGGTCAAGCGGCTGCAACTCGGGGCACCCGTGATCCGAACGGGCGAGTCCGAGATCGTGCTCGACCACCCGGGCCCGGTCATGTCCTACGGGTGGCCGATCGACGCGACCGTGCGCGCCAATGTGTGGCAGAGCAGGGGCGCCTCGGACAACAAGAACCAGACCGCCGAGAGCCTGCCCATGATGACCGAGCTACTCGAAGAGACCGCGCAGCTCACCGCTGGGTGGCCGCGGCTCGACGGGACTTCCGACTACTCGACCGTGACCGAGCCCGCCACCCTTGCCGCGCACGCGCGGGCCGACCTCGCCGCCGCGCTCGACCCGCGGCCGATCCCCGAGCTCACTGTCGCACTCGATCGGGTTGCTCTGTCCCCCGCGCTGCTCGGCGCAACCGTCCGCGTACGTATCCGGGACCTGTGGTGGGCCGAAGGGCTCGACCGCCGATACCGGGTCGTCGGTCTCGCGATCAGCCCGCCCCTGCGCGGACGCCCCGAGACCGCCAAGCTCTATGTGGAGGCCGCCTAGTGGCAGCGATCCCGATCGACCTGCTCGACCGCATCCGCGAACTTGAACGGAAGGTGCGCGAGCTCACCGGTCGTGCGCAGATCCGACCGGCCCTGAACGAGATCACCAACGGTCCCGTACGGATCGCCGAGGGGGGTTCGCTCGAAGTCAGGGCGCCGGACGGGACCGGGATTTTCGCGGTGGGGCGGCACTGGGATGGCGCCTACGGCGTCGGCATTCAACGGTCCGACGGAACGCTCGCCTACAGCGTTGGCGGGAGTGGCGAGGGGTCGAACATGACTCGCACGTTCTCACGCGCGGGCGCCGTGATCCTCATGGATGACTACTACTCGAAAGAGTTCCTCGGTCGCCCATGGATGCCGATTCAGCTCTACCCAACCAAGCAGCAGGGGACCGAGGGCACGAGCTATCAGTACGCATGGGTTGGCGGCGCCCCGATACACAACGCCGTCGCGGTCATCACCCTGTCGAGCATCGCCTCGCCCGGAGGGGGACAGGTCCGGATCAACATGCTGCCCGCGGGCGGGGGCGAGGTCGCTCTCGCCGAGTACGACATACCGGCCGGCGGGACGTGGGTGAACAAGACGATCACACAACCGATGCACGGCGTTGGCTTTCAGGATTACGTCGGCTTCAACATCCAACACCGCGTCAAGACCGCTGGCAGCGGCATCGAAACAAGGGTCTTCCACGCCTACACGCGGAACACGTTCACCCCGGAAGAGGTCCCCGACCCGCCGCCGTTTGCAGAGACCGCCGCGCGCGCCGCCGCACCCGAGTTCCGCGGTGCGCCCGCCGCCGAGGCGACACCGACGCCGGCCCCGCCCTCGGCCGCCGAGCCGGGGCTGCACACCATCGACGACTAGGAGGGCCCCGCCCTGCTTCCCCCTTCCATACCTACTGTGACCCTGCGGGCGCGGTTCCTGGCGCCCGACGGTCAACCGCTGTCCGGAAGCGTGATCTTCCGCGCTCCCGTGACCGCTCTCACCTTCCCGCAGGCCGACGTGATCCTCGGCGGCCCCGTGTCCGTGCAGCTCGACGGACAGGGGGCGATCGAGGTCACCCTGCCCGCGACGGACGCCCCCAACATGGACCCGGCAGGCTGGGGATATCAGGTCACGGAACAGCTCGGAGGAATCCCCGTCGGGCGGTCGTACACGATCCTGCTACCCCGGGCTCAGCCCGAGGTCGACCTCGCCGACATCGCGCCGACTGACCCAGCGAAACCGAACTACGTGGGCGTGCCCGGCCCGCAGGGCGAGCGGGGGCCGATCGGCGTCCCCGGGTCGAGGATCTACTCGGGCACCACCGCACCCGCCGCCGGCCTCGGGGTCGACGGCGACCTCTACATCAGGTACGAGACCGCAACCGTCCTCGGCGTGCCCTCGACCACGGTCTCGACGTGGCAGCGGTCGGGCGGCGCGTGGGCGCAGCTCGGCGGCGACGTGCGCGGCTCGGCCCTGTACGTGAACAACGGCAGCACGCCGAGCACGGGCACCCGTGCGGGCGACGTGCTGCTGCGGACCGACACCGGGGACGTTCACCAGAACACCGGATCGGGGTGGGGCGCGGCGCGCGGGAACCTGCGCGGCCCCAAGGGCGACACCGGAGCGGCGGGCCCGCCCGGGACCGCCGGGACGCCCGGCATCGTGCAGTCGGTCAACGGGAAGACGGGCGCCGTCGTCGTGCTCGCCGCGGCCGACCTCGGGGCCGTGCCAGCGTCCGGGCCCGCCGTGATCACCCTGCCCGCAGGGTCGAGCGAGCTGCCGCTCGTCGTCCGGGCCGAGGACAAGCCAACCCCGCTGTTCGAGATCCGCCCGACGGGATCGGTCCGGGTGCAGACCGGGAACCTGTACGTCGATCGTTCCCTGCGCGTCGGCGACTCGACGGCGGACACGGGCGGGGGCATCGGCGTGATCGCGCTCAAGGACGCCGGCACCGTGCCGACGGCCGCCGCCGCGGGCGCCGCCGTCCTGTACTCCGAGGGCGGCGTCGCCAAGGTTCGACAGGGCGACGGGCAGATCGTCGTCGTGGGCGCGGGCGGGGGCGGCGCTGTCGCGTCCGTCAACGGCCGAACCGGCGCGGTCGTGCTCGCCGCGGCCGACGTGGGCGCGCTCGATCAGACCGCGGCCGACGCCCGGTACCCGCTCACGACCGCCGCCGTCCTGCTCGCCGGCACTCAGACGGTTTCGGGGAGCAAGACGTTCAGCGCTGTCCCGTCGAGCTCGGCGGCCCCGACAACGGCAAACCACCTCGCGAGGAAGTCATACGTAGATGCCCTCGGGGGTGGCGAATGGCTGCCGACCGACCACGGTCTCGCGACGTGGGCGTTCGATCCCGCCCTCGCTCAGTCGACGGCGCTCTACCCGGGGTCGGGCCCGATCCGCGTAACCGCGGTCGTGCTGCGCGTGCCGACCACGATCAACCGGATCGTGTGGTTCGCGACCGGGTACGCCGGCGGACTCGGGTCCGGTTCTTGGGCGGCGATCTACGACTCGACCGGCGCGCGGGTGGCCGCGACCGGCGACATGTCCACCGCGACGTACGAGCCCGCCGAGGTCCACAACGCCGGCGGCGCGACGATTTCCTCGCCGCTCACCGCCGCCTACTCGGCACCGGCCGGCGTGTTCTACATCGCGTGGCGACTCCAGTACAACACCGGCACGGGCGACGGCCCGATGCTGCTCGCCGCTGAGAGCGGCGCGGGGGCCCCGCCCAACTTCTTCGGGTACGGCACGGCCGTAAAGCGCTTCGGCGTGTACGCGACCGGCGCCGCCTCGGCCCCCGCCTCGATCGCGCTCGCCTCCATGGAGAACGGCGCTAACCGATTTTGGGCGGCGCTCGCGTAGACGCCCGCCCCCTTCCACGTCCGCCCCGTGCCAGTCGGCCCGGGGCCTTTTTCATGCCCGGAGGAACCGTGCAGTTCATCAGCCGCGCCCAGTGGGGCGCCCGGCCGAGCCGCTACAAGCTCACCTACATCGCCGACACCCGCGGGGTGAAGGTGCACTACGAAGGGACGTACGTCCCGCCGTCCCTCGCCGCCCCGGACGCGCACGGCCAGTGCGCGGCGCGGGTCCGGGCGATACAGGCGAGTCACCTCGCCGACGACGACGAGGATTACAGCGACATCGCGTACAACCTGCTCGTGTGCCCGCACGGCGCCGTGTTCGAGGGTCGCGGTGCGCACCGAAGGACGGGCGCCAACGGCACGGCGACGCTCAACTCGCAGCACTACGCGGTGTGCGCTCTGCTCGGGAGCGCGGGACTGACCGAGCCGACGCCGGCGCAGCTCGCCGGTCTGCGCGACGCGATCGAATACCTGCGGTCGGAAGGGGACGCCGGCGCCGAGATCAAAGGGCACCGCGACGGACACCCGACCGCGTGCCCTGGCGGCCCGCTCTACCGATGGGTGCAGCAGGGCGCTCCGCGGCCCGGGGATGGAACCGGCCCCGGGCCCGGGTTCGCTCCGTTCCCCGGGGCCGAGTTCTTCAAGCGGTCGCCGAACTCTCCGCTCGTGACCGCCATGGGGCGCCGGCTCGTCGCCGAGGGCGTCGCCGTCTACTCGGTCGGCCCCGGCCCCCAGTGGACCGAGATCGACCGGCGCAGCTACTCCCGGTGGCAGCAGCGCCTCGGCTACCGAGGCGCCGACGCCGACGGGTGGCCGGGCCGCGCGTCGTGGGATGCGCTCAAGGTCCCCAAGGTCTGAGCACCCCCTGCTCGCCCCGCCCACGCGCCCGCGGGCGGGGCCCCGTTTTTCAACGAGAGGAATCCCGTATGACCGACGCCAACCGCCGGACCCTGCGCACGCTCGTGCAGACCGCCCTCGCCCTCGCGGTGCTGCTGCCCGCGATCGTCGATGCCTCCGGAATCCCGTCCACCCTCCCTTGGGTCGCCGCGGCCCTCGCCGTCGCCGGCGGTACCGCGCGCGTGATGGCACTGCCCGGGGTGCAAGCCCTGCTGCCTTCCTGGCTCCGGTCCGGCCCGCACCGCGACGACGAGCTGCTCGCCCTCGACCGGGCACAGGATGGTCGCCCGTGACCGATCCGACGCCTTCCGACGTAGCGCTCGAACTTGAGCGGTTGCGGGGCGTGGTCGAGGCGGGTTTCGCCCGCCTCGACGGGCAGCTCGCGCTCATCATGCAGCGCGGCGATCAGGTCGACCGGCAGCTCGCCGACCATGAGGCACGGCTCGACCTGCTCGAAAAGGGTCGGTGGCCGCTGCCGAGCATTCTCGCGCTCGTCGCGGTTGCCGGCCTCGCGCTCACGCTCTGGCAGCTCGCCAACCGCTGAACCCCCGATGCCCCCGCCGCCGGCGTTGCCGGATGGCGGGGGCTCTCTTTGCGTTGCGGGGTGGGGGTGCAGGGGCCCCTCGACGGTGCACTCGACGAGGGCCCCCTGCCCGGGGTCACCGTGCGGGCGATCTATGCGACCGCGTGCACGGGGGGTGCCCCCCATTGACCGCCGCCCGCCCCCGCGTGGGAGGCACTTTCCGGGCGAGCGGCGGGGTCTATGACGTACGAGGGCCCGCGGCGCCTGCCGCCCCGGCGGCGCTTCCCGCCCACGGGCTCGGCGACGCGCACGACAATCGGGTGTTTCCAGCAGTGGCAGCGGTAGCTCTCGCCCGGTCGGGTCGGCGGGTCGACGAGCCATCGGCGGGCGCTCGGCATGGATGCCCAAATAGCCGTGAGCGCCAACAAGCCGCAGGTGCCCCCGATGATGATCGCGAGGAGGAGCAGGGGGTTCTCGAATCCCGTCATCACGCTGCCTCCCCGTAGGCGAGGGTGAACTGCACTCGCTTGCCCGTGCCAGCGTCGTTCGGGACGGCGCGTAGCTCGGTGGTGTGGGCCCGGATCAAGGCAAGCCCTCGCCCCCGTTCTGCGAACAGCGAGGCGGGCGGTCGGGGGCTCGGGAGCCATCCGGGGCGGTCATCGTCCACGGACACGGTGACGGCGGTCGAGCCGAGCGACACCTCGACCGTAAGCCGGTCCCCTCGGGTGTAGTGATAGGCGTTCGTGACCGCCTCGGACGCGCAGAGCTTCGCCTGATCGGCGATCTCGGCGTGCCCGAAGGTGATCAGCAGCAGGGCGATCCAGTCACGGACGATCTTCGGCGTGGTCGCGGCGCGCGGCGCCGTCATGCGGTAGCTCACGCCCAACTCGGGCGGGTCCTGCGGTAAGGCAGTGGTGGTCATGTCGTCGTCTCCCAACGCGGTCGAGCTCGCGCTGCCCGCCATGCGTGGCAATGGCCGCCCCCGGGGTGTGACATCTGCGCCGTATCTCAACGCGCGTGTCAGCGGCTGCACTTCGGTCTTACTGGCGTGCGACGCGGTGCTGCCAGGACCATAGGGTAAAAGGTTGGACCGGTACAACCCTGTACCCCTAGGAATCTCTGCGGGTGGACCCGTGACGCTGGACCCGGCAAACTCAGGTTGGACAAGGGGAAGGACGACATGCCGCCGAGGGACAATCCGACCGCCCGACAGATCCGCTTGGGCTCTGAGCTGCGGAAGCTGCGCGAGCGCGCGGGCATGACCGCGCGCGATGCTGGGGGCCTGCTCTCCACCGATGCGGCGAGGATCAGCAACATTGAGTCGGGGCGCCTCGGCATCAGCGACGAGCGGATTCGTCGACTGTTCACGTTCTACCGATGCGACGACGACGCCCTGCTCTCCGCACTGTGCGTCATTGCCGGAGAACGCCGGGGTACGCATTGGTGGGACGACTACCGCGGCATCCTCGCCCCCGGATTCCTCGACATCGCCGAACTCGAACACCACTCGTCGAAGCTTCGATGCCTGCAACCCATGACGTTTCCGGGCGTCTTGCAGACCGAGGAGTATGCGCGAGCCTTGTTCGCCGGCGTCATCCCCCAGGTACCGGGGGATGAGGTAGACGCCCGAGTCGAGCATCGCATGAAGCGCCGCGCGATCTTCAACCGCGACGCGCCACCGCAGTTCGAGGCCATCGTGCATGAGGCCGCCCTGCGAATGCGGGTTGGGGGCCGGAAGGTGGCCCGAGCACAGCTCGAACACCT
Organism: Streptomyces coerulescens; assembly: GCF_042657965.1. Lineage (NCBI taxonomy): Bacteria > Bacillati > Actinomycetota > Actinomycetes > Kitasatosporales > Streptomycetaceae > Streptomyces > Streptomyces coerulescens. The sequence goes on from NZ_JBHSKM010000005.1 coordinate 132,664, forward strand.
GCTACAAGCGTCCGAGCAGGAATGGATCACCCTGCGGGTGATCCCCTTCGCCGCCGACGACTTCATCGAGGTCACACAGACCGTGATGTACGCGACTGGTGCGGTACCGCAGCTCGATACCGTCCACATCGACACACCTTTCGGTGGACGGTTCTTCGACACAGCTGCGGACCTCGACCGGTATAGAGGTTTGCTCGACTTCGCCGAGCAGACCTCACTCGACCCCGACGAGTCGCGCAGCTTCATTCACCACATCGCAAGAGAACTGTGAGAGATCAGGAATGAACAGCGAATTCAACTGGCAGAAGTCGAGCTTCTCCGGGGGCGGCGGCGAGCAGTGCTTGCACGTCGCCGAAGGGCGTGACGGCGCGATCCTGCTGTGCGAGAGCGACGACCCGGCGAGCATCATCACCACGTCGCCCGAGAAGCTCGCAGCGTTCATCAAGGGCGTGAAGAACGGCGAGTTCGACCACTTCGTCAACTAGGCACGCCCGCACGCTCGGCGTCGCAGCGTCGACAACCCCCCACCTGACCAGGGCCGGGGGGTTTTGCATATGCCAGTCTGCATGTTTGCACCGGTCCACTCTTGCAACCCGGAGATGCGTGGCGCTACGGTCTCCCTGCGTTACCACGGCGAGGCGGTTCACGGCCCTGCACCGTGCCTGACGTGGCCTAACTACGCCCTTTGCTGAACACATTGGGCGCGGTTCTCCCCCGGGCTGCACCGTGTTTGCCGTTCCAACCATGGCCCGGCAGAAAGCAGCCAAGACGCCATGGCAGGGAGGTACGGATGCAGGTGTTACCCCCTCGCCCTGCACTCGCAGGTGCAGGGTTGCAGTCGGTAGCCGCTCGCAGCTCGACCGCCTCGGTGAGCGCAACGGTTGCGCAGGGCTTCATGTCCACCGTCACGCGCTACGCATCGCAGAACTCGCACAAGGCCGTGCCCGTCGAGGCGCCGCGCGTCCATTCGAGTGCAACGAGCGCCCTGCGGGCGATGCGCGTTCAGATCCGGACGGCCCACGTGTTCGGCATGACGCCCCGAGAAGCTGCTCGCGCTGTTGAGTGGGCGGACTCCGGGTGGCTCCAAGCCCTTGGACTACTTCACTCAGGCCAAGTCTGTGGCTTCACGGTGGTACTCGGGAGCGGGGCGGTTGCCGAGTGGTCGGTGCGCCCCTTGCGGTACCTCGAACTGCGGGTGACTCACTCGTACCAACCGCTTGAACGTAGCTACTCCCGAACGGAATTGGGCTCATGAGTACGACGATCATCGCGGATCACCCAACTTGGCAGACCACCCCCGAGGGTGATCGTGTGCGACTCGTCGAGCACAACGGTGAGCCTTGGGTCGCTACTTGGACACCACGCCGCCGGCACCTGCTGCTGCAACCCCTCACCTCGGGCTCGGTCGAGCCGCCCGCCCTGTCGTACACGTCCGCGATTACCCTTCCGCCAGCGACCGAGCAGGGCCGCCCGCTGCTCGACGCGCTCGTGAAACTCGGCACGGTCGTTCGTCTCACGAACCCGTCGCTCTGGGACGCGATCGTGACGGCGATCCTGCGGCAGGTGGTGAGCGCCTCTCAGGCCCGTACCAAGCTGAACGCGTTCTGTGCCGCGTATGGGCAGCGCTTCACCGCGGCGGCCGGCGAGCTCGCGCTCGTGCCGAGCCCCGAGCACGTGCTCAGGCTGTCGAGCGAGGGGTTCGCTGCGGTTGGCTGCAAGTTCAACGAGTCCCCTCTGCGGGCCGCAGCCGAGGCGTTCCTCGCCCGAGGCGAAAAGTGGGCCGGCCTCGACGCTGAACCCCTAATCGCCGAGCTCGTCGCCCTGCCCGGGATCGGCCCTTGGACGGCCGCCGCCGCCGCGGCCGATGCGACCGGAGATTTCTCGATCTACCCGCACGGCGACCTCGCCGTGCGCACATGGGCCAAGAGGGCGGCCCCGGGCCTCGCGCTCCCGTCATCCGACAGTGAGTTCGAGGCACTTTGGCGCACATGGGCCCCCGAGCGGGCGCCCCTGCACGCCCTCACCCTCTTCACGCTCGCGTGGGGAAGCAGCAGCCCCGAGGCGCGAACCGTTCGCCCTGACTGACCTGCGTGTTTCAGACACGAGATGCCGACCCGGGAACGGGTCGCACCAAGAACTCTCCGGCCGTGAGGCGATCGTCGGCCCTCGGCAGGAGCACCGCCCACTTCGCCGCCTTGTGGTTGGGGCGAGGCGGGCGCACTGTATGGCAACTCCGGGCAGATAACTGCCAACGATGAGTAAGGGGAATTGATGTCCACCGCTATGGCCCCGTGGGGGGTTCGGCGCTTAGCGCTGTACCCCAGCATGACCGACGTTCCTTACGTTCGGACCGAGATCGACCCGGACACCCAGACGACCCGCTACCTCGACGCGACCGGCAACCGCGTCGAGATGAACGGCGGGCACGGCTCGGGGACCGCCACGGCCAACCAGACTTCCACGTCGTCCGACGGTGGCGGTCCGAATCCGCCCCCGCCCGCCGACTCCGACCTCACCGAAGACAGCGACTCGGACTGACATGACCGACGCACCGGTTCTCGTCGTCACCGCGCTCGGTGATGTCACCGCGGATCTGGTGCTGGATGAGCTGCACGGCCGGGATGTCCCGGCCGTGCGGCTCGACCCCGGCGCCGACTTCCCCGACACCGCCAACATGAGCATCCGGATCGAAGCGGACACCTTCACCGGGGAACTCACCACCTCGACGCGGCACCTGAACCTGTCGGGCGTCCGCTCGGTCTACTGGCGCCGCCCGACTCCCTTCGGTGCCCCGCGGAACGCCGTCAGCCCTGAGCAGCGGTTCGCGGCCGAGCAGTCACGCCACGGCTACACGGGCGCCCTTACCGGGCTCCCCGGGGCCCTGTACGTCAACCACCCCTCGCGGAACCGCGACGCCGAGAACAAGAGCAGGCAGCTCATCACCGCTGCTCGTCTCGGTTTCGCCGTCCCCGACACCCTGATCACCAGCGTGCCGGCGGACGCTCGGAAGTTCGCTTCCGACCACGGGTCTGTGATCTACAAGCCGGTGCATCGCGTCCACCTCGCGTGCGAGGACGGCAGGAATCGCACTGTTTGGGTACGCACCGTAGGGGCCGACGAGCTCGACGACTCGATCGCCCTTTGTCCCCACCTCTTCCAAGCGTGCATTCCGAAGATCGCTGATGTTCGGCTCGCGGCCATCGGCGACAAGGTGTTCGCTTCCCGCATCGACATCGACGGCGACCACCTCGATTGGCGCCAAGACCAGAGCCTGATCTCTTGCTCACCGATCGCCGTTCCGCCTCCCGTCCGCGAGGCTGTGCGCGCGTTCCTTCACGCGTTCGGGCTCACATTCGGGGCTTTCGATTTCGCCCTCGACGCGGACGGTCGATGGTGGTTCCTCGAATGCAACCCGAACGGGCAGTGGGCGTTCGTCGACGAACCCACCACCCTTGCGATCACAAGCGCGCTTGCCGACATGCTTCAGAAGGGCATCACCGCATGACCAACGAGACCGCCACGGCCCTGCGGCACCGACTTGTCGAGCAGCTCGTCGCCGACGGCGTGCTGCACGACGCCGAAGTGCGGCGGGCCGCGGAGACCGTGCCCCGTGAGGTGTTCCTCGGCCCCGCGATCTACAAGCCGAGCAGCCCGCCGGGCGTCACCGTGTGGACCCCCACCCTGCGCGACAACACGCCCGCCGACGAGTGGCTGCGCCTCACTTACTCGAACCAAACGTGGGTGACCCAACTCGACGGCATCCTCGCCGAGGATGCTGTCGGTCCCGTGACCGGGGGCAGCCCAACGTCATCATCCACCCTGCCCGGCGTGGTCCTTTGGATGATCGAGCAGGCGGGCGTCACCCGCGGCAAGCGCGTACTGATCATCGGTGCTGGAACGGGCCTCTCGACGGCCTACGTCTGTGAGATCGCCGGCGAGCAGAACGTGACCTCGATCGAGACGGACGCCGCCGCCGCCGAGCGCGCACGCAAGGCTCTCGCCGAAGCTGGATACGCGCCGACGCTCATCGCAGCAGACGGCCTGCGTGGCTACTCCGGACGTGCCCCGTACGACATCGTGATCGCGTTCTGCTCGATGCGGCACGTCCCCTACGGCCTGCTACAGCAGGTCAAGACGGGCGGAACGCTGCTCGTCACCCTCTCAGGCTGGGGTGTCGCCCACGGACTCGTTCACCTGACGGTGGCGGGAAGCAACCTCGCCCAGGGGCGCTTCCTGCCCGGGTATACGTCGTTCATGATCGCGCGACCGCACGATCGGCCGCCCCACGGACCGTTCGAGCTGCTGCCCGGGGACGAGCGTTCGAGCCGGATCGACCCCGCTCTGCTCGACGACTGGACCGGGCGATTCGTCGCACAGCTCGCCGCACCCTCGGCCGAGCGCCTCGGCGCCGGCAGCGAGCAGATCCTGCTCGATGTCGCCACCGGGTCTCAGGCACGGACGCGCCCTGCGGACGCTCGCGAGGGATGGACCGTCAACCAGCGAGGGCCGCTCAAGCTCTGGAACGCGGTCGAGGACTCCATCGCGTTGTGGGAAGGGCACGGGTCGCCGCACCTGTCCGAGTTCGGGATGACGATCACCCCCGACGCTCAGACAGTCTGGCTCGGCGAGCCACACGGTCCGAGCTGGACCCTGCCCATCTGACGAGTGCAGAGCGCGAGATGACGCTCGCCCGCCGGTGCCTTGACGCTCGGCGGGCGAGCGTCGTTTCCGGCGCCTACGCCTCGCCGTCGCCGGGCTCGTCGGCCGCGACGCCGAGGTGTCGGTGAAGGTCGTACCGCGACACCCGGTAGGCCCGTCCGTGGCGCAGCACCCGAACGGGGTACCTCCCTGCCCGCGCGAGGTGGTACCCGGTCGTGCGCCCGAGGTGAAGCGCCCGGTTCGCGGTCTCAAGCGGGATCGTGACCGGTAGGGCGATCAGCTCGTCGTGTGTCATTCCGTGCTCTGCCGTGTTCATGATCTGCCCCCTGTGACATCGGTGTGCACGTCGGCCCGATGGTGCCGAGCAGTGCCAGATCAGCACCGTACGATCATGACTAGCTTTTCGCAATCCGCAAAGCTATCTTCGCGATATGCACAGTCACCGAACGGCGGGCGACATCCTCGCCGACCAGATCCGCCGACACCGCGAGCGTCTCGGCATGAGCCGACACGACCTCGCCGCCGAGTTCGCTCGCCTCGGGCGCCCCGACCTCACGTACGCCGTGATCGTCAGTATCGAGACCGGCCGATCCGGGAAGCGCCGTCCGGTGGCCGCCGACGAGCTGCTGACCTTCGGCCTCGCCCTCGCCACCCCGCCACTACTGCTCTTGCTCCCCCTCGGGAGCGAGACAACCGTGCCCACAGTGCCCGCGGCCGACCCCCGCGACCCGGCCACGGTGTGGCAGTGGATGACCGGCGACACGACGCCGACGCTCGACGGCCCGATCGACGGGCGGTACGTCGTCGACTCCCGGCACCTCGCCGGCGGGGAGACGTGGGCCGCCGCATGGGCCAGAGCGGCCTATCCGGTCTCTCTGGCCCCCGAGTTCACCCGGCGCTGCGAAACGGCCCACAAGGCACGCTTGCGCGCCGCGCTGGACCCCGCAGCCCAACCCGAGTACGTCGACCGCCTCGACGAGCTCGCGGGCGTCATCCGAGAGATGACCCGCGAGGGGCTCACCCTCCCCGAACTGCCTCCCGAGGTAGCCGGCGACATGAAGCGGCTCGGCCTGCTCGACCAACCCACCAACGACCCGAAAGGCACAGCGTGACCGCAAAGGGCACAACGACCAAGAGGTGCTACTGCCGCCGGAAGGATGGCAAGCCCCTCGGCAGCACCTGCCCCAAGCTCAAGCAGCGCGCACACGGCGTGTGGACGATCCGGCAGGAGCTGCCGCCGAACTCGGAGGGCGACCGCCGCCTGTTCCGGCGCTCCGGGTACGACACCCAGACCGACGCGCAGGGCGACCTCGACAAGGTGCGCGCGCTGCTGAACATCGCCGCCGAGGACGACCCCGACGGCCGCGCCCGCCTCGGCGACCTGCTCGCCACGGTCGGCGCCGGTAAGGACCCGATCCCTGACCACGACGAGATCAAGCGGAGGTTCGGCACCGGCCAGTCGCTCACGCAGAGCTTGACCGTCGGCGCGTGGCTCGACCTGTGGCTCGGCGGAAAGAAGGCACTGCGCAAGTCCGGCCGCGACCGCTACGAGCTCGACATCCGGTACCACCTGCGTCCGAGGATCGGGCACATTCGGCTCGACCGCCTCACCGTGCCCCACCTCGACGAGATGTTCGAGGGCATCGCCGAGACGAACGCCGAGATCGTCGAGGCGAACGCAACCCGGCGGGCCGCCGTCGCCGAGCTCAAGTCGATCCCGTGGAAGGGAGGAGAGAACAGGGCCCGCCGCGCGGCGCTCCGCGAGGCCATAGCCGCGATGCCCCCGTTTCGGCGCATCACGGGCCCCTCGACGCAGCAGCACATCAAGGCGACGTTGCGCGCCGCGCTGAACACGGCGATTGCGCGCGGGTCGATCGTCTTCAACGCCGCCGCGCACGTCGAGCTCGTCGCCGCCAAACGTCCAAAGGCGTTGGTCTGGACGGCCGAGCGGGTCGCCGAGTGGGAGCGGACCGGCGAGCGGCCGAGCGTGGTCATGGTCTGGACGCCCGAGCAGGCCGGTCACTTCCTCGACGTGCTCGCCCTCATGCGGCACAGGCTGCTGCCGCTGTTCCACCTGATCACGTTCCGGGGGCTGCGCCGCGGCGAGGCGTGCGGCGTCCGGTGGACCGACTACAACCCGGCCGCGGGCGAGCTCACCGTCGCCGTGCAGCTCGTGCAGGACGGTTGGGAAGTCGTCGAGTCGGCGCCCAAGACGGACAGCGGCGAGCGCACGATGTCGCTCGACGCGTACACGAGCGAGGTTCTCGACGCGCACCGGGCGGCGCAGGGTGCCGAACGCGTCGAGTGGGGGCGGGCGTGGCAGGACACCGGGCGCATGTTCACGCAGGAGTCGGGCGAGTGGCTGCACCCGGGTTGGCTGACGGAGGAGTTCGAGCGGCTCGTCGAGTTCGCCGGCTTGCCCCCGATCCGGCTGCATGATCTGCGTCACGTTGCTGCCTCGCTCATGCTCGCGGCGGGTGTTGACGTGAAGATCGTTTCCGAGACCCTCGGGCACAGCGACAGCCGGATCACGCGGGACATCTATCAGTCGGTCATGCCGGCCGCCGCGCGGGACGCCGCCGAGGCGACGGCCGCACTCGTGCCCCGTGGGGCGTCCCGCCGAGCCGAGGCGCCGGCCAAGCAGGGCGCTGAGTCCTCGGTCGAGGCGCTCGTCGCGCAGATCCTCGAAGCGGTCAATGGCGACGGACCGACGATCGAGCAGGCTCTGCGGGCCGAACTCGCACGGCTCGACGAGCAGAACGGAATCGCAGTTGCCAATACGGATGGGCACGCAATGGGCACGCAGGAGGGTGCGAAGATCATCGCGTTCCGCCCCCGCCCGGTCCGGGCATAAGAAAAAGCCCTGGTCACGGGCAATGTGACCAGGACTTCTCTGGAGCCGCCTTCGGGATTCGAACCCGAGACCTACGCATTACGAGTGCGTTGCTCTGGCCATCTGAGCTAAGGCGGCGCGCCGTCCGCACTATGGTGCGATCGGCAACGTCGGTAAGTCTACACAGTTTCCGAGGTGCTCCGTACCAGCCCCCGGCAGGGCCGTAGCAGGGCCCCGCAAGGCCCTCGCCGGGCCCTCGCAAGGCTCCCACCAGCCCCTTCAGCGCGCGTGATCAAGGCTATGAGCAGCGCTTTCCTCCGGTCGGCGGCGTCCCCCGGAGGAGGTACGCGTTGATCGTGTCGTCGATGCAGTTGCTGCCCCGGCCGTATGCCGTGTGGCCGTCGCCGTCGTAGGTGAGGAGGCGGGACGAGGAGAGTTGGCGGGAGAGGGCCTGGGCCCAGCGGTAAGGGGTCGCGGGGTCGCGCGTCGTGCCGACCACGACGATCGGGGCCGCGCCCTTCGCCTCGATGCGCTGCGGCTCCCCGGTGGCGGCCACCGGCCAGTACGCACAGTTCAGGGTGGCCCAGGCCAGACCCTCGCCGAAGACGGGCGACGCCTTCTCGAACGCGGGCAGGGCCCTGCGGACTTCGTCGGGGGTGGAGAAGGCCGGTGGGAGGTCCACGCAGTTCACGGCCGCGTTGGCGAACATCAGGTTCGTGTAGCGGCCGGCGCCGTCCCGCTCGTAGTAGCTGTCGGACAGGACGAGCAGACCCGCTCCGTCGTTCTCCCGCATCGCCGAGGTCAGCGCATCGCGCAGCGCCTCCCAGGCTCCCTCGTCGTACATCGCCGCGATCACGCCGGTCATGGCAAGCGATTCGCCCAGCTCACGGCCGTCCGCGTCGCCGGTCGGGATCGGCTTGGCGTCGAGCTTGCGGAAGAAGGCCTTGAGGTTGCGGCCGACTTGGCTCGCCTCAGTACCCAGCGGGCAGTCCCGATGCCGCACGCAGTCCTTCGCGAACGCCCGGAAGGCCGTCTCGAACCCGGCCGTCTGGTCGAGGTTCATCCGGCGGGCGGGCAGGGACGGGTCCATCGCGCCGTCCAGGACCAGCCGGCCCACCCGGTCAGGGAAGAGCCCGGCGTACGTCGCCCCGAGGAAGGTGCCGTACGACGCCCCCACATACGCCAGCTTCTCGTCCCCCAGCACCGAGCGCAGTACGTCCATGTCCCGGGCCGCCTCGGCGGTGGACACATGGCGCAGGAGACCCGGCGCGTCCGCCCCGCAGCCTTCGGCGAACTTCTTGTACGCCTCGACCAGCTCGCCGGTCTCCCTCGCGTCGTCGGGTGTGAAGTCCGTCTGCGTGTACGCGTCCATCTCCCGCCCGTTCAGGCATTCGACGGGCTCGCTGCGGGCGACTCCCCGCGGGTCGACCGCGACCATGTCGTAGCGGGCGCGCACGCCGGTCGGGTAGCCGATCCCCGCGTACTGCTGGAGGTAGCCGATCGCCGAGCCGCCCGGGCCGCCCGGGTTCACCAGCAGCGACCCCAATGGCTTGCCCGGCCCCGTCGCTTTCTTGCGGGCCACGGCGAGCCGGGTGTCCCCGGCATCCGGCTTCGCGTAATCGAGCGGCGCCCGCATGGTGGTGCACTGGAAGCCGGGCACCCCGCAGCTCCGCCAGGTCAGCTTCTGCGTGTAGTACGGCGTGAGCGCGGCCGGCGTCGACCGCGGCAGCGCGGCCAGTCCGGCCTCGGCCGCCGCGCTCCCCGGATGTGTCGACCCGCCGGCGGTACAGGCGGAGGCGAGCAGCGCGGCGGCGGCGAGGAGGGCGCCGAGCATGCCCGCGCGACGACGGCTACGGGGGCGGTTACGCGCGCCCGGACCGCCCGGGCCGATCCGGCCGGTCCGACCGCCCGGGCCGATGCGACCGCTCGGGCCACTCGGACCGCTCGGGCTCGGGTCTGGGGCTGAGCTGACTGGGGAGCTGCGCCTGGTCTGCATCAGGCGAGCGTAACTCTGTGCAGTGGGTTGAATGCACTACGTGCACACCGCGGCTCGTACGTGTTCCATGGTCAACCTCCTTTTGATCACTTCGCGGATGCCGCCGCCCTCGGACTGACGGCCCTAGCTGCCCTTTATCGGCTCGGTGGCCACGCTCGCGGGCAATCGGCTCGGTGGCGGCGCCCTGCTCTCAGCCCCCTCAGCCCCGTCAACCCGCTCAACCGGCTCAACCCGCTCAACCGGCTCTGAGCGCCATCGTCATCGCCTCCACCGCCAGCAGCGGCGCCACATTGCTCTCCAGGGCGTCACGGCAGGCGGCGATCGCCTCGATGCGGCGGAGTGTGGACTCCGGGGAGCTGTCGCGGGCCAGGCGCTCCAAAGCGTCCTCGGCGTCCATGTTGGCGAGGGCGATGCGGGAGCCGAGCTGGAGGGCGAGGACGTCGCGGTAGAAGGCGGTGAGGTCGGTCAGGGCGAGGTCGAGGCTGTCGCGCTGGGTGCGGGTACGGCGCCGCTTCTGCTTGTCCTCCAGGTCCTTCATCACGCCCGCCGTGCCGCGCGGCATTCTGCCGCCCTGGGCCGCGCCGAGCGCCGCCTTCAGCTCTTCGGTCTCCTTGGCGTCGATCTCCTCGGCGAGCTGCTTGGCGTCCTCGGCGGCGGCGTCGACGAGTTCCTGTGCGGCCTTGAGGCAGGCGCCGACCTCGCCGAGGCGCAGGGGCAGCCTGAGGACGGAGGCCCGGCGTTCGCGCGCCGCCGGGTCGGTGGCCAGGCGGCGGGCCCGGTCGACGTGGCCCTGCGTGGCGCGGGCCGCCGCCGCGGCGATGTCGGGTTCGATGCCCTCCCGGCGTACGAGCATGTCGGCGACGGCGTCGACCGAGGGCGTGCTCAGGTTCAGGTGGCGGCAGCGGGAGCGGATGGTGGGCAGGACGTCCTCGAGGGAGGGGGCGCAGAGCAGCCAGACGGTACGGGGGGCGGGCTCCTCCACGGCCTTCAGGACGGCGTTGGCCGACTTCTCGTTCAGCCGCTCGGCGTCCTCGACCAGGATGATCTGCCAGCGGCCGTTCGCCGGTGAGGTGAACGACTTGCGGACGGTGTCCCGCATGTCGTCGGCGAGGATCTGGGTGCCGACTGCGGCGACGGTGGTGACGTCGGCGTGCGTGCCCACCAGCGCCGTATGGCATCCGTCGCAGAACCCGCAGCCGGGGGCGCCGCCGAGCGCCCGGTCGGGGCTGACGCACTGCAACGCGGCGGCGAAGGCCCGCGCCGTCTGGTTCCGGCCCGCTCCGGGCGGTCCGGTGAACAACCAGGCGTGCGTCATTCTGGACGCCTCGGGCGGCGGTGCGTCGGTGGCGGCGGCGGTGACCAGGGCGTCGGCGTCCCGAGCGGCTGCGTCCAGCTGCTCGCTGACTCGCTCCTGGCCGACCAGGTCGTCCCATACGGTCATGGGTCACGTCCGCCTTTCGTCACACCTTGCGTTGTGCAGTCCATTGTGCGGGGCGGCACTGACAATGAGGGTCGGCCGGGTGGGGTGGCATCGGTGATGGGGTGGCATCGGTGGTGGGGGGGTGCGGGCCTGTGGGGGCTGGTCGCGCAGTTCCCCGCGCCCCTTGCGTGGGTGTGGTCATGTCGGCCGTGACATCGGGTGGATCCGGCGCAGTTGGGCGGCGCCGGCCGATGGGTGGGTGCGGGCCGGTGGGGGCCGGTCGCGCAGTTCCCCGCGCCCCTTGCGTGGGTGTGGTCACGTCGGCACAGACGTGACCGCATCTGGCCGACGCAACCAATGACACCCCTCGTCGACCGCACCCCCGTCAACCTCAGCGCCGGCGCCCCCGCCCTCGGCCCCCGTCCTCGTCGTATTCGTCCTCATGCGGGCCCAGCAGTTCGTCCGCCAGGGTCGGCAGGTCGTCCAGCGGGGTCTCCTCCGCCCAGTCGGACCGGGCCCTGCGGCGCGGCGCACCCGCCTCGTCGATCTGGGGCATCTCGCGCGTACGGGCGTCCTCGTCCCGGAAGTAGCCGGGCGGAACCCGGTCCCCGGGCTCCTCCGACGGGACGGGAGGCAGAACGGCGGTCTCGTCCGCCGCCCCCGGAGGTACTGGGGGCAGCACCGCCGTCTCGTCGGCCGCACCTGGTGCCACCGGCGGCAGGACCGCCGTCTCATCGGCCGCACCCGCCGGAGGCACCGGGGGCAGCACCGCCGTCTCGTCCGCCGTGCCCGCCGGAGGCACCGGCGGCTGCGGCAGCTTCGTCGTCACCTCGGATGCGGACTCCTTGGCGGGACGGGAGGAAGCAGACTGCCCGCCTTCCGTGCGGGAGGAAGCGGACTGCCCGCCCTCCGTCTCCGGCGGCTCCTCGTCGCGCACCGGGCGCAGCACGGTCGTGTCGTCGGAGCCGCCGCCCTTCGCCTGCTCCGGCGTCACGACGGGCGTCGGCACGGTCGCCGAGTCGCCGAAGCCAGGTCCGGCCGTGGGCCCGGCCGGCTTCGGGCCCGCCTCCGCAGCGGCCGCCGCCTGCTCGGCCAGGCGCCGGGCCTCCTCGGCCCGCACCAGGGCCTCCTCCGCCTTGCGCTGCTTCTCCAGGCGCCGCTCCTCGGCCTCGGCACGGATACGTGCCTCCTCCTCGGCCTGCTTGCGGCGGCGGTCCTCCTCGGCCTTGCGGCGCGCTTCCTCCTCGGCGCGCACCTTCTCCTCCGCGAGGAGCCGCTGTCGCTCCTCCTCGGCTCGCCGAGCCGCTTCCTCGGCCCGCTGCCGGGCCTCCTCCGCCTGGCGTTCGGCCTCGCGCCGCTGCGCCTCCTCCAGCTCGCGCCGCTTGCGCTCCTCCTCCTCGGCACGCAGCCGGGCGAGCTGCTCCTGGCGCTCACGCTCCAGGCGCTCCTCCTCGGCCTTGCGGGCGGCCTCTTCCTCGGCCTTGCGGCGGGCCTCCTCCTCGGCCTTGCGGCGCGCTTCCTCCTGCGCCTGGATCTCGGCCTCGGACAGCGGCAGCATCTGGTCGAGCCGGTGCCGGACGACCGTCGTCACGGCTTCCGGCTCCTGGCCCGCGTCGACCACCAGGTAGCGGCCGGGGTCGCCCGCGGCCAGCGTCAGGAAGCCGGAGCGCACGCGCGCGTGGAACTCCGCCGGCTCCGACTCCAGCCGGTCCGGCGCCTCGGTGAACCGCTCGCGGGCGATCTCCGGCGAGACGTCGAGCAGCACGGTCAGATGGGGGACGAGTCCGTTCGTGGCCCAGCGGTTGATGCGGGCGATCTCCGTCGGCGACAGATCGCGGCCCGCGCCCTGGTAGGCGACCGAGGAGTCGATGTAGCGGTCCGAGATCACGACCGCGCCGCGCTCCAGGGCAGGTCGGACGACCGTGTCCACGTGCTCCGCGCGGTCCGCCGCATACAGCAGGGCCTCGGCCCGGTGGGACAGGCCCGCGCTCGACACGTCCAGCAGGATCGACCGCAGTCGCTTGCCGACGGGCGTCGCGCCCGGCTCGCGCGTGACGACGACCTCGTGGCCCTTGCCGCGGATCCACTCGGCGAGCGCCTCGGCCTGGGTGGACTTCCCGGCGCCGTCGCCGCCCTCCAGGGCGATGAAGAAGCCGGACGTCGCGGGCAGCTGCTCGGGGTCGTCCCCGCCGAGGACCGCGTCGCGCAGGTCCTGTCGCAGCGGCACGCCGGAGCGGTCGTCGACCTTGGCGAGGACCAGCACGGCCACCGGCAGCAGCAGCGCGCCGACCAGCATCAGCGTGAACGCCGCGCCACCGTGCGCGAAGACGAACTTGCCGCTCTCCAGCCGGTGCGGCCCGATGAGCGCGGCCACCAGCGGCGCGATCACCGCGCCGAGCGCCACGCACACGCGTGCGACCGCGTGCAGGTGCTCCGTGGTGCGCGGTCGGCGGAATTCCTCGGCCTCCTGGTCGAGCAGGGTGTGCCCGGTGTTGGCGGACACACCGGCGCCGATGCCGGCCAGGGCGAGGATCAGCAGGACGGTGGTGACGTCCGGGACGAGTCCCGCGGCCAGCAGGGCGACGCCGGTGAAGGCGATCGACAGCGCCAGCAGGCGGCGCCGGGACAGGGCTGGCAGCAGGGCGGGAGCCGTACGGATGCCGACGACCACTCCGCCGGTCAGCGTGAGCACCAGCAGGCCGTAGAGCACCGGCCCGCCCCCCAGGTCCTTGGCGTGCAGGACGGCCACGGCGACCGCGGCGGCCACCGCGGCGGCGACGGCGGCGCAGGCCGTCACCAGCAGCGCGATCGCGCCGGTACGGCCCTTGTCGACGCCCGAGCCGGTCTTCGGCCGGCGCAGACCCTCGAGCGGCGACCGCGCGCGCGGGGTGCGCGTGTCGGGCAGCTCCAGGAAGGTCACCACGGACAGGGACGCGGCGAACAGGCCGGCCGCGACATACGAGGCGAGGGCCGCCTGGTGCTGCTCGAACCAGTCGAGCCCGGCACCGAGCAGGTTGTTCAACAGGGCGGCGGCGACGAGCGCGGCGGCGGCCAGCGGGACCGCCACGAAGCTCGTACGCAGCGACAGGCGGCGCAGGGCGTCCATGTGGTCCGGCAGCGGTCGTACCGTCGCGCCCTCCGGCGGCGGGGGCGGCACCAGGGCGGGCGCCGCGCTCTCCCGGCAGACCGTCCAGAAACGCTCGGCCACGCCGGTCACGAAGACCGTCACCAGGAGGAACGCCAGTGCGTTGTCCGGCGTCCAGTCGATCCACAGGGGCGCGACGATCAGCAGGGCGACCCGCAGCCCGTCGGCGACGACCATGGTCCAGCGCCGGTCGAGCGGGCCGTCCTGGGAGGTCAGCGACGTCAGCGGGCCGAGGAGTACGGCGCCGAAGAGGAGCGTGGCGAGGATGCGTACGCCGAAGACGGTCGCCACTGCGAATGCCACGCCTCGGTAGCCGCCGCCGAAGGACCCCTCGGCGATCGCCGCCTGAAGGGCCAGCAGCACCAGCACCAGGAGCGCGAGGATGTCGCCGACACCCCCGACCAACTGCGCACTCCACAGCCGCTTGAGCTGCGGTCGGCGTAGCAGGGCACGGACAGCGCGCTCGCGGGAGTCCGCGGCCAGGGCGTCGTCGGGGGCCGCATGGGGGGCCGTTGGCTGCTCGGCACGGGTCATGCTTTCAGCCTATCGGGAGGCACCGACAGCCCGGCGCTCCCGCCCGAACGTACGCACGCCCCGACACCAAACTGATGCCGAGGCGTTCGTTTTGCGAACCGGAGGTGAAGGACCCGGCCCTCAACCGGCCCCGGAAAGGGCCCGGTTGCGACCCGGATCCGTCCCCCTCGGTCCTCGCCGGACGACGACGTCCCGCTCAGTCCTCGCTGGAGGAGTTCGAGGCGGTGGCCCTCTTCGTGGCTGTCTTCGCGGCTGTCTTCTTCGCCGTCGTCTTCTTGGCGGCCGTGGTCGTCTTCTTCGCCGCGGTCTTCTTGGCGGCCGTCTTCTTGGCCGGGGCGGCCTTCTTCGCGGCCGTCTTCTTCGCCGGGGCCTTCTTCGCCGTCTTCTTGGCGGGCCCCTTGGCGCGCTTCTCGGCGAGCAGTTCGAAGCCGCGCTCCGGCGTGATCGTCTCGACGCTGTCGCCGGAGCGCAGGGTCGCGTTGGTCTCGCCGTCCGTCACGTACGGCCCGAAGCGACCGTCCTTGACGACGACCGGCTTCTCGCTGACCGGGTCGGTGCCCAGTTCCTTCAGCGGCGGCTTGGCGGCCGCGCGGCCACGCTGCTTGGGCTGGGCGTAGATCGCCTGCGCCTCCTCCAGCGTGATCGTGAACAGCTGCTCCTCGGCCTGGAGGGAGCGCGAGTCCGTGCCCTTCTTCAGGTACGGGCCGTAGCGGCCGTTCTGCGCCGTGATCTCCACGCCGTCCGCGTCGGTGCCGACGACACGCGGCAGCGACATCAGCTTGAGCGCGTCCTCCAGGGTGACCGTGTCGAGCGACATGGACTTGAAGAGGGAGGCCGTGCGCGGCTTGACGGCGTTCTTGCCGGTCTTCGGGGTGCCCTCGGGGAGCACCTCGGTGACGTACGGGCCGTAGCGGCCGTCCTTGGCGACGATCGCGTGGCCGGTCTGCGGGTCGGTGCCCAGCTCGAAGTCGCCGCTGGGCTTGGCCAGCAGTTCCTCGGCGAGCTCGACGGACAGCTCGTCGGGCGCCAGGTCGTCCGGGATGTCGGCGCGCTGGTGCTGCTCGGTGTCCTTCTCGCCGCGCTCGATGTAGGGGCCGTAGCGGCCGACGCGCAGCACGATGTCGTTGCCCACGGGGAACGAGGACACCTCGCGGGCGTCGATCGCGCCCAGGTCGGTCACCAGCTCCTTGAGGCCGCCGAGGTGGTCCCCGTCGCCGTTGCCGGCGTCGGCCGCGCTGCCGTTGTGCGTGCCCTCGCCGAAGTAGAACCGCTTCAGCCACGGCACGGACTGGGCCTCGCCGCGGGCGATGCGGTCGAGGTCGTCCTCCATCTTGGCGGTGAAGTCGTAGTCGACGAGCCGCCCGAAGTGCTTCTCCAGGAGGTTGACCACGGCGAAGGACAGGAAGGACGGGACGAGTGCCGTGCCCTTCTTGAAGACGTAGCCGCGGTCGAGGATCGTGCCGATGATCGACGCGTACGTCGACGGGCGGCCGATCTCGCGCTCTTCGAGCTCCTTGACGAGGCTGGCCTCGGTGTAGCGGGCCGGGGGCTTGGTGGCGTGCCCGTCGACCGTGATCTCCTCGGCGCTGAGCCGGTCGCCCTCGCTGACCTGGGGCAGCCGGCGCTCGCGGTCGTCGAGCTCGGCGTTCGGGTCGTCGGCGCCCTCGACGTAGGCCTTGAGGAAGCCGTGGAAGGTGATCGTCTTGCCGGAGGCGCTGAACTCGACGTCCCGGCCGTCGGCGGCCGTGCCGCCGATCTTCACCGTCACGCTGTTGCCGGTCGCGTCCTTCATCTGGGAGGCGACGGTCCGCTTCCAGATCAGCTCGTAGAGCTTGAACTGGTCGCCGGTCAGCCCGGTCTCGGCGGGCGTGCGGAAGCGGTCGCCGGAGGGGCGGATCGCCTCGTGCGCCTCCTGCGCGTTCTTGACCTTGCCGGCGTAGGTGCGCGGCTGCGGGGGCAAGTAATCGGCGCCGTACAGCTGCGTGACCTGGGCACGGGCCGCGGCGACGGCGGTGTCGCTCAGCGTCGTGGAGTCGGTACGCATGTAGGTGATGTAGCCGTTCTCGTACAGCTTCTGCGCGACCTGCATGGTGGCCTTCGCGCCGAAGCCGAGCTTGCGGCTCGCCTCCTGCTGCATCGTCGTCGTACGGAACGGGGCGTACGGCGAGCGGCGGTACGGCTTGGACTCGACGGACCGGACGGCGAACTGCGTCTGCTCCAGCGCGGCGGCGAGCGCGCGGGCGTTCGCCTCGTCGAGGTGGAGGGTGTTCGCGCTCTTGAGTTGTCCGAGGGAGTCGAAGTCACGGCCCTGCGCGACCCGCCTGCCGTCGACGGTCTGGAGGCGGGCGACCAGCGACGACGGGTCCGACGAGTCGCCCGCGCGGCCGGTCGCGAAGGTGCCCGTCAGGTCCCAGTACTCGGCAGAACGAAACGCGATGCGCTCGCGTTCCCGCTCCACGACGAGTCGGGTGGCGACGGACTGGACCCGGCCGGCCGACAGGCGCGGCATGACCTTCTTCCACAGGACCGGCGAGACCTCGTAGCCGTAGAGGCGGTCGAGGATGCGGCGGGTCTCCTGGGCGTCGACGAGCTTCTGGTTGAGCTGGCGCGGGTTGGCGACGGCGGCCTGGATCGCGGCCTTGGTGATCTCGTGGAAGACCATCCGCTTGACCGGGACCTTCGGCTTCAGCACCTCCTGGAGGTGCCACGCGATGGCCTCGCCCTCGCGGTCCTCATCGGTGGCGAGGTAGAGCTCGTCGGATTCCTTCAGCAGGTCCTTGAGCTTCTTGACCTGGGCCCGCTTGTCGGCGTTGACCACATAGATCGGCTCGAAGTCGTGCTCGACGTCCACACCGAGGCGGCGGACCTCGCCGGTGTACTTCTCCGGCACCTCCGCGGCGCCGTTGGGAAGGTCGCGGATGTGCCCGACGCTCGCTTCGACTACGTAGCCGGGGCCCAGGTAGCCCTTGATCGTCTTCGCCTTGGCAGGCGACTCGACGATGACGAGTCGGCGGCCGCCCTGTGCGGTCTCGCTGGTCGGGGACAACTTCGCTCTTCTCTCCGGTCGACGCTGGGGCCTCCCCAGGCCGTAGTCCCGGGGTCGGGTGGTGGTGACGCTGCGGAGTGTGACGGTACATCCCGCCCCGTTGTCAAACGGGAAAAGCCCGCAACGGCCACTCGAACGGTAACCCGACTTCCGCCATTCCTGCCGCCCGGAGTGCGCACAGGTCTTTTCGAGCCTTTCCGGAAGAGGCCCTGCCAATTACCGGTTGCCCAGCTCGCAGGCCGTTCTCAGAGGCGGGTGAAGCACCAGGTTCCGAAGATCAGCGCGACCACCGAGACAACGCCGACGAGTGTCGCCGATGCGACGGGGTTCACACCGTGAGCCACCGGCTGACGCTGTCGTACCCGGACCGCGGTCCACACCAGCAGCCCGCCTCCGAACAGGGCGAACACGATCCCGGCGAAGAGTGCCGGTCCCCTTTCCATGGTTCCGCTTGCCCCTTTTCTCCCGTCCGCGAGTGCCCAGCCCGGCGAGACTGACACGCGCGGACGGCGCACGGGCGAACCCCAGGTGAACGCGGGACCGACGTGGCTGTGGACTCTGGAGTCACTCCGGCCCCGGCCGCCACGACAGCCCCTCGGCATCCTCCGCCCTCACCGGCCTCGTCCGCCTCGGAGCACGCCGGGCGTCGGCATCTTTCCCCTCGCCTTCCGGTCGTCTTCCAGCCGTCTTCCGGCCGTCTTCCGGCGCCCTTCCCATCGTCGCCCCGGCCGACCGTGCCGCCTCGAATTCGTTCGTTACGGCACAGCTCGGTGGTGTTGTCCGAGCGCTTCTCGTGGCTCATTTCGCCGGGTGCCCGAACGGTGCGCATGACCTGGTCGGTGCGGGATTCGGCGTCGCAGTCGATCAAGAGGTCGTCGTAACGGTCGCCCTCTTCCTCGTGGATCGAGTAGTCGCCGGTACTCATCCGAACTCACCGAACTCACCGAACTCAAGTGAACTCGAGCGAACTCGAGCGAACTCAGCCGAACTCGTCCGACCGGACAAGCCACCCGGGCGCGACGCGACAGGCGCGGCCCGCGGCCCGGGTCACCGTGCCGGTTCGAGGAACCCCTGCTCCACCAGCAGCCGGATCTGGGCGGGCGTACGGTCGCGCAGCATCACCGGGTCCTCGCCCATCAGTTGGGCGATCGCGTCCAGGATGCGGCCCGCGCTCAGCGAGCCGTCGCACACGCCCGCGAAGCCCGCGCCGACCGTGTCCACCTGGGTGGCCCGGCGCATGCCCCGGTGCTGGCGCAGCACCACGTGCTCCGGGTCCTCGGCGCCGGGCAGCCCGACCTGCTCCTGCACGACCTCGGCGACGAGCCTGAAGTGGTCCTCCAGCAGGGCCGCGTCGTCCCGGGCCCGCAGGTAGTCGAGCCGGGCGAAGTGCGCGCGGACGGTGTCGCCGAGCGGCTGTTCGACCGGATGCGGCCACTCCTCCGCCGTGATCGAGGGCACGGCGCCCGACGCCTTCCGCAGGGTGATCCACCCGAAGCCCACGGCCTTGACCTTGCGCGCCTCGAACTCGTCCAGCCATGTGTCGTACCGCGTCTGGTATTCGGCCGGGTCACCCCGGTGGTCACCGGCGTCCCTGAGCCACAACTCGGCGTACTGCGTGATGTCCTGGACCTCGCGCTGCACGATCCACGCGTCGCACCCGCGCGGCACCCACGAGCGCAGTCTGTCCTGCCAGTCCTCCCCCTCGACGTGCTGCCAGTTGGCGAGGAACTGCGCGAACCCGCCCTCGTTCAGCCGCTCCCCCGCTCCCTGAACGATCGACCGGCAGAGATCGTCCCCGCCCATCCCGCCGTCGCGGTACGTCAGTCGCGCGCCCGGCGAGATCACGAAGGGCGGGTTGGACACGATCAGGTCGTAGGTCTCGTCGGTCTTCAGCGGCTCGAACAGGGAGCCCTCCCGCAGGTCCGCGGCCGGGGCGCCGGACAGGGCCAGCGTGAGCGCGGTGATGTGCAGTGCGCGCGGGTTGAGGTCGGTCGCCGTCACGCGCGTGGCGTGCTGCGCGGTGTGCAGGGCCTGGATGCCGGATCCGGTGCCGATGTCGAGGGCGGAGGAGACAGGCGTACGGACGGTGATGCCGGCGAGGGTCGTGGAGGCGCCGCCGACGCCGAGGACGACTCCCTCGTCCTTGCTGCCGATGCCGCCGGCCCCGCCGACCGCGCAGCCCAGGTCGGACACGATGAACCAGTCCTCGCCGCCCGGTCCGCCGTAGGGCCGTACGTCCACGGTCGCGGCGACGTCGTCGTCGGACGCGCCGCCGACCCGGACCAGCCACCCGCTCTCCAGGCACGCTTCTACGGGCAGCACGTCGGCCACGCGCGCGTGCGCGACGGGCTGCTGCAGCAGGAACAGCCGTACGAGCGCCTCCAGCGGCGTGTCGCCGCGGGTCGCCCGGAGCGCGGGCACGGTCTCGCTGCGCGCGAGCGCCGCGTACGCGGGCGCACCGAGCAGTTCGAGCAGCCCGTCGGCGGTGAAGGAGGCCCCGAGCAGGGCCTGACGCAGCCGGGCGGCGACATCGGGACGGTCGGAAGCGGGCAGGGAGGGCAGCGTGGAGTCACTCACGCCCTCATTGTGACCCGCACCCGCCCCTGGAGTCGGCTCGGGCGCCGACGACCGCGGTCCGCTCAGCTGCCGGTGACGCCAGCTGCCGCGGTCCGCTCGGCTGCCGGTGACGTGCGTCGGCTGCCCTGGCCGGCTCAGCTGCCCGTGGCCCCGGCCGCCCCGGACGCCTCGGCGGCCTGCTTGCAGCCCTCCTGGGAGGTCAGCGCCTTCTTGGTGTCGCCGGACTCCAGCTTCTTCAGTGCCGTGACGGCGCTCTGGCGCTGGGTCTCCACCTGCTTCATCTCGGCGGACACGTCCTTCAGGCCGGAGGCGAACTTCCCCTGGTCCTTCGTGTCCAGCTTGTCGACGCGCTCCTTCAGGTCGGCGTACGCCGCGGAGAGGGAGGTGAGCTTCTTGACGACGTCCTGCTGGACCTTCGCGCCGTTCTCCACGCCGGGAGGCGCCCCGGCGCCGCTGATGAGGCTCGCGCGCGCCTTGTAGCCCTCGGCGAGGTCCTGGAAGGCCTTGGAGTCGGCCTCCTGGAGCTCCTTGGGCGTGCTGGTGGTGTCCTTGGCCGCCTTGGTTATCGCGACGTAGGCCGCCGAGATCTTCGCGTTCTGCGCCGGCACCGCGTCGCAGACCTTCTTGGCCCAGGCGTCGAGCTCCTTGTTGCCCTCGTCGCTTGTGCATCCCGTCAGCGCCAGTACGAGTACCGCACCGCCGGACAGTGCGGCCGCGAGCTTCTTGTTCACCGGTTTGGTCCCTTCCATGGCTATCGGCCACGGGACCCTACACGTCGGATCGGGGAGGACACCTTGCCGCATGCACCATCCATGGGCTTTTCATACTGTTTGCACCATGTGAGAGAAGGGTCACGGCAAGGGCGTGAAGAGCAAGTGGCGGGCGGGCGGCACGTCAATGCGCGCCGCCCGCCCGCCACTTGAGCTGGGCCGTCGTAAGACCGCCTACGAGACCACCGCGGGGTCGGCCGGCTTGGCCACCCTCTCGGCGTTGTCTTCGTCACCCACGGCGATGCCACGCCGCTTGGACACATAGACCGCGCCGACGACCACGAGGGCCGAGACGACGGCGATCAGGACCCGCACGCCGACGTTCTTGTCCTCGCCGTAGCTGAACTGGATGACCGCGGGCGCGATGAGCAGCGCGACCAGGTTCATCACCTTCAGCAGCGGGTTGATGGCGGGACCGGCGGTGTCCTTGAAGGGGTCGCCGACCGTGTCGCCGATCACCGTCGCGGCGTGGGCCTCGCTGCCCTTGCCGCCGTGGTGACCGTCCTCGACGAGCTTCTTGGCGTTGTCCCACGCGCCTCCGGAGTTGGCGAGGAACACCGCCATGAGGGTGCCCGCACCGATCGCGCCCGCGAGGAAGGACCCCAGGGCGCCGACGCCGAGCGTGAACCCGATGAAGATCGGCGCCATCACGGCGAGCAGTCCGGGCGTGGTGAGTTCGCGCAGAGCGTCCCGGGTGCAGATGTCGACGACCTTGCCGTACTCGGGCTTCTCCGAGTAGTCCATGATCCCGGGCCGCTCACGGAACTGCCGCCGCACCTCGTACACCACGGCGCCCGCCGACCGCGACACGGCGTTGATGGCGAGACCCGAGAAGAGGAAGACGACCGCCGCGCCGGCGATGAGGCCGACGAGGTTGTTCGGCTGCGAGATGTCCATCATCAGGTTCATCGGCGCGCCCTCGCCGCTGAGCTTCTCGCCCACGTCCCGTGCGCCGGTGGTGATGGCGTCGCGGTACGACCCGAAGAGCGCCGCTGCCGCCAGGACGGCGGTGGCGATGGCGATGCCCTTGGTGATGGCCTTCGTCGTGTTGCCGACCGCGTCCAGGTTGGTGAGCACCTGGGCGCCGGCGCCCTCGACGTCGCCGGACATCTCGGCGATGCCCTGCGCGTTGTCGGAGACCGGACCGAAGGTGTCCATGGCGACGATCACGCCGACCGTGGTGAGCAGACCGGTGCCGGCCAGCGCCACCGCGAACAGCGCGAGCATGATCGAGGTGCCGCCGAGCAGGAACGCCCCGTAGACGCCGAGGCCGATCAGCAGGGCGGTGTAGACGGCGGATTCGAGACCGATCGAGATACCGGCGAGGACGACGGTGGCGGGCCCCGTGAGCGAGGTCTTGCCGATGTCCTGGACCGGGCGGCGGTTGGTCTCGGTGAAGTAGCCGGTCAGCTGCTGGATGACAGCGGCCAGCAGGATGCCGATCGCCACGGCGACGAGCGCGAGGATCCGCGGGTCGCCGTCCTTGGCCGCGATGGCGGCGTCACCGATGCCGTCGAGGTCGGCGTACGACGACGGCAGGTAGGCGAACACGGCGATCGCGACCAGCACGATCGAGATCACCGCGGAGATGAAGAATCCGCGGTTGATCGCGCTCATGCCGCTGCGGTCGCTGCGCCGCGGCGCCACCGCGAAGATGCCGATCATCGCGGTGATCACGCCGATCGCGGGCACGATCAGCGGGAAGGCGAGCCCGGAGTCACCGAACGCCGCCGATCCGAGGATCAGTGCGGCGACCAGGGTCACGGCGTACGACTCGAAGAGGTCGGCCGCCATGCCCGCGCAGTCGCCGACGTTGTCGCCCACGTTGTCGGCGATGGTCGCGGCATTGCGCGGGTCGTCCTCCGGAATGCCCTGTTCGACCTTTCCGACCAGGTCGGCGCCGACGTCGGCGGCCTTGGTGAAGATGCCTCCGCCGACACGCATGAACATCGCGATCAGCGCGGCACCGAGACCGAATCCTTCGAGCACCTTCGGCGCGTCGGCCGCGTACACCAGCACCACACAGGAGGCGCCGAGCAGACCGAGCCCCACTGTGAACATGCCGACGACGCCGCCCGTGCGGAAAGCGATCTTCATGGCTTTGTGCGAGACGGCGGTGAGATCCTTTTCGGGCTCACCTTCCGCCGGGGTCGCTTCCCGTGCCGCCGCGGCGACGCGCACATTGCTGCGCACGGCGAGCCACATGCCGATATAGCCGGTGGCCGCCGAGAACGCGGCGCCGATCAAGAAGAACACCGATCGGCCGATGCGCTGATTCCAGTCGTCCGCGGGCAGCAACATGAGCAGGAAGAACACGACGACGGCGAATACGCCGAGCGTGCGCAGCTGCCGGGCCAGATAGGCGTTGGCGCCTTCCTGTACCGCTGCCGCGATCTTCTTCATGCTGTCGGTGCCCTCGCCCGCCGCGAGCACCTGGCGCACCAGGACGCCGGCGACCACGAGCGCTGCCAGTGCGACGACACCGATGATCGTGATGATGATCCGGTTGTCGTCGGTGAGCACTGCGGCTGCGAAGGTTGTGGGGTGGTCCAGCTGATGAGGGGTAGAAAGCCCCGCCATTCGTCCTCCTTGACGCTTGGGCTGAGCTCAAGATGTGGACGGATTCTAGGTACCGGAACCTGATCAAAACAGATGGCGGTAAACGGAATTGGCCTTCACATGCCGTTCAGCAAATGATCGACATCCGGCCACTGAACCCGAAAGTGCTAATGCTCTAGAACCATTGACGCCCACATTGACGCTTGATCAAATGATCGAGAGCTTGATCAATTATCGGAAGATCGATCGTGAATTCATTCACGAATACCCCGGCGCCGGAGCCACAAACGCGAAGGGGCCCTGCTGAGCAGGGCCCCTTCGCGATGAGACGGATGAAACGGATGAGACGGATGGGTCAGACCTCGGTGAAGCCGTTCTCTCAGGAGAGCACCGCGGCCGGCGGTGTGGTCGGCCAGGTCATACGGATCAGGCCACCATGCTCCCCGGCGGAGACTTCGACGTCGTCGACGAGGCCGCTGATGACCGCGAGGCCCATCTCGTCCTCCTCGGCCTCGACCTCACCCTCGCCGCCCGCGGCGCCGGATGCCCGCTCGCCGGGAACGGAACGCGGCGCCTCGTCGCCGACCTCGATGGAGAACTGCTTCTCCTCCTCGATCAGCGCCACCTTCACCGGCGCCGTGATGCCGACGCTCTGATGCAGTCCGACGGCCCGGGTACAGGCCTCGCCCACGGCGAGTCTGACCTCGTCCAGGACGGCCTCGTCCACTCCGGCCCTGCGCGCCACCGCTGCCGCCACCAGTCGGGCGGTCCTGACGTGCTCGGGCAGCGCGCTGAAGCGGAGTTCAACGGTGGCCATGCATCCCCCTCGCAACTTCGGGCGTGCTGTCGGGGGGACCGGGCGGCCGAAAGCCCAGTCCCCCTTCTCTTTCAACTTCTGCCGCCCCGGGCACGCTTGAACGCGCCCCCGGGCCCGGTTGTCAGTCGGTCGCCGCTACCGCTTCCTCGACCGAGGTGTGGATCGGGAACACCTTGGTGAGGCCGGTGATGCGGAAGATCTTGAGAATGCGCTCCTGGTTGCAGACCAGGCGCAGGGAGCCCTCATGGGCACGAACCCGCTTCAAGCCGCCGACCAGTACGCCGAGCCCGGTGGAGTCGAGGAAGTCCACGCCCTCCATGTCAACGACGAGGTGGAAACTCCCGTCGTTCACCAGCTCGACCAACTGCTCGCGCAACTTGGGCGCGGTATATACGTCGATTTCGCCACCGACCTCGACGACCGTACGATCGCCGACGGTACGGGTCGACAGGGACAGGTCCACGGATCCTCCAGCACCTTGCTATCGAGCGGTCGCCCCTAGGGACACCTCGGCTTGCAGCCCCCAGGACGGTTCGCCAGCCGCGATGGCATTCAATCACTTACCGGCAGGCGTGCACGACGCCTTGGTCCCATTGTCCGTCACGCCAGTGACACACTCGGTCCCGATGGCCAAGAATCACCGATCCGATCGATCCCCGACGGGCCCCGTTTCCCGGGTGGACCCGGGCGCGGTGCTGGGCCGACTGGCCTCGGGGCCGAGTCGGGCTTCGCGCATCACTCATACGGAGCATGTGCCCCCGCGGGAGGGCCGCCATGCCGTCTGGCCCGACCGGATCCGCGCGGAGGTCATCGCCGCGGTGCAGACGGCCGGAATCCAGCATCCATGGGCCCACCAGGCACGGGCCGCCGAGCACGCCCTGGACGGCGACTCGGTGGTCGTCGCCACGGGCACGGCCTCCGGCAAGTCCCTGGCCTACCTCGTGCCGGTCCTGTCGACCCTCGTGGACGGTTCGCAGGCCCCGAACGGCCGTGGCGCCACCGCCCTCTACCTGGCCCCGACCAAGGCTCTTGCGGCGGACCAGTGGCGTTCGGTGAAGGAACTTTCACATCCGCTGGGCAATTCCGTCCGACCCGCCGTGTACGACGGCGATACTCCGTTCGAGGAACGCGAGTGGGTCCGCCAGTACGCCAACTACGTCCTGACCAACCCCGACATGCTGCACCGCGGCATACTCCCGTCCCACCCCCGCTGGTCCTCCTTCCTCAAGGCGCTGAAGTACGTCGTCATCGACGAGTGCCACACCTACCGCGGCGTCTTCGGCTCCCACGTCGCCCAGGTACTGCGCCGACTGCGCCGCCTGTGCGCCCGCTACGGCGCCTCTCCCGTCTTCCTGCTGGCCTCCGCGACGGCCGCCGAGCCCGCCGTGGCCGCCCGCCGCCTGACCGGCCTCCCGGTCGTGGAGGTCGCCGACGACGCCTCCCCGCGCGGCGAACTGGTCTTCGCCCTCTGGGAACCCCCGCTCACCGAGATGCAGGGCGAGAAGGGCGCACCCGTTCGGCGTACGGCCACCGCCGAGACGGCGGACCTGCTGACCGACCTCGCGGTGCAGGGCATCCGCTCGGTAGCCTTCGTACGCTCCCGGCGTGGCGCCGAGCTGATCTCGGTCATCGCCCAGGAGCGCCTCGCCGAGGTCGACCGCTCTCTCGCCCGGCGTGTCGCGGCGTACCGCGGCGGCTACCTCCCCGAGGAACGCCGCGCCCTGGAACAGGCCCTGCACTCCGGCGAACTCGTCGGCCTGTCCGCCACCACCGCCCTGGAACTCGGCATCGACGTCTCCGGCCTCGACGCCGTACTGATCGCCGGTTATCCGGGCACCCGGGCCTCTCTGTGGCAGCAGGCGGGCCGAGCCGGCCGCTCCGGCCAGGGCGCCCTGGCCGTCCTCGTGGCCCGCGACGACCCGCTGGACACCTACCTCGTCCATCACCCCGAGGCCCTGTTCGACCGTCCGGTGGAGTCGACGGTCCTCGACCCCGACAACCCGTACGTCCTCGCGCCGCATCTGTGCGCGGCGGCCGCGGAGATCCCGCTGACCGACGAGGACCTGGAGCTGTTCGGCCCCGAGACCGAAGGACTGCTGCCGCAGCTGGAGGCCGCGAAGCTGCTGCGCCGCCGCAAGAAGGCCTGGCACTGGACGCGCCGGGAACGGGCCGCCGACCTCACCGACATCCGCGGCGAGGGCGGCCGTCCCGTCCAGGTCGTCGAGGAAGGGACGGGACGGCTGCTCGGCACGGTCGACGCGGGCGCCGCGCACAGCACGGTCCATGAGGGCGCGGTCCATCTGCACCAGGGACGCACGTATCTGGTGCGCTCCCTCGACCTGGACGACTCCGTGGCCCTCGTCGAGGAGGCCGCCCCGCCGTATTCGACGGTGGCCCGCGACACGACGGCGATCTCCGTCCTGGAGACGGACATCGAGGTCCCGTGGGGCGACGGACGCCTCTGCTACGGCTCCGTCGAGGTCACCAACCAAGTGGTCTCCTTCCTGCGGCGCCGGCTGATCACCGGCGAAGTACTGGGCGAGACGAAGCTCGACCTCCCTCCTCGTACGCTGCGCACCCGCGCGGTGTGGTGGACGGTCACCGAGGACCAGCTGGACGAGGCCCGGATCAACCCGGAGATCCTCGGCGGCGCCCTGCACGCCGCCGAACACGCCTCGATCGGCCTGCTGCCCCTCTTCGCCACCTGCGACCGCTGGGACATCGGCGGTGTCTCGATCCCGCTCCACCCCGACACGCTGCTCCCCACGGTCTTCGTCTACGACGGCCACCCCGGCGGCGCGGGGTTCGCCGAGCGCGCCTTCCACACGGCCCGCTCCTGGCTCACCGCCACCCGCC
Organism: Streptomyces coerulescens; assembly: GCF_042657965.1. Lineage (NCBI taxonomy): Bacteria > Bacillati > Actinomycetota > Actinomycetes > Kitasatosporales > Streptomycetaceae > Streptomyces > Streptomyces coerulescens. The sequence goes on from NZ_JBHSKM010000005.1 coordinate 159,876, forward strand.
AGGCCATCGCCTCCTGCGAGTGCGACGCCGGCTGCCCGTCCTGCATCCAGTCCCCCAAGTGCGGCAACGGCAACGACCCGCTGCACAAGCGGGGGGCCGTGCGGTTGCTGACGGTGTTGTTGCGGGGGGCGCCGGAGGAAGGGCCGGGAGAGGTGGAGGGCGAGGGAGAGGTAGGCGGCGAGGGCGGGAGCGAAAGCGGGGCGTCTGGAGTCGTTCAGGACGAGGAGTCCGTGGCCGCGCCGGACGGGGCGACGGTGGCCCGCCAACCGGTCACGGAACCGGCGACGGCCGGTCCGTCACCACAGGGTCCAGCGGCAGCGCCAGATGGCCCTTCGGCAGGGTCGTCTTCGGATGCACCGTCGGGGTGGTCCCAGTCGGGGTCATCCCCGGCGGCGCCTTTCGGGTCGTCCCCGCGGGCACCCTCGGCGGTGGAAACTGCGTCGGGTCAGCAGGCGCCCTCGGCGACGGAAGCTCCGTCGGGTCGGCAGGTTCCGCAGGCCCCGCCCGCGCCCTGACCTCCGTCGCGAAGGGGCCCCGGCCCGACGCCGCCGTCACGTCCGAGACCTCGCCGACCAGCACGCACCGCACGAGCCGCACGCCCTGAGCGCCGGCGGCCCGTTCGGCCCGTGCGCAGGCCGCCGTGCCGCCCTCGGCCCAGTGGTCGGCCGCGGCGAGCGCCGCGAGATCGGCACCGCCCGCCGCGCGATGCCGGGTCACGACGGCGTGCCCCAGGGCGAGTACGACACCGAAGACGACACAGAGCACGGCGATGGCGCCGAGGCTCCAGACCGTGGCCGAACCCCGATCGGAGCGCAGGTCGGGGGCGGGCTGTTGGGCTGCCCGGCCGGCTTGTCGCCGACCGCTGTATCGGGCAAGCCGCAGGAGGCCGTGGCGCCCCGTCGCGAAACCTCCCCTCATGGCCCCGCCCCCACCGTCTCCTCCGCCGTGGCCACGGCTTCTTCCCGTACTTCGAAGGGAAGTCCCGTCAGCACCGGCGGTTTGGCCACGACGACCACGTGGACCTCGTCCCCCTCCCGGCCGACCGTGACCGTCGCGCCGCGGGGTGCCGCCTCGCGGGTCACCTCGATGACCGCGTCGGCGGGATCCTGTCGGGCCGCCGCTCGGGCGCCGACTCGGGCCGCGTCCACGCATTGGATCTGCGCCGCCATCACGAGCAGACCCCACACCAACGCCATGGCGAACATGACCAGAACCGGCAGGACGACAGCCGACTCAGCGGTGACGAAGCCACGGTCCGAGCCCCCGTCCGGCCTCCGGGCCCGCCACCGAGCCCGCCACCGGGCCCGTCGCTCGCCCTTGCCCTCGCCCTCACCACCGCCGCTCTCACATCCGCGCATCGAGCGCCCGCTTCACGATGGCCTGCAACTCCTCGCTGACCTGCCCGCTCGTCACGACCTTGTAGAGCACCACCGCGAACGCCACCGCCGCGACGATCCCCATCGCGTACTCGGACGTGACCATCCCAGCGTCACCCCGTGCCGCTCGCACCCTGCACACCAGCGCTCGCATCCGTGCGCATACCGCCTTGCACATCTCAACCCCCGTAAGGTTCAGTCCCGTTGATACAAATCGTTGAACTTCCGCGGTCGGACGCTCTCAAGCGCCGCCCGCAGCCGGTCCCGCCTGTTGCCCGTCAGCACGACAGAACCCGTCAGCCGTCGGCCCGTAGCCGTGGCCGTAGCCGCACTCTCTCCCGCCGTCAGCCGGCACCCCCTCCCAACACCCCGCCCGCCAGCCCGATCACCACCGGCGCCACCCCCACCGCGATGAACGCGGGCAGGAAGCACAGCCCCACCGGCGCACTGACCATGACGGCCGCCCGCCTGGCCCGCTCCGTCGCGTTGCGCGTCCACTCGGCGCGGGCCTCTGCGGCCAGCCGCGCGGCCGGTCCGGCCGCCGGAAGTCCTGTCACATCGGCCCGTTCCAGCAACCGCGCCAGCGCCCCCGCCCCGGGTATCGAGGCCAACCGCTGCCACGCCTCGCCCGGTTCACCGCCGAGCCGCACTTCCGCGGCACCTCGTGACAGCCCGTCCCCGACGGGACCGCCCAATGCCTCGCCCACGGCCTGAGCCGCGATCACCGGACCGGCGCCCGCCGAGATGCAGGCCGCGAGGAGATCGGCGGCAAGCGGAAGCCGACGTGCCACCTCACCGGCGTCGATCTCCTCCACGACACCGGCAACGGCTCTCTGCCGACGCCGCCACAACCACATCCCGCCCGCGGCGACCAGCCCCACCGCCGGCCCGACGGCCCCGCCGACCAAGGCCCAACACGCGCCCACGACCGATGCCAGGGGCAGCCATTGCCGCGCGCCGCGCCGGAGGTCGTACCGGCTACGAGTCGGTGTCGGGGCGGCCGGCGTCAGCAACGACTCCAGCCGTCGCCGCACCTTCCGCTCGCGCCGGACCTCCGCCGACCACCGGAGCAGCCAGCCTGCGACCAGCACCACCCCCATCGCCGTCCCCAGCCTGTGGACAACTTCCGCGTTCACCTCGCCACCTCCCGCTCACAGGGACCATCAATTCGGCCTCGCAGCCGACCCGGCACTCGGTCCCGCGGCCGACCCAGCACTCGGCCTCCCAGCCGACCTCGCAGTCGGTCTCGCAGTCGCCCCCGCGGTCGACCCCGCACTCGCCCTCCCACTCGGCACCTCACGCCCCCTCCGCTCCCCGCACGATCCGCGTCGCCCACCACATCCCCACCCCCTCCAGCACTCCGCCGACGACGAGACACCCGAGCCCGGACCCGGTGTGCAGCAGCACATGCAGCGGGTCGGCTCCCATGGCCGCGCCGAGCAGCAGCCCCAGGACCGGCAATCCGGCGAGCATCAGCACCGTGGATCTGGCGCCCGCCAACTGGGCGCGCAGGTCGGCACGTTGGTCCCGCTCGGCCCTCAGTGCCGCTTCCAGCCGGTCGAGCCCGGCCGCGAGCCCCGCGCCCTGGTCCACGGCCACCCGCCAGCACGCCGCAAGCCCCAACAGGCCCTCGGCACCCGGCTGCCGTGCCGCGGAGGCGAGCGCACCCGGAACGTCCCCGCCGAACTTCGCCGCCGCCAGCACCGCGGACTGCGTCTCACCGAGCCCACCGGAATCCCACGCCGCCCGCAGCAGCGCCTCACCCGGCTGCCGGCCGGCCCGTACCTCCCCGGCGAGCGTCGCGCACAGCGCGATCACCGCGGCCACCCGGCGCTCCCGTGCCCCGCGCGCCTCCCGGGCCAGCCGCACCCGCCGTAGCAACGGCACCCCGGCCGCCCCCGCGACGACCGGCAGCACCGACGACGCCAGCAGCGCCAGCACCAGTCCGACGGCAGGCGCCCACCACTCGGCGCGGATCCGCCCCCGCAGCCGCCGCAGCTCCCCTGCCAACCGCCGCCAGTCAGGTGGCCCGGCGCCCACCGCTCCACCACCGGCCAGCAGCAACTGCGCCCGTCGTGCCCCGGAGTTCGGCCCGCCCAGCAACCAGACCGCCACGCCGAGACACAGCACGGCCGCGCCCGCCGACATCTCACCCACCCCCATCACCCCGTCCCTCACGCTCACCGGCCCCCGGCCCTCCATCGCCCTCGCCCCGGAGCAACCCCCGCAGCCGCTCCCACCCCCGCTCGTACACGAACGCCTCCGTGCCCCATCGCAGCGCCGGCACCGTCCGCACCAACCCCGACGCGTCCCGCTCCAGCACATGCACCTCGGCGATCCGCCGACGGCCGGTCCGATCACGTACGAGGTGGAGTACGACCGACAGGGCGGCCGCCAACTGGCTGTGCAGCGCGGCCCGGTCGAGCCCGGCCGCCGTGCCGAGCGCCTCCAGCCGGGCCGGCACATCCGCCGCCGCGTTGGCGTGGACAGTGCCGCAGCCGCCTTCATGGCCCGTGTTCAAGGCGGCCAGCAGATGGACGACTTCGGGGCCGCGCACCTCGCCCACCACCAGCCGGTCCGGCCGCATCCGCAGTGCCTGCCGCACCAGGTCCTCCAGGGTCACAAGTCCGGCGCCCTCCTGGTTGGCGGGCCTGCTTTCCAGCCGTACGACATGTGGATGGTCCGGTCCGAGTTCCGCGGAGTCCTCGGCGAGCACGATCCGCTCACCGACCCCGACCCGTCCGAGCAACGCGCTCAGCAGCGTGGTCTTGCCGCTGCCCGTGCCGCCGCTGATGAGGAACGACAGCCGTGCGTCGACCAGTGCGCGCAGCACCCGGTCCCCGCCGGGCGGCACGGTGCCCGCAGCGACCAGTTCGTCCAGCGTGAACGCCCGTGGCCGCACCACGCGCAGCGACAGGCACGCGCAGCCGACGGCGACGGGCGGCAGCACCGCGTGCAGCCGGGTCCCGTCGGGCAGCCGGGCGTCCACCCAGGGCCGCGCGTCGTCCAGTCGCCGCCCGGCCACCGCGGCCAGGCGCTGCGCGAGACGTCGTACGGCAGCCGCGTCCGGGAAGGACACGGGCGTCAGCTCCAGGCCGCCGCCCCGGTCCACCCACACGCGGTCCGGCGCCGACACCAGCACGTCCGTCACCGAGGGGTCGGTGAGCAGGGGTTCGAGCGGGCCGCTCCCGACCAGTTCGGACCGCAACTGCTCGGCCGCCCCGAGGACTTCGGCGTCTCCCAGCACCCTGCCCTGCTCCCGCAGCGCCTGCGCCACGCGCGCGGGAGTCGGCTCGGCCCCGCTCTCGGCCAGCCACTGCCGCACCCCGTCCAGCAGGTCCGCCGACATTGCGCCCTTGGCCGCCGCCCGCACCGGCCCGGCCTCGCCCACGCTCACCCGGTCGAGTCCCGAAGCCTTACTCATGCCGCCCTCGCTTCGAGCAATGAGCGCTCCCAGAACTCCCGGCAGAACCGGGCCAGTGGCCCCCGCCCGGACGCCCCCGGCGGTTCCTCGCTTTCCTGCGGCCGCAACAGTCCCGACTCGACCGGCAGCTCGCCCACCAGCGGCAGATCCAGCAGCCGGGCCACCTCGCGGTCGTCGAGTCCGGGCGCGTAGGGGCCGCGAACCGCCACCCGCAGGTCCCGTAGGACGAGGCGGGCTGCGGCGGCCACCTGCCGGGCGGCGGCGACGGCGCGCAGTTCGGCCGGGACCACGAGGATCCCGACGTCGAGTTGGGCGAGGGCCTCGGCGACCCCGTCGTCGATGCGGCGAGGCAGGTCGACGACAACCGTGCCACCCCGGCGCCGTGCCGCCGCGAGCACCGCCCGCATCGCCTGGGGCGGAACGGCGACGCATTCGCCGCGATCCCAGCTCAGAACCCGCAGGGAGTGCAGCTTCGGCAGGGACTCCTCCAGCGCGCCGCTGCCGAGCCGTCCGCGCGAGCCGGCGAACGAGGGCCAGCGCAGCCCCTCTGCCGCCTCGCCGCCGAGGAGGACATCGAGTCCACCGCCCAGCGGGTCGGCGTCCACGAGCAGGGTGCGCAGTCCTTCACGCGCGGCGGTGACGGCGAGGGCACACGCGAGCGTGGAGGCTCCGGCGCCTCCTCGCCCGCCGATGACGCCGACGGTGAGGGCGGGGCGGCCGACACCCTCCGCGACGTCGGCGATGCGGTCGACCAGCCACTGCTCGCCGTCGGGCAGCATCAGGACGTGGTCCGCCCCGATCTCGACGGCCCGGCGCCACACCCCGGCGTCGTCCTGGTCCCTGCCCACCAGCACCACTGCGCGCCTGCGTCCGGCGCCGCGCACGCGGTGTGCGGCGTCGTCTCCGACCAGCACGAGCGGCGCGGCTTCCCAACTCCCTCTGGGCTCGGGCACTCCGTGGTGGACCTCGGGCGTGGCACCGGCCGCCGCGCACAGGCGCAGCAGGTCCTCCAGCAGTTCGGCGTCTTCCGTGACGATCAACGGCCTGCCCGGCCGCCCGGAGGCGGCGGACGGCGGATCGTGTGTGACGACTGCGGTCACGGTTTCCGTCCCCCTTCGCTGCATCACTCGCGCAGCCCTGCGGCCCCGCGATTCCCAAACGTGTGAAGAACCGGCAAGCGGCCTCCATATGAACGGCCGATACGAACCGGCCAAACACACCCGACAAACCAGAACCGGCCAACAAGTCGGCCCGAGCCGGACGCGCTGGAATCACGGTGCAGCGAACCCGGAAATCGTGTGGATCTTGGTCGATAACTGTGGACAACTCGGCAGTTGTGAATATCGCCGTCACCCAAACCGGTGACCCTTGCACCGACCCCTGTACGACTCCCGCAGAGCAGCACGATGACTACACACGGTCACCAATCATGAGCATGCCGAACAGGCGGCCGCAGCCGCCTCGCAACAGCCCTGCGGCAGTGCTCGGAAGAGGAAAACCCACCCGGACATGCGACGACCCCCGCCGGGGGGGAGAGCGGGGGTCGTCTCCACGGCCGACTCGGGGGGGGAGGAGTCGGACCGGGTTAGCACGGTCGCGAACGATCCGTGACTTCCATGGTGTACCCGAGAGCCCTCTCAGGCAAACCCACGCGCCCACCTTACGCCGAATGGGCTGCGCCTATGCTCAGGGTCGTGGAAAACCACTCCTTGCCCCGCACAGCGGCCTTCTTTGACCTGGACAAGACGGTCATTGCGAAGTCGAGCACGCTCACCTTCAGCAAGTCGTTCTACCAAGGCGGTCTGATCAACCGCAGGGCCGCCTTGCGGACCGCATATGCCCAGTTCGTCTTCCGAGTGGGCGGTATGGACCATGACCAGATGGAGCGCACGCGGAAGTACCTCTCCGCGCTCGTCCGCGGCTGGAACGTCCAGCAGGTCAAGGAGATCGTCGCCGAGACGCTGCACGACCTGATCGACCCGATCATCTACGACGAGGCCGCGTCCCTCATCGAGGAGCACCACACCGCCGGCCGCGACGTGGTGATCGTGTCCACGTCGGGCGCCGAGGTGGTCGAGCCGATCGGCGAGCTGCTCGGCGCCGACCGCGTGGTGGCCACGCGCATGGTCGTGGGCGACGACGGCTGCTTCACCGGGGAGGTGGAGTACTACGCGTACGGCCCGACGAAGGCCGAGGCGATCAGGGAGCTCGCGACGTCCGAGGGCTACGACCTCGACCGCTGCTACGCCTACAGCGACTCGGCGACCGACCTGCCGATGCTGGAGGCGGTGGGGCATCCGCACGCCGTGAACCCGGACCGCGCGCTGCGCCGCGAGGCACTCGCGCGCGGGTGGCCGATTCTCGATTTCCATCGCCCGGTGCGGCTCAAGCAGCGGATCCCGTCCTTCTCCGTACCGCCACGTCCGGCCCTGGTCGCGGCAGCCGCCATAGGAGCCGCGGCGGCCACGGCGGGCCTGGTCTGGTACGCGAACCGACGCCGGACGGCAACTGCCTGACCTGCGCCTTCCGCTTTGCGCACACCCCGCTCGACAAACCAAGTGCCCGTTTGAAGCGATTTGAGAGCAAAGTAAAGAACTGCGGACAGGCCTTCCGCTTGGTTGTGACCTGGAGTACAAAGGAGTCAACGGCCCGCGAGACCAAGGACATCCGAGAGGATCACCTTAAATACGCATTTGGCCCCACGGACCGAGCATGAACATTGGGCACCCACGCGACGTCGACCCGTCGATTACGGGCCAGCCGCACCAGGTGACGGGCAAAGCTCCCGACCTGATGGGCAACATATCGAGGACGCTTGGTAACCCGGTGAACATGCCAGCGGCGGTACGAATTCTCGTACCGCCGCAACTCTTGTGGCCCCCGCGCGGGATTCCCGGAACTCGACGAAGCCTCATGCGCGCGTGCACGCCGCCATCGCGAGTCGCCGGCTCCACGCCACCCCGCTTGTACGCGAGTCCGCTCTACGCCCCCCGCCCCAGGGCACCCGCCCTCTAGGCCGCCCGGACCTAGGCCGCCCCGCGCTGGAGCGCCTCGCACACCGCCGTCGACTCGCGCGCCCCGAGCTCGATGGCCTTGCCGCAGTGGGCGATCCACGCGGCCATACCCTCGGGAGTGCCGGACGCGTAGCCTTCGAGCGCCGCCATATAGGCCGCGCGACCGAGTTCCGCGTGGCCGACCTCGGCCGGGCAGACGGACTTGGGATCGAGGCCGCTGCCGACCAGAACGATGCGTTCCGCCGTACGGGCGACCAGGCCGTTGTGAGAGGTGAACGGGCGCAGCGCGAGGAGCTCGCCGTGCACGACGGCGGCCGTCACCAGGGCGGGCGCCGAACCGCCCGCGATGATCAGCGCCGCGAGCCCCTCCAGACGGCCGTGCACCTCCGCGGCGTCCGGCAGCGGAAGCTCGATCAGGGGCTCGTCGACCGGTTCGCCGGCCTGACGGGGACGCCCGACCTCGTCCTCCTTGTTCGCCGCAGCCACCAGGTGCAGCCGGGCCAGCACCCGCAGCGGGGACTGCCGCCAGATGGACAGCAGTTGGCCCGCTTCGGCCGTCAGCCGAAGGGCCGCGCCCACGACGCGCGCCTCGTCGTCACCGCTGAAGTCCGTACGCCGGCGCACCTCTTCGAGCGCCCAGTCGGCACCCGACAGGGCCGCCGAGCCGCGGGCGCCGCGCAGGGCCGCCTCAGAGGTGATCTCGTTGCTGCGGCGTCGCATGATCCGGTGCCCGTAGACCCGGTCCACCGCCTTGCGTACGGACTCCACGGACTCGGGCACCCCGGGCAGCGAACCGAGGGCCGCGAGCGGATCGGCGGACGCACCTGTCGTACTCATGAGTACGACATTACGCGCCCACCTCTCACGCGCCCGCCACCCCCCAACGGGGTTCGCACTCCGTCGATCGCCCGCACCCCTCGATCGAGTGGCCTTCCCCACTCGACTGCCACGTACAGCTATCACATCACTACTGTTGGTGAACATGAAAATTGCTTTCGTCGGGAAGGGCGGCAGCGGCAAGACGACCCTGTCCTCTCTGTTCATCCGCCACCTCGCGGCCGCCGGCGCACCGGTCGTGGCCGTCGACGCCGACATCAACCAGCATCTCGGTGCCGCGCTCGGTCTGGACGAGGCGCAGGCCGCCGCGCTGCCCGCGATGGGCGAGCGGCTGTCGCTGATCAAGGACTATCTGCGCGGCTCGAACCCGCGGATCGCCTCCGCCAGGGCGATGATCAAGACGACGCCGCCCGGCGAGGGTTCCCGGCTGCTGCGGGTGTGCGAGCCGAACCCGGTGTACGACGCCTGTGTCCGGCCGGTGGAACTCGACGGCGGCGCCGTCCGTTTGATGGTCACCGGCCCCTTCACCGAATCCGACCTCGGGGTCGCCTGCTACCACTCCAAGACGGGAGCGGTGGAGCTGTTCCTCAACCACCTGGTGGACGGCCCCGGCGAGTACGTCGTGGTCGACATGACGGCGGGCTCGGACTCCTTCGCCTCCGGCATGTTCACCCGTTTCGACATCACGTTCCTCGTCGCCGAGCCGACCCGGAAGGGGGTCTCCGTCTATCGCCAGTACCGGGAGTACGCCCGCGACTTCGGAGTCGTCCTGAAGGTCGTCGGCAACAAGGTGCAAGGGCAGGACGACCTCGACTTCCTCCGCGCCGAGGTCGGGGACGACCTGCTGGTGACCGTCGGGCACTCGGACTGGGTGCGCTCCATGGAGAAGGGCCGTCCGCCCCGGTTCGATCTCCTGGAGGACGAGAACCACCTCGCCCTGCGCCGGCTGCGCACGGCCGTCGACGCGACGTACGAGTTGCGGGACTGGGAGCGCTACACACTCCAGATGGTGCAGTTCCACCTCAAGAACGCCCGGTCCTGGGGGAACGAGCGCACCGGGGCCGACCTCGCGGCGCAGATCGACCCCGGGTTCGTGCTCGGCGAGGGCGTGAGCGCCCTGCCCGGTGGCAACACCCCTCTGACGCCTACTGCTTGAGCGGGGGAGCCCCGGGCACCCCCTTCGGAGCGGGTGCGGGGTGTCCCGAGAGGAAGGACGCCCAGCCCTCCTTCGGAGCCTGGCCCACTTCCAGGGTGCGCAGTTTCCGCAAGGTCGCCGGGTCCTGGGCGTCGAGCCAGTCGGCGAGCTGTCGGAAGGACACACAGCGCACGTCGGGCTTGTTGCAGACGGCCTCCACGACCTCCTCGACGGCGCGCATGTAGGTGCCGCCGTTCCAGGACTCGAAGTGGTTGCCGATGATCAGGGGCGCACGGTTGCCCTCGTAGGCGCGGCGGAAGCCCATGAGCAGGCCGTCCCGCATCTGGTCGCCCCAGAACTCGTGCTTGCCGGGGTCACCCTGGCTCTCGGTGCCCGACTGGTTGACCATGAAGTTGTAGTCCATGGTGAGCTGCTCGTAGGAGTGCCCCGGGAAGGGCACGAGCTGCATCGACAGATCCCACAGGCCCTCCCTCTTCGCGGGCCAGAGCTGGCTGTTGACACCGCTGGAGTCATAGCGGAAGCCCATCTCACGGGCCGCCTTGACGAAGTTCTCGCGGCCTTCCAGACAGGGAGTGCGGGCGCCGATGAGCTCCTTGTCGTAGTCGAAGGGCAGGGGGGAAGCCTTGCGCATGCCGGTGGTGGTCTTCCAGGACTTGACGAATCGTTTCGCCTGATTGATCTCGTCCTTCCACTCCTCCACCGACCACTCGCCGACCCCACCGCCGCCGCCGCAGAAGTGGCCGTTGAAGTGCGTGCCGATCTCATTGCCCTCCAGCCACGCGAGGCGCAGCTGCTTCACGGTGTCGCGGATTCCGTCCACGTCGTTGAAGCCGATGTCGGAGCGGCCCGGGGAGTGCTGCGGGGGCCGGTACAGGTCGCGCTTGTGGTCCGGCAGCATGTACACGCCGCTGAGGAAGTACGTCATCGTCGCGTTGTTCGCCCTGGCGACCTTGCGGAAGTGGGAGAACAGCTTCTGGCCGTCCTCGCCGGCGCCGTCCCAGGAGAACACCACGAACTGCGGGGGCTTCTGACCTGGCTTGAGCCGCTCGGGCCTGGGCAGATGCGGCTGTGCGCCGGTGTACGCGGTGGACCCGTCGCCGATCAGCCGGATCGCGTGCTGCGGCACGGGCGCCGCGGGCTTCGCCTTCTGGGGTCCGGGCGCCGACTGCCCGTTGGCGTCCCGGCTCGCGCATCCGGCGAGCGATACGGCGCAGACCGCGGCGACAGCGGTACTCGCGGCAATTCGGTGTGTCGCGGCTTGTTTTCGGGGGGCGGCGAACCTGCGAGTGGCGGCCATGTTCGGTCCACCTACTTCCTTCTCTCGGAGGGCGACAGCGCCGCCAAGGTCGCATGGGACCGAGAAGGAATTAATACGACAAGCCGACTAATTAGCCACTTCACTCTTCAGAGGGATTTATTAGTCCATTTGCTCGGAAAAACTATTCCGGCCCTTTACTCTGCATTACGATCCGTTTACCGACAGTTGATGCATCCCGCCGCTGTACGCCGTGATCACACGGCCGCGACCCGCCCCCCGCCCAGAGCGGGGGGACCGCCAGATCCGCGACCGCGCTGCCCGGAGGAGACGGGAAAACATGTCAGCCTGCGTTCCGACCCGCGCCGACGAGCCACGTCGAGAAGAGCACAGCCACGAACCACACAGCCCACCCCCGACCCGGCCCCGCCGCCCACGCATCGCCGGCGCCGACGTATCGGCCTCCATCGCGGTCTTCCTGATCGCGCTCCCCCTGTCCCTCGGCATCGCCCTCGCCACCGACGCACCTCTACAGGCCGGCCTCGTCGCCGCCGCCGTCGGAGGCATCGTCGCCGGACGGCTCGGCGGCGCCCCGCTCCAGGTCAGCGGCCCCGCCGCAGGACTCACGGTCGTCACCGCCGAGCTCATCCAGCGGTACGGATGGCGTACGACCTGTGCCATCACCGTCCTCGCCGGCCTCGCCCAACTCGGCCTCGGCCTCCTGCGGGTGGCGCGCAACGCACTCGCCGTCAGCCCCGCGATCGTGCACGGCATGCTCGCCGGCATCGGCGTCACCATCGCCGTGGCCCAGCTGCACATCGTCCTCGGCGGCACCCCGCACAGCTCCGTCCTCGACAACCTGCGAGAGCTGCCCGCCCAGTTGGCCCGAGTACACCCCGCCGCCCTGTCGGTGAGCGTGCTGACCCTCGCCCTGCTGGTCCTTTGGCCCAGACTTCCCGGCCGGCCCGGAAAGCTGCTGCGCAAGGTGCCGACCCCGCTCGTCGCCGTCGCCGTCGCGACCACGACCGCTTCGCTGGTGGGCCTGAGCCTGCCCAAGGTCGACCTGCCGTCCTGGAGCAGCCACGCACTGGCCACACTGCCCGACGGCCCGGTGCTCGGACTCGCCGCCGCCGTGCTCACCATCACGCTGGTCTGCAGTGTGCAGTCGCTGCTCGGCGCGGTCGCCGTGGACAAGCTGGTCGCCAGCCGACCCGAGCTGTCCGCCCAGGTCGGGCGCTCCGACCTGGACCGCGAACTGCTCGGCCAGGGCGCCGCCAACGTCGTCTCCGGCGCACTCGGCGGACTGCCCATCGCGGGCGTGGCCGTGCGCAGTTCCGCGAATGTGCAAGCCGGTGCCGTGAGCCGGAACTCCACGATGTTGCACGGCGTTCTCGTAGTGGTCGCCGCGCTGCTGATGGTCCCGATCCTGGAGCTCATCCCACTCGCCTCGCTCGCCGCCCTGGTGATGGCCGTCGGCATCCAGATGGTGTCCCTGCACCACATCCGCACGGTGACCCGCCACCGAGAGGTGCTGGTGTACGCCGTCACCACCCTCGGCGTGGTGTTCTTCGGCGTCCTGGAGGGCGTGGCCGTGGGTATCGCCATGGCCGTCGGCGTCGCCCTGCACCGCCTCACCCGCACCCGGATCACACACGACGAGACGGAAGGAGTCCATCACGTACATGTACGAGGGCAGTTGACGTTCCTCGCGGTGCCGCGCCTGAGCCGGGCCCTGCATCTCGTACCCCAAGGCGCGGACGCCGTCGTGGAACTGGACGGGTCGTTCATGGACCACGCGGCGTACGAGTCGCTCCAGGACTGGCAGAACACGCACACCGTGCACGGCGGCAGCGTCGAGCTGGTCGGCCGCAGGTCCGGTGTTCGAATCGGTGAGCCGACGGGACCGGCCGGCCTCCAGGCACTCACCGGGGTTGCCGCGGACGGGACGGCCGACTGCCGCTGCCACCCCTGGACGCCCTGGCGCAACCACCAGTGCGAAATCCCAGACGCCGCCCTGCTCCATGACGGACCGTCCCGAGAGGCCCGGCCGGCCGGGGAGGCCCGGCCTGCTGGGGCCCACGACACCGACGGACCGACGCCGCCCTCCGACGCCCCGGACGGCACCGGCAACGTCCGGACCAGTGGCACTGTCCGGACCAGTAGCACCGACCGGACCAATGGCACCGTCCAGACCACTTGCACCGAAGGCCACGGCGGCACCGGCAGGCTCGACCAGGACACCCGGCCCGGCCACTCCGACGGGCCCCGCCCCACCAGCGGCGGCACAGACGCCCTCGCCCACCCCGACCACACAGACCACCCCGACCACCTTCAGGACAACACCGCCGACGTAAGCGAAAGCACCGGCGCAAGGACAGGAACTGGCACAGACACAGGCACTGGCCACGGACCAGGCACAAGCACTGGCACCAGCACCGACGGCAGTCGCCCCAGCGCCCGGCAACTGGCCCGCGGCATCAGCGCGTTCCAGCGCAACACCGCGCCCTTGGTGCGGGGCGAGCTGGCGCGGCTGGCGCGTGAGGGGCAGCAGCCCTCCCAGCTGTTCCTCACCTGCGCGGACTCACGGCTGGTCACGTCGATGATCACCTCCAGTGGTCCCGGCGACCTGTTCGTGGTGCGCAACGTGGGCAACCTCGTTCCGCTGCCCGGCCGGGAGAGCGGGGACGACTCGGTGGCGGCGGCGATCGAGTACGCGGTGGACGTGCTCCAGGTGCGGTCGATCACGGTGTGCGGGCACTCCGGGTGCGGGGCCATGCAGGCACTGCTCACCTCCGAGAGGGGCGCCGCGCAGACCCCGCTCAGGCGGTGGCTGCGGCATGGGCGGCCGAGCCTGGAGCGGCTGTCCGACGAGGGCCGGCCCTGGGCCAGGCTCGCCGGGCGGGCACCGGCCGACGCGGTCGAGCAACTGTGCCTGACCAATGTGGTGCAGCAGTTGGAGCATCTGCGCGCCCACGAGTCGGTGGCCCGGGCGTTGCGCGCGGGCGCGCTGGAGTTGCACGGGATGTACTTCCATGTGGGCGAGGCGCAGGCGTACCTGCTCACGGAGGGACACGAGGACAGGGTGTTCGACCACGTGGGTGTGGCGGATCTGTCGGCCTGACGACAGAAAGGTGCGCGCGACGCATGGGGTGCCGGCTCAGGTTGCTCCGGGGCAGTTTGCTCCGGCGTAGGGCCGCGCCCCATGCTGTCCGCTGATCCACTGGCGCGGCACCCCCACTGATCCACTGGTCCGGGGACCCGCGGCCGGGGACCCGCTGGTCCGCGGACCCGCGTTGCGACCGCACCCACCCTGGATGTGAGAGGGGTTACAGACCTGAACCGCCCTCGTCCGGCGTCCGTGGAAACGGATGACCCCGGCAGGGAGAGCAGCTCGGACCCCACCCTGCTGACAGGTCTAAACCAATTTTCCGTCGACCCTTGTCATCGGACCCCCGGGTCTGATGAGCTGTGGCCTGGGACACAACGGACACCCTGGGAAAGGGAGATGTCGTGAGCAACGAAAGCCTGGCCAACCTGCTGAAGGAAGAGCGCAGGTTCGCACCCTCCGCCGACCTGGCCGCGAACGCCAACGTCACGGCGGAGGCGTATGAACAGGCCAAGGCTGACAGGCTCGGCTTCTGGGCCGAGCAGGCCCGTCGGCTGACCTGGGCCAAGGAGCCGACGGAGACGCTGGACTGGTCGAACCCTCCGTTCGCGAAGTGGTTCAAGGACGGCGAGCTCAACGTCGCGTACAACTGCGTGGACCGGCATGTGGAGGCCGGGCACGGCGACCGCGTCGCCATCCACTTCGAGGGCGAGCCCGGCGACAGCCGCGCCATCACCTACGCCGAGCTCAAGGACGAGGTTTCCAAGGCCGCCAACGCGCTGCTGGAACTGGGCGTCCAGAAGGGCGACCGGGTCGCGGTCTACATGCCGATGATCCCGGAGACCGCGGTCGCGATGCTGGCCTGCGCGCGTATCGGCGCCGCGCACTCGGTCGTCTTCGGCGGCTTCTCCGCGGACGCGCTGGCCACCCGTATCCAGGACGCGGACGCCAAGGTCGTCATCACCTCCGACGGCGGCTACCGGCGTGGCAAGCCGTCCGCGCTCAAGCCGGCCGTGGACGAGGCGATCGGCAAGGTCGACAACGTCGAGCACGTGCTCGTCGTACGCCGCACCGGTCAGGACGTCGCCTGGGACGACAGCCGTGACGTGTGGTGGCACGAGATCGTCGAGCGGCAGTCCGCCGAGCACACCCCCGAGGCCTTCGGCGCCGAGCACCCGCTGTTCATCCTGTACACGTCCGGTACGACGGGTAAGCCCAAGGGCATCCTGCACACCTCCGGCGGCTACCTCACCCAGACCGCGTACACCCACCACGCCGTGTTCGACCTCAAGCCGGCCACGGACGTGTACTGGTGCACGGCCGACGTCGGCTGGGTCACCGGCCACTCGTACATCGTGTACGGGCCGCTGGCGAACGGCGCGACGCAGGTGATGTACGAGGGCACGCCGGACACCCCGCACCAGGGTCGCTTCTGGGAGATCGTGCAGAAGTACGGGGTGACGATCCTGTACACGGCGCCGACCGCCATCCGTACGTTCATGAAGTGGGGCGACGACATCCCCGCGAAGTTCGACCTCTCCTCCCTGCGCGTCCTGGGCTCGGTGGGTGAGCCGATCAACCCCGAGGCGTGGATCTGGTACCGCAAGCACATCGGCGCCGACAAGACGCCCGTCGTCGACACCTGGTGGCAGACCGAGACCGGCGCGATGATGATCTCGCCGCTGCCCGGCGTGACCGAGACCAAGCCCGGTTCCGCGCAGACCCCGCTGCCCGGCATCTCCGCGACCGTCGTCGACGACGAGGCGAACGAGGTGCCCGACGGCGGTGGCGGCTACCTGGTGCTGACCGAGCCGTGGCCGTCGATGCTGCGCACCATCTGGGGCGACGACCAGCGCTTCCTGGACACGTACTGGTCCCGGTTCGAGGGCAAGTACTTCGCCGGTGACGGGGCGAAGAAGGACGACGACGGGGACATCTGGCTGCTGGGCCGGGTGGACGACGTCATGCTCGTGTCGGGCCACAACATCTCCACCACCGAGGTCGAGTCCGCCCTGGTCTCGCACCCGTCCGTCGCAGAGGCGGCCGTGGTCGGCGCCACCGACGAGACGACCGGGCAGGCGATCGTCGCCTTCGTGATCCTGCGCGGTACGGCCGACGCCGAGGACGAGAGCCTCATCGCCGACCTGCGCAACCACGTCGGCGCCACCCTCGGCCCGATCGCCAAGCCGAAGCGGATCCTGCCGGTGGCCGAGCTGCCGAAGACCCGCTCCGGCAAGATCATGCGCCGGCTCCTGCGGGACGTCGCCGAGAACCGCCAGCTCGGTGATGTGACGACGCTGACCGACTCGACCGTCATGGACCTCATCCAGGCGAAGCTGCCGGCGGCGCCGAGCGAGGACTGAGCAGGGCACGTAGCCAAAGGGCACGTGTCCGAGGGGCACCCGGCCACTCCGAAGGGCACCCGGCGACCGCGCCGGGTGCCCTTCGCGTACGTACGGTGGAATCCGACGGATGCGATCCGGCGTACCCTTAGGTAAACTAAACAAAGCAACATCGCTCATAGGTGCGCCGGGAAGTCTGGTCGGCAAGTGCTCCGTCCTGCCCACCGACCGGAGGTCTCCCCCGTGACCGCGCCCCGCACCCCCGCTCCCGCCCGCAAGGTCTTCGGACGGCTCTCGCTCCCCGAGCGGACCTTCGTCGCGGACGCGCTGCGCACCGAGACCGTCGGCGGCGTCCTGCTGCTGCTCGCCGCGGTCATGGCGCTGATCTGGGCGAACGTACCCGCACTGCGCGACAGCTACGAGAGCGTCGGTCACTATCACCTCGGCCCCGAGGCACTCGGGCTGAATCTGTCCGTCGAGCACTGGGCCGCCGACGGACTGCTCGCGATCTTCTTCTTCGTCGCCGGGATCGAGCTCAAACGCGAGCTCGTCGCCGGCGACCTCAAGGACCCCAAGGCGGCCGCGCTGCCGGTCGTCGCCGCGCTGTGCGGCATGGCGGTGCCCGCGCTCGTCTACATGCTGACCAGCGTCACCGGGCACGGCTCGTCGGCCGGCTGGGCGGTTCCGACCGCCACGGACATCGCCTTCGCTCTCGCCGTGCTCGCGGTCATCGGCACCTCCCTGCCGAGCGCCCTGCGCGCCTTCCTGCTCACGCTCGCCGTCGTCGACGACCTGTTCGCGATCCTGATCATCGCGATCTTCTTCACCGACCAGCTCAATTTCGCCGCGCTCGGCGGGGCGGTCGTAGGCCTCGGAGTCTTCTGGCTGCTGCTGAGGAAGGGCGTACGCGGGTGGTACGTGTACGTCCCGCTCGCCCTCGTGATCTGGGGGCTGATGTACAACAGCGGCGTCCACGCCACCATCGCGGGCGTCGCGATGGGCCTGATGTTGCGCTGTACCCGGCGCGAGGACGAGCAGCATTCCCCCGGCGAGCACATCGAGCACCTCGTGCGCCCCTTGTCGGCCGGCCTCGCCGTGCCCCTGTTCGCACTGTTCAGCGCCGGTGTGGTGGTCTCCGGCGGCGCGCTCGGCGATGTGATCTCCCAGCCGGAGACGCTCGGCGTGGTCCTCGGCCTCGTGGTCGGCAAGACAATCGGGATCTTCGGCGGCACCTGGCTGACGGCACGTTTCACCAGGGCCTCGCTCAGCGACGACCTGGAGTGGGCCGACGTGTTCGCCGTCGCGACCCTGGCCGGCATCGGCTTCACCGTCTCGCTGCTCATCGGCGAGCTCGCCTTCGCCGGCGACGCCACGCTGACCGACGAGGTCAAGGCGGCCGTACTGCTCGGGTCTCTCACCGCGGCGATACTGGCGACGGTGCTGCTGAAGATACGCAACGCCAAGTACCGCGGGATGGTCGAGGCCGAGGAGCGCGACGAGGACGCCAGCGGCATTCCGGACATCTACGAGCAGGACGAGCCGGAGTACCACCTGCGCATGGCCGCCATCCATGAGCGCAAGGCCGCCGAGCACCGTCGCCTCGCCGAGGAGAAACTCGCCGCACGCCACGCGCTTGCCGAAGTGGCGGGCAGGGCAGGCGAGGAGGACCACCGTCGGGCATGATCTGACGGGACGGTACAAAAGACGGAACCGTACGCACTTATACGGAAGACGGATCCGTACACGACGAGGGAGACCGCGATGAGCGCACCCGACGGCAGCCCGGTCGGCGCCGAACGCAGCATCGGCCAGCTGTTCGCCTCGGCGACGACCGAGATGTCGGCGCTGGTGCATGACGAGATCGCACTGGCGAAAGCGCAGCTCAAGCAGGACGTCAAGCGCGGCGCGACGAGCGGCGGCCTGCTCACGGTGGCCGGCGGGGTGCTGCTGTTCTCGCTGCCGATGCTGAACTTCGCGCTCGCGTACGGCATTCAGACGTGGAGTGACTGGAACCTCGCGCTCTGCTTCCTGTTGTCCTTCCTGGCGAACTGCATCGTCGCCGGCGTCCTCGCGCTGATCGGCGTCCTCTTCGCGAAGAAGGCCAAGAAGAGCAAGGGCCCGCAGAAGGTCGCCGCCTCGATGAAGGAGACGGCGGGCGTCCTGCAGAAGGCCAAGCCGCACCCGCGTCCCGCCCCGCAACCGGAGCTGGAGGACCGGGCGCCGGCGGCCATCGAGGCTGTGGCACGCTCGTCGTCATGACGGATCCCGACAGCCCCTTCTCGGTCGCACGGCTGGACGTCCCCGGCGGGAGAGAGGTGACGCACAGGGACGTCGCGGCGAACGGCGCGCGCTTCCACATCGCCGAGCTGGGCGACGGCCCGCTGGTGCTGCTGCTGCACGGCTTCCCGCAGTTCTGGTGGACCTGGCGGCACCAGCTCGTCGCGCTCGCCGACGCGGGCTTCCGGGCGGTGGCGATGGACCTCAGAGGCGTCGGCGGCAGCGACCGTACGCCGCGCGGCTACGACCCGGCCAACCTGGCCCTCGACATCACCGGCGTGGTCCGCTCGCTCGGCGAGCCGGACGCCGCGCTGGTCGGCCACGACCTGGGCGGATACCTGGCGTGGACGGCGGCCGTGATGCGCCCCAAGCTGGTCCGCCGGCTCGCGGTCGCGTCGATGCCGCACCCCCGGCGCTGGCGCTCGGCGATGCTCTCGGACGTCAAGCAGACGAGTGCGGGTTCCTACATCTGGGGGTTCCAGCGACCCTGGATCCCCGAACGGCAGTTGACGGCCGACGACGGGGCACTGGTCGGCCGACTGGTCCGCGACTGGTCGGGACCGCGTCTGCCGGACGACGACGCGGTGGAGACGTACCGCCGCGCGATCTGCATCCCGTCGACCGCGCACTGCTCGATCGAGCCGTACCGCTGGATGGTGCGCTCGCTGGCCCGCCCCGACGGCATCCAGTTCAACCGCCGTATGAAGCGGCCGGTGCGCGTACCGACGCTCCACCTGCACGGCTCCCTCGACCCCGTCATGCGCACCCGCAGCGCGGCCGGTTCGGGCGAGTACGTCGAAGCGCCGTACCGCTGGCGCCTGTTCGACGGCCTCGGCCACTTCCCACACGAGGAAGACCCGGTCGCTTTCTCCACGGAACTCATCAACTGGCTGAAGGATCCCGAACCCGATCGGTGACCGGGCCGATGCGCCGGACCCTGCTGGGGGTCCGGGGGTCGCCCCCCGGGTAGGCACAGTCCACACGAGGAAGACCCGGTCGCTTTCTCCACGGAACTCATCAACTGGCTGAAGGATCCCGAACCCGATCGGTGACCGGGCCGATGCGCCCGGTATCCGGAACTGAACACCTGTCCTACGAACGGCCAATTGCCTGGCGCATAGGCCAATTGGGGGCCCTGGGGGCGGTTATCGACCTTGGGGCAGGGGCAGACGTCGGGGTATGGGCTGGACGCACGACTACAGTGACGCAGCACGCAATCGCCGCTCGGCCAGTGGGCTGAGCCCCCACCAGCGGGGCAACGCCCCGCAGATGCCGGGCGCGGACCTCAGGGTGGGCATTCCGCGCATTCTGCGCCGCCGGGCCCGCTGGGTCTCGGTGCGCCTGCGCCACCCGCGCGGCTGACCGGCCGCCACTCCTCAACCGATTCCACCGTCCGGGGCAGGCACTCGTGCCTGCCCCGGCCTCACGGGCTCACAGCGCGCAGCTGTCGCTGTCCACCTGCTGGTTGGCGGTACGGCCCTTGACGATGTCCTCCTGGATCTCGTCCGCGGTCAGCGCGTAGCCGGTCTCGGCGTCGTCGAGGGACTTGGCGAACACCACGCCGTAGACCTTGCCCTCGGGCGTGAGCAGCGGGCCGCCGGAGTTGCCCTGACGGACGGTCGCGTACAGGGAGTAGACGTCACGGCGCACGGTGCCGCGGTGGTAGATGTCCGGGCCGTTGGCCGGCAGGCGCCCGCGTACACGCGCGGCCCGCACGTCGTACGCGCCGTTCTCCGGGAAGCCCGCGATGATCGCGCTGTCGCCGCTCTCTGCGTCGGTGGCCGTGAACTTCAGGGCGGGCGCGTCCAGGTCCGGTACGTCCAGTACGGCGATGTCGCGCTCCCAGTCGTAGAGGACGACCGTCGCGTCGTACCGCTTGCCCTCGCCGCCTATCTGGACGGTGGGTTCGTCGACGCCGCCGACCACATGCGCGTTGGTCATGACACGGCGGTCGGAGAAGACGAAGCCGGTGCCCTCGAGCACCTTGCCGCAACTCGTCGCCGTGCCCATGACCTTGACGATGGATCGCTGCGCGCGGGTGGCCACCGGGCTGTTGGCCAGCGCCGGGTCGGGCGGCTGGACCTCGTTGATCGGCTCGTTCGAGAACGGGCTGAAGACCTGCGGAAAGCCGTTCTGCGCAAGGACGGTGGAGAAGTCCGCGAACCAGGTGTCGGCCTGGTCGGGCAGCGCCCGCGAGACGCCGAGAAGCACCTTGGAGCTACGGACCTCCTTGCCGAGCGTCGGCAGCGTGGTCCCAGCGAGGGCGGAGCCGATCAGCCAGGCCACCAGGAGCATCGCGACGACGTTGACGAGGGCGCCGCCGGTGGCGTCCAGGGCGCGGGCCGGGGACCAGGTGATGTACCGGCGCAGCTTGCTGCCGAGATGGGTGGTCAGGGCCTGTCCGACGGAGGCACAGACAATGACGACGACGACCGCGACGACGGCGGCGGTGGTGCTCACCTCGGCGTTGTCGGTCAGCGCGTCCCAGATGACCGGGAGGAGGTAGACGGCCACGAGACCGCCGCCGAGGAAGCCGATCACCGACAGGATGCCGACGACGAAGCCCTGGCGATAGCCCACGATCGCGAACCACACGGCGGCGACCAGCAACAGGATGTCCAGCACGTTCACCGGTTCGAGCCTCGCCTCGTCACTCTTCGCTCACCACAGGTCGGCCACGGGCCCGGCCCGCCGGACGGCGACTTTCGGACACGACGGCCCCCGGGAAGACACAGCACGGCAGACACCCTGTCATGACCGCCAGTCGAGCGGGACCTGCTTCCCCCGGTCCCAGGGAAGCTCCCAGCCCGAAAAATGGAGCAGACGGTCGATGATCCCGGCCGTGAAGCCCCACACCAGTGCCGATTCGACCAGAAATGCCGGACCTCGGTGGCCGCTGGGGTGAACGGTGGTGGCGCGGTTGTCCGGATTCGTGAGATCCGCCACGGGGACGGTGAAGACGCGGGCCGTCTCGTTCGGATCGACGACGTCGACCGGGCTCGGCTCGCGCCACCAGCCCAGCACGGGCGTGACGACGAAACCGCTGACCGGGATGTACAGCTTCGGCAGGACGCCGAAGACCTGGACTCCGCTCGGATCGAGCCCGGTCTCCTCCTCGGCCTCACGGAGAGCGGCCCGCAGCGGCCCGTCGGCCTGCGGGTCGCCGTCCTCGGGGTCGAGGGCACCACCGGGGAAGGAGGGCTGTCCGGCATGGGAGCGCAGCGAACTCGCCCGCTCCATGAGCAGCAGCTCGGGCCCCCGCTCGCCCTCACCGAACAGAATCAGCACGGCGGACTGCCGCCCCGCACCGCTCGCCGGCGGCAGAAACCGGCTCAGCTGCAGCGGCTCCACGGTCTCCACCACCCGCACCACCGGATCCAGCCACTGCGGCAGCCCGTCCTTGCTGACCACCACCGGCCCGTCCTGCGTCTCGCTCGCCCGCGTCATCGCCACCCCCCTCGTCCTGCCGAGTCCAACGCCCCGGGGCCCTTGGATCGTTCCGAGGCGACACCACGACCGCCTACCCGCATCCACGGGAACCGAGCCCTCACGACCGCGGGACCTCTCACCGCCCGCCCCGTCATCCGGCCCCCAGCGGCGGGGCCGGCTTGCCGCCCGCGTCCAGATAGGACTGCGGCGGGTTGAGCCGCTGCCCCGGGAAGCCGCCCTTCTCGTACTTCAGGAGTTTCTTCGCCTTCTCCGGATCGGTCTCGCCCTCGCCGTACGCCGGGCAGAGCGGGGCGATGGGGCAGGCGCCGCAGGCGGGCTTGCGGGCGTGACAGATCCGGCGCCCGTGCCAGATGACATGGTGCGACAGATCCGTCCAGTCACTCTTGGGAAACAGGGCCCCGATCTCGGCCTCGATCTTGTCCGGGTCCGTCTGCTCGGTCCACTGCCAGCGCCGCACCAGCCGCTGGAAGTGGGTGTCGACGGTGATCCCGGGCCGCCCGAAGGCGTTGCCGAGCACGACGAAGGCGGTCTTGCGGCCGACACCGGGCAGCTTGACGAGCTCTTCGAGCCGACCCGGGACCTCACCGCCATAGTTCTCCACCAGCGCCTTCGACAGCCCCATGACCGACTTGGTCTTGGCCCGGAAGAACCCGGTCGGCCGGAGGATCTCCTCGACCTCCTCGGGATTGGCGGCGGCCAGATCCTCGGGGGTGGGGTACTTGGCGAACAGCGCGGGGGTCGTCTGGTTGACGCGCAGGTCGGTGGTCTGGGCGGACAGCACCGTGGCGACGACGAGCTGGAAGGGGTTGTCGAAGTCCAGCTCCGGGTGGGCGTACGGGAAGACCTCGGCGAGCTCGCGGTTGATACGACGGGCACGGCGGACGAGGGCGGTACGGGACTCGGCCGCGGGAGGCTTGGCGGAGACGGTCTTCACGGGAGAGGCGCCCTTTACGGCTGCGGTGGCCTTCTCGGGAACGACAGCGGGCTTCTTCTTGATCACCTTCTTGGTGATCGCGCTCTTGGCAGCGGCTTTCTTGGCAGCCACCTTCTTGGCAGCCGACGCGTCCCCGGAGGCGGCCTTCTTCGTGACGCCGGCCCCCTTCGAGGCGACGGCCTTCTTGGAAGCGCCCTTCTTCGCGACAGCCTTCTTCGCGACAGCCTTCTTGGCGACGGTCGTCTTGGCGACGGTCTTCTCGGCAGCCGCTGCTTTCCGGCCACCACCCCCGCCCCCACCCGGCGCCTTTTTCGCCGCTTCTGTCGTTTTCCTTCCGCCACCGGGGTCCTGTTCGCCCACAGCGGAATCGCGACGTACAACCACCCGCCCAGCCCCCTTGGCCTGTGCTCTCACCGGCGATTTGGACACTCGGCCAGCCTAAAGCCCGGCACTGACATCCGCCTCGGACCCCGAAGATCGGCCCCCAATTGGACCCCTGCCGCTTACCTCGGGACACCTGTGCGGCATCCTTGTGACAGATCACACTGTTTGGACCGTCCGGCAAAATGGGGAGCAGGGTCCCCTGGTACACAGGGGAGTGATCCCCTGAGCAGGTCGACAAGGAGAGAACTCGTGGACGACGTTCTGCGGCGCAACCCGCTCTTCGCGGCGCTCGATGACGAGCAGTCCGCGGAACTGCGCGCCTCCATGAGTGAGGTGACGCTCGCGCGTGGCGACTCCCTGTTCCACGAGGGCGACCCGGGTGACCGGCTCTACGTCGTCACCGAGGGCAAGGTCAAGCTCCACCGCACCTCCCCCGACGGTCGCGAGAACATGCTCGCCGTCGTCGGCCCCGGAGAGCTCATCGGCGAGCTGTCGCTCTTCGACCCGGGCCCGCGCACGGCGACCGCCACCGCGCTGACCGAGGTCAAGCTGCTGGGCCTGGGTCACGGCGACCTCCAGCCCTGGCTGAACGTCCGCCCCGAGGTGGCCACCGCGCTGCTGCGCGCAGTCGCCCGCCGCCTGCGGCGCACCAACGACGCGATGTCCGACCTGGTCTTCTCGGACGTCCCCGGCCGTGTGGCCCGCGCGCTGCTCGACCTCTCCCGCCGCTTCGGCGTGCAGTCCGAGGAGGGCATCCACGTCGTCCACGACCTCACGCAGGAGGAGCTGGCCCAGCTGGTCGGCGCGTCCCGCGAGACGGTCAACAAGGCCCTGGCCGACTTCGCCCAGCGCGGTTGGCTCCGCCTGGAGGCCCGCGCGGTGATCCTCTTGGACGTAGAGCGCCTGGCAAAGCGGTCGCGCTAGCCCTTCCAGCCGTACGACACCGGGGTCCCGTCTCATTCCGAGGCGGGACCCTGTTGCGCCCAAGCCGCGGTTTCCTCGCCCCCGCCGCCCCTACCCGTCCCATCCTCCAGGGGCGCTGCCCCTTCGACCCCGGCCGCCCCTGGGGGCTGCCGCCCCCAGACCCCCGCATCGGCCTGAACGGCCTCGTCCTCAAACGCCGGACAGGCTGAGTCGTCGCGGGCCGGGAGGGAGAGCCGCGGCCCCTCAGGCGCGGCCCCACGCGCCGGCACCCGCCCACGGCGGCAAGGGGCCGTGCCGGGGGGTGTCCGCCCGCAGCGGCCGGCGTCAAAAAACAGCACCGCCCGAGCCACAGCAACCGCCGGACCGAGGACGGACACCCCCCGGCACG
>NZ_JBHSKM010000005.1:184770-368047 GCF_042657965.1 Streptomyces coerulescens
CGCGCCCACCCCCCGGCGCGGCCCCGACCCACAACGCACCCGCAGGCGCTACGCGAACCCCCACCCCACAGCCACAGGCCGCCGCAGGCATCCACACCCCCACCGACTCCACACAGGCGCCACAGGCATCCACACCCCCACCGACCCCGCACAGGCGCCACAGGCATCCACACCCCCACCAACCCCGCACAGGCGCCACAGGCATCCACACCCCCACCGACCCCGCACAGGCGCCGCAGGCATCCACACCCCAGCCCTCCATGGCCCCTCTCGAACATCAGCGCACCAAGAGATAGCCTCCGCCCATGGCAAACGGGCAGTGGTACCCACCGGAGTGGCCGGACCGCATCCGCGCACTCGCGGACGGCAGTCTCACCCCCGTCGCCCCGAAACGGGCGGCCACGGTCATGCTGCTCAAGGACACCGGCACCGGCCCAGCCGTACACATGCTGCGCCGCCGCAGCTCCATGGCCTTCGCAGGCGGCGCGTACGCCTACCCCGGCGGCGGCGTCGACCCCCGCGACGAGCAGCAGATCCGCTGGGCGGGCCCCACGCGCGCGTGGTGGGCACAGCGCCTCGGCTTGGAGGAGGCCGCCGCCCAGGCGATCGTCTGCGCCGCCGTACGAGAGACGTACGAGGAGGCCGGCGTCCTGCTCGCCGGCCCCACCGACGACTCCGTCGTGGGCGACACCACCGGCGAGGACTGGGAGACCGACCGCGCCGCCCTCGTCGCCCGCGACCTCTCCTTCGCCGAGTTCCTCGACCGCCGCGGCCTGGCCCTCCGCTCCGACCTCCTCGGCGCCTGGACCCGCTGGATCACCCCGGAGTTCGAACCCCGCCGCTACGACACCTGGTTCTTCGTCGCCGCCCTCCCGGAGGGCCAACGCACGCGCAACGCCTCCACCGAGGCCGACCGCACCGTATGGATCCGCCCCACGGAAGCCGCCACCTCGTACGACAAGGGCGAGCTGCTGATGATGCCGCCGACCATCGCGACACTCCGCCAGCTGACCCCGTACGACAGCGCCGCCCAGGCCCTGGCCGCCGCCCCCGACCGCGACCTCACCCCGGTCCTCGCCCAGGCCCGCCTGGAGGACGGCGAGATCGTGCTCGCCTGGCCGGGCCATGACGAGTTCACCAAACACATCCCGACCGGCGGAACCCCCACATGACCCCGCCCCCGGCGCTCACGGCACCCCCTGTGCCCACCGCGCCCACCGCCCCGGAAGGCCCCGCATGACGAACGCAGCAGCCCTCCCCGGCCAGCCGCGAGGCGAGGTCCTCTCCGGCCCCGCAACCCCGCGCGCCGTCAACGTCCTAGCGCCCAACGCCTCCGCGATGACCCTGGACGGCACCAACACCTGGATCCTCTCGGAACCCGACTCCGACCTGGCCGTAGTGATCGACCCCGGCCCGCTCGACGACGGACACCTGCGCAACGTCGTCGCCACGGCCGAGAGGGCCGGCAAGCGCGTCGCCCTGACCCTGCTCACCCACGGCCACCCGGACCACGCCGAGGGCGCGGCCCGCTTCGCCGAACTGACCGGCACACACGTGCGTGCCCTGGACCCGGCGCTCCGGCTCGGCGACGAGGGCCTCGGCGCCGGGGACGTGGTCACCGTCGGCGGCCTGGAACTGCACGTCGTACCGACGCCCGGGCACACCGCCGACTCGCTCTGTTTCCATCTCCCGGCCGACCGCGCCGTCGTGACCGGCGACACGATCCTGGGCCGCGGCACGACGGTCGTGGCGCACCCCGACGGCCGCCTCGGCGACTACCTGGACTCACTGCGCCGGCTCAGGTCCCTCACGGTCGACGACGGGGTGCGCACCGTCCTGCCGGGCCACGGGCCGGTCCTGGAGGACGCCCAGGGCGCGGTCGAGTTCTACCTCGCCCACCGTGCCCACCGGCTCGCCCAGGTCGAGACGGCGGTCGAGGACGGCTACGGCACTCCGGGCGAGGTCGTCGCCCATGTGTACGCGGACGTGGACCGCTCCCTGTGGCCGGCGGCCGAGCTGTCGGTACGGGCGCAGCTGGACTACCTGCAGGAGCACGGCATCATCTGACCGACGGCTGTCCACCGCCCGCCCGCAGCCTCAACCACCCACCCGACCACCCGCACCCTCAACCACCCACCCTCCCGCTCGCTCAGTCGGGCCGAGGGGCTTTGATCCCGTGCACGCGCGCGTACTCCTCCGCGAGCCAGGGCCCCAGATCCTCGACGTACGACCGCAGGACACCCGCGTCCCCCGTCGGCTCGTACCCGAGTACGGCCGACGCCCGCAGCTGCTCGGCCCGCGCGGGGTAGTACGCCCCGAAGGCCTCCGCCATCTCCCCGAGATCGCTGGTCCACCCGTCCCAGCGAGGCATGACGAGCGTGAACCCCGTCCGCACCAGATGCCGCGACATGAACCGGACGAGCGGCCGACGGGCGTCATCGCTGTCGTCGGCGTCGGCGATCCGCGCCCGCCACCGGGGCAGCAGCAGGCCGAGATCACCGTTCGTCTCGCGCGCGAGCAGCGTGTCGGGCCGGTAGCGCGGCAGATACTCGGCGAGGTCCTCCCCCAGCAGGGGCGTGCACAGACAGGCGACGAACCAGCCACCGTCGTACCTCTCCAGGTCGCTCAAGAGCTGCCGCCGACTGCTCAGCAGCGTCCCCGCCCCGTCGATCTGCGCGAACTCCTTGTCGAGCGCCTCGTCGAGGGCGCGCGCGTCCGCCCGGTCGGCGTCGCTGGGCTCCTCGCGCAGGGCGACCAGCAGATCCAGGTCGCTGCGCCCCACGCGCGCGGTGCCGCGAGGAATCGACCCGTAGAGGTAGGCGCTGTGCATCCGCGCCCCGAACACGTCCAGCACACGGTCCCGCGCGGCGGCGACGACGGCGCTGAAGGCGCGCGGAACGCGCCCCAGGGACCCTTCGCGCGCGATGTACCCCTGGGCGTCGAGCCCTCTGCGCAGAACCGTCTCGGTCATGGGGCCACTGTGCCCTGCCAAGGGCCCGCGAGCGGCTCATTCACGACGCCATCCGGCGATGTTCAGCCTGCCCGGGGGACCCCGAACAGGCTGCTGCGAAAAACCCGCCGTACGAGAGCGGCCGTACGAGAGCCACCGTACGAGAGCCGCCGTACACCGGCTGGATGAACGAAGGCCTACGGCCCCGTACACCGTCCAAATCGCCGAAGGCCTACGCCCCCGTCAACTCCACCTGCACCTCGACCTCGACGGGCGCGTCCAGCGGCAGCACAGCCACGCCCACCGCGCTGCGCGCGTGGACGCCCTTGTCGCCGAGGACCTCCGCCAGGAGTTCGCTCGCGCCGTTGATGACGCCGGGCTGGCCCGTGAAGTCGGACGCCGACGCCACGAACCCCACGACCTTCACCACACGCGCGATGCGGTCAAGGTCACCCGCCACCGACTTCACGGCCGCGAGGGCGTTGAGCGCGCAGATGCGGGCGAGGTCCTTGGCCTCCTCGGCCGTGACCTCCGCGCCCACCTTGCCGGTGACCGGAAGCTTGCCGTCCACCATGGGGAGCTGGCCGGCGGTGTAGACGTACACGCCCGACTGGACGGCCGGCTGGTACGCGGCCAGCGGCGGCACGACCTCCGGGAGCCTCAGGCCCAGCTCGGCGAGCTTCGCCTCGGCCGCGCTCACGCCTTCTCCCGCTTCAGGTAGGCCACGAGCTGCTCGGGGTTGTTCGGCCCGGGCACGACCTGGACGAGCTCCCAGCCGTCCTCGCCCCAGGTGTCCAGAATCTGCTTCGTGGCGTGGACGAGCAGAGGCACGGTTGCGTATTCCCACTTGGTCATGTGGCCGACTTTATCCGTTGGCCACAAGCCGCCACGCGGCCGACCGCACTCAAGTTATCCACAGGCTGCTGCGTGGTCGGCGCACCGACTGGTTAGGCTCGAAGGCGTGAGCAGGCTCCAGGTCGTCAGCGGCAAGGGCGGGACCGGAAAGACCACGGTCGCCGCCGCGCTCGCGCTCGCCCTCGCCACCGAGGGGAAGCGGACGCTTCTCGTCGAGGTCGAGGGCAGGCAGGGCATCGCGCAGCTCTTCGAGACAGAGGCGCTGCCCTATGAGGAGCGGAAGATCGCCGTCGCTCCAGGGGGCGGGGAGGTGTACGCCCTCGCCATAGACCCCGAACTGGCCCTTCTGGACTACCTCCAGATGTTCTACAAGATGGGCGGTGCGGGCCGGGCCCTGAAGAAACTCGGCGCGATCGACTTCGCCACCACCATCGCGCCGGGGCTGAGAGACGTACTTCTCACCGGCAAGGCGTGCGAGGCGGTGCGGCGCAAGGACAAGGCCGGGCGGTTCGTCTACGACTGTGTCGTCATGGACGCGCCGCCCACCGGGCGTATCACCCGCTTCCTGAACGTCAACGACGAGGTCGCGGGGCTCGCCAGGATCGGGCCGATACACAATCAGGCGCAGGCCGTGATGCGGGTGCTGAAGTCGGCGGAGACCGCCGTGCACCTGGTGACGCTGCTGGAGGAGATGCCCGTCCAGGAGACCGCGGACGGGATCGCCGAGCTGCGGGCGGCGCGGCTGCCGGTGGGCCGGATCATCGTGAACATGGTGCGTCCCGAGGTGTTGGACGCGACCGATCTGGAACTCGTGCGCAGTGTCCCGCGCGCGGCCGTCGCCAAGGCGCTGTCCTCGGCCGGGCTCGGCGGGGCACGGCGCGGCGGGAACGCCGAGAAGCTGGTGACCCCGCTGCTGACGCAGGCCGACGAGTACGCCGAGCGGTACGCGCTGGAGCAGGAGCAGCGGACGGCCCTGGAGGACTTGGGGCTGCCGGTGCACGAACTGCCGCTGCTCGCCGAGGGCATGGACCTGGCCGGCCTGTACGAACTCGCGGGCGAACTGCGGGAACAGGGCCTGTCGTGAGTCCGTTCACAAGTCGGGAGCCGTACGCGGAACGTCAGCGGCCGTACGCGGTACGTCGGAAGCAGGGGATGTCATGAGTCGTCCGGAACCGGCACAGGCACAGGACGCCGCCCGTCGGCCCCACCATCTCTCCGCCAAGCGCGTGCTGGACCTCGATCCACTGCTCGACGACCCGAACACCCGCATCGTGGTGTGCTGCGGCTCGGGCGGCGTCGGCAAGACCACGACGGCTGCGGCGCTGGGGCTGCGGGCGGCCGAGCGCGGGCGCAAGGTCGTCGTGCTCACCATCGACCCGGCCCGCCGGCTCGCCCAGTCGATGGGCATCGACTCGCTGGACAACACCCCGCGCCGGGTCAAGGGCGTGGAGGGCGACGGCGAGCTGCACGCGATGATGCTCGACATGAAGCGCACCTTCGACGAGATCGTCGAGGCGCACGCGGACGCCGAGCGGGCCGCCGCGATCCTGGGCAACCCCTTCTACCAGTCGCTCTCCGCGGGCTTCGCCGGCACGCAGGAGTACATGGCGATGGAGAAGCTGGGCCAGCTGCGGGCCAGGGACGAGTGGGACCTGATCGTCGTGGACACCCCGCCGTCCCGCTCCGCGCTGGACTTCCTTGACGCTCCGAAACGGCTCGGTTCGTTCCTGGACGGCAAGCTGATCCGTGTGCTGCTGGCCCCGGCGAAGGTCGGCGGGCGCGCGGGGATGAAGTTCCTGAACGTCGGCATGTCGATGATGACTGGGGCGCTCGGCAAGCTGCTCGGCGGACAGCTGCTGAAGGACGTACAGACCTTCGTGGCGGCCATGGACTCGATGTTCGGCGGGTTCCGTACGCGCGCGGACGCCACGTACAAGCTGCTTCAGGCGCCCGGGACCGCGTTCCTGGTCGTGGCGGCGCCCGAGCGGGACGCGCTGCGCGAGGCCGCGTACTTCGTGGAGCGGCTGGCCGCCGAGGACATGCCGCTCGCGGGTCTGGTGCTCAACCGGGTCCACGGCAGCGGCGCCGACCGGCTGTCGGCCGAGCGGGCGCTCGCCGCCGCGGAAAATCTTGAAGAGCCCCGCATTGTGGATCAGGAGGGAGGGAAAGCTGGACTTCGTAACTCTCCCGACACGTACGACAGTTCAGAATCAGCCGCTTCCGAGGCACCGGCTCCAGACGCAGGCTCCCCCGCCGTCACGGACATGGAGCGAACCGCAGCCACGGACGAGCCGGAGTCCGTCGACCCGGAATCCGTTGGCGCGGAATCACTCGAACCGCCATCGGGTGAGCCGGAATCACTCGAACCGCCGTCGGGCGAGCCGGAATCGGCCGCCCCGGAATCCGCCGCTCCGCATGTGGAGCGCTCCGTCGACCAGCTGGCCGCAAGTCTGCTGAGGCTGCACGCCGAGCGCATGCAGCTGCTCTCCCGCGAGCAGCGCACGCGTGACCGCTTCACCGCGCTCCACCCCGAGGTGGCGGTGGCCGAGGTGGCCGCGCTGCCCGGCGATGTGCATGACCTCACAGGCCTGCGGGACATCGGGAACCGGCTCGCGGCCCATCGGCCGGAGCTGCCTGATCCCGCGGTCTGATCCCACGGTCTGATCCCGAGGCCTGATCTCGAGTTCTGACAGCAGACCTGCCGGATCCGCCCCGAGGGGAGGCCTCGTGGCCCCTCGCCCCTCAGCCCACCGCCGCGAAGTTCTCGTACACCTCGTCGTCGTCGAGCGGCAGGATGCCCGCCCCGCGCTCGTACTCCGTCCTTGCCGTCTCCAGCAGCCGGCGCCATGAGGTGACGGTCGGCCGCCTGCGCAGCAGTGCGCGGCGTTCCCGCTCCGTCATGCCTCCCCACACGCCGAACTCGACGCGGTTGTCGAGCGCGTCCGCCAGGCACTCCGTGCGCACCGGGCAGCCGGTGCACACCGCCTTGGCCCTGTTCTGCGCTGCTCCCTGAACAAACAGTTCATCCGGATCGGTAGTGCGGCAGGCCGCCTGCGCACTCCAGTCGACTACCCAGCCCATACCGGCGCCGTCCTCTCCCGAATCGAGGCTCCCCCACGGCGGCAGCGGCATATTCACCGCCGCCAGTTGAGGACGTTACGGAAGGTGGGCACAGCGCAACACCCCCTTCGGGCCCAATCTTGAATGGCCCGAACGGACTATGCGTAAGCGGCAGATCACCCGGGGGAGTGAGCTGGCGACATGCGTGACTTTCCCGGCAAACCGGGACAGTTCTGTTGAGTCACAACGGACGCCGAATGACACACAAGGCGGATTCGGACACGCCCCCACCAAAAAGTGGGCTACCGCCAGAACGATTCGGGGTCGCCGGACGTATTGATACGTGGCCGCACTGCTGTGACAGTTGAGAGCAGCTTAGGCCAAGGCCTGTACGCCTGTCCGGCGAATGGGCCGCATCCGTGCGCATGGCATGTCTCACGTCGCCGTGCCCGGCTCCCGCGCGGTCGGCCCTCGGTTCGCTCATGTCTACGGTTTAGGCTGCCTCCATGCCAAAGAACCGCTCGGGCGGTGGTCTGTCGCCGACGCAGCAGGCCGCCAAGTTCCTCGGTGTCAGTGTGCTCGCGGGAGCCGTGCTGGCCGGTATCGCGCTGCCCGCCGTCGGCGCGCTGGGGCTCGCGGCCAAGGGATCCGTCGAGAGCTTCGACGAACTCCCGGCCAACCTCAGGACGCCCCCACTGAGCCAGCGCACCACGATCCTGGACGCCGAGGGCGGCACGATCGCCACGGTCTACTCGCGTGACCGTACGGTGGTCGACCTCAAGGACATCTCGCCGTACATGCAGAAGGCGATCGTCGCGATCGAGGACGCCCGCTTCTACCAGCACGGCGCGGTCGACCTGAAGGGCGTCCTGCGCGCCCTCAACCGCAACGCCCAGAGCGGCGGCGTCAGCGAGGGCGCGTCGACGCTGACGCAGCAGTATGTGAAGAACGTCTTCGTGGAGGAGGCCGGCAACGACGCGACGAAGGTCGCGCAGGCCACCCAGCAGACGCTCGGACGCAAGATCAAGGAGCTGAAGTACGCGATCCAGGTGGAGGAGGAGCTCGGCAAGAAGAAGATCCTCGAGAACTACCTGAACATCACGTTCTTCGGCCAGCAGGCGTACGGCGTCGAGGCCGCCGCCCAGCGCTACTTCTCCAAGTCCGCCAAGGACCTCAAGGTCCAGGAGGCGGCGCTGCTCGCCGGCATCGTCCAGTCGCCGAGCCGCTACGACCCGGTCAACGACGAGGCCGAGGCCACCAAGCGGCGCAACGTCGTCCTCCAGCGCATGGCCGACATGGGTGACATCCCCCAGGCGGAGGCGGACGAGGCCAAGGAGACGCCGCTGGGGCTGAAGGTCAGCAAGCCCAAGAACGGCTGCATCACCGCGGTCCGGGGCGCCAGCTTCTTCTGCAAGTACGTCGAGAAGGTCTTCCTCAGCGACCCGGTCTTCGGCAAGAACCGCGAGGCCCGCGCCAAGATCTGGAACCAGGGCGGCCTGACCATCACGACGACCCTGGACCCGCAGTCCCAGAAGTCGGTCCAGGCCTCGCTCAAGGATCACGTCTACCAGGACGACAAGGTCGCCGCCGCGGCCACCCTCGTCGAGCCCGGCACCGGCAAGATCCTCGGCATGGGCCAGTCGAAGCCGTACGGCTTCGGCAAGAACGAGACCGAGCTCAACTACTCCGTCGACAAGGCGTACGGCGGCTCCAACTACGGCTTCCCGACCGGTTCGACGTTCAAGCCGTTCGTCGCGGCGGCCGCGCTGGAGGAGGGTCGGCCGCCGACGCAGGAGTACTCGTCGCCGTACGAGATGGAGTACCCGAGCCCGGTCCAGACGTGCGACAGCTCGCCATGGACCAACCTGAAGGGCGAGCCGGTGGAGAACGAGAGCGAGTCGGAGCGCGGCCCCTACCGTCTGAAGAAGGCGATGGAGCTGTCGGTCAACACCTACTTCGTGCAGATGGTCGCCGACATCGGCCTGTGCCCGGTGGTCAACATCACCGACAAGCTGCAGGTCCGGCAGGGCAACGGGGACAAGCTCCCGGAGACCCCCGCCATCACCCTCGGCTCGGTGGGCCTCTCGCCGCTGACGATGGCGAGCGCGTACGCCGCCTTCGCCTCCCGCGGCATGTACTGCACGCCGATCGCCATCGAGTCGATCTCGCAGAAGGTCGGCGGCCAGCAGAAGTCATTGGAGGTGCCGAAGTCGACCTGCTCGCGAGCGATGTCCGAGCAGACCGCGGACACCATCAGCACCCTGCTGCAGGGCGTGGTCGACTCCGGTACGGGTAAGGAAGCCGGCCTCACCGACCGCGACAGCGCCGGCAAGACCGGTACGACGGACGAGCGCCGCAACGCCTGGTTCGTCGGCTACACGCCGAACCTCTCGGGCGCCGTCTGGGTCGGCAGCGCCACCCAGAAGGTCAAGATGCGCAACATCTACATCGGCGGCGTGTACAACGACCTGGTCTACGGCGGCCGGGTGCCGGGCCCGATCTGGCGGGACGCCATGCTCGGCGCGCTGGAGGGCAAGCCGGTCGAGGAGTTCAACACCATCCGCATCCCGGAGGACCGCGGCCGCGACAAGGGCCGGGGTGACGACGACGGCGACGACAACGACGACGGCAACAACGGCGACGGCAACCTCATCGGCGGCCTGATCGGCGGCGGGGACAACGGCGGCGGCAACGGCGGCTCCGACGGCGGCACGGTCCCGACGCCGAGCTTCTCCATCCCCGAGGGCTGGTGGCAGGGCCAGTCGAACGGGAACGGCAACGGGGGGCGTGACTGAGCGGCGTGCTCATAGCTCGCAATAGGCCGCAATAGGTCGCACAGCAATGACGGCGGCGGTCCTTGTCCCCTCATACGGAGGGAACAAGGACCGCCGCCGTTGCAGTCGCTGTCGCAGTCGCAGTCGCAGTCGCAGTCGCAGTCGATACGACCGCTGGGTGGGGGTGGGTGTCAGCCCGCGAGCAGCTTCTTGACCGCCGCGGCCACCCGGCCGCCCTCGGCCTGCCCGGCGACCTTCGGGTTCACGATCTTCATGACGGCGCCCATGGCCCGCGGACCCTCGGCGCCGGCCGCCTTGGCCTCCTCGACGGCCTGGGCGACGATCTGGTTCAGCTCGTCGTCGCCGAGCTGCTTCGGCAGGTACGTGGCGAGCACCTCGCCCTCCGCCTTCTCCCGCTCGGCCTGCTCGGCACGACCACCCTGCGCGAACGCCTCGGCCGCCTCACGGCGCTTCTTCGCCTCGCGGGTGATCACCTTCTGCACCTCGTCGTCGGAGAGCTCGCGCTTCTCCTTGCCCGCGACCTCCTCCTTGGTGATCGCGGCGAGCGTCAGCCGGAGCGTCGAGGAGCGGAGCTCGTCGCGCTCCTTGATCGCGGCGTTGAGGTCTTCCTGAAGCTTCGACTTGAGCGTGGTCATGGCGTCGATTGTCGCAGGTGTGGTGCGGCAGACGCCCGTTGATTTCAAGGGGCGTGCGGGAGGTGCCGTACGGAAGGCCGCCGATGCCGCTCTCGTGGGCGGTCCGTCCCCCGTCCGGCACGGGGGGCTCCGCCGGTCTGACACGATGGTCGTATGCGCGCGCGATACGGAGTACCCCTGGGAATCACGGCGGTTGGCGCCGCCGGACTGCTGTACTCGGCGGGTTTCGAGGCCCGTTCCTTCCGTCTGCGACGGGTGACGATCCCGGCTCTGCCGGCCGGTATGCGCCCGCTGCGGGTCCTCCAGGTCTCCGACATCCACATGGTCGGCGGCCAGCGCAAGAAGCAGCGCTGGCTGCGCTCGCTGGCGGGCCTGCGCCCCGACTTCGTGATCAACACGGGCGACAACCTGTCGGACCCCGAGGGCGTGCCGGAGGTGCTGGACGCACTGGGGCCGCTGATGGAGTTCCCGGGCGCGTACGTCTTCGGCTCCAACGACTACTACGGCCCGAAGCTGCGCAACCCCGCCCTGTATCTGCTGGAGAAGGCCCAGGGCCGGCACGGCCTGAACGGCAACGCCCCCGCCGTCGGCGCGATCCACAACCCGTGGGAGGACCTGCGCGACGGGTTCGACACGGCGGGCTGGCTGAACCTGACGAACACGCGGGGCACGCTCAAGGTCGAGGGCGTGTCGGTGGAGCTGACCGGCCTGGACGACCCGCACATCAAGAGGGACCGCTACGAGCAGGTGTCCGGCGGCCCGTCGTCCGCGGCCGACTTCGCGATGGGCGTGGTCCACGCGCCGTACCTGCGCGTCCTGGACTCGTACACGGCGGACGACTACCCCCTGATCCTGGCCGGCCACACCCACGGCGGCCAGCTGCGCATCCCCTTCTACGGCGCCCTGGTCACCAACTGCGACCTGGACACGGACCGGGCGAGGGGCCTGTCCACCCACACGGCGGAGGGCCGCACGTCATACCTCCACGTCTCCGCAGGCTGCGGCACCAACCGCTACACCCCGTTCCGCTTCGCTTGCCCTCCGGAGGCGACGTTGCTGACGTTGGTGGGGCGGGAGTAAGTCGATGGTTGGCGGGCGGAGGTCACTGGCCCGGGGTGAATGAGCCGGTCAGCGACCGTACGGGAGGGGGGCTCCCGCGGGCGGGGACTCCCGTCCCGTAACCCGCCCAGCCCATCCATATCGCCCATTTCGCCCACACTGCTTAGCGTGAGGGCATGACCGCCCCGATACCCAGGGACATCCCGGAAATCCCCGCTATACCGGGCATACCCGTCCTGTTCCCCTCGCACGTCCCCGCCACGGCGGTGGTGACCCCCACACCTCGCCGTCCGGCCGCCGCGTTCCGCCTCCTGGTGGCCGTGGCGGCGGCCGCGGCGGTGGCCGCGGAACTGGTCCTCGGCAGTCCCCTGCGCACCCTGAGTCACTTCGCGATCCAGAGCAACATGCTGCTGGCCCTGGTCTTCGCCCTCTCGGCACGCCTCGCCTGGACCGCGCGCCGCCCGCTCCCCTCGACCCTGACGGGCGCCACGCTGCTCTACGCCATGATCACGGGCCTCGTCTACCACCTGCTCCTGGCGAACGAGGGGAGCTCCTTCTCCCTGCCGGGCGTCCTCGCCGGCACCGCGACCGCCCCCACGGGCTGGCACGCGATCACGAACCAGGTCCTGCACACGGTCACCCCCGTGGCCGCCCTGCTGGACTGGCTGCTGCTCACGCCCTCCGGGCATCTGCGCCTGCGCCAGGCCACGACGTGGCTCCTCTACCCCCTCGCGTACCTGACCTTCACCCTCGCCCGAGGCGAACTACTCGCCCCCGGCGCGCCGGGGCGCTACCTCTACCCGTTCCTCGACGTGGCCCGGCACGGCTACAAGAGCGTCCTCGGCAACGCCCTCCTCATCGGCCTCGCCATCTACGCCCTGGCCATCCTCCTCGTGGCCCTCGACCACGCCCGCCCCAACCCACTCCGCCACCGCGCCCACCACACCCCGAAAACCGGATTTCGTCTCCAGCCACCGGTGGGCTAAAGTAAACGTCGTCGCCGCGACAAGCAGCGACATCGGGGTGTAGCGCAGCTTGGCAGCGCGCTTCGTTCGGGACGAAGAGGTCGTGGGTTCAAATCCCGCCACCCCGACAGCCAGATAGCAGTTCAGAGGGCCCTCACCGATTTGGTGAGGGCCCTCTGGCGTGCGAGAGCATCCGTTTCTCCAGGGCCGCGCTTGTGCCGATCACTACCGCTGGATCACTACCACTAGGGGGACAGGGCGGACTACGAAGCACACGCGAACAAGGCCCAGGAGATCCTGGAGCGTGTGACCACCACCACGCACAACCACGCACAACCGCGAACATCCGTGGACGCCGGCGGGCCATCAGCTCAGGTGACCGTGGGTTCGCATGCCGCCCACCCCGACTCGGCACAAGTGGCTCGGACCTGCGCGTTCGTGAATCTGGCCGGTTGGCGTGGATCGCGCGGGACAGGTCGCGTCGCAGGTGCTTGTGTGCTGTTCTGGAAGCAGCCGCAGGAGGCAACACCGATGCATCGCAGCTGGGCTACTGCGTTCGTACCCTCTCGGTCGCCCGCCCCGACCGGAGCGGGCGGGAAGTTGCTGCCCACACGAGATCTCGCGGCCGGCTGGATTCTCGTCGTCCTGATCGCGGTGCCCGCCTGGGCGCTGACGATCGGACAGGCCCGGGACATGGGGGTCGAACCCGGCACCATGGGGATGGCGCTGCCCCTGTTCCTGTTGCTCTGGGTGACGATGATGGCGGCCATGATGCTGCCGTCCATGGCACCGGTGGCCATCACCTGGGTGCGAGGCATCGGGCGGCAGTCCTCCGGCTGGGCACGGGTCGCCCGGAACGTCGAGTTCGTGGGCGGATATCTGCTGGTGTGGACTGCCTTCGGACTGCTCGCCTACGGGGCCCTGGCCGTCACCGGCGGCCTTGTGGACGACCATCCGACCGCCGGACGCTGGATCGGCTCGATCGCCTTCCTGCTCGCCGGCCTCTACCAACTCGGCCCTCTCAAGCACGTCTGTCTGCGGCACTGCCGCGATCCGCTGGGCCATCTGGTGCGCTACGCCGGCTTCCGGCGACCGGCCCGCGACCTGCGCGTGGGCGTCCACCACGGCGCCTACTGCGTGGGCTGCTGCGCCGGGCTGATGGTCGTGCTCGTTCCCCTCGGCGTGATGAACGTGGCGGCGATGGCCGCACTGGCCTTGGTGATCTTCCTGGAGAAGCTGTGGTCCCGCGGCTTGCTTCTGACCGGCGTCGTGGGCGTCGCCTTCCTCGTCCTGGCCGTGCTCGCACCGTTTCAGGACTGGCTGCTGCCGGGGCTGCAGGGCTCGATGCCGTCCATGGGCGGCATGTGATCCCCCGTACGTGCCAGGTCCGCCGCCCGGCGCACGGTCCACCGAAGAGCCCTGAGTGCCGTGTCCGGCCACACCCGCGTCAGCACCGAGCCGCCGACGGGGCGATTGCCGACGGGGACCGGTTCCCCGCCCGGGACGTGGGGTGCAAGCTGGAGGGGAGGCCACCCTCCCGATCCCGGGAGCGGGCTCGGGACACGCGGTCTCGCCACTCCGAGTGGGCCCCTTCGGGCTCGGCAGGAGGGAAGCGAGATGACAGAACAGGCCACCACCGGTACACGCTGGCACCTGACCGGCGACTGGTTCGATGTGTGCAAGTGCGCCATACCCTGCCCCTGCACGTTCGCGCAGCCCCCGACCTACGGCGACTGCGAAGGCGTACTGGTCTGGCACATCCGGGAAGGCAACTTCGGCGACGTACGGCTCGACGATCTCAACGTCCTGATGCTCGGCTCCTTCGAGGGCAACCCGTGGGCCGGCACGCACACCGATCCGTACGCCGCGGTCTTCCTCGACGAACGCGCCGACGACCAGCAGCGGGCCGCCCTCGGGGCCGTCTTCGGTGGTGAGGCGGGCGGATGGCCGGCCCAGTTCGGAGCGATGTTCCACCCCGAGATGCGTGGCATGGACATCGCCCCCATCGATGTGGAGATCGACGAGGACCTTGCCGCCTGGCGAGCCGAGATCCCAGGCCGTGTCACGGCGAGCGCCGAGGCTCTCACCGGCCCCACCACCCCAGATGGCGCTCGCGTCCAGGTCCACAACGCCCCGGGCGCCGAGGTGGGGCCGGGCCAGGTCGCCACGTGGGGCCGAGCCACCGTCGACCGCGCCGACGCATTCGGCTTCTCCTGGGAACGCTCGGGCAAGTCGAGCAAGTACTTCCCATTCGACTGGAGCGGCCCTGACTGAAGCCGGCGCAAAGCGGTCGGTCGTGCCGCGTGGCTACTGCACGTCCACGAAGTCGCCCGTCGCGTTGGCCGCTGGAGTTGTCGCCGTGCCGGCGAAGCTGTAGCGGAAGTAGCCGTCGGTGGAGGCGGTGAGGGTCGTCTTGAGGTTGCCCGTCGAGTTGGACTTGATGGTCTTCACCGTGGTGTAGGTGCTGCTGCCCTTCTTGCGGAACTGCAGCTTCACCGACTGGTTCGTGTAGCCGTGGTACTTGTTGTCCTCCCAGTTGGCCCGGGAGAGCTTGCCGGTGACCGTGATGGTCTTGCCCTTCTTCACCGGTTCCGGGGAGGCGTTCACGGTGAGCTGCGAGGCGCGCTGCACCTTGAACGTGGTGGCCGCGTCCCGGTGGATGTAGTCGAGGTCGTTGGCGGAGACCAGCGTGCGGAGATTCCAGGTGGCCGCCGCGTTGTTGTCGACGAAGCCGGTCGACGCCTGCGGGTCGAACGTCAGCGTGCCCGAGCATGTGGACGTCGTGGCGCTCACCTCGACGCATGTGATGTCGCCGTCGTCCGCCCAGATCTGCGCGTAGTTCGGCGTCGGGCCGGAGGCGCTGATGTACGTCGTCTCGGCGATGCCGGAGTCGTCCGTGGCGGTCACGGAGACCTTGGCGGACACCACCTTGGTGGTACCGACCACGACCGGCTTGCCGCCGTTGACGACGACCTTGTCGATCGTGATGTCGCCCGCGCCGCCGTCGGCCGCCTGGGCGGCGGTGGTGCCGATGGCGCCGGCGACCAGCGCGAGGCTGGTGCCGAGCAGGGCGAAGCGCCCGATTGTGCCCATGAATATCCCCCACGAAGTCTTGGATCACCAGAAGGATCAGAGACGTCAGCCACATCTGAGACGTCAGCGATGATCGGAGGTGATCAGTGATGATCAAGGGGAGCGTACGGCGTTGGGCAACGGTTCACCACGGGTTAATTCGGGATATCGGCGCATCCGCCGTTCCAACACCCGGCGGAACGGGCGTTGCACAGCAGGTGCGCACAGGAAAGTGATGACCACCGCTGCCAGCAGCGTGACCGTGGCGACGCCCGCCGGCTGGTGGAGCCAGGGCAGGCGGTACAGGCCCCAGTGCTCGGCCGCCTGGGCGAGGAAGCCGTGCAGGAGGTAGGCGTAGAGGGTGCCCGCGCCCAGGGTTGTGAACCATCTTCCGCCGCCCGGTACCCACGCGAGGAAAGCGCAGACGAGTGTCACCGAGCAGCCGAACGTCGCCAGCGTCATGACGGGGCCGGACCACACCGGCGCCCCCAGGGCCGTCGCGCTGTCGTTGTGGAAGAACCAGGCGTAGTTCATCCTCGGCACCGCCCAGTACGCCACCACCAGTGCGCAGGCCAGGACCGGTGCGGCCAGGAGGCGGGCCTCGCGGCGGTGCAGCAGCCGCAGGTGCTCGGGCTTCAGGCACAGGCCCAGCACGAAGTACGGCAGGAACTGCGCGACCCGCTGGAGGTCGAGGTCGTCGCCGATGGACGGGGAGAGCGTGGCCAGGGCGGCGATGGTGAGGGCCCATGGGAGCGGTCGGCGCACCGTCCTCCAGATCGGGGACGTCAGACGCCAGATGAACAGGGCCGCGAGGAACCAGGTCAGGTAGAGCGGGTCGAGGAGGGTGACCGGGCGGTCGGGGTCCTCGCTGCTCCAGCGGGTGAAGAAGGTGTAGGCCGTCTCGAAGAGCACGTAGGGCAGCACCGTGCGCTTGAGCAGGCCGCCGAGTTTTCTCGGGGTCGCCTCGAAGCCGCGCGAGAAATAGCCCGCGATCACGGCG
The DNA here is from genome assembly GCF_042657965.1 of Streptomyces coerulescens. Classification (NCBI taxonomy): domain Bacteria; kingdom Bacillati; phylum Actinomycetota; class Actinomycetes; order Kitasatosporales; family Streptomycetaceae; genus Streptomyces; species Streptomyces coerulescens. Next base: position 201,162 of record NZ_JBHSKM010000005.1, read on the forward strand.
AACACCGGCATGTGGAAGGCGTACACGAGCGTGTACAGGGCGGTGACCGTCCTGCTCCCCTCGCGCAGGGGCTCCCAGGCGTGCCCCACCGCGACCAGGACGATCGCCAGGTACTTGGCGTTGTCGAGGAAGGGGTCCCGCCCTGTCGGTGCCTGTCTCTCCCCCGCTTCCGCCGACGGCGGCGGAGCCTGTCGTCGCTCCGGTGCGGCAGTGGCGTCTGTTACCGGTGTGGCGCTTGTGGGGAGCAGCATTGCCAGCACCCTAAGCACATCGGCCGGTCCCGGCTCAACCCCACCTGATAGCTTCTACAGTACTGTAGAAGCTATCGATCGTATGGAGTTCTCATGGCCCTGTGGGACCGCATCAAGGAGTCCGCATCGACGATGCAGACCCAGCTGGTGGCGAAGAAGAACGACCTGAAGAGCGGTGCCTTCCGCGACGCGAGCATGGCCATGTGCGCGCTCGTCGCCGCCGCGGACGGCACCGTCGACCCCTCCGAGCGGCAGCGCGTGGCCCAGCTGATCGCCGGCAACGAGGTGCTGCAGAACTTCCCCGCCGACGATCTGCGCCGCCGTTTCGAGGAGAACCTCGACCGGCTCACCAGCGACTTCGACTTCGGCAAGGTGAGCGTGATGCAGGAGGTCGCCAAGGCGAAGAAGAAGCCCGCCGAGGCACGTGCCGTGGTCCAGATCGGCATCGTCATCGGCGGCGCCGACGGCGACTTCGACAAGGACGAGCAGGCCGTGGTCCGCGAGGCGTGCTACGCGCTCGGCCTGCCGCCGCACGAGTTCGACCTCTGAGACTCCGAGAGTCGCGCATCCGCACCCGGCCGGTCCCCGTCCGTGCGGCGCGGGGCCGGTCAGCGGATGCGTTCGGGGTCGAGGTCCTTGCCCACGACCAGGGTGACCACGCCGGGCGTGGCGTCCGGCGCCCGCGCGGCCCTGGCCCCGGGCAGCCGTGTGGCGAGCGCCCTGGCCTGTTTCTCCAGGCCGGGCGGGTGGGTGACCGTGGTGGTGCCGGTGTTCTCGGGTGCGTTGCCGGTGCCCGTGACCGTGATCCCGGCCGTGCGCAGCCGCTCCGCGACGGTGCCGGCCAGGCCCTGGACCGAGGTGCCGTTGAGGACCTGGACGCGCACGGCGGAGGCGTACAGCGGGTCCTTCGCGTCCGCCTCCAGCCGCTTCTTGTCGACCTCCTCGTCCTTGGCCAGGGCGGTGAACAGGTCGGCGGCCTGCGGGTACTGCCAGACGACGTTGGCCCTGTCGGTGGGGATGTCCGCCTCGCGCGGGTAGTTGGGGACCGTGAGGAAGGTCAGGCGGTCGCGCGGAATTCCCTTGAGCTCCGACGCGAGGCCGTACAGCGGCTTGATGCCGGCCAGGTCGGGGTCCGTGGTCAGGGACTTGGTGGCGGACCTCAGAAAGCCGTAGAGGGAGTTCGGGCTGGTGAGCTTGGACTGCGCCTTGGCGGCCAGGGCGTCCATGAACTCCTGCTGACGTCCGATGCGACCGATGTCGGAGTTGTCCCCGACGCCGTAGCGGACCCGCACATAGCCGAGTGCCTGTTCCCCGCGGACGGTCTGACAGCCGGGCTCCAGGTCGAGCCGGGCCTTCTTGGAGTGGATGGCCTCCTCGGGGCAGACCTCGATGCCGTCCAGGGCGTCCACCATGCCCTTGAAGCCCTGGAAGTCCACGGACATGAAGTGGTCGATGCGCAGCCCCGTGTTGGCCTCGACCGTCTTGATGGAGCAGGCGGCCGCCCCGGCGACCTCGCCACCGCCGCCGCCGATCGCGAACGCCTCGTTGATCTTGAAGTGGTGCGGGGCGGAGCTGCTGCCGTCGCCCTTGTCGCAGGCCGGTATGCCCACCCAGGAGTCGCGCGGGAACGACACGACGGTGGCCCACTTCCGGTTCGCGGGCACGTGCAGCACCATCAGCGTGTCCGACTGCATGGTGGTCAGGTCCTTGCCGTACCGCGCGTTGGCGCCGTCGCGGCTGTCGGAGCCGACGACGAGGATGTTCTTCGAGCCGGGGCTGAGATTGACCGGCCGGTCACCGCCGATCCGGTCGTCCACGTCGGCCGACCTGATGTTGTCGTCGAGGTCCTGGTAGACCCAGGCGCCGACGCCGGCGACCCCCAGGACGACCGCCGAGGTCACCCCCGCGCTCCACGCCAGAATCCGCCCCCGCCGGGTCGGCCGTGCCGCGCCTGCCACGCTCCCCGCCCCGGCCGCCGTACGCCGCCGTCTCCCCGTTCCGCTCATCAACGTCCCTCCCCCTCGATTCCGTTGCCCCGCCCGGCCGATAACGCGCCCCGGGTCACAGGGGCGTCGCCGCGTGCAGGATGAGGACCATCGTCACCGCCGAGTTCGCCGACGACATCGCCGATACGGCCGTTCCCACGGCCGCGCACCACACCGCGAGGCCCACCGAGGTGAACAGCGACGGCCAGCGGCGCGCCACCGGGGCGGGCCCGAGCAGCGCGGCGACCCGGCGCGGCACGGGACCCGGCGCCGCGAAGCCGGCCAGCGTCGCGACCGGCGCGCCCCGGGACACCAGCGCCGCCCTGCCGATCGCGCACGCCACCGTCCGGCGGCTGCCGACCGCCTGGGCCGCGGCCTCGTCGGCCCAGCGTTCCGCCGTGTACGACACCGCCGTACGCAGCGGGCGCAGGAACGGGTTGGCGCGCGCGGCCAGTTGGACGGCGAGCAGGAAACGGTGGTGGCGCTCGGTCAGATGGGCCCGCTCATGGGCGAACAGCGCCCGGCGTTCGGCGGGTTCGAGGTGGTCCAGCAGGCCGGTGGTCACCACCACGCGGTCGCGCCGCCCGCCGGGCAGGGCGTACGCGTACGGCAGCGCGTCGGGCAGGACGGCGACCCCGGTGCCCGGCAGGCCGGTCAGCGCCCGGTGGGCCCGGCGGCGCACCCGGGCGTGCCGCCACAGGGTCCGGGCGCAGGCCACGACCACCGCGCACAGGGCCGGGATCGCCGCCTTGCCGACGACCTCGTCATAGGGCACGGCCGCTCGCACCTCGGGGTCCGACCAGCCGTCGGGCAGCGGGTTGCCGGGCAGTTGAGCGGTGCCGACGACCATGGCCAGGGCCAGGCACACGGTGCTGCACGCCGCCATCACCGCGGCGACCGCGGTGAGCAGTCTCGTGGCGGTGCGGGGATGCAGGTGCTGCTCGGCCAGGCGGGCGATCGGCCATGCCGTGAGCGGCAGGACGAGCGGCAGAAAGACGAAGACCCCCATGAGGCGTCAGTCTTCCCCTTCGTCCCGGGACCGACGCACGCCGCCGGCCCGGCCGAGCAGGTCGCGCAGCAGCCGTTCGTCGTCCGGCCCGAGGCCCGTGACAAAGCTGGCCAGCACGGCCTCCCGGTCGCTCTCGGCGTCCAGCACCCGGCGCATCCGGTGCGCGGCCAGGCCCGCCTGGTCCGAGACCGGCGTCCACGCGAAGGACCGGCCGGCCCGCTCCCGGGTCACCGCGCCCTTGGCCAGCAGCCGGGTCAGGATCGTGATCACCGTCGTATAGGCGAGGTCCCCGCCGAGACGCTCCTGGACCCAGCCGGCCGTCGCCGGCCCGTCCGCCTCGGCCAGCGCCGACAGGACCAGCGCCTCCAGCTCACCCTGTCCCCGGCGCCGGGGTGCCTGCCGGTGATCCGCCATGCCCTGTCTCCCTTCCGCCGGCCTGCACGTCATGTGCGATACATCGGGCCGTACATCGTAAGGAAAGCAGAAAGGGGTCGGGCTACGCTTCGGGCCTGGGCGCCGCAGCACCCCGGCGTCCCTGCTCACCTGGAGGACAGGACCCCATGTTCGGACTGAGTGAAGTCGCCGTCATCCTCATCGTCGTCATAGCCGTCCTCTGCGCGAAGAAGTTGCCCGAACTGGCCCGTTCGGCGGGCAAGTCGGCGCGCATCCTCAAGGCCGAGGCCAGGGCCACGAAGGACGAGGACGACCCGGCGACGCCCCGGGTGATCCCGGGCGAGACGGTCACGCCGGGCACGGACGAACCGAACGGGCAGGGTACGCAGCAGCCGCGGCAGTGACCGCGGCGATCGACGACTCAGCTCCTGGATCCGGGGCGGGTGACCAGGCCGTGGACGGTGACGTGCAGGTGGTCCAGGTGGTCGGCCTCTCTCGGGTCGGTGCCCTCCCGGTTCAGCTCCTCGTCCAGCGCCATCGCCGCGGTGACCAGCGCCAGATGCGTGAACGCCTGGGGGAAGTTGCCGAGTTGCTCGCCGGAGGGGCCGATCTCCTCGGCGAACAGGCCGACATGGTTGGCGTAGGTCAGCATTTTGTCGAAGGCGTAGCGGGCCCGGGCGAGCCGGCCGCTGCGGGCGAGGGCCTCGACGTAGAGGAAGCTGCACAGGTTGAAGGTGCCCTCGGAGCCGCGCAGGCCGTCCGGGGAGGCCGCCGGGTCGTAGCGGTAGACCAGACTGTCGCTGACCAGGTCGTGGTTCATGGCGTCGAGAGTGCTCAGCCAGTCCGGATCGTGCGCGGAGACGAAGCCGACCCGGGGCATGAGCAGCAGCGAGGCGTCCAGGACGTCGGTGTCGAAGTGCTGGACGAACGCCTGCCGTTTGTCGTGCCAGCCCTGCTCGACGATCTGCCGGAACACCGCGTTGCGGGCGCGCGTCCAGCGCTCGGTCTCGGCCGGCCGGGAGGTGTAGAGAGCGGCGCGGATGCCGCGGTCGAACGCGACCCAGGTCATCAGCCGGCTGTAGGTGAAGTTCTGCCGCCCGCCCCGGGTCTCCCAGATGCCCTCGTCGGGCCGGTCCCAGTGGTCGCACAGCCAGTCCAGCACCCCGCTCAGCGACTTCCAGCCGCGGAGCGCGCCGATGTCCCGGCCGACGATCAGGGCGTCGGCGGCCTCGCCGTAGATGTCGAGCTGGAGCTGGTCGGCGGCGGCGTTGCCGGCCCGCACGGGCCGTGAGCCCTGGTAGCCCTCCAGGTGGTCGAGGGTTTCCTCGGTCAGCAGCGGGTCGCCGTCGACCCGGTACATGATCTGCAAGGGGTCCCCGGTGGCCGAGCCGCCGGCGTCGATGCGGTCGCGCAGCCAGCGCCGGAAGGCGTAGGCCTCGTCCTGGAAGCCCAGGTCGATCAGCGCCCGTACGGACAGCGAGGCGTCGCGGATCCAGGTGTAGCGGTAGTCCCAGTTGCGCTCGCCGCCGATCTGCTCGGGCAGGCCCATGGTGGCCGCGGCGACGGGCGCCCCGGTGGGGGCGTAGGTGAGGAGCTTGAGCGTGATGGCCGACCGGTTCACCACGTCCTGCCAGCGGCCCCGGTAGGTGCACGAACGCAGCCACGACAGCCAGAAGGCCCGGCAGTGCTCCAGTTGACCGATCGCCTCCTGAAGGGACGGCGGGGCCGGGGCCGCGGCGCCGCCGGCCGTGCTGGTCAGCACGACGCCGGCGATCTGGCCGGCCGACAGTGTGAAGCGGGCGGTGACGTCGTCCCCTTCGGCGTGCAGGGCGATGTCTGCGGTGGTCTGCACATGCAGGTCGGTGCCGGGTCCGCGCAGCACGGCCCGGTGGTCGTCGGTCCGGGTCAGGCTGTGCGGGGCGCGGCCGTAGTCGAAGCGCGGGCGGCACGCGAAGGCGAACGGCAGGCTGCCGCGTACGACCCTGATGAGCCGGATCAGACAGTGCCGGTCCGTGGCGGCGGGCGACTCGACGGGCGGCATGAAGTCGGCCACCTCGCCGACGCCGCCCGGCGCCATGAACCGGGTGAGCAGGATCGCGGTGTCGGACAGATACAGCTGGCGCACGCTCATCCCGCCGTCGGGCGGCTCCGCCGCCAGCCGGCAGTGGCCGCCGCGCTCGCTGTCCAGGAGCGAGGCGAACAGGCTGGGCGAGTCGAAGCGGGGTGTGCACCACCAGTCGACGGTGCCCTCGGAGGACACGAGGGCTGCCGTCTGGAGGTCGCCGACCATGCCGTGCTCCGCGATGGGTGGGTACTGGTTCACGAGCCCCTCCTGGGCGGGTGGACGGGGACCCGGACGCACGGCCGGCGACCGCGGCTAGACGGTGGCGTCGTCCTTCCGCGAGACGCACAGCGCCCAGATGATGAACCCGGACATGGCGATCAGCACGACCGACCAGACCGGGTAGTAGGGCAGGGAGAGGAAGTTGGCGATGATGATCAGCCCTGCGATGGCCACGCCACCGACCCGGGCCCACATCGCCGGCTGGAACAGCCCGATGCCGATGATCACGGCGACCGCGCCGAGGATGAGATGGACCCAGCCCCAGCCGGTGAGGTCGAACTCGAAGACGTAGTTGCGAGTGGCGACGAAGACGTCGTCCTCGGCGATCCCCATGATGCCGCGGAAGACGGCGATGAGGCCCGCGATCGTGAGCATGACGGCGGCGAAGACCGTCAGGCCCCCGGCCCAGGCGTATTTGGTCTCGTGCGCCTGCTTGGACTGCATGGCGGCCATGGTGTTCCTCACTTCCTTTTGCGTGCTCAGGGCGTGCTCGGGTGCGTCGGTCTCGGGTGCGTCGGTCAGGACGGGGTGGCGGAGTCGCTGCGGCCGGACGGGCCGGCGCCGCTGAGGACGAGTTCCTTGGCACGGCGGAACTCGTCGTCCGTGATGTCGCCGTGGGAGCGCATCTCGGAAAGCTTGGCGAGCTCTTCGGCGCTGCTGGGCTTCTTGGCCTCACCGGCCCGGTCGCGGACGTAGTCGTCGAACATCCGCTGCTGCTTCTGGGCATGGTCGATCTCGCGCTGGCCCATCGACTTGCCGCGGGCGATGAGGTACACGAACACGCCGAGGAAGGGCAGCACGATGCAGAAGACCAGCCAGCCGGTCTTGCCCCAGCCGCTCAGGCTGTCGTCGCGGAAGATGTCGCCGATGATCCGGAAGAGCAGGACGAACCACATGATCCACAGGAAGAACCACAGGAGCGTCCAGAACATGCTCAACAGCGGATAGTCGTAGGCGAGGTACGTGGTCGTGCTCATCGTCTGCCTCCGTCCCGGGCGGGGTACTCGGCTGCCGTCCCCGCCGCTTTCAGCGTGCGCATGCTCAACGGGAACGTCCTCACCCTGGGCGGGTGAAGCCTGCCCGGTGCAGCGCGGACCGCCAGGCGAGGGCGAGGCCCAGCTCGGTCAGCCCGAGCAGCAGCAGCCAGAGGCCGACCAGCCTGGTCAGGACGACGGCGGACTGGCTGGGCGTGGCCAGCACCACGATGCCCGCGATGACGCCGAGCAGCCCGGCGACGAGGACGAACCCGCGATGCGGCAGCCCCTTGGCGGCCAGGGCCGTCCAGGCGGTCAGCATGCCCGTGACGACCCAGACGGCCCCCACGATCAGGGAGAGCGCGGCGATCGTCTGGAGCGGGTGGCGCAGACACAGGACGCCGGCGAGGACGTACAGCGCCGCGGCGAGCAGTCCCAGATGGCGGTCGCCCTGCTCACGGGCGAAGGACGAGACGAACCGGAACGCACCCGTCACCAGCAGATACAGCCCGATGATCACCGCCAGGACGTGCAGGGTGGCGTCCGGCCAGGCCAGGGCCAGGATGCCCGGCACCAGCGCGGCCACCGCCGACCCCAGCAGCCACAGCCACGAGCCGCCGAGATCGGCCAGCAGCCGCTCGGTGTCCTGGCCGGCGGCGGGGCCCGTCCCGTCGGCCAGCGGATCAGGCCCGGTGTCCGGTCCCGGACCCCGCGGAACGGTCATGGCTCCTCCTCGCGTGATACGGCCGGCGACCACCGGACCGTCGACGGAACGGTGTGCGGCACCCTCACCGGGCCAGCGTCGCGCTCGCCGCCGCGGGCCGGGTCACCCCTCACGGGTGATCCGCGAACGGGGCGGCGGCGATGAGGTGGGGTGGAAGGGTCCGCCGGTTCTGCGCGCCAGGAGCGCCACGGCCGCCCGGAGGTGGAGGGTGAGCCATGTCGGTACCGAGTGCGTTCGCGGCTTCGCTGTCGCCCGAGGAGCGGGCCGCGTACGGCAGAAGCGCCCGCAGCCGTGTCTCCCGTTCCGGCCAGGGCCGGTACGACTCGGGGGACCGGACCGACCCGATCGAGGTGATCGAGCGCCAGTCGGCCCAGCGGGTCCCGGAGTTGGTGCCGATCCGCTACGGCCGGATGCTGGAGTCGCCGTTCCGCTTCTACCGGGGCGCCGCGGCCATCATGGCGATGGACCTGGGCCGGATGCCGCACACGGATCTGACGGTGCAGCTCTGCGGGGACGCCCATCTGCTGAACTTCCGGCTGCTGGCCTCCCCGGAACGCCATCTGGTCTTCGACATCAACGACTTCGACGAGACGTTTCCCGGCCCGTTCGAGTGGGACGTCAAACGGCTGGCGGCCAGCTTCGTGATTGCGGGCCGCGCGAACGAGTTCTCCACCGCCGAGCAGAACGCGGCCGTACGGGCATGTATGCGGGCCTACCGGACGCGGATGCGGGAGTTCGCCGGGATGCGCACCCTGGACATCTGGTACGCGCAGGACGACGCCGACCACCTGCGTGAGCTGATGGCGTCCTCGATGAGCAAGGACGCCAGGCGCCGCACGGCCCGGGCGACCGCCAAGGCCCGTACGCGCACCTATCTCCAGGCGTTCGCCAAACTCACCCGGGTCACCGCGGAGGGCCTGCGGATCGCGCCGGACCCTCCGCTGATCATCCCGCTCAGCGACCTGATGTCCGGCTCGGGCGCGGGCGACGAGGCCAAGGAACTGCAGACCGTCTTCGAGGAGTACGTGAAGACCCTGTCGTCCGAGCGGCGGCATCTGCTGAGCCACTACCACCTGGTCGACATCGCCCGGAAGGTGGTGGGCGTCGGCAGCGTCGGCACCCGCTGCTGGATCATCCTGCTGCTCGGCCGGGACGACGACGATCCCCTGCTGCTCCAGGCCAAGGAGGCCCAGGAGTCGGTACTGGCCGCGCACACCGACGGCCATGTGCGCTTCGACAACCAGGGCCGCCGCGTGGTGACGGGACAGCGGCTGATCCAGACGACCAGCGACATCTTCCTGGGCTGGACCCACATCGTCAGCGGCCTCGACGGCCGCGGCCGGGACTTCTACGTACGCCAGCTGCGGGACTGGAAGGGCATCGCCCGGCCGGAGACCTGGGACCCCGCCATGCTGCGCCTGTTCGGCGATGTGTGCGGAGGCAGCCTCGCGCGCGCCCACGCCCGCTCCGGCGACCCCGTCGCCATCGCCGCCTACCTGGGCGGCAGCGACCGCTTCGACCGTGCGCTGATCGAGTTCGCGCAGGCCTACGCCGACCAGAACGAGCGGGACTTCGAGGCACTGGGCGTCGCCGCCCGCTCGGGCCGCGTGCGGGCGAAGGACCTCTGAGGACGAAGGACTTCTGAGGACGGCCGGGCGGCCGGTTCACCACCGCCTCGGCGGTCAGTCGGGCACCGCCTCGGCGGTCAGTCGGGCAGCCGGCGCATCTCCAGTACCCGCAGGCCCAGCGACTGGCAGCGGGCCAGCAGGCCGTAGAGGTGGGCGTCGTCGACGACGGGACCGAACAGCACCGTCTGTCCGGACATGACCACGTGATCCAGTTCCGGAAAGACCTTGGCCAGGGTCTTCGACACATGTCCTTCGACACGGATCTCGTAGCGCATGTGCTGCCTCCCGCCGACAGCCGCTGGCAGACCTGCCTCGGACATGGTCCCGCTCCTGGCGGGGTCGCCACCTCACCCGGTGCAGGTGACCCGCCTCGCGAAGGGAAAATGTCGCGCTTCCCGCGACGGGAGTCAGTTACGAAGGGAGTCAGCGCGACGGGAATCAGTGCGTCACGACGATCTTGAAGACGATGATCAGCAGACCGAGCAGCAGATTGACCGAGGCGGAGACGGCCATCAGCCGCCGGGTGGCGCCGGCCCGCCGCGCCGCGGCCACCGACCAGCCGACCTGCCCGGCCACCGCCACGGACAGGGCGAGCCACGCGGCTCCCGACACGTCGAGCCCCAGGAGCGGGCTGACGGCCACCGCCACGGCCGGCGGGACGGCCGCCTTGACGATCGGCCACTCGTCCCGGCACACGTGCAGCACGGTCCGCCGGTTCAGGGGGTGCTGGGCCAGGCGGGCGCCGAAGAGCTGGGCGTGCACATGCGCCACCCAGAAGACCAGACCGGTCACCAGCAGCAGCGCGACCAGCTCCGCGCGCGGATAGTCGCCCAGCGCGCCGGCGCCGATGATCACGGAGGCGGCGAGCATGGAGCCGTAGACGCCGCCGGTGTAGTCGGCGCTCGCTCGGTGCTCCGCCCGGCGCTCGCGCGCGGTGGGCGGGTCGGTCGGGGACATGGCCGCCTCCCGGGGTCGGCGCGCGTGCGTCACAGCAGGTGCAGCTCGCGGGCTCGGCGTACGGCGTCGCCCCGGCGGTTGACCGCCAGCTTCCGGTAGACGCTCTTGAGGTGGGTCTTCACCGTGTTCACGGAGACGTACAGATCGGCGGCGATGTCCTCGGTCGACATCATCTGGGCGAGCCGCTGGAGCACATCGCGCTCCCGCCCGCTCAGGTGCTCCACGAGCAGCGGCCCGGGCTCGTCGGCGGCGGCGGACGGCATGAGCCAGCCCGCCGCGAGCCCGCGCAGCGGTGCGGTGGCCAGGTAGGGCCCGACCCATCCCCCCGCCTCCAGGAACGGCAGCCGCAGCCGCTCGCGCCGGGCCTCCGTCAGGGCGCGGGCGAGCAGTCTGCGCACGGTGGCGGCGTCGCCCCGCGCGTGCGCGGCCTGGGCCCGCAGCAGCGTGGCCCGTACGAGCAGCGCCGGGCCGGTGCGCTCCTCGGTGCCGACGACGTCGAGCAGGCTCAGGGCCGCGTCCGGGTCGCCCGCCGCGAGGTGGGCCCGCGCCGCGCCCACCGCGCAGGTGGGCTGCCGGCCGGCCACCGGCTCCAGCAGCTCCGCCGCCTCCCGCGGCCGGCCCTCGGCCAGATGGGCGGCCGAGGCGACCAGGGCGGCGTGGCCGCGCTCCCAGGGGGAGGCCACGTCGGCGGTCACGGCGGCCTCGGCGGCCTCCAGGGCGGCGCGCGCCCTGCCCCGGGCCAGCAGGAGATGGGCGGTCGCGATCGAGCGGCCCGCGGCCGTCACCGGGTCGCGCGGCGGGCACTCGTCGGCCCGGTCGAGGAGTTCCTCGGCCTCGGCCAGCTCGCCCCGGTCCACGGCGACCGCGGCCAGGACCAGGCGTCCGAGGGCGGAGCCGGACGCCTGCGGCAGGCTGAACCGCTCGGTCTCGGTCATCGCCGCGACGGCCTTGCGTTCCGCGCGGGTCGGCCAGCCGTCGAGGTAGTCGATGAGCGCCAGATGCTCCAGGGACTCCTCCCGCGGCAGGGCCGTGGCGGCGCCGGCGGTGCTGTCGGCGACGGTGGTCAGGGCATCCCGTGCCGCGTCGAAGCGCCCGGCCCACAGCCGTGCCGAGCCCAGGTGCGTCAGCAGCAGGGCGGGCAGCTCGGGGTGCTTGTCGAGCAGCTGGGCGGGGACCTCCCGCTCCAGCTCACGGGCGGTCCGTACGGCCTCCTCCGCGCGGCGCGGGGACCCGGCGAGCCGGGCCGCCAGGGCCTGCAGCAGGGCGCAGCTCAGCTGGGCCGCCGCGGGGCGGGAGCCGTCGGCGGCCAGTTGCTCCTCGGCGTGCTGGAGATGGGCCAGCGCCCGGTCCAGGTCGCACTGGGACAGGTCGCGGGCCGCGCGGACCAGGTCCGCGGCGGGGCTCGTGGTGCCGGGTCCCATGCCGGAGAACAGCTCGGTCAGTTCGTCGGAGCGCAGGCCGGTGAAGAGCTGGCCGATCGCCAGGTCGTCGACGAGGGCGCCGGCGGTGAAGTCCCACTCGCCCGCCGCCGCGCCGTGGGCCAGCATCTCCGGCAGCAGCCCGGAGCGGCCCAGCCAGCGCGCGGCCCGCAGGTGCAGCTCCGGTTCCAGGTCGGCGCAGCGCTCGCGCAGATGGGCGCGCAGGATCTCCCGGAACAGCGGGTGCAGGCGGTACCAGGTGTGTCCGAGGTCCTCCACGAAGGCGTTCTCGCGGTGCAGCCCGGCGAGGATGGACTCGGCGTCGGTCCGTCCGGTCAGCTCGCCCGCAAGGCCGACACAGAAGCGTTCCAGGACGCTGACCCGCAGCAGGAGGTCCTGGGTGGGCGGCGGCTGCCGTTTGAGGACCTCCGCCAGCAGGAAGTCGGCGACCGTGCTGTGCCCGGCCTCGAACTCCTTGAGATAGCCCTCCGGGTCCGGCTGCTGCCGCGCGGCCAGGGCGCACAGCCGGAGCCCGGCCGCCCAGCCCCGGGTGCGGCCCACGAGGGCGTCCGCCGCGTGGACGGGCAGGCACAGCCCGTGCAGTTCCAGCAGGGCGACGGTCTCCTCGGGCGTGAACGCCAGCTCGGCGTTGCGGATCTCGGTCATCGTGCCGGCCGTGCGGTAGCGGTGCAGCGGCAGCAGCGGTTCGGTGCGGGTGACGATGACCAGGCGCAGTCCGGGCCCGGCGTGGTGCAGCACGAACTCCAGCTGTTCGGACAGCTCCGGGGAGCTGACGCGGTCGTACTCGTCGAGCACCACGGTCACCATCCGGCCGCTGTCGCCGAGCTGCGCGGCGAGCCGGGTCAGCAGGGTGCGGCTCACCCGGTTCGCGGGGCAGCGGATGTCGTCGGCGACCGGCACTCCGACGGTGCGCAGAGCCTGTAGGAGATGGGCCCAGAACATGCCGGGGCTCTGGAGTGCCGGGTCGAGCGTGAGCCAGGCGACCGGCTGCCCGAGGCCGGCGGCCCAGTCGGCGACCAGCAGGGTTTTGCCGGCGCCCGCGGCGCCGTTGACCATCGTCAGCGGGGTCCTCAGGGCCTGGTCGAGATGGTCGACCAGCCGCTCGCGCCGCAGGAAGGTGCCCGGCCGGGCCGGCAGCGCGAACCGGGTCCGCAAGTACGGGTCGCCCAGCGGATCGACGTGATCGGCGGCCGGTTCGTCCGGGATTTCGTCGCTCACCACCACAGCGATCACCGCCCTGCGCGATCGGGGATCTGCTCCCCCCACCACCATCACAGCTTTGCCGCGTTCCTGCTCGTCAAGGTCCGAAAGCCGCCTCACCTCGGCCTTCCGGCGAGGAGAGGCACCGAGACGCAGGTCACATCCACCCATGTCACAGGGGCCCGGGCCATCTCGTCCCGTGGGTGTAGCCACTACGACAGCCAAGGGAGCACCCATGGACGCGCGTCTGAACTTCTTCGCCGACCCGGTCACCGGCAAGGCCCTCAAGCACGTCATGGCGGCGGGCAGGGTCGTCAAGGACTCGGCGCTGCCGGCCGCGACCCAGGAGCTGGTGTCCCTGCGGGTGAGCCAGATCAACGGGTGCGCGGTCTGCGTCGACATGCACACCAAGGAGGCCGCCGCGGCCGGGGAGAGCGCGGTGCGGCTGCACCTGGTGGCGGCGTGGCGGGAGGCCACCGTCTTCAGCGAGGCGGAGCGGGCCGCGCTGGAGCTGGCGGAGGCCGGGACCCGGATCGCGGACGGGGCGGGCGGGGTCTGCGACACGGTGTGGGAGAACGCCGCCCGGCACTACGACGAGGAACAGCTGGGGATGCTGCTGTTGCTGATCTCGTTCATGAACCTGGCGAACCGGCTGAACGTCATGACCCGCCAGCCGGCCGGCGCCTACGAGGTCGGCCAGTTCCACTGACCGGCCGGAACACCATCAGGGGGTTGCGATGAGCAAGGTCGGGGAGTTCGAGGCGCTGCGGCCGCTGCTGTTCTCGATCGCCTACCGGATCCTGGGCAGCGTGGCCGAGGCCGAGGACGCGGTGCAGGAGGCCTGGCTGCGCTACGACGGCTCCTCGACCCGGCCCGCCTCGGCCAAGGCGTATCTGTCGGCCACGGTCACGCGGATCTCGATCGACGTGCTGCGTTCGGCGCGGGTGCGGCGGGAGGAGTACACCGGGCCGTGGTTCCCGGAGCCGCTGCTGAGCGACCCGTACGAGGATCCGGCGCGGGCGACGGAGCTGGCCGACTCGGTGTCGATGGCCGCGCTGCTGCTGTTGGAGCGGCTCAGTCCGCTGGAGCGGGCGGTGTTCGTGCTGCGGGAGGTCTTCGGCTTCGGGTTCGACGAGATCGCCGCGGCGGTGGACCGGTCGGAGGCGGCGTGCCGTCAGCTGGTGGTCCGCGCGCGGCGGCACATGGCGGCCGGCCGGCCCCGGTTCGCGGCCGACCGGCAGGAGCGCCAGGAGCTGGCGAGCCGGTTCTTCGAGGCGCTGAAGGACGGTGATGTGGGCGCTCTGCGGAATCTGCTGGCCGCCGACGCGCAGCTCGTCGGGGACGGCGGCGGCAAGGCCCCGCAACTGGCCCGGGCGGTCGTCGGGGCGGAGAACGTGGCCCGGCTGCTCGCCTCCGTCGTCCCGCGGCTGGCCCGCGTCGAGGTGTCCTTCGAGCCGCACGAGATCAACGGCCAGCCGGGCGCCGTCTACCGCGACCGGGACGGCAGGGTGCTCCAGACCCTGGTGCTCGATGTGCTCGACGGGCGGATCCAGACGATCCGTACGGTCCTCAACCCCGACAAGCTGGGGCACATGGGTCCGGTGGCCGACGCCTGGGAGATCACCCGCGAGCTGAAGCGGGCTCCCCGGCAGGGCTCCTGACCGCATCGTCCGGCACCGGTCCCTCCCCTCGTGGGGACCGGTGCCGAACGGCGGGGCGGCGTCGATCCGTGACCCGCGGCCGGCGGGGCCGGGGGTCAGAGCGGATCGAGCAGGACCTGGGCGGCGCGACGTGCTTCCGGTTGCTGCGGAAGTTGATCCGGTGAAAGGTGTCCGAGAACATGCGGCGCCATGAGTGGTGTCTCCGAGCTCCGGCCTGGTGGCCTGCCTGGGCGACGCGCGAGAGGTGCGCACTTGCGTCGTGATCCTGCCAGCCGAGGGTGCCGGCGAGGAGGTTCCGGTCTCCGGACACCGCATTAACCGCAGGTCAGCCGTATAAGGTGAGTTTTCCGGTCCGGATGCCCAGGTGCGGCTGAGTAAAGGAGTGCAGGCCTTGAGTTCCGACTCGTCGGCGCGCACAGCCTTCGCGGAACGGCTCGCGCTGCTCTACAGGGAGGCCGGGAATCCACCCCTGAAGAGCGTGGCCGAGGCGGTCGTCCGGCTCCAGCGGGTCGACGAGCGGGGGCGGCCCGTACGGGTCTCGGCACAGCGGATCAGTGACTGGCGCCGGGCCCGGAACGTACCCGCGCAGTTCGCCGCCCTGTCGGCCGTCCTGCACGTGCTGATCCCGCAGGCGCGGCGCGAGCGGCCCACTCCCGTGTCCGCCGGACTCTACGACCTCGGTCAGTGGCAGCGGCTGTGGGAGCGGGCGACGGCCGGGGAAGAGGAGGAGCAGACTCCGCCCGAGGCGCCCGCGATGTCCGGCGGTGTGTGCCCGTACCGGGGGCTCGCCTCCTACCGGCAGGAGCACGCCCGCTGGTTCTTCGGCCGGGAGCGCAGCACCGACGCCCTGGTCGCCCAGCTGCGCGCGGTGGAGAAGAGCGGCGGCCTGGTCATGCTGGTCGGCGCCTCGGGCGCCGGGAAGTCCTCCCTGCTGAACGCCGGTCTGGTGCCCGCCCTGCGCGAGGGGGCGCTCGGCGGTGCGAACGCCGGGGGCGGCACGGTCGTCCAGCTGGTTCCGGGCGGCGATCCGCTCGCGGAGCTGTCCCGCCGGATACCGGAGCTCACCGACGTCATCGCCTCGGCCGGCCCCGACCGGACGCCGGAGGCGGACGACCCGGACGGCGGTCCGGAGGAGACCACCGAGGCGGACGCCCACGAGCCCTGTGCCGACTTCGTGCGCACCGCCCGCGAGGCCGTGGCCGCGTGGGCCCGCCGCGAGGCCTCGGCCACCGCGCCCGCGGTGCTGATCGTCGACCAGTTCGAGGAGACCTTCACCCTCTGCCCCGACGAGTCCGACCGCCGCGCCTTCGTCAAGCTCCTCCATGCCGCCTGCACCCCCGCCGAACCCGGCGACCCGCCGCCCGTCCTCGTCGTCCTCGGCATCCGTGCCGACTTCTACGAGCAGTGCCTCGCCCACGCGGAGCTGGCCGACGCCCTCCAGCACCGGCACATGGTGCTCGGGCCGCTGACCACCCCGGAGCTGCGGGAGGCGGTGACCGGGCCGGCCAAGGCGGTCGGTCTCGAGCTGGAGCCGGGACTGGCCGAGCTGATCGTGCGGGAGGTCAGCGCGGACGGGCCGCGCGGGACCCATGACGCGGGCGCGCTGCCCCTGCTGTCACACGCGCTGCTCGCCACCTGGCAGCGGCGCAAAGGGGGCCGGCTGACGGTCGCCGGATACCGGGCCGCGGGCGGCATCCAGGGCGCGGTCGCCGCCACCGCCGAGCGTGCCTGGTCCGGCCTGGACCCCGCAGCCCGCACGGCCGCCCGGCTGCTGCTGCTCCGGCTGGTCCGGCTCGGCGAGGACACCCAGACGACCCGGCGCCGCGGCACCCGGCGGCAGCTCGCGGCCGAGTCCACGGACCCGGGCAAGACCGAGGAGTCCCTCGAAGCGCTGGTGCGCGCCCGTCTGGTCACCCTGGACGCGGAGACCGTGGAGATCACCCACGAGGCACTGCTGCACGCCTGGCCACGGCTGCGGGACTGGATCGACGAGGACCGGCAGGGCAATCTGCTGCGCCAGCGACTGGAGGAGGACGGCCGGGCCTGGGAGGCCTCCGACCGTGACTCGTCGCTGCTGTACCGGGGTTCCCGGCTGGAGCAGGCGCGCGGCTGGGCGCGGTCGGCCGGGGACACGTTCCTGACCCGTGGCGCGGTGGAGTTCCTGGCCGCCTCGGTCCGGCTGCGCCGGCGCACCGTGTGGATCCTGCGCGGCGCGGTCGCGGCGCTGGTCGCGCTGGCGATGCTGGCCGTCGGCGCGGCGGTGGTCGCCTGGGACCAGCGCAACGACGCGATGTTCGCGCAGGTGCTCGCCGAGGCGGACCGGTTCCAGTACACCGACCCCTCGCTGTCCGCCCAGCTCGACCTGGTGGCGCACCGGCTGCGCCCGGACGACGAGGACACCACCAGCCGGCTGATCTCCATCGTGAACGCGCCGCTGGCCACCCCCCTGCGCGGCCACACGGGCGCCGTCTACCTCACCTCCTTCAGCCCGGACGGACGGCTCCTGGCCACCGCCAGCTACGACCGGACCGTACGGCTGTGGGACGTCGCCGACCGGGACCGGCCCAAGCCGCTGGGCAAGCCGCTGACCGGGCACAGGAGCTGGGTGAGCAGCGCGGTCTTCAGCCCCGACGGCCGCACCCTCGCCAGCGCCGCCGACGACGGCACGGTCCGGCTGTGGGACGTGACACGGCCGAGCCGGCCGCGGCCGATCGGCGCGCCCCTGACCGGCCACAAGGGCACGATCTACCTGGTCGCCTTCAGCCCGGACGGCCGCACCCTCGCCTCCGTCAGCGAGGACCGCACCGTACGGCTGTGGAACGTCGCCGACCCGAAGCGCCCGAAAGCGCTCGCCACGCTCGCCGAGGCCGACGCCGCCGTGCGGTCGGTGGCGTTCAGCCCGGACGGCGACACCCTCGCGGCCGGGGGCGACGATGACACCATCCGGCTGTGGGACGTCACCGCGCCGGACCGTCCCGAGCAGCTCGCCACGCTCGGCGGCCACACCGACCTGGTGCACTCGGTCGCCTTCAGCCCGGACGGCCGCACGCTCGCCAGCGGCAGCGCGGACGACACGATCCGGCTGTGGGACGTGGCCGACCCGCGCCGCGGCCGGCAGCTCGGCGCGCCGCTGACCGGCCACACCGGCCCCATCTGGTCGGTGGCCTTCAACCCCGACGGCAACACGCTCGCCGCCGCCAGCGCGGACAGCACCGCGAGTCTGTGGAACGTCAGCGACCCGGCGTATCCCTCCCAGGTCGGCGAGCCCCTCGCGGGTGCCAGCGGCGAGATGTACGCGCTGGGCTTCAGCCCCGACGGCCGCACCCTGGCCACCGGCAGCGGCGACAGCAAGGTCCGGCTGTGGTCGATCCCGACGTCCGACATGATCGGCCGCAGCGGGGCGTTCCGGCCGGACGGCAAGGTGCTCGCCACGGCCGCCCGGGACGGCAGCGTCCGGCTGTGGAACGTGGCGAAGCCCGCGAGGCCCGTCCTGCTGAACACGCCCTTCATGCCCGGCGACGGCGGCCAGCGCTCCCTGGTGTTCTCCCCCGACGGCCGCACCCTCGCGGTGCTGACCGGCAACCGCGCGGTCCATCTGTGGGACATCCGCGACCCTTCCCGGCCGGTCCGGCTCGGCCCGCCCCTCACCCTGCGCACCCGGTTCATGGGCCCCGACGCCCTGGCGTTCAGCCCGGACGGCCGCACCCTGGCCACTGCCTACGACGACCGCACGATCCGGCTGTGGAACGTCTCCGACCTCGCCCATGTCGTCCCGCTCGGGGAGCCGATCACCGGCCACACCGGCTACATCAACTCCCTGGACTTCGGCCCGGGCGGCCACACGCTGGCCAGCGGCAGCGCGGACGCCACCGTGCGGCTGTGGGACGTGGCCGAGCCGGACCACCCGAAGGCGCTGGCCCGGCTCACCGGGCACACCGGTCCCGTCAACGCGCTCGACTTCACCCCGGACGGCCACACGCTGGCCAGCGGCAGCGACGACGACACCGTACGGCTGTGGGACGTCGCCGACCCGAGCGCGGCGAGCGGGCTGGGCTCCCCGCTCACCGGTCACACCGAGGCGCTCGTGTCGCTGACGTTCAGCCAGGGCGGGCACTATCTGGCGAGCGGCGGCAACGACAACACCGTCCGGCTGTGGAACGTCGCCGACCCGTCCGACGCGTCCGCGATCGGCCAGGCGATGAGCCCCAACGCCAAGACGGGCAACTTCCTCTCCTTCAGCCCCACCAGCCACATGCTCGGCGTCTCCAGCGGCACCGACACCGTGCGGCTGTGGAACCTCGACGTGGACCAGGCGATCAGCCGCGTCTGCTCCACCACTCAGGGCGTGCTGACCCGGGACAAGTGGCACGAGTACCTGCCCCGGCTGTCGTACGAACCGCCGTGTTCGCGCTAGTCCGGTGCGCTCAGTGACCACGCTGCGACGCAAATGAGGGAGAACGGCCTCAGCGGACAGCGGTTTCCGTGATCCCGATCACAACGCCTCCTCACAGCCGAGGAGGCGGCTCCCGTGAGGCAGGCAGCCTTGTTACTGTTGGTCCCAGCCCGATCGCTGGTGCATCCCCCGTCGCCAGCGATCGGGTCTTCTCATGTCCGATGCCGTCCGACGCCGTCCGCCGTGCCGCGTCGCACGAGGGAAGGGTGGTGAACGCCGCCGTGTCCCGGCGCGTCATCGTCGTCACCGCTGTCCACGCCCCTTCGGCGAGGTTTCTGCCCGAGGCCCATGAGTCGCTGCGGGCGCAGGAGTTGCCGCCCGGCTGGGAGTGGCACTGGGTGATCCAGGAGGACGGCCGCACGGACGAGGTCCGTCCCCATGTCCCCGACGACCCCCGGGTGACCTTCCGTCAGGGACGCCCCGGCGGCCCGGGGGTGGCCCGCACGCTCGCGCTGGCGCACGCCGAGGGCGAGTACGTGAAGATCCTGGACGCCGACGACCGGCTCACCCCGGGGACGCTGGCCCGCGATCTCGCCGTACTGGAGGCCGACCGCACCGTCGGCTGGACGACCTCCCGCGCCCTGGACCTGCTGCCGGACGGCAGCACGGCCGGCTTCCCCGGCGACCCCGACGACGGGCCGATCGAGCCGGGCGCCGTGCTCGACTTCTGGCAGGCCAACGACTTCCGCGCCCAGGTTCACCCGGCGACCCTGTGCGTGCGCCGGGACCTGCTGCTCACGCTGGGCGGCTGGATGGCCCTGCCGGCGTCCGAGGACACCGGCCTGCTGCTCGCGCTGAACTCCGTGAGCCGGGGCTGGTTCTCGGCGCGCACGGGGCTGCTCTACCGCAAGTGGGACGGCCAGGCGACGGGGCAGGCCGCGCACGTCGACCCCGCCGAACGCGCCGCGCGGATGGCGGTGGTGGCCGCCAGGGCACGGGCGCTGGGCTCGTCCGGCTGGCGCTACCCGCCCGCTGGTCGGTGAGGGAGGTGGCCTGGGACGGGCAGTTCTCGACGGCCTACCGCACCCGCGGGTCGTCGAAGCTCGCCTCCCGTCCCGGTCGCACCACGCCGTAGTCGTCCACGAAGTCGAAGACCGCCGGCGCCCGGTACGCGCACTCGCCCGAGCCGTAACAGAGGTTCGGGTCGATGGAGATCTTCATCCGCGCTCCCGTCGTACGCACCGGCCCCTTCTAGCGCTGCTGGTCAAAGGGGAGATCGAGCATCCGGATCGCGTTTCCGCGCAGCAGCTTGTAGGCGACCTCGTCGGAGAGCCCGCCGACGTGTTCCGCGGCGACCCGCCTGGTCTCCGGCCAGGTGGAGTCGACATGCGGATAGTCGGTCTCGAAGGTCGCGTTGTCGACGCCGACCGTCTCGATCGCCTCGATGCCGTGCTTGTCCCGGAAGAAGCAGCAGAAGATCTGGCGGTAGTAGTACATCGACGGAGGCTCGGGGATCAGGTCCTTCACGCCGCCCCACGCCCGGTGCTCCTCCCAGACGTCGTCCGCGCGCTCCAGGGCGTACGGGATCCAGCCCATCTGGCCCTCGCTGTAAGCCAGTTTGAGGCGGGGGAACTTCACCAGCACCCCCGAGAAGAGGAAGTCCATCATCGACGCCATGGCGTTGTTGAAGCTCAGCGAGGCCTGCACGGCGGGCGGGGCGTCCGGGGACGCGGCCGGCATCTGGGAGCTGCTGCCGATGTGCATGTTGACGACCGTGCCGGTCTCCTCGCAGGCCGCGAAGAACGGGTCCCAGTAGCCGGAGTGGATGGACGGCAGCCCGAGATAGGTGGGGATCTCGCTGAACGTCACCGCGCGCACCCCGCGCGCCGCGTTGCGGTGGATCTCCGCGACCGCGAGGTCGATGTCCCACAGCGGGATCAGGCACAGCGGGATCAGCCGGCCGCCGCTGTCACCGCACCACTCCTCCACCATCCAGTCGTTGTAGGCGCGCACACAGGCCAGCCCGACCTCCTTGTCCTTGGCCTCCGCGAAGGTCTGGCCGCAGAAGCGCGGGAAGGTGGGGAAGCAGAGCGAGGCCTCGACATGGTTGATGTCCATGTCCGCGAGCCGCGCCTTCGGGTCCCAGCAGCCGCGGCGCATCTGCTCGCGCGTGATGCCGTCGAGCGTCATCTCGTCCCGGGAGAAGCCGACGGCCGCGATGATGCGTTTGTACGGGAACAGGTCGCCCTCGTACTCCCACCAGTCGGTGAGCTGACCCTCCGGGTCCGTGGTGAACCGGTACTTCCCGCCGATGTACTCGAGTTCACCGATCCCGGCGGTGAGGGGCTTCGGACCCCGGTCCCGGTACTTGGCCGGGAGCCAGGTCTCGAAGAGATGCGCGGGCTCGATCACATGATCGTCCACGCTGATGACCCTGGGCAGGTCCTTCGTGCCGCTCTCGGTACTGGCCACGCCATGCCTCCCGAATCTGACGACCCATCAGATTCAGGGTAGGCGTCGGGTCGAGGGGCGGCAAGAGAGGGCGCCTCGGGGAGCCTTGGGGAGCCGTAGGACAGGGCGCGCGTCAGCCGTTCCAGCTCTCGTCGTACGGATCCGTCGGCTCTGCCACCGGCTTCGCCTCCGTGACCTCGATGAACGGGATCGGGCCGCCGTTGACCGGGTCCTTGGCGCGGCGCGGGGTGTAGGTGCCGGTGACCCGGAGCCAGGTGTCCGGCTGGAGGACCGGCGGGACCTGGCCGGTGAGGGCGATCTTGACCGGCTGGGCGTCGGCGGCACAGCAGTTGAGGGCCATGCGGACGAGGTAGGGGGTGCCGTCGCGGTCCAGGGCGAGGAAGCCGGTGAGCTGGATCCGGCGGTCGTGGAGGGTGCGGCCGTGGTCGTAGACGGCGCGGCCCGCGTAGTCGACGACATTGAGGGGCAGGGGGTCGGCCGCCGGGAGGTCGGGGTAGGCGAGTGGTTCCTGGAGGGCCGTGCCGGTGCGGGTGGCGCTGTAGGAGCCGAGGGCGGGCGGGGCGACCAGGATGAGGGCGAGAAGGGGGAGGACGAGGAGCCAGGAGATGCGGGGTTCGGGGTGGGAGTGGCCGGCGTCCGGGCGTTCCGTGGCCGGGTGTTCCGTGTGTGAGTGTGCGGCTTCGGCCCGCTTCCGGCTTCGTGCCCGCTTGCGCTCGTACCAGGCCGTCGCCACCGCCGCCGCGATCAGTACCGCGCCCGAGAGCAGCACCAGTGGGCGCAGGCCCTGTTTGACGTAGCGCAGATAGAGGTCGGTGGTGGCGGCGTGCAGCAGGGACGCGCCCAGCAGGAACAGGACGGCGGCTTGGGCCTGGCGGTTCACAGCATCACCCATCCGGTCAACACCGACACCACCACGGCCAGCGCGAACGTGGCCGGGGCGAACCGCACGGCGAAGGAGCGGCCGAACGTGCCCGCCTGCATCGCGAAGAGCTTGAGGTCGATCATCGGGCCCACCACGAGGAAGGTGAGGCGGGCCGTGAGCGAGAACTGCGACAGCGACGCCGCCACGAACGCGTCCGCCTCCGAGCAGATCGACAGCACCACGGCGAGGACCGCCAGGGCGAGCACGGCGAGCACGGGGTTGTCGGCCGCCGCGCGCAGCCAGCTCTCCGGGGCCACCGCCTTGAGGGTCGCCGCCGCCATCGCGCCGACCACCAGGAAGCCGCCCGCGTGCATCACGTCGTGCCGGACCGAGCCCCAGAAAGCCTCGCCCTTGCTGTCGCCGTCATGGGACGGACGGGACGGCGGCCGCAGCCAGTCCGTGCGGCCCAGACGCAGCCACAGCCAGCCCATCGCGCAGGCCACCAGCAGACTCGCGAGCAGGCGGGCGAGGACCATCTCCGGGTTGCCGGGGAACGCCACCGCCGTCGCCGTCAGCACGATCGGGTTGATCGCAGGCGCGGACAGCAGGAACGTCAGCGCCGCCGCCGGGGTGACACCCCGCCGTACCAGCGCCCCGGCCACCGGCACCGACGCGCACTCACAGCCCGGCAGCACCGCCCCCGCCGCTCCCGCGACGGGGACCGCGAAGGCGGGCCGGGACGGCAGGGCGCGGGCGAAGAAGGACGGCGGCACGAACACCGCGATGGCCGCCGAGAGCAGCACACCCAGGACCAGGAAGGGCAGCGCCTGCACCATCACCGCGACGAACACCGTGGTCCAGCTCTGCATGACCGGCGCGGCCAACGCACGGCGGATCGGGCTCTGCAGCAGCACCAGCACGAGCAGGACGATGGTGAGAAGGAGGGGGGAGTTGAGGTGCCGCCCCTCTGGTTCGACCCGTTGCGGGGCGGGCTTGGTGATCGCCACGGGCGACGTACCTCCGGTGGTGCGGGACGCTGAATTTCCCTCCCCTCCAGTACGGCCGGACGGGCGCGGGCGTTCAGATGCGCAGAGATGGCTTCTGGAACCACACGTCACCTTGAGGCAGTCTTTTCCCTCGTGGGGAGCGTTCCGAATCAGGGCTTAGGCAGTGACACGGCCGCGCACATGGTCGTGTGCGGCGACGACGGGCTCGCGCACCGGCTGGCCGCCGAGTTGCGTGGGGTGTACGGCGAACAGGTCACGCTCGTCGTGCCACCCTCCGAACGCACGGTACGGCCACCGGTCGTCGGCCGGGCCCGTGCGGCATCGGCGGCGCTCCTTGACCGAGTGGTGAACGCGGCCGTGGGCCGTGCGGGCGGCGCGGCCGGCGCCGGCGAACCGCCCGGCAGCGTACGGGTGGTGGAGGCCGCCGAGGCGACGGAGGCCGTGCTCGCCGACGCGGGCGTGGAACGCGCGGACGCGCTCGCCCTCGTCTATGACGACGACGAAACCAATATCCGCGCCGCCCTCACCGCCAGACGTCTCAACCCCCGTCTCCGGCTCGTCCTGCGGCTGTACAACCGCCGGTTGGGCCAGCACATCGAGGAACTCCTGGACCAGGCCGCCACGTTGGCGACGGGCGCCGGCGACGCCGGACTCGACGCCTCCACCACCGTCCTGTCCGACGCCGACACCGCCGCCCCCGCGCTGGCCGCCGCCGCGGTCGCCGGCACCACCAAGGTCGTCCAGACCGACGGTCTGTTGCTGCGCGCGGTCGAACGCCCGCCCCTGCGCCCGGGGCAGCGGCCCCCCGCCGGGCTGATCACCCTGGCCCTGCTGTCGGTGAACGGCCATGAACCGGGCGCGGGCGACGGTTCGGAGAGCGGCGGACAGGCACCGCTGCTGCTGCCGGACGAGACGACCGTGCAGGAGGCCGGCAACCGGGGCAGGGTCGTCCTGGAGCAGGTGTCGTACGCGGGAACCTCGATGCCTGCGAACCGCGGCGGGCGAGGCCTCGTGCCGTCGTTCGGCTCGCTGTTCTCCCGGCGGCTGCGGTGGTCGCTGGCCGGTCTGGTGGGCTGTGTGGCGGGGCTGGCCGTGGCGCTGACGGTGGTGACCGGGGAACACCCGCTGTACGCGACGTACATGACCCTCCTCGACCTCTTCGCCATCAACGAACCCGCCCTCCACCAGTCCCTGGCCCGCCAGATCCTCCAGCTGATGTCGGGGCTGATCGGTCTGTTGCTGCTGCCGGTACTGCTGGCGGCGGTGCTGGAGGCCCTCGGCACCTTCCGCACCGCGTCCGGCCTGCGCAAGCCGCCCCGCGGCCTCGGCGGACACGTGGTCCTCCTCGGCCTCGGCAAGATCGGCACCCGGGTGCTGACCCGGCTGCGCGAACTGAACATCCCCGTGGTCTGCGTCGAGGCCGACCCCGACGCGCGCGGCCTCGCCACGGCCCGGCGGCTGCGGGTGCCGGTGGTGCTCGGGGACGTCACCCAGGAAGGCGTCCTGGAGGCCGCGAAGATCCATCGGTCGCACGCCCTTCTCGCGGTGACCAGCGCGGACACCACGAACCTGGAGGCCGCGCTGTACGCCCGCTCCGTGCGCCCCGACCTGCGGGTGGTGCTGCGCCTGTACGACGACGACTTCGCCACCGCCGTCTACCGCACCCTGCGTGCCGCGCACCCGTACGCGTCCACCCGCAGCCGGAGTGTGACCCATCTGGCCGCGCCGGCATTCGCCGGGGCGATGATGGGGCGGCAGATCCTGGGGGCCATTCCCGTCGAGCGGCGGGTGCTGCTGTTCGCCGCGGTGGACGTGGGCGGGCATCCCCAGCTGGAGGACCGGACCGTCGGGCAGGCCTTCCGGCCGGGGGCCTGGCGGGTGCTGGCCCTGGACCGGACACCACCGGACGAGCGCCGGGACGAACCGGCGGCGGAGGAGTCCTACGAGGACCCCCGCGCCGGTGACGGGGCGACGGGGTGGGTGTGGGACCTGCCCGACAGCTACGTCCTCCAGAAGGAGGACCGGGTCGTCCTGGCCGCCACCCGCCAGGGACTGGCGGACCTGCTGGGCAGACGGTCCCGGGAGCGGGCGGGAGCCTAGGCCGAGGGGTTTTGCGTGCCCGCTCCCTGTCCGCTTCCCGCGCCACCCCGTCGTCCAGGTGACCGTCAGGGACGCTGCTCGCCTCTCAGGTGGCGCTCCGCGAAGTCCAGTTCCAGTCCGACCTGCTTGATCCGCTCGTCCACCACCAGCGAGCCGTGGCCCGCGTCGTACCGGTACACCTCATGCACGGCGCCACGGGCCTCCAGCCGCTTCACATAGTTGTCGATCTGGCGGATCGGGCAGCGGGGGTCGTTCACGCCCGCCGAGATGTAGACCGGGGCCCTGACGGCGTCGACGTAGGTCAGCGGGGACGACGCGTCGTAGCGCTCCGGGACCTCCTCCGGGGTGCCGCCCAGGAGGGTGCGGTCCATGGCCTTCAGGGCCTCCATCTCGTCGTGGTACGCGGTGACGTAGTCGGCGACGGGGACCGCCGCGATGCCCACCGTCCATGCGTCCGGCTGCGTGCCGAGGCCGAGGAGGGTGAGGTAGCCGCCCCAGGAGCCGCCGGTGAGGATCAGACGGGACGGGTCGGCCAGGCCGGAGGAGACCGCCCACTCACGGACCGCCGCGATGTCCTCCAGCTCGATCAGACCGACCCGGTGCTTCAGGGCGTCCGTCCAGGCGCGGCCGTAGCCGGTCGAGCCGCGGTAGTTCACACGGACCACCGCATAGCCGTGGTCCACCCAGGCCGCCGGGCCCGCCGCGAAGGCGTCGCTGTCGTGCCAGGTCGGGCCGCCGTGGATGTCGAACACGGTGGGGAGCGGGCCCTCGACGCCCGCCGGACGCTGGACGAGGGCGTGGATACGGCCGCCCGGGCCCTCCACCCACACGTCCTCGACCGCGACCGAGCCCGGGGACTTCATGCCGGGCGGGTCCAGCACGACCTGCCCCGTCGTCGAGCGCACCGCCGACGGCTCGGCCGCCGACGACCACAGGTACTCCACGCTGCCGTCCGGCCGGGCCGTCGCACCGGACACCGAGCCCGCCGGGGTCGGGATCCGCTCCGCGGTACGGCGGGCCAGGTCGTACCGGAACAGCTCGCTGCGGGCCTCGAAGCTGTGCACGATCAGCAGCCCGGTGCCGTCGGGATACCACTCCGCGCTCACATCACCCGGCAGATCGAGAGCGAGGTCGGTCTCCTCCCCCGTCGCCACGTCCCACACCAGCGGCTCCCAGCGGCCCCGCCGCTGATGCCCGATGAGCAGCCGCGTGTCCCCGTCCACCGGGGCGAAGCCCAGGACCTCCAGGCCCAGCTCCTCGGTGCCGCCCCTGGTGTCGTCGAGTTCGGCGACCGCCGTGCCGTCGGGGCGCAGGACGCGCAGGGCCGAGTGCATGGCGTCGCCGTGCTCGGTGTGCTCGACGGCGATCAGGGTGCCGTCGTGCGAGAGGTCGCCGACGCCCGCGGACTCGCGGTGGCGGTAGATCTCCGCCGGGGGGTCGCCCGCACGGACCAGGTGGATCGTCGTGCCGTCCTCGTCCGTCGAGCGGCCCACGATCGCCGTCCGCCCGTCCCGGCCGAGGGCGAGGCCCGCCGGGTACGACGGGTCCAGGCCCGGCGCCGCGAGCTCGTCCTCACCGCCGGCGAACCGCTGGCGGCGCCAGACGCCGAACTCGTCGCCGTCCTTGTCGTCGAACCACCAGATCCAGGTGCCGTCCGGGCAGAGCACGCCGTCCGTCGTGCCGTTCGGCCGGTCCGTCACCTGACGCTGCTCGCCCGTCGCCCGGTCCCAGGCGTACAGCTCGTACGTCCCGGTGGCGTTCGACACGAACAAGGAGCGGTCCGGTGCGTCCTCCGCCCAGTCGGGCAGCGACACCCGGGGTGCCCGGAAGCGCTTCTCCCAGTCCGGCATGTCCTTGTCCTGCATCTGGTGATCGGGCGAATCGGACCCGTGGCTCTCAGTCATGGCCCCATAGTGCCTGGCCCGGCGGACAATCCGCTGGCGAGGTCCCCAGCCTGTGGATAACTTCCCGCCCGCACGCCCCACCGCTCCCACGGGCACGGCCGACTGTCAGTGCCGGGGTGCAGACTTCTGGGCATGACCGATCTGCGCAAGACAGTCGAGAGGTTCTGGGCCGCCGCCGAGGCCCGGGACTGGGACGCGTTCGCCGGGACGCTGGCCGAGGACGTGGTGTACACGCTGCCGCAGACGCGCGAGCAGATCAGCGGCAGAGAGCGGTATGTGCAGTTCAACCGGGAGTATCCGGGGGACTGGCATCTGCGCGTGGAGCGGATCGTCGCCGAGCCGGGGCAGGTCGTGACGTGGCTCCACTTCACGGTCGGCCTGGAGGAGATGTACGGCATCTCGTTCTTCACGGGCACAGACACCCCCTCCGGCACGGACACCGGCACCGGCCGGATCACCTCCATAACCGACTTCTGGCCGGAGCCGTACGAGCCCCCGGCCGGCCGCGACCACCTCACCGAGCGGTACTGACCCCGCGGGCGGGCCCTGCGCGGCAGCCCCGTACCTTTGATGGCGTGTACCGGTTTCTGCTGACGCCCCGTTGGTGGGGGATCAACGTCTTCGTGCTGCTCGCCATCCCGTTCTGCGTGTTCATGGGGTCGTGGCAGCTCGGCCGGTTCGAGGCACGCGTCGAGGACCATCGCACCACCGGTGAGCAGGCCGCGGAGAACAAGCGGGAGGTCGCCCGGCCGCTCGCCGACCTGCTGCCGGTGGACAAGGCGACCGCGGGCCGGCAGGCCACCGTCGAGGGCCGGTACGCCGAGCAGCTGCTCGTGCCGGGCCGGGAACTGGACGGCAAGCGGGGCTACTACGTCCTGACGCTGCTGCGCACCGACGACGGCAGGGCCCTGCCGGTCGTGCGGGGCTGGCTGCCGGGCGCCGCCGACCGCGCCGCCGCGCCCGCCGCGCCCAAGGGCGAGGTCACGGTCACCGGAGCGCTCCAGGCCTCCGAGCAGCCCGGGGAGAACGGCGTGCCCGCGCAGGGCGGCCTGCCATCCGGCCAGACGGGGGCGATCAGCGCGGCGTCGCTGGTCAACCTGGTGCCGTACGACGTCTACGACGCCTGGATCACCCTCACCAAGGCCGACCCCGGTATGAAGGCGGTCCCGGCGGCCGCCACCGCCGACACGGGCCTGGACCTGAAGGCGTTCCAGAACCTCGGCTACACCGGCGAGTGGTTCGTCTTCGCCGGCTTCGTGGTCTTCATGTGGTTCCGGCTGCTGCGCCGCGAGGTGGAGTCCGTGCGGGACGCGGAGCTGGGGCTGACGCCGGACGAGGAGCGCGTCTCCAGCCCGTCCGGCGTGTGATCGGAAGCGTTTTGGCCGTGCGGCGGCGTGGTCACGCCCCCGCCAGCACTCCCGTCCAGTAGACGGTCCCCGCGCAGGCGTTGGACACGACCACCGTGGCCGTCGCGCCGCCCGCCTCCGTCGTGTTGGAGATCGTGACGCTGCCGTCGAGGGTGGTGTCCTCGGTCAGCAGCTGGGTGGAGGTCCCCGTGTCGCCGCCGGTGGAGGTGCCCTCGGTGGCGCCGCTGGTGGTGTCGGTCGGCGTCGGGTCGGGCGAGGGCTCGCCGCCGCCCGTGCCGCCGCCGGTGTTGTCGCCCGTGGTGGGACAGGTCTCCGAGGGGATCCAGGCGAACTTCACCGCGTACGACTCGCCCGGCTTGAGGACCAGCGAGGTGAGCTCCTGGGACGGGTCGGGCAGCCCGGCCGCCGCGTCCCCGGCGGTGTGCCGGATCGGGGTGATCTTCGTCTGGTCGGCCGCGCCCGACGCCAGCACGCCCACGGTGCCGGGGCTGCTCACCATGCACTCGGCCGAGGAGACGTTGCTGAAGCGGAAGGTGCCGTAGACCGCGTTGGCCGCGTCGGGGGCGTCGGCGGTCCCGCCGGACGTGCCGAGCTGGTCGACCGTGCATGCCGCGATGCCGGCCGCGGTGGTGGCCTCGGGGTCGTCGGGGCTTCCGGAGCCGCTGCCCGGGCCCGTGCCGGTGTCCTTGTCCTCTTCCTTGTCGCTGTTCTTGCCCTTGTCCTCGGTCTTGCCGGAGGAGCCGCCCGAGGTGCTCTGGCCGCCCTCGGTCTCCTTGCCCTGACCGGACCCGCCCTGGGCCTGCTCGCCATGACCGGCGTTGGACGAGTTGACGTCGGTGCCGGTGGAGTTGGACACATGCACCAGTGCCGGGACGGCGGTGCCGACGAAGAGGGCCGCGGCGGCCATGCCGACCAGCGCCTGACGCTTGCGCGCCCGGCGTGCGGGCACCGCCCGGCGCAGATGGTCCAGGGTGCCGTCGCGCGGCTCCATCTCCTGGACCGCGTCGTGCAGCAAGCGGCGCAGTACCAGCTCGTCCGAGTCGAGCCCGGTGGGGCCCTGGTCGTCGGGGCCGTGGTTCACAGTTCCGTTCCCAGCGTGCGATTGCTTCGGCTGTTCCTTGTCCGGCCGTCGGGCCGGCTCCCGCCGCTCGTCCTGGTCCCCGCTCATGCCGGTGCCTCCATGGCGACCCGCAGCGCCGCGATGCCGCGCGAGCCGTACGCCTTCACCGAGCCCAGCGAGATGCCGAGCGTCTCGGCGACCTGCGCCTCGGTCATGTCCGCGAAGTAGCGCAGGACGAGCACCTCGCGCTGGCGGCGCTGAAGGCCCTTCATCGCCTTGATGAGGGAGTCCCGTTCGAGCTGGTCGTAGGCCCCCTCCTCCGCGCTCGCCATGTCGGGCATCGGCTTGGACAGCAGCTTCAGGCCGAGTATGCGGCGGCGCAGGGCGGAGCGGGAGAGATTCACGACGGTCTGGCGCAGATACGCCAGTGTCTTTTCCGGATCCCGTACCCGCCTGCGTGCGGAGTGGACCCGGATGAACGCCTCCTGGACGACGTCCTCGCAGGAGGCGGTGTCGTCGAGGAGGAGGGCCGCGAGACCCAGCAGGGAGCGGTAGTGCGCCCGGTAGGTCTCGGTGAGGTGATCGACGGTGGTGCCGGCCGCCGTGGTGTTCTCGGCGTGCTCGGCACCGTCACGCTGACTCGGAATGCGGGTGGGCCGCGCTGCGGGCATGGGCGCGATCACCGGCATGCCGCCGGGCGCACCGGGCATGCGGGGTCGGACGGGCCGGCGGGGCGGCCGTAGGGCCGTACCGCGGGTCGCCGCGCTGAAGTCGAGTACCTCTGCCACGCCTGTTGGACACGCGTCCCCCCGTGAGGGTTGTACGTGCCGGACGTCACTTTTGCGCCAGTCCTCGCAGCCGGCCCTCTCGCGCCAGGCAGCACAGCTGACCGTGCGTCAAACGCCCACATGCCTACCCGCTCTTCCTTTATGTCCCATATGAACGGGCGTCCCCACGCCCTGCTCATGGCGTCCCCACGCCAGAAAAAACGCGTCTCCACGCCCACAAGGGCGACCGCAAAGACGCTCCCCGCCCTGCAAGCGGTTGCAGAAGCGGGGAGGAAAATCTTCGGATGCCGACCCGGCCCGGTTCAAGTGGTCCGGACCATCGTTCAGCTCACATTCTTCACACAGATCCTACAAACGAATCCGTCGCAGGCCAGGGGATTTCCCGCGGCACCGGCCCGCTCACGCAAACTCCGCCGCCACGAGCTCGGCGATCTGGGCGGTGTTGAGGGCCGCGCCCTTGCGCAGATTGTCTCCGCAGACGAAGAGTTCGAGCGCCGTGGGATCGTCCAGCGCCCGCCGCACCCGGCCGACCCAGGTCGGGTCCGTGCCCACGACATCGGCGGGCGTCGGGAACTCACCGGCGCCCGGGTCGTCGTACAGCACGACCCCGGGCGTGGTGGCCAGGATCTCGCGCGCCTTGGCGACGGTGACCTCGCCCTCGAAGCGGGCGTGCACGGTCAGCGAGTGCCCGGTCAGCACCGGCACCCGCACACAGGTCACCGCGACCGGAAGTTTCGGCAGGCCGAGGATCTTGCGGGACTCGTCCCGCACCTTCATCTCCTCCGACGACCAGCCGTCCTCACGCAGCGACCCGGCCCACGGCACGACGTTCAGCGCGACCGGCTCCGGGAACGGCCCGGTGTTCTCGCCGATGGCCCGCCGTACGTCACCGGGGCTGGTCCCCAGGTCCGTGCCGGCGACCAGGGACAGCTGCTGGCGCAGGGTGTCGACACCGGCGCGCCCGGCCCCGCTCACCGCCTGGTAGGAGGACACCACCAGGGAGCGCAGCCCGAACTCGGCGTGCAGCGCGCCCAGGGCCACGATCATCGACAGGGTCGTGCAGTTGGGGTTGGCCACGATTCCGCGCGGGCGCCTGCGCACCACGTGCGAGTTGACCTCGGGCACGACGAGGGGCACCTCCGGGTCCATCCGGAAGGCGCCCGAGTTGTCGACCACCACCGCACCCGCGGCGGCGGCGATCGGCGCCCAGCGGGCGGCCACCTCGTCGGGGACGTCGAACATCGCGACGTCGACCCCGGCGAAGGCCTCCTCGGTGAGCGCCACCACCTCGACCTCCTCGCCACGCACGGCCAGCTTGCGGCCGGCCGAGCGCGGCGAGGCGATCAGACGGATCTCACCCCAGATGTCCGCGCGCTGGGACAGGATCTGGAGCATGACGGAGCCGACGGCTCCGGTCGCGCCAACGACCGCCAGCGTCGGTCCAGGCCCCGCCATCACATTTCCGCCTGCAGCGCGGCGTCTGGGCGGACGACGGCAAAGTGATGGCGGGGCCTGGTCATCGCCCGGTGCCTCCGTACACGACAGCCTCGTCGCTGTCGGAGTCCAGGCCGAAGGCGGAGTGCACGGCGCGGACGGCCTCGTTGACGTCGTCGGCGCGGGTGACGACCGAGATACGGATCTCGGAGGTGGAGATCAGCTCGATGTTCACGCCCGCGTCGGACAGCGCCTTGAAGAAGTCCGCCGTCACACCCGGGTTGGTCTTCATACCGGCGCCGACCAGGGAGATCTTGCCGATCTGGTCGTCGTAGCGCAGGGAGTCGAAGCCGATGCCGGCCTTGCTCTTCTCCAGGGCGTCGATGGCCTTGCGGCCCTCGGACTTCGGCAGCGTGAAGGAGATGTCCGTCAGGCCGGTGGAGGCGGCGGACACGTTCTGCACGATCATGTCGATGTTGATCTCGGCGTCGGAGATCGCGCGGAAGATCGCGGCGGCCTCGCCCGGCTTGTCCGGCACACCGACGACCGTGACCTTGGCCTCGGAGGTGTCGTGCGCGACACCGGAGATGATGGCCTGCTCCACCTGCTTGTCCCCTTGCTCGATCGGCTCGCTGCTGACCCAGGTGCCCTGCAGCCCGCTGAAGCTGGACCGGACATGGATCGGGATGTTGTAACGACGGGCGTACTCCACACACCGGTGGAGCAGCACCTTCGAGCCGGACGCGGCCAGCTCCAGCATGTCCTCGAAGGCGATCCAGTCGATCTTCTTCGCCTTCTTGACCACGCGCGGGTCGGCGGTGAACACGCCGTCGACGTCGGTGTAGATCTCGCAGACCTCGGCGTCGAGGGCGGCGGCCAGCGCGACGGCGGTGGTGTCGGAACCGCCGCGGCCCAGCGTGGTGATGTCCTTGGAGTCCTGGCTCACGCCCTGGAACCCGGCGACGATGGCGATGTTGCCGTCGTCCAGCGAGTCACGGATCCGGCCCGGTGTGACGTCGATGATCCGGGCTTTGTTGTGGACCGAGTCGGTGATGACACCTGCCTGGCTGCCGGTGAACGACTGGGCCGAGTGGCCCAGGTTTTTGATCGCCATGGCCAGCAGGGCCATGGAGATCCGCTCTCCCGCGGTCAGCAGCATGTCGAGCTCGCGCCCGGCAGGGATCGGGGATACCTGCTCGGCGAGATCGATCAGCTCGTCCGTCGTGTCGCCCATCGCGGAAACCACGGCGACCACCTGGTGGCCGTTCTTCTTGGCTTCCACGATCCGCTTGGCGACGCGCTTGATGCCCTCGGCATCGGCTACGGAGGAGCCTCCGTACTTCTGCACGACAAGGCCCACGTGCGCTCCTCGCTCAGTCCGTGTGTGTCGGCTCAGTTTACCGAGCGTCCGAATTCGACCTTGGGGTTCCCAGATGGTGAGATTCGGACGCTCGGGGTCGTGTCTGCCCGGTGGGGAGCGCCGCACTCCGGAAAGTGGGGCAGGTCACTCGCCGGTGGCGCGAGCCGCAAGAGGGCCATTGACGCTCTCCGTAGTCGCCCGCTAACTTCGCGTCGTCGTCGCTACACCAGGGGCACAAGGCCCCATCGGGACTTGCGACGCGAAGGATCCTCCTCCTTTGACGACTGCGACCGCTTCCGAGATCCAGCACGTCACACCGGCCGAAGCCGCCGATACGGATTCCGCGGCCGGGGCCCTCTTCGAGATCCGGCCCTTCACCCCGCACTGCGAGGTCATCCGTGCCGCCGGCGACCACGCCGTCATCGGCGTCTCCCCCGGCAACAGCTACTTCTCCGCCGACCGGGTCCACGACCTGGCCCGCTGGGGCCTCGCCAGGTTCGAACGCGTGGACTTCGTCTACACGGACCTGTACGTGGCGGAGATGTACGCGGCCTCCGGCTATCCACCCGACGACGCCCGCCGCAAGGCGGTGAAGAACCTGCGCGGGGTGCGGGCGAAGGTGCTGGGCGCCGTCCGGGCGGCGGACCCGGCCGGCAGCCGCCTGCACGCCCACGCCATGTCCGACTTCCACGGCAACGCGGCCTACCGTGAGATCCACGACCGGCTCCGGGCCCGCCTCGCCACCGACGACGAGTTCCGCACGACCTGCGAGAAACTCGTCGACTCCTTCCTGACCGGCCGGGCCGAGCGGGCGACCGCCGCCCAGCGCGAGGTCTGCCTCTCCTACGTCTGCGCCGAGGCGCCCCTCTTCCTGGACACCCCCGCCATCCTCGGCGTTCCCTCCTCCCTCAACTGCTACCACCAGCTGCTGCCGATGGCCGAGCTGCTCTATTCCCGGGGCGCCGGACTGCGCGCCTCCCGCAACCAGGGGCACGCCATCGTCACGCCCGCCGAGGGGAACACCGATGCTCACTGAAACTGAAACCCCCCTCGACTTCCCGTTCTCCTGGCGCGGCGACCAACTCCCGGCTGAGGTCGAGGAGTTGCGCGCGAAGCGGCCCGTGCGCCGGGTGCGTACCATCGCCGGGGACGAGGCCTGGCTGGTGTCGTCGTACGACCTGTGCAAGCAGGTCCTCGAAGACCCACGGTTCAGCCTGAAGGACACCTCCGCGCCCGGTGTGCCCCGCCAGTACGCGCTGACGATCCCGCCCGAGGTCGTCAACAACATGGGGAACATCACCGGCGCCGGACTGCGCAAGGCCGTACTGAAGGCGCTGAACCCCAAGAGCCCCGGTCTGGCAGAGTGGATGCGGTCCTGTGCCGGTGAACTCCTCGACGGGCTGATGCGCGAGGGCGCTCCGGCCGACCTGCGCGGCGGCTTCGCCGATCCGTACTCGGCGGGCATGCACTGCCGCATCCTCGGCATCCCGCCCGCGGACGCGCCCCGGCTGATGCGGAGCCTGGACATCGCGTTCATGAACTCGGCCTGCCCGGTCGCGGGTGCCCGGCTCAACTGGGACCGGGACATCGCCTTCATGACCGAGCGGCTGGACGACCCGGCGACGACGGGCCTGATGGCCGAGCTCGCCGCCCTGCGCACCGACCCCGAGTACGGCCATCTCACCGACGAGATGCTCGCGACGGTCGGCGTGACGATGTTCGGTGCCGGGGTCATCTCCACCTCGGGTTTCCTGACCATGGCGCTGGTGTCGCTGATCCAACACCCCGATCTCCAGGCCGAGTTGGTCGCGGACCCCGGGAAGATCCCCGCGGCCGTGGACGAACTCCTGCGGATCAACCTGTCCATCGGCGACGGCCTGCCGCGGCTGGCGGCCGAGGACGTGACGCTGGGCGACGTGGACGTGAAGGCGGGCGAGCTGGTCCTGGTCCTCGTCGAGGGCGCGAACTTCGACCCGGCCGCCTTCCCCGACCCCCACCGGGTCGACCTGGGCCGGGAGAACGCCACCGCGCATCTCTCCTTCGGCGGCGGCCGCCACTACTGCCCCGCCACCGCACTCGGCCGCAAGCACGCCGAGATCGCCCTTCGGGCCCTGCTGGAGCGGATGCCAGGACTGCGTCTCGCGGTGCCGATCGAGCAACTGGTGTGGCGCACCGGCTTCATGAAGCGGATCCCGGAGCGGCTGCCCGTCATGTGGTAGCCGCTCACCGGCTCGGCGGCCGGTCGTCTTTAAGTTTCAACCACTAGGGTTCGCCTGTGCGCGTACTTCTGGTGGAAGACGACGAACCGGTCGCCGAGTCGCTCCGGCGAGGACTGCTGCGCTACGGCTTCGAGGTGGCCTGGGTCACCACAGGCGGCGCGGCGCTGAGCCATCGCGACCCCTACGACGTCGTACTCCTCGACCTCGGGCTGCCCGACACCGACGGACTCGACGTCTGCAGGGCGCTGCGCGAGCGCGGCGACGTGCCGATCATCGTGATCAGCGCCCGCAGCGACGAGACGGATCGGGTGGTCGGCCTTGAACTCGGCGCGGACGACTACGTCTCCAAGCCGTTCGGCGTCCGCGAGGTCATCGCCCGGATACGGGCCGTCATGCGCCGCGCGCAGCCCCGTGCGTCCGCCGCCGAGACCGGCCCGGACCGTTACGGCGACCGCCTCACCGTCGACCGCAAGGCGGCCCGCGTCCGGCTGGACGGCGAGGAGGTGGCGCTCGCGCCCAAGGAGTACGACCTGCTGGCCTTCCTCACCGAGGAGCCCGGGGCGCTGATGTCGCGCGAGCAGATCATGGAGGCGGTCTGGGACGCGAACTGGTTCGGCCCGACCAAGACGCTGGATGTGCATGTGGCGGCGCTGCGGCGCAAGCTCGCCGGGGCGGTCACGATCGAGGCGGTGCGCGGGGTCGGCTTCCGGCTGGAGATCGTGCCGGCCGGGCAGGGCGACGACGGCAGCGGCAGCGGCAGCGGCAGCGGCAGCGGCGCATCATGATCCGCCAACTCATCCGCAGTTACGTCCTGCTCGTCGCCGTGGCGATCGCCCTGTTCACGGTGCCGGTGGCCTTCACGCTCACGGACCAGCTGCGCGGTGACACCGCGGACTCCGTGCGGCGCGAGGCCGACACCATGGCCCTGCTCCTCGGCAACGGCAACACGCCCTCGTGCGCGGCCCTGGACGAGATGGCGCGGGCGTACGCCGGTCAGACCCCCGGCCAGGTCGAGGTGACCGGGCGCTGCGGCACGGGCCTGCCGAGCCCGCGGCAGGACGCGGCCCTGACCAGGGCCCTGGACGACGGCAGGTCCACGACCGACTGGGGCTCCTCCTTCATCTGGGGGCCGGAGCTGAAGGTCACGGTGCCCGCCCGCTCCAGCGCGGTGGACCTCGACGGCGACAACCGGGGCCCGGTCGTCGGCGCGGTGCGCATCGTGTACTCGACGGGCGACCTGAGTGAACGGCTGTGGCAGATCTGGGGGTTCCGCGCGGGACTCGCGGTGGCCGTCCTCGCCGTGGCCGCGGTGATCGGCGCGGCGGCGGCGCGGCGCATCACCCGGCCGTTGCGCCAGCTCAACGACATGGCCAGCAAGTTCAGCGACGGCGATCTGACCGCCCGCTCCCCGGTGACGGGCCCCCCGGAGACCCAGACGCTGGCGCGCACCCTGAACCAGGGGGCGGAACGCCTGGAGACCCTGGTC
The DNA here is from genome assembly GCF_042657965.1 of Streptomyces coerulescens. NCBI lineage: Bacteria > Bacillati > Actinomycetota > Actinomycetes > Kitasatosporales > Streptomycetaceae > Streptomyces > Streptomyces coerulescens. The sequence continues at coordinate 238,179 of NZ_JBHSKM010000005.1, forward strand.
GCCTCTCAGCGCATCTTCGTGGCCGACGCCTCGCATCAGCTGCGTACCCCTCTCACGGCGCTCAGGCTGTCGCTGGACAACATCGCGGACGGGGTGGACGACGACTTCGTCAAGGAGGACGTGGAGCAGGCCACGGCCGAGGTCGTCCGGATGAGCCGGCTGGTGAACGGGCTGCTGGTGCTGGCGCGGGCGGAGGCCAAGGTGACCGCGGCGGAGCCGCTGGCGCTGGTCGACATCGTGTGCGAGCGGCTGGACGTGTGGCGGCCGGCCGCCGACGAGCGTGGAGTCACCATCACGCTCGGGGTGAGTGCCGACGACCGGCCGCTGGTACTGGCGAGCCCCGGCCATCTGGACCAGGTGCTGGACAACGTGCTCTCCAACGCCCTGGAGGTGTCACCCGACGGCGGCAGGATCACCGTCCAGGTGGAGGCGAAGGGCGAGGCGGTGGTGCTCTCGGTGCTCGACGAGGGCCCCGGCATGCCGGACACCGACAAGTCCCGTGCCTTCGACCGGTTCTGGCGGGGCCGGGGGCTGACCGGGAAGTCCGGTTCGGGCCTCGGCCTCGCCGTCGTCAAGCAGTTGGTGACCGACGACGGCGGGACCGTGACGCTCGCGGACGCTCCCGGGGGCGGCCTGAAGGTGGCGATCAGCCTTCGGGCATCTTCGAGGAGTGGTGGTTGACGATGAACCACTCACCGCCGCGCTTCTCGTAGGCGTAGGTGTAGCGGGCCTCGACGGTGCTCTTCTCGCCGGTGTCGGGGTCGGTGAGCGCGAACTCGTACACGCCGGTGTCGATGGCGGAGTCGCGGTCGAGGACATTGATGTGGGTCTCGATCTTCGCGCCGACCGGTTTGTTCGCGAGGAAGTGCTCGAAGTAGTCGACGATGCCGGCGCGGTCGGCACGGACCTGGTTGGAGACCGTGGGCAGCAGCACCGCGTCCTTCGCGTACAGGTCGGCCACCTGCTCCGGATCACCGGTCAGAAGCGCCCTGTTCCACTGGTCGAACAGGCCGGCTATCTCCTTCTTGCCGGGCTTTCCCTCGCCCCAGCCGGGCCCTGCGACCGCGGCACCGGCGGCGACGGTGCCGACGGCCACCACGGCCGTGGCGGTGACCACGGCTGCGCGCGTGCTGATGGAACGACGAGTCATCGCATCTCCCTTACGGGTCTGGTGGAAGTGACTCCAGACTCGTCGCGGGCCGGTTAGGGCCGGTGCAGCGGACGTACAGGCCGGGGACAACACCGCTCCAATTCGCGCCGCGTGAGCGTCGCGTGAGCGCCGGGTCACACGGCGGCGGCTTTCCTCCGGCCGCGTCCGCGCACCAACTCCACGCCGGCGCCGAGCGATACGACGCCCATGGCGTTGAAGAGGAACAGGAACCACAGGACGGGGCGGGCGGAGAGCAGGGCCTCGGCGCCCCCGCTCAGGTGTCGTCCCCCGTCGACACGGAGCCGATGTCGCCGCCGGCCGCGACGGAACGCTCCCCGGAGGCGGTGACGGGGCCGCTCGTCGGCCGGGACGGCGAGGCGGGCATCGTCGGCGGAGGCCCGGCCGTGGCCCCGTCGCCCGTCGCCACGGTCCCGATGCTGCCGCCCGCGGCGACCGACCGCGCACCGCTCGCCGTCACGGAAGAGGCTGAGGCGGGCGCCGCTCCGAGGAGGGCGTACAGCGTCACCGCCAGCCCGATCAGCCCCGCCGCTCCTCCGGCCACGCTCGCCCAGGGATCGGCCGCGTCGACATTCAGCACACCGCCGACGATCAACCCCACGGCCCCCGCGACGCAGAGTCCGACTCCCGTCCACACCAACGCCTTTGACCGAGTCGCCATGGGCCCATCATGGAGCAGTCCGAGTGGAACTCCACACCTCTTCCTGTCACGCGCGTCACACAATTCCCTGGCTTCGCCTCGCGTGCGGCGGCTACGGTCCGCGCATGGAGATTTCGCGCTACGTGGCCTTCAGCAGCGACCCCGCCGGAGGCAACCCGGCCGGTGTGGTGCTCGACGCCACCGGGGCCGACGACGCCACGATGCTCGCGGCGGCCGCCGAACTCGGCTATTCGGAGTCGGCGTTCGTCGTGCCGACGGGCGATGACGGCACCCTGGACATCCGGTACTTCAGCCCGCTCGCCGAAGTGCCGTTCTGCGGGCACGCGACGATCGCCACGGCCGTCGCCCACGCGGAACGCCACGGCACCGGCCGGCTGCTGCTGCGTACGAAGGCGGGCCCGGTCGCCGTGACCACCGACCGGACGGCGGACGGCACCCTGACGGCGACCCTGGTCAGCGTGGCGCCGCACACCGAACCGATCGCGCAGGCCGACCTGGCCGAGCTGCTGGCGATCCTTGGCTGGTCCGCCGCCGACCTGGACCCGGCGCTGCCGCCGCGTGTCGCCTTCGCCGGGGCCCGGCACCCGGTCCTCGCCGCCTCGACGCGGGAGCGACTGGCCGACCTGGACTACGACCTGGCCGCGCTCGGCGCCCTCATGGCCCGCGAGGACTGGACGACGGTCGATCTGATCCGGCGGGAGTCCTCCACCGTGTTCCACGCCCGCAACCCGTTCCCGCCGGGCGGTGTCGTCGAGGACCCGGCCACGGGTGCGGCGGCGGCCGCGTTCGGCGGGTATCTGCGGGAGCTCGGACTCGTCGCCACGCCCGCCACCCTGACGATCCATCAGGGTGTGGACATGGGCAGGCCCAGCACGATCACCGTGACCGTGCCGGCGGAGCCGGACTCGGGCATCGGCGTGACCGGCACGGCCGTACGGATCTGAGCCCGCGCGCTACTGCGCCGGCTTCAGCCCCAACTGCTCCCCGATCTCCTGCTCCATGACCTTCCCGGCCTCGAACTCCAGCGTCTCGTCGCCCATCACGCCCTGGTCCGTGTCCAGGCCGTCCAGCTCCTCCAGGGGCTGGTTCAGGCGGATGTGGGCCAGGACCGAGTGCAGGGCGCGCAGCGTCGCGGACGCCGTCGAGCCCCAGTTGGAGAAGTAGGAGAACTGCCACCACCACAGGGCCTCGGCGGTGCGGCCGGCGCGGTAGTGGGCCATACCGTGGCGCAGGTCGGTGATGACATCGGCCAGGTCGTCGGAGATCCGGGCCGGGACGGGCGCCTTGCGGGGCTCGTAGGGGTCGAAGACCTCGGAGTAGACGTCGACCGGGTCCAGCAGGCGGGCGAGGTTCTCGCGGAGCTCGTCCACGTCCGCCTCGGGGCCCAGGTCGGGCTCGTAGCGCTCGTCGGGGACGATGTCCTCGTGGGCGCCGAGACGGCCGCCGGCCAGCAGCAGCTGGGAGACCTCCAGGAGGAGGAAGGGCACGGTCGAGCCCGGCTCGTCGCCCTTGGCGACCTCTGTCACCGCGACCAGGAAACTCTCGATCTGGTCCGCGATCTGGACCGCGAAGTCGTCCGGGTTCTGGCCGGTCGCGTGCAGCGTGGCGTCAGACATCTAGGAGTCGTCTCCCCTCGAAGGCGCGGCCGAGGGTGACCTCGTCCGCGTATTCCAGGTCGCCACCCACCGGGAGGCCGCTGGCCAGGCGGGTGACCTTCAGGCCCATGGGCTTGATCATGCGCGCGAGGTACGTGGCCGTGGCCTCGCCCTCGAGATTCGGATCGGTGGCCAGGATCAGCTCCGTGACCGTCCCGTCGGCCAACCGCGCGAGAAGTTCTCGTATACGCAGGTCGTCCGGTCCGACCCCCTCGATGGGGCTGATCGCCCCGCCGAGGACGTGGTAGCGGCCGCGGAACTCACGCGTCCGCTCGATCGCCACGACGTCCTTGGGCTCCTCGACCACGCAGATCACCGCCGGGTCGCGGCGCGTGTCCCGGCAGATGTTGCACAGCTCCTCCTGTGCGACGTTCCCGCACGTCGCGCAGAAGCGGACCTTCGCCTTGACCTCCATGAGGGCCTGCGCGAGGCGCCGTACGTCCGTCGGTTCCGCCTGGAGGATGTGGAAGGCGATCCGCTGCGCGCTCTTGGGACCGACGCCGGGCAGCCGACCCAGCTCGTCGATGAGGTCCTGGACCACGCCTTCGTACAACGGACTGCCGTCCTTCCTGGGGTTCCTTACGGTACGTACGGTAGTTGGCGGCGGCCCCGGTAAGGAAGGCGCGCCGGGAAGGTCAGAAGGGCAGGCCGGGGATCCCGCTGCCGCCGCCCAGGCCCTGGGCCAGCGGGCCCAGCTTCTGCTGCTGGAGGTTCTGCGCGTTCTCGTTGGCCGCCTGGACGGCCGCGATGACCAGGTCGGCGAGGGTCTCGGTGTCCTCCGGGTCGACCGCCTTCGGGTCGATCTTCAGCGCGCGGAGCTCGCCGGCGCCCGTGACAGTGGCCTTCACCAGGCCGCCGCCCGCCTGTCCGTCGACCTCGGTCTGCGCCAGTTCTTCCTGCGCCCGCTGCAGGTCCTGCTGCATCTTCTGGGCCTGCTGGAGCAGCTGCTGCATATTGGGCTGGCCACCACCGGGGATCACGATCAGCTCCTTGCGTGTGTACGCGTTTCCCGTTCAGCACGAGCCTACGTGGTCTGGCTGGCCGTCGCCCCAGCACTCTTTCGAGTGAGAGAGAACCTGGAGGAATGGGCGTCCTATACCTGATCAAGGCCCACTTCCGGGCGGAAAAGAGGCGAAAGGCATCTCTTCGCCACCCATTGGGCGGTAGGAAGGGTCCGGCGCGTCAGCCTCAGGTGTTGCGTGACGTTCCGTGCGCTGCGGGGGTCGCATCCACGTCGTATGCCGTACGTGATGTCACGCACCGTGACAGTAGGGAGTGCCGGGTGGGTCAGCCGGAGATGCAGCCCGACAGGTCGCCGAAGGACTGGCGGGGCGGTGAGGGGGCGGCCGGGCTCCGGCCGGGCGATCTGACGGGGCGGGCGTTCCCCCACGGGGACTGGGGGGAGCCGGCGGTGCAGCTGGACGAGCTGTACCGGTGGGTGGAGCGGGGGGCGCTGGACACGGCGGCGTGGTATCTCGCGGACCGGGTGTGGAAGCGGCGCGGGGCGCGGGCGCTGCGCGGCGGCGCGGCGGCGGGGGCGGTGGTCGGAGCCGCGCTGCCGCTCCTCGATCTGACCGGGGTCGCGAGCGGGGTGGCCCCCTGGGGGTATCTGGCGCTGTTGATCGCCGTGGCCTGTGTGGGGGTCGACCGGTGCTTCGGGGTCACGTCCGGGTGGATAAGGGACGTCGCCACGGCCCAGGCCGTACAGCGGCGGCTTCAGATGCTTCAGTTCGACTGGGCGACGGAGAACGTACGGGAGGTCCTCGGCCCGGCCGAGGGCACGGCCGGCGAGGCCGCCGAGCGGTGCCTGGGTGTGCTGCGCCGGTTCTCCGAGGACGTGACCGAGCTGATGCGGGCGGAGACGGCGGACTGGATGGTGGAGTTCCGCACCGGGTCCGCGCCCCTGGGCATCCAGTCGGCGGTGCCCGGGGCGAGCCGCCCGGACGCGACCGCGGCGCTGGGCCGTTTCGCGGTGCCCCCGACGAACGGCACCCGCCCGAACATGCCGCGTCAGCGACCGCCCGAGCCGCGCTGAGAACCGCCCGCCGCGCTCACGACTGCGGGGACGGGAAGGCCACCGGGCTGCGCAGGCCCGACCGGTTCACCGCTCGCACCCCGAAGAACACGTTGTCCTTGGACAGGTCCACCTCGTGGGTCGTCGTGTCGCCGACCGGGAGGACGTGGGTCCACTCCGGGGACGTCGTCTCGCGCCAGACGACCTCGTAGCCGGCGAGGTCGGGTTCCGGGCCTCCGGCCCAGGTCAGAGTGGTGGAGTTGGTGAGGTTGCTGGTGATGATCCGCGGGTTCTTCGGGGTGCCGGGGGCCTGGGCCAGGGTCCACAGGGTGGCCGCGTTGACCTTGGCCACCCGCGCGGTGAAGGGGAAGTCGCAGAACTCCGGCAGATCGCCGTACTGCTTGCCGGTGTCGTCGACGCGGACGTCCTGGTGCTGGTGGGCGAAGTCCTCGGCCGGCTCGGTGAAGCGGGCGGCCGGGTAGCCGCGCTCCAGGAAGGGGATGTGGTCGCCGCCGCGCAGATAGCGGTCGCGGCGGTAGATCACGCGCACCCGCATGCCGGTCGCGTCGTTGTCCGCCACGTCCCTGACGAAGCGGGCCAGCTGGCGGGTGGCCGAGTCGTTCTCGCCGCCCACCGAGCGGCGCAGCGCCGCCTGTTCCGGGGTCTCCGAGGACGGGACGCCCTCGGTGAACAGGCGGATCGTGTACGGGTCGCGGGTGCCGTCGTCGGCGGTGGCGCTGCCGACGATGTCGTTGGTGAACATGCCCTGGACGTCCGTGCCCGCGGCCTTCAACTGCTGCGCCAGGTACGCCGATCCGTACAGGCCCTGCTCCTCCCCCGCCACCGCCGCGAACACGATCGTCGACGCCGGCCGGCGTTTCGCCATCACCCGCGCCAGCTCCAGGACCACGGCCACCCCGGAGGCGTCGTCGTCCGCGCCCGGCGCGTCGGACGTGGCGTCCATGACGTCGGTGACCCGGGAGTCGTAATGCCCGGAGACGACGTAGACGCGCTCGGGGGTCACCGAGCCGCGCAGGGTCGCGACCACGTTCGTGATCTTCGTGGGGGTGGGGATGCGGGGCGCCGGTTCCTGGACGTACGACTGGAGTTGTGCCGTCATCCGGCCGCCGGAGGCCGCCGCGCAGGAGTTCAGCTCGGCCAGGAGCCAGTCGCGGGCCGCGCCGATGCCCCGGTCCGGGTCGTCCTGGGCGGAGAGGGTGTGGCGGGTGCCGAAGGAGACGAGTCCGCGGATCGTGGCCTCGATCCGGGCGGGGTCGATCTCGCGCAGCAGGGCGCGCAGTTCGCGGGTGGGGCGCTGGGCCGTCGCCGGCGGGCGGTCCGCCGACGCGGAGACCGCCGGCGCGGGGGCCGCCTCGGCCGTGCCGGTCGCCGTCAGCGCCGCCGCGCCGGCCGCCGTGGCCGTCAGGACCGTTCTTCTGGTGGGGCTGGGGCGCATGGGTCCTCCCGGTGCTGCCGATGCCGGCCGACCCTCGCAATGGTTGTGTACATGGCAACCAACGGCAAGGGTGCCTCAGCCGGCCGCCCTCCCCGGTGTCGGCCGCCACACGCCCCCGGCGTCAGCCGCACAGCCTCAGCCCCACCGGCGTCCCGCACGGCAGATGCCCCTGGGTGCGGATCACCTGCTGACTGCCCTCCTTGTCCAGGTAGGCGAGGAACCCCGCGGTCAGGGAGTCACCGGCCGCGGTGCCGTAGGTGTACGCGTACTCGATGTCGCGGTACGGATAGGCGCTGTCGCCGCGCTCGATCTCGTCGACGTTCGCCCGGTCGCCGTCGAGCGGCACCGGCCGCAGGCCCTGGTGCTTGGCGGCGACCCCCAGCTCGCTGTACCCGATCGCCCCGGGCTGCTCGGCGATCTTGTCCAGGACGTCGCCGGTACTGGCGAGTTCGCACCGCGTCACGGCGGTGACGGCACCGGCGGGCGGCCGGCAGTCCAGGGACGTGCTCTGCGCCCGCTCCCACTCGCCCAGCACCCGGTCCTGGAACACCTGCCGTGTCCCGGAACTGTCACTGCGGCTGACCAGCACGATCGGCAGCTCCGCGGTCGCCGGGTCCGCCCCCTTGAGCACCTCGCCCCACCGCTTGTACCGGCCCTCGTAGATGTCCCGCACCTGCCCCACGGTCAGTCCCTTCGGCCCGACGTCGACCCCGTCGTTGACGGCGAGCGTGAAGACGGACAGCGCGACCTTCTTCCCCTTCAGACCGAGGCGGTCGCCCAGCGGGCCGTCGGAGAACGCGACGACCGAGCGCGCGTCGGACTTCGACCGGTCGGCCAGGGCCGCGAGTTCGGCGACCCCGGCCTCGCTGCCGCGCGTCTGCACATCGATCTCGGCGCCCGCGCACTTGCGCTCGTACTGCTGCGCCAGCGTCGTGATCACCGGTTCGAAGGCGGTCGAGCCGATCACCGTCAGCTCGCCCTGCTCGCACTCGATCGGGTTGCCGTCCCGGAAGACGACGATGCCCGCGAGCGCCAGCACGGACAGGGTGAGCAGTCCGGTGAAGATCCTGGCCTGGAGGCTGAACACCGGTGACTTGTCGTCCGGCGTGGCACTGCGGTTGGGGTGCACCTCGCCGTCCCGGATGCCGCCGCGCAGCCGGATCTCCGCGCCCACGTCGCCGCCGGACAGCAGCACCAGCAGCTTGTAGTGGTCGCCGGGGTTGAGCGGGACCCGTGGCACGCGCAGCCGGTTGCCCTCGTAGCCGAAGCCGCGCTGGGCGGTGAAGTGGTCCATCAGATGGTCGATGTCGGTCGGCTGGGTGACCGAGACGCCCCGGATGGTCCGGTCCGTGAACACCGCGGTCAGGCCGTGGGGTTCGGGGCCGGTGTAGTCGTCGCGGTCGATGCTCTGCGAGCCGTCGTTCTCGACGCGCAGCAGCACGAGCGTCGCGTCGTCCATGTCGGCGTCGAAGAGCCCGAGCCGCACGTTGGCCCGGCCCGAACGCACATCGTCACCTATGGGATTGTCCATCTGGACGCGGTAGCCGATCCGCTTGCGGCGCGGCACGCGTCGCTCGTACCAGACCATGACGATCGACGCGCCGACACCGAGCACCGCCGTGCCGACGGCCACGATGTTCTCCGCGCTCAGCCACTCCACCGTGGTGCCCCCGCAACTCACCAGAGCCGTAGTGTGGGGTCACCGTACGTCCGTTCGGGGCCGCCGGAGCCGCTCGGACGGGGAAGTTCGCCGTACGTTCAACTGCGTCACAGGAAACGGGACTTCACCCCCGCCGATCACTGCTTGGTGTACGTCAGGCTCTCCCCGCTGCCGGTGGTCACCCGCTGCAGCCTGCCGTCCGGCAGCAGCGTGATCTGGGTGGCCTTGCCCGGCGAACAGGTGGGCGGCTCGCCGACGGTCACCGTGGAGGGGCCGATCTCCAGCGGGCCGTCGGCGCCGGGTGCCGCGGAGAGGTCCGCCTCGAACTCGCAGTGGTAGGTGCCGCTGCCGGCGGGTCCGTCGGCGACCAGGGAGAGGACCGTGTCGCCGACCTCGCCCTGCCGGATGGTCAGTCGGCGGGTGTTCTCACCGGTGCCGCTGTCGATCGTGGCCGTCCAGGTGCCCAGGTAGCCGGCCGGGATCGTGCCGCCGGCGGACGCCGAGGAGGACGGGGTGGAGGACGGGCTGGGCGAGGTGGGGTCGGAGGTCGGGGAGTCGGTCGCGGTGGCCGTGGCGGTCGGGCCGCCACCGCCGCCCTTGTCGTCACCGCCGCCGCTCATGAGGGCGTACACCGAGCCGCCGGCGCCGAGCGCGACGACCAGCGCGACCAGGACGAGCGCCACCGTGGAACGCCCGCTGCGCTGCGAAGGTTCGGGCTGCGGAGCCGGGAGGTACGGCACGGGCGGGCCGTAGGGCGGGGTGGAGCCGTACGGCGGATTCGGGTTCGGGTGCGGATTCGGGTACGGCGGGTTCGGGCCGTAGGCGCCGTACCCGGGAGCGGCACCGTAGGGCTGGTTGGGGCCGGCCTGCGGGTAGCCGTACGACGGCTGCTGCGGGTGCTGCTGCGGATAGCCGTACGCCGGGTGAGCCGGGGCGCTGCCGGGCGCGGCGGCGTCCCCGAAGGCACCGCCGGGAGGCCCGCCGGGCCCCGGCGGCGCCGTCGGACCGCTCTGCCTCGCGGTCATGGTCGGGAGCTGATCGGGCGGCGTCGGCGCGGCGGCCGGTGCGTGCTCGGGGGAGGCGGCGGGGGTGGGCTCACCGGCACCCGGGAAGCCGGGGGCGGGGGCGCCGGGGCCGGGGGTACGGGACCCGGGGGCGGGGGCACCGGGGCCCGGAGTACGGGACCCGGGCGCACCGGAACCCGGGGCACCGGAACCGGCTGCCGCACCGGCGATCGGAACACCTGAGCCCGGAGCAGCAGGGCCCGGACCAGGGGAACCGGGGACGCCGGAACCGGCCGCCGCACCGGCCATCGGAACACCCGCGCCCGGAACAGCGGATCCGGGGCCACCGGAACCCGTGCCACCACCACCTGGGCCACCAGCCCCCTGGCCACGGGAACCCGGCGCGTCGGAACCGGGCCCGCCCGAGCCCGGCGTACCAGAACCCGGCGTACCGAAACCCGGTGCGCCCGAGCCCGGAGGGTTCGGCTCTGCCGGGGCGCTCCCGGGTGGCGATGGCCGGGAGCCCGTTCCGCTCACCGGGTTCTCCGCGTCCAGCAGCCGTACCGCGTGCCGGCCCAGTTGGGCCACCAGGGCGCTCGGCAGCCAGGGGTCGCGGGAGCGGCCGTCCGAGACGGTGTCCTCGGCGCCCGTGCGTTCCAGGATCCGATCGAGGGTCGGGCGGACGCCGGGATCCTTGCGCAGACAGTCCCGCACCAGCTCGGCGATGCCCTCGGGCATGCCCTCCAGGTCGGGTTCCTCCTGGGCGATCCGGAACATCAGGGCATGGGCGCCGCTGTCGATGGAGCCGAAGGGCAGCTTGCCGGTCGCGGCGTACGCGAGCACCGAGCCCAGGCAGAACACGTCGCACGCGGGCGTGATCCGGTCGCCGCGCACCTGCTCGGGCGCCATGAACCCCGGCGACCCGACGAGCGCGCCGGTGCGTGTCAGCCCGCTCTCGTCGACCGTCTCCAGGGCGCGCGCGATACCGAAGTCGATGACGCGGGGCCCGTCGATGGTGACCAGGACGTTCGACGGCTTCAGATCCCGGTGCACGATCCCCGCGGCGTGGATGTCCTTGAGCGCGTGTGCCAGTCCCGCCGCCAGGATGCGGACCGACCGCTCGGGCAGCGCCCCGTGGTCGTGCCCGACGACCTGCTGGAGGCTCGGCCCGGCGACATACCCGGTGGCGACCCAGGGCACGTCGGCCTCGGTGTCCGCGTCGAGCACCGGCGCGGTCCAGAACCCGCCGACCTGCCGCGCGGCCTGCACCTCCTGCCGGAACCGGGCCCGGAACTCCTCCTGTGTGGCGAGCTCCCGCCGCACCAGCTTCACCGCGACCGTACGACCACGGTCCGACCGGGCGAGATAGACGTCCCCCATGCCGCCCGCGCCCAGCCGCGCCAGCAGCCGATACGCCCCGATCTGCGGCGGATCCCCCGGCCCCAGCTTCTCCATCGCACGCCCCCAACCCGCCCCCGCCTATGCGTCGGCCCCACGATAGTGCGGCATACAAGGAGGTGAGCGGGGCGGTGCCTACGGTTCCGTAACAGGAACGGCGATCTGGTCGAGCACTTTCGACAACCGTTCCAGAACCCTTACGGCATCGGCGAGTTCCGCCTCCCCCATGGTGTCCGCCAGCCGGTCCGCGAAGGCCGCGTGGCCGGGGTCGATCCGGGAGATCGCCGCCCGCCCCCGTTCCGTCGGCGCGAGGAGCTTGGCCCGGCGGTGGGCGGGGTTGGGCCGGTACTCCGCGAGCCCCTTGTCCACCAGCAGATCGGCGATGCGCTGCACGCTCTGCCGGGTGATGCCCATGGCGCGGGCGACGCCGGCCACGGGCAGGGGTTCGCCGAGCACCGCGCCCAGCACCTGCCACCAGGCCGCCGTCAGACCGGACGGCCGGGCCAACTCCTCGGCGACGGCGAGGAACTGCCCGTTGAGCCGGAAGACACCGAGCGCGCTACGGCTGAGCAGGTCCTGCCGTTCCCGGCTCACGCCGCCCCCGCCTTCTGAAGGACGGCGTACGCCTCCGGGTCGGAGTCGTGGAACAGCCGGTACCAGGCGTCCAGCACCTCGCCCTCGTACACCCCGAGCAGCCGGAGGATCTCCCGGGCGAAGGCGACCGGCTCGGTCGGCCCGGCGGTGATCAGCCCGTCGTCGGTGACGGCGTCGGCGTCGACGTACCGCTCGCCGCCGCCGTAGCCGGTGGCCGCGAGGTAGAAGGAGACGGCGCTGGTGTGGGCGCGGTCGTCGAGCAGTCCCTCGCGGGCGAGGCCGGCGGTGGCACCGCAGATCGCGGCGACGGGCACACCCGCGTCGAGGAACTCACGGGCCTTGCGGGCGAAGGGGGCGAGGTCGTCGCCGGTGTCCCACAGGTCGGCGCCTGTGAGGATCAGCAGGGAGCTGTCCCCGGGCCGTACGTCGTCCAGCGCGAGGTCGGGCTGGACGCACAGTCCGCCGATGCTCCGGACGGGCCGCGTGGAGGGACCGACGGTGCGGATGTCGCGACCGGCGCGGGCGAGATGGGCGGTGGCGTGCCCCGTCTCCCAGTCGGCGTAGGTGTCGTAGACGGCGAGGTGCACGGGCTTGCTGTTCATGACTTCCCCCTGAAGCTTCGGCGTCACTTTTCGGTATGACAGCATCCTGACATTTGGACAGCTTACTGTCAATGGTGGAGTGCGCCCGCGTCGACAACCTGTCGCGGAAACCCGCCGACCGCAGACAGGACGCCGATATCCCCTCCGGGCCGCCGCTGCCTACCCTCGGGCGCATGACCCCTCAGCCAGATCCCGAGGTCGGCGCCGCCGTGAAGGCCGCGGACCGTGCGCATGTGTTCCACTCCTGGTCCGCACAGGAGCTCATCGACCCGCTCGCCGTCGCCGGTGCGGAGGGGTCGTACTTCTGGGACTACGACGGCAAGCGGTACCTCGACTTCACCAGCGGGCTCGTCTACACCAACATCGGCTACCAGCACCCCAAGGTCGTCGCCGCGATCCAGGATCAGGCCGCGCGGATGACGACCTTCGCGCCGGCGTTCGCGGTCGAGGCCCGCTCGGAGGCGGCGCGGCTGATCGCCGAGCGGACGCCGGGCGACCTCGACAAGATCTTCTTCACCAACGGCGGCGCCGACGCCGTGGAGCACGCCGTACGGATGGCCCGGCTGCACACCGGCCGCCCGAAGGTGCTCTCCGCCTACCGCTCGTACCACGGCGGCACCCAGCAGGCCGTGAACATCACCGGTGACCCGCGCCGCTGGGCCTCCGACGGCGCCGCGGCCGGTGTCGTGCACTTCTGGGCACCCTTCCTCTACCGCTCCCGCTTCTACGCCGAGACCGAGGAGCAGGAGTGCGCGCGGGCGCTGGAGCACCTGGAGACGACGATCGCCTTCGAGGGTCCGTCGACCATCGCCGCGATCATCCTGGAGACGATCCCGGGAACGGCCGGAATCATGATCCCGCCGCCCGGTTATCTCGCCGGTGTCCGCGAGCTCTGCGACAAGTACGGGATCGTCTTCGTCCTGGACGAGGTCATGGCCGGGTTCGGACGCACCGGTGAATGGTTCGCCGCGGACCTCTTCGATGTGACGCCGGACCTGATGACCTTCGCCAAGGGCGTGAACTCCGGATATGTGCCGCTGGGCGGCGTCGCCATCTCCGGGGCGATCGCGGAGACGTTCGCCAAGCGGCCCTACCCGGGTGGTCTGACGTACTCGGGCCACCCGCTCGCCTGTGCCGCCGCCGTCGCGACGATCCAGGTCATGGCCGAGGAGGGCGTCGTCGAGAACGCCGCGCGGCTGGGTGCCGATGTGGTCGGCCCCGCGCTGCGGGAACTCGCCGAGCGGCATCCGTCCGTCGGTGAGGTGCGCGGCGTCGGCATGTTCTGGGCCCTCGAACTGGTGCGGAACCGGGAGACCCGGGAGCCGCTGGTGCCCTACAACGCGGCCGGCGCGGCGAACGCCCCCATGGCGGCGTTCGGCTCCGCCGCGAAGGCCGCGGGGCTGTGGCCGTTCATGAACATGAACCGCACGCATGTCGTCCCGCCTTGCAATGTCAGCGAGGCGGAGCTGAAGGAGGGTTTGGCGGCACTGGACACAGCCCTGTCTGTGGCGGACGAGTACACCAGCTAGCCCGTCCGGCGTTCTGCCGTCGCAGAAACGTCCCCCGCAGCCCGAACGCGTAAGGTGGCGTGCTCGTAGACATATACGTGCACGCCACCTCATCGCGACGACGGGAGACGCCCCGACCATGCCCGGAACCGGCGGCAACGGCTCCGTCACGCGAAGCACCCTGCGCCAGCAGATCGCGGACGCGCTGCGGGACGAGGTACTGGCGGGGCGCCTCCAGGCAGGCCGCGAATTCACCGTCAAGGAGATCGCCGAACAGTACGGCGTCTCCGCGACCCCCGTGCGCGAAGCGCTCGTCGATCTCTCCGCACAGGGCCTGCTGGAGGCCGACCAGCACCGCGGTTTCCGGGTCCACGAGTACTCCGTGGCGGACTACCGCGGCATCGTCGAGGCCCGCAGCCTGGTCACCAACGGCATGTTCCACGTCCTGGCCACCGACCGCTCCAGCCACCGCGACCCCGACAACCCGCGTGTCGCCGCCGCCGTCGCCGGGGTACGCCGCCGCGCCGAGGAGGCCGAGCGCGCCGCCACCGCCGGCGACCTCACCGTCCTCATCGGCTACGACCTGCGCTTCTGGCGCGAGCTCGGCGCCCTCTTCGGCAACCCCTACCTGGCCGACTTCCTGCACCGGCTGCGCGTGCAGTCCTGGGTCTGCGCGGTCCAGCATCTGCGCCGCCTGCCCGATCTGCGCGGCCATCTGTGGGCCCGGCACACCGATCTGGTGGACGCTCTGATGCGCCGCGACCTGCCCACCGCCCGCCAGATCATCGCCGCCAACGACACGGAATCAGTCGCTCTGATCGAGCGACTGGCGGCCGAGTGACCCAAGAGCGGGAGCCGACGAGAACCGCTGTCCGACCCGAGGCTCCCGACCTCTCCGTCGTCGTCCCCGCCTACAACGAACGGCACCGTCTCACCCCCACCCTCGACGCCCTCACCGACTACCTCTCGGCCGACGAACCCCGCTGGGGCTCCTGGGAGATCGTCGTCGCCGACGACGGTTCCACCGACGGCACCGGCGACCTGGTCACCGCCCGCGAGGACCCCCGTCTGCACCTGGTCACCGGCGAGGGCAACCGCGGCAAGGGCCACGCGCTGCGCCTCGGTGTCGCCGCCTCCCGCGGGCGCCGGGTGCTGGTCACCGACGCCGATCTCGCGACGCCGATCGAGGAACTGGAGCGGCTCGACAAGGCGCTCGGCGAGGGCAACTGCGCGGCGATCGGCTCCCGTTCGGCCCCCGGCGCGACGATCGGCGCCCGCCAGCACCGGCTGCGTGAACTGCTGGGCCGCGCGGGCAACGTCGTCATACGCCGTACCGCCCTGCCCGGCATCCGCGACACCCAGTGCGGTTTCAAGCTCTTCGACGGCGACCGCGCCCGCGAGGCGTACGCCGCCTCCCGCGTCAACGGCTGGGGCATAGACGTGGAGGTGCTGCGGCATCTGCGCCGCGCCGGTCTGTCCGTCGCCGAGGTCCCCGTCCGCTGGTCCCACCGGCCCGGCTCGAAGGTCGGCCCCCTCGACTACGCCCGCGTCCTGACCGAGATCACCCGCATCGCCGCCCGCTCCCTGCGCCCCGCCGACGTCTTCGCACCCTTCCTCTTCCTGCTGATGTCGGTGGCCCTGTACTCCGGCCGCTTCTTCGCCCCCGCCCAGCGCTATCTCCCCGACTCGTTGCGCGACCAGAACCAGTGGGAGTGGTTCTTCGCGGTCACGGCCGACAATGTGGCCCACTTCCGCAACCCCCTCTTCACCGACCTCCAGGGCTTCCCCGACGGCGTGAACCTCATGGCCAACACGGTGATGCCGGGCCTGTCCGTCCCGCTGGCCCCCCTCACCCTGGCCGCCGGCCCCGCGGTCACCCTCAGCCTGGTCATGACGCTGGGCCTCGCCGCCACCGCCGCCGCCTGGTACCGGCTGATCGTCAAGTACGTGGTCCGCGGCCGGATCGCGGCCTTCCTGGGCGCCGGTCTGGCCGCGTTCGCCCCGCCGATGATCAGCCACGCCCACGCGCACCCGAACTTCGTGGTGCTGTTCATGATCCCGCTGATCATCGACCGCGCCCTGCGTCTGTGCGCGGGCAACCGACCGGTACGGGACGGGGTGGTCCTCGGCGTGATGGCGGCGTACCAGGTCCTCCTCGGCGAGGAGGCGTTGCTGCTGGCGGCCCTGGGCATGCTGCTGTTCGCCGCCGCCTACGCCGTCGTACGCCGGGACGCGGCACGGAATGCCTGGCGGCCGCTGCTCCGCGGCATCCTCATCGGCGCCGCCGTCTGCCTCCCCCTCATCGTCTATCCCCTCGTCTGGCAGTTCGCCGGACCGCAGAGCTACACGGACATCGAGCACAACCCCCGTTCCTTCAACAGCCCTCTCGCCCTGCTCGCCTTCGCCGAACGCTCCTGGCTCGCGGGCGACGCCGAGACCGCGAAGGCCCTGGCCTTCAACACCACCGAACAGAACGCCTTCTACGGCTGGCCGCTGGTCCTGCTGGCCTTCGCGATCGTCGTACGGCTGTGGGAGCGGCCCCTGGTCAGGGCGCTGGCGTTCACCGCGGTGGCCGCGGCCTTCCTGTCCCTGGGCCGGGAGTTCCGCATCCCGCTCACCGGCGTCATCCTCCCCGGCCCCTGGGAACTCCTCGCCGACAAGCCGCTGTTCGAGGCGGTCATAGAGAGCCGGGTGGCGATGATCTGCGCGCCCGCGCTGGGCATGCTGCTGGCCGTCGCCGTGGACCGGCTGCTCGTCACCCGCCACCCGGCCACCCGGTGGGTCGGCCTGCTGGGCGTCGCCCTCGCCCTGCTCCCCCTGATCCCGGCCCCGCTCAGAGCCGTCGACCGCGCCGAGGTGCCGCCCTTCATCGCGGACGGGACCTGGGCCTCGTACGTCCGCGAGGGCGAGTCACTCGTGCCGGTGCCGCTGCCCGACCCCTCCGATGCGGAGGCGCTGCACTGGCAGACCGAGGCCGGTCTCGGCTTCCGGCTGCCGGGCGGCTACTTCAACGGCCCCTACGGCGACGAACGCGTCGGCATCTACGGCGCCGAGCCCCGCTTCACCTCCAACCTGCTGCGTGACGTCCGCAACACGGGCGACATCCCGCCCGTCGAGGACTCCTGGCGGGAGCAGGCACGGGTGGACCTCGCGTACTGGAAGGCCGGCGTACTGGTGCTGGCCCCGCAGCCGAACGACTCCGCCCTGCGTGCGACCGTGGAGAAGCTGGTGGGCGGGCCCGGTAAGTGGGTCGGCGGAGTATGGGTATGGGACCTGCACGAGGGGACCCGTCCTCGCGCGACACCGATTACCCTGCCCTGACGATGTGCTACGCCGAACTGTGCGAGGAGCCCTCTTTTGGCCTGTGACCTGTGGCTGGTACCGCTTGTCGACGTGTTGTGCCACACCCCCGACAACCCCTTCGCCGAGGAACTCGCGCAATACAACAAGGTGCTCGCCGAGGCCGGGCTGCCGCCGGTGCCGGTGTACCAGTACATGCCGGGCCTGTCCGGCGATGTCGCCCCGGTCGCCGGGTTCGACTACGACGCGCTGCACTTCCTGCGCCGCGCCTATCTGCTCCAGGTCTGCGGGCTCGCCGTCACCCCGGTCGACGAGCTGGGCGGCGACTACGAGCAGCTCCTGGAGATGTTCGAGTCGACGGCCAAGCAGTCGCACCTGGTCTGGCACTACGACCACGCGGGCGCCTACGTCCCGGTCGACTTCCCCGGCCCGCTCTCGAGCGACGAGCTCCTCGCCGGCGGCGGCCCCCTGGGTTCCTCCCAGGCCCTCCTGCGCGAGCTGGAGTTCGTGGCCCCGGTGATCGGCATCGACCCGGCCAACCCCCCGGCCGCGCCCCAGGCGCCGCTCGCTCCCACGGAGTTGGAGGAACCGGCCGTCCCCGCGCCCTACGACCCGAGCCCCTTCGCCCGTGAACGGCATGTCTGGCTGGGCCTGCACGCGGCGGCGACCCGGAGTCTGGCGCAGGGCTCGATGATCGTCTTCAGCTGACCTACTTGAGCTGGGACAGTCCCTTTTGCAGGTCGTCGGCGTTCATCACCGGCGTGTAGTCCACCTCCGCGCCGAACCTCTCGAAGAGCGGCTCGGTGAGCGGCGGCATCTGGGCGGAGTCCTGCATGTCGAAGACCAGCAACATCGTGCGGACCCCGCCGACGGCCGTGAAGTAGGAGGCTTCCGGCTTGAAGGCCCCGATGATCTCCTGCATCACCTGGGGCATCTTGCCGCTGCGGATGACGTCGTTGGTCTTGTCGGTGTCGAGATGGGCCTGGAGCAGTACGCGCATGACGTTCACCTTCTTCTGATCGCCCCCTGCGATCTCACGCTAGGGTCGCCGCGCGTACGTCGCCCGCTCACTACTCCATCAGGGCGGACGGGCACGGGGAGGGCACCCTGCGGGCGCCCTCCCCCTCAGGTCACCGCTGGCGCGGCAGCCTGATCGTCCGTACGAGGGGCATGTCCGCGTACAGGTCGGGTTCGACGGTCAGTACATGGCGCCCGTCCGGCCAGTCCGGCGTCGGCCGGGACAGGTGGATCGCGTGGCCGAGCCGCCACTCCACCCCGTCACGCAAGAGCGCGCCCACGGTGGACGCCCCGGGGAAGTCCAGCTCGACGATCTCGACGGCGGGCAGGACCCCCACGTGCTCGGCGAGCCCCTTGCGCATGCCGTCGGCAGCGGCCAGGCACAGCGCCGGAACGTAGACGTGCCTAGTGGCCGCGTGCTCGTCGTTCGCGACGAATTGGGAGGCCAGCGAGTTCCCCGAGCCGAGCGCCAGCAGGGCCGACTCGTCGAAGACGACGCCGGTCGACCCGGCCCTCGCCGCGCTCAAAGGCTGTCCACGGGCCGGCCGGCCTCAAGGTCCTGCCAGACCTTCTCCACCCTGTCGTGATCCTCGTCCGTGAGCGTCACACCGAAGTGCGTCTCGCAGTACGCCTTGGTCTCCTCGTACCGCTTCCGCAGCTCCTCCTGCGTCGGTGTGGCCCCCGCCAGCTCGGCGATCAGGTCACGCATGGTCATCCCGCGTTCGCGGGCGAGCACCATGAGGCGGTCACGGACAGCGGGGTCGACCTTGACGGTGGTGTCAGCCATCACCCCAGTATACCTTCGGTATACCGTCTCGGGTCGTTCGAGTAATGCGGTCATCGAGTTCCTTTCGATTGAGCCGACCCGGCCCGCGGATGCGAGACCGGGAGTCTTCCTGGACCTACGCGGGGGCGGCCCACCTCTTCAGCAGCCCACGGAACAGCCCGCCACCCGACCGTCGGCAGTCGACCTCAACGGCCGTGACCGGCACGGGAGTCGATCGCTCGGGACACCCGCTCACCAGGCACGCCTCGATATGCGCGGCCGCCGAGACCACTGGCCCCGGCCAGTCATAGGCCAACGCCGCCCGCACCCGCGGAGCGCTGACGCCCCGCTCCCACCACCGCTCCACCAGCGGCGCGAGCCGCAGCGCCTCGGCGGCGGCGAGAGTGAGCCGGGGGTCGATGCGCCCGAGCGAGAGCAGCAGGTGCGCGGCACGCACGGTCATCCTGCTCGGCGCCTCGGAACTCGGGACTTTTTCGGTTTCACCCGTTCGTGGCTCGACTTCGTACGGGGCGTCGAACACCTCGTAAACGACGCGGAGTTGCCCCTTCGCAGCGCCCTCACCGCCCTCGCCCACCACCCGCCGCAGATACCGAAGTTCCTCCAGCTCACGCAGTGCGGCGACGATCCCCGACCGCCGCTCGACGCTCGGCGCGGCAAGTGCGCGCAGGGTGACGCGGGCGTGGTTCGGGAGGGCCAGGAGGTACGTCAGTACGCTAACCGCGCGCCAAGAGATGCTCCGGTCGCGGAGTAGGGCGGCAGAGAAGCCTGAAAAGACGCGCGCACGCGTCGTACGATGAGTACGCATTGGGAGGGTGAAGCTCCTGGTGTCGAGCCCCCGGGTGTTGGCGCACCGCGGGGGCATTTCGTTGCTGCCGTGACTCTAAGGCCACGCAGAGCGACGATTGCAAGTCGAAACCGCCTTTTCCCAGGCGGAAGTTCGCGTTCTTCATCCCTGCGAGTGAAGGGCGGTGCACAGCAGACGCGTGTGCACGAGGCGGTCGGGGGCCGTGGGCCGGTAGCGCCAACTCAACGGCCAGGTCAGGTCGTTCAGCGCGGGCACCGGGATGTACGAGACATGACCCGGACCTGCGACGAAGCGGGTGACTCCGGCGGGCCACGCGCGGTGGGACGTACTGCCGACGGGCACGAGGAAGTAGACCCCGCGCCGGCCCGTCGCCGTCTCGACGATCGGACCCGGATCACCGCCGGTCATCCGCGCGAGCCAGTCGGCGATGTCCCGGCCCCGCTCGCCGTCGACTCTGATCGCGTCGAACCGGACGCCTGCCTTGCGGAGTTGAATGCCGGATTCCGGGAGCCAGGTCAGCTCACTTTGCGTATTCACGGGGCCAGTTTGCGGGTGCGAGGCTAGCGTGATCCATAACTCTGCGTTGCCGGTTGAACACGGTTGAGTAGTGGCGTTCGCGAGTTGTGACCGGTTGAGTTCGGTTGAGTTCAGTTGAGTTCGGAGGTGACCGCGATGGCGCGGGCGGAGAACAAGACGGAGGCAGGCGGTACGGCCCATCTGGTCGCCGCCCTGGCGAAGGCGTTGCGGGAGCAACACGGGCTGACTCAGCCGCAGTTGGGGGACAAACTCGGCTACACGGCAGCGGCGGTCAGCGCGATGGAGACGTGCGCGCAGCCCGCGAGCGACCAGATGCTGGTGAAGTTGGAGAAGGAGATCGGAGGTGGGCTGGGGGTCTTCGAGAAGGCGCGCAAGTGGATGCTGCTGGAGAAGTACCCGGCTCGGTTCCGGGGGTTTTCGGAGCTGGAGGCAGGGGCGCTCACGCTGTGCTCGTACCAGACACTGATCGTCGATGGCCTGTTCCAGACAGAGGACTACGCGCGGGCGCTGATCGGTGGAAGCTATCCGCCCGTGTCCGAGCAGAAGCGGGAGGAACTGGTCGAGGCGCGGCTGGCTCGCCGAGCACTCTTCGACCGGGAGCCGACCCCGCTGATCGAGCTGATCCTCGAAGAAAGCGTGCTGCGGCGGCCGTTCGGCAGCTGGGAGATCCTGCGCGGCCAGCTGCGTTCCCTCGCAGAGGACGCCCAGCGAGACAATGTCTTTGTGCAGGTACTGCCCCTGGAGCGTGGGCTGCGCGGAACGTATGCAGGCGATCGCGGCGCCATGAAGCTCGTGGAGGCGGCGGACCACCAGCACGTCGTCTACATGGAAATCGAGGACCAGGGCATTCTGGTCAGCGACCCGGCGGAGGTATCCCAACTCGCGCACCGCTATGCGAGGATCCGTGCACAGGCCCTCAGTTCCGACGAATCACTGGCCTTCATCGAGCGGTTGGCAGGAGAGGAACGATGACCGGCACCGGAAGCCTTCGCTGGTTCAAGTCGAGCTACAGCGATGGAGGCGGCGGCGACTGCGTCGAAGTCGCCTACGCCTGGCGCAAGTCGTCGTACAGCGACAGCAGCGGCGGCGCCTGCCTCGAAGTCGCCCCCTGCCCCCACGCCTCCGCCACCATCCACATCCGCGACTCCAAAAACCCCGACGGCCCAAACCTCACCGTCTCCGGCAAAGCTTGGGCCGCCTTCATAGCTCCCGGCTTCGGGGCTGAGGGCTAGAGGAACGAGTTGATCTCGATCGTCTCGTCCCGGCCCGGACCCACGCCGATCGCGGAGATCGGCGCGCCGGACATCTCCTCCAGCGCCTTGACGTAGTTCTGGGCGTTCTTCGGCAGGTCCGAGAAGGACTTGGCCGACGTGATGTCCTCGGACCAGCCCGGCAGGGTCTCGTAGACCGGCTTCGCGTGGTGGAAGTCGGACTGCGAGTACGGGAGTTCCTCGACCCGCTTGCCGTCGATCTCGTACGCCACGCAGACCGGGATCTGCTCCCAGCCGGTGAGGACGTCGAGCTTGGTGAGGAAGAAGTCGGTGAGGCCGTTGACGCGGGTCGCGTAGCGGGCGATCACCGCGTCGAACCAGCCGCAGCGACGGTCACGGCCGGTGGTGACGCCGCGCTCGCCGCCGATGCGGCGCAGTGCCTCGCCGTCCTCGTCGAAGAGTTCGGTGGGGAACGGGCCGGCGCCGACTCGGGTCGTGTACGCCTTGAGGATGCCGATGACGCGGCTGATCTTCGTGGGGCCCACGCCCGCGCCCGTGCAGGCGCCACCCGCGGTCGGGTTGCTGGACGTCACGAAGGGGTACGTGCCGTGGTCGATGTCGAGGAGCGTGCCCTGGCCTCCCTCGAAGAGGACCACCTTGTCGTCCTCGAGCGCCTGGTTGAGGACCAGGACGGTGTCGGCGACGTACGGCTCGATCTTCGCGGCGTAGCCCAGCAGCTCCTCGACGACCTGCTCGACGGCGATCGCGCGCCGGTTGTAGAGCTTGGTGAGGACCTGGTTCTTGACGTCGAGGGCCGCCTCGACCTTCTGCGTCAGGATCGACTCGTCGTAGAGGTCCTGGACGCGGATGCCGACGCGGTTGATCTTGTCGGCGTAGGTCGGGCCGATGCCGCGCCCGGTGGTGCCGATCTTCCGCTTGCCGAGGAAGCGTTCCGTCACCTTGTCCACCGTCACGTTGTACGGCGTGATGATGTGCGCGTTTCCACTGATCAGGAGCTTGGACGTGTCAACGCCACGCTCGTTCAGACCGCTCAGCTCGGAGAGCAGGACCGACGGGTCGACGACGACGCCGTTGCCGATGACCGGGGTGCACCCCGGCGAGAGGATGCCGGAGGGGAGAAGGTGAAGGGCATACTTCTGGTCGCCGACGACGACCGTGTGGCCGGCGTTGTTGCCGCCCTGATAGCGGACCACGTAGTCGACGGATCCGCCGAGCAGGTCGGTGGCCTTCCCTTTACCCTCGTCACCCCACTGAGCACCGAGCAGCACAAGTGCGGGCACGCGCGTACACCCCTTCCGGGCGGGGCATGTCCAAGGTCAGGGGCGCACGCGTAGTGTTCCGCCGCGTGCACCACCACCGGACGCGACCGTCATTGGCCGCGAACCGTCGGACCGGATGGCCCCGGAATAGACGAAGCCCCTGGCGCAATAGCGCAAGGGGCTCTTGCACAAAGATGCTACCCGAGGAAGCGAGGCATGGCCGAGGTGGCGACTTTCGCGATGTCCGATCAGCTGCTGGTGGTGATCGATCCGATCGCCCGGAGGACGGACGGCGAGTCCGTCAGGATCGCGAAAGACGTGCTCAGCGCGGGTGCGGTGACGAAAGTGTGCCTGCCGGAGGGGCCGGACGAATTCGCCAGGGCGCTGGCCCGGCGCGGGGCGCGCCGACCGGTGGTGGTCGGCGACGACGGGGCGCTGACGCGGGCGGTGGCGCTGCTGCACCGGCAGCGGCAGCTGGCCGAATGCGCCCTGTCGGTGGTGCCGGTCGGCGGTGCGCTGTCGCTGGCCGGATCCCTGGGGGTGCCGACGGGGGCTGTCGCGGCGGCGCGGGCGGTCCTGGACGGCGTGGAGCGACGGCTGGATCTGCTCGTGGACGACAGCGACGGCGTGGTGCTGGGCGGGCTGCGGATCCCTCCGATACGGGACCCGGCCGCGCCGGACGGGGCCACCGCGGTGGGCCCTGGTACCGCGCGGCCGTGGCTGCGGACGTACCACTCGCTCGTACGGACGCTGGTACCGCCGCGGAGCGCGTCCCCGGCCGCCTCTCCCGGACCGTCGCGGCTGCGCGTCGAGGTCGACGGGGCGACGCTGGTGGATCTCGACCAGCCGGTGGAGGGGGTGTCGGTGACGCCGGGGATCGCGGGCGTGGCCGAGGTGGAGGTACGGCCGGCCTCGGTGGGCGCGGAGGCGTCCGCGCTGCGCGCCGAGGGCCGCACGGTGACCGTGTCGGGCGCGCATTTCCGCTACCGCGCGGACACGGCCGTCTCCGGACCGGTGCGCAGGCGGACCTGGACGGTGCGGGAAGGCGCGCTGCGGCTGGTGCTGCCGGGCCGGTGAGGGCCTAGGGAGTGCCGTGTCCCGTGCCGAAGGTCCGGTCACGGTGCTCGCGCCAGCGTTC
The DNA here is from genome assembly GCF_042657965.1 of Streptomyces coerulescens. Taxonomy (NCBI): domain Bacteria; kingdom Bacillati; phylum Actinomycetota; class Actinomycetes; order Kitasatosporales; family Streptomycetaceae; genus Streptomyces; species Streptomyces coerulescens. Next base: position 261,974 of record NZ_JBHSKM010000005.1, read on the forward strand.
CATCAGCTGGGCGATCTCGCCCTCCAGATACTCGAAGAAGGCGAGTGTCTCGGCGATGCGCCGGCCGCCGGGGGTCGCCGGGCCGAGGCTGTCGACGCCCTCGCGCAGGGTCTGGCCCCAGCGCCTGAGGATGGCGTCGCGGTTGGTCAGCGCCTCGTACCACTGGTCGCTGTGCACGCGGTAGCGTTCGCGCCGCGAGCCCGGTTCGCGCTCGCGGGAGACCATGTGGACCTGCGCGAGATAGCGCACCGCGCCGGAGATCGCGGCGGGGCTGACCTGGAGCTGTTCGCCGAGCTCGGCGGAGCTCATGGTGCCGGAGTCGGACGCGAGCAGCGCGGCGAAGACGCGCGCCGCCATGCGCTGCATCCCGGCCTCGACGAGCTGCGCGGCGAAGGCCTCCACGAACTTCGACACCGCCTCGGGGTCCCGCCCCGCCTCACTCGGTTCCATCATCCGTAGATCATCTCCCCTGCGTCCGCCCTGCTCGCGCGCCGCCCCCGAGTCTATCCGCGGTTTATACGTTTCCTTAACTTCACAAATTTCTGAAAGAAGCGTACGTTCTGAAGCATGACGAAGGCAATCACCGTCTCCGGACTGCACAAGTCGTTCGGCAGGACGCACGCACTGGACGGCCTCGACCTGGAGGTCGAGACGGGCGAGGTCCATGGCTTCCTCGGCCCCAACGGCGCCGGCAAGTCCACCACCATCCGTGTCCTGCTCGGCCTGCTGCGGGCCGACTCCGGCGGCGCCCAGGTACTCGGCCGCGACCCCTGGACGGACGCGGTGGAGGTGCACCGCCGGATCGCCTACGTGCCGGGGGACGTGACGCTGTGGCGGAACCTGTCGGGCGGTGAGGTCATCGATCTCTACGGCCGCCTCCGCGGCGGGTTGGATGCCCGGCGCCGCGCCGACCTGATCGAACGCTTCGAGCTGGACCCGACGAAGAAGGGCCGCACGTACTCGAAGGGCAACCGCCAGAAGGTCGCCCTCGTCGCCGCCTTCGCCTCGGACGTCGACCTGCTGATCCTCGACGAGCCGACCTCGGGCCTGGACCCGCTCATGGAGGAGGTCTTCCAGCGCTGTGTGGAGGAGGAGCGGGACAGGGGCCGCACCATCCTGCTTTCGTCGCACATCCTCAGCGAGGTGGAGGAGCTCTGCGACCGGGTCAGCATCATCCGCAAGGGCCGTACGGTCGAGAGCGGGTCGCTGGCCGACCTGCGCCACCTGACGCGCACGAGCGTCACCGCCGAACTGGCGGGCCCGCCCAACGGACTGTCCCACCTCCCCGGCGTCCACGACCTCGACGTACAGGGACAGCGCGTCCGCCTCCAGGTCGACACCGACAAGCTCGACGCCGTACTGCGCTCGCTCAGCGAGTCCGGCGTACGGTCGCTCACCTCGACGCCGCCCACGCTGGAGGAGCTGTTCCTGCGGCACTACCAGGCGGACATGGCGGAGGTGACCAAGTGACCGCGACGGCTTTGAAGGTACGGCCGGCGGGAACCCGCCAGCTCGCCGGCACCGGCACCCTCCTGCGCTTCGCCCTGCGCCGGGACCGCGTGATGATCCCGGTCTGGGTCGGCGTGAACGCACTGATGATCCTCTCCATGCCGAACACGCTGGAGAACCTGTACGCCACCCCCGCCGAACGCGCGGACCTCATCCAGAACACCGCGACCAACGCCTCCTTCCGCGCACTGATCGGCCCGGTCTTCGACGACTCGATCGGCGCGCTGACGGCGTGGCGCGTCGGCGTGTACGCGGGCGCGCTCGCGGCCGTGGTCAGCATCCTCCTGGTCGTACGGCACACCCGGGACGAGGAGGAGAGCGGCCGTCAGGAGCTCGTGGCCTCCGGGATGGTGGGCCGCAGGGCCTCGCTCACGGCCGCGCTGCTGACGGCGGCGGTGGCGAACGGCGTACTGGCGTTGCTGGTGACCGCCGGCCTGGCGGGCCAGGGTGCCACCGGGGCACTGGCCTTCGGTCTCGGCCTCGCCGGGGTCGGCATGGTCTTCGCCACGCTGGCGGCGATCGTCGGCCAGTTCACGGAGAGCGCGAGGCTGGCGCGGGGGCTGACGGCCGGGCTGCTGGGCGCGGCGTTCGTCCTGCGCGCGGCGGGCGACTCGGCGTCGGACGACGGCTCGTCGGCACTGACGTGGGTGTCACCGCTGGGCTGGCTGGAGAACCTGCGGCCGTTCGCGGCGGAGCGGTGGTGGGTACTGCTGCTGTTCGCGGGGGCGGCTTTGGCGCAGGGCGTGGTGGCGTACGAACTCGCCGGCCGTCGGGACGTGGGGATGAGCTTCCTGCCCGCCCGTCCGGGCCCGGCGCTCGGCCGCCTCGGCACCGCGGGCGCGCTGGCCTGGCGGTTGCAGCGCGGCAGCGTCTTCGGCTGGTCGATCGGCTTCTTCCTCGCCGGGGTCGTCTACGGCGGTCTGACGGAGGGCGCGGCCGACCTGGTCGGCGACAACGACAACGCCCGCGAGATCTTCGAGCGCATGGGCGGCCAGTCGGGCCTGACGGACGCCTTCCTGGCGTCGATGGTCGGCATGCTGGGCCTGATCGCCGCGCTGTATGTGGTGGCGTCGGTGCTGCGTCTGCACGGCGAGGAAACGTCGATGCGGGCGGAGCCGATCCTGGCGAACGCGGTGGGCCGGCTGCGCTGGGCCGCGGGCCATCTCGTGATCGCCTTCGCCGGCTCCGCCCTGATCATGCTCCTGGCCGGCCTGGGCTTCGCCGTCGGCTACGGCAAGGAGATCGGCCCGATCCTGGGCGCCTGCCTGGTCCAGCTCCCGGCGGTGTGGGTCGTGGGCGGCCTGGCGGTCCTGCTCTACGGCGTGCTCCCGCGAGCGGCGATGGCGGCGTGGGGCGTCGCCGGGGCGGTCCTGCTGATCGGCTGGGTGGGCCCGGCACTGGACGTGCCGCAGGCCGTGCTGGACCTGTCCCCGTTCGGACATCTGCCGAAGCTGCCGGGCGGCGGGATGGAGTGGGGGCCGGTGCTGACCCTGCTGGCGCTGGCGGCGGGACTGGTCGCCGCCGGGCTCGCGGGGTTGCGGCGTCGGGACATGACGACCTGACCCATCGGGAGCCGACATCGAGGGCCGCTCCCCGGCACAGAACCGGGGAGGGGCCCGGCGCGTCCCTGTGGTCATGGCCCAGCGAGATCCACGAAACCCGCACACTGCCCTGACCTGCGGCGGATGCCTGCTGTCGGCGGTCGGCGCGACGGCGGCCATGCTCGCCTGGGCCTCCTCGGACCGCACCCGCCGCCATCTGGGTGCCGGCTTCGAGGGCGAGGGCACCGACTACCTGGCCGCGCTGACCGAACTGCGCCTGGTCGCCTCGGCCGGAGCGCTGATACCGGCTCTGGCCTGCGCGCTCGCCCTCCGCCTGACCGGCCGCCGGAAGGACTGCCGGAGGGAGTGAACGCACCCGCCTCTCAGGCCACCTCCACCCGAAGCCCTTCCAGCCCCCGGATCACGAAGTTCGGCTTGCGGTCGGGTTCCGCCGCCGCCCTGAGGGTCGGGGCCTGTTCCAGGAGGGCCGTCATGGACGCCGCGAGCTCGATCCGGGCCAGGGGTGCGCCGATGCAGTAGTGAATGCCCGCGCTGAAGGAGATGTGGGGGTTCTCCTCGCGGGTGAGATCGAGGTTCTCCGGGGCCCGGAAGACGCCCGGGTCATGGTTGGCGGAGCCGAAGAGCATGGCGATCTCCGCGCCGCGCGGGATGGTCGTGCCGTCGATCTCGATCTCGTCCAGGACCCAGCGTTCGAAGAGCTGGAGCGGGGTGTCGTAGCGCATCAGCTCCTCGATCGCGGACGGGATCAGGGAGTGGTCCGCGCGCAGGGCCGCCAGCTGGTCGGGGTTGCGGAACAGCGCCCACCAGCCGTTGACCGTGGCGTTCACCGTGGCCTCGTGGCCGGCGTTGAGCAGGAGGACCGCCGTGGAGATCATCTCCTGCTCGGTGAGCCGGTCGTCGTCCTCGTCGTGCGCCGCGATCAGGCCCGAGATCAGGTCGTCCCCGGGCTCCTTGCGGCGAGCCGCGATCAGCTCCCGGAGATAGTCCGAGAACTCCACCGACGCCCGCACCGCCTTCTGCGCCGTCTCCTGCGACGGGTTCAGCTCGTACATCCCGCAGATGTCGGCCGACCAGGGGCGAAGGGGGGCCCGGTCGGACGCCGGGATGCCCAGCATCTCCGCGATCACCGCCACCGGCAGCGGCTCCGCGACGTCCGTCAGCAGGTCACCGCCGCCCGCCTCGACCAGGCCGGACACCAGCTCGCCCGCCAGCCGGTCGACGTACGGCCTCAGCCGCTCCACCGTACGCGGCGTGAACGCCTTCGACACCAGCCGGCGGATCCGGGTGTGGTCCGGCGGCTCCAGGTCCAGCATCCCGTGGTCGTTCAGGACGTGGAACGGCTCGTGCTCCGCGGGCGGCGCGGTACGGCCGAAGTCCTCGTGCGTGAAGCGGTGCTGGTACGTGCGGCCCAGGCGCCGGTCGCGCAGCAACGCCGAGACGTCCGCGTGGTGCGGGACCAGCCACTGGTTCGTGGGCTCGAAGTAGTGCACCCGGCCCCGGGCCCGCAGCTCGGCGTAGGCCGGGTACGGGTCGGCGAGGAAGGCCGGGTCCCACGGGTCGAAGGCGAGGGCGGAGGGAGCTGCCATGCCGGGACGTTAGCCCGGCCTCCCCCGGTCTGACCAGGGCCCTAGAGCGTGCCGAAGTCCGGGAGAGTGACCGTGCCGTCCTCGGCGAGCGGGAACCCGGGGTTGTGGGCGACCTCCCAGGCGTGGCCGTCGGGGTCGACGAACGCGCTGGAGTAGAAGCCGATCGCGTTGACCGCCGCGGGCTTGGTGACCGTCCCGCCGGCCCGTTCCACCGCCGCGAGCAGGGCGTCGACCTCCGCCTCGGACCGGACGTTGTGCGCGAGGGCGATGCCCCCGAAGCCGGTCGTCGGCGGGCCGGGCTCCAGGCCGCAGTCCCGGGCCAGCTTGTCCCGGCCCCACAGCACCAGCCCGAGACCGCCCGCCTGGAAGAAGACGGTCTCCTCGACCTCCTGCCCGCGCCAGCCCAACGCCTCGTAGAAGGCCTTCGACCGGGCGAGATCGGAGACTCCCAGCGTGATCAGAGTGATGCGCTGTTCCATGTTCCCCACCGTAGGCGTGGGGCCTGGATGGGGCGTGCATGGCGCCTGTTCCGGGCCCGGTGCCTCAGCCCGGCGTGACCAGCCGGGCCTCGTAGGCGAACACCGCCGCCTGCGTACGGTCACGCAGCCCCAGCTTCACCAGGATCCGGCTGACATGGGTCTTGATCGTCGACTCCGCGACCACCAGCCGCTCGGCGATCTCCGAGTTCGACAGGCCCTGCGCGATCAGCACCAGCACCTCCGTCTCCCGCTCGGTCAGATCCCCGTACGCCGCGTGCGCCGAGGGCATCAGCCGCGGGGAGTCGGACATCTTCGAGAACTCCGTGATCAGCCGCTTGGTGATCGAGGGCGCGAGCAGCGCCTCGCCGGCCGCGACCACCCGCACGCCGTCGGCGAGCTGACGCGCCGAGGCGTCCTTCAGCAGGAAGCCGGAGGCTCCCGCCCGAAGCGCCTGGTACACGTACTCGTCGAGGTCGAACGTGGTCAGCACCAGCACCTTGGCGGCGCCGTCCGCCGCGACGATCTCGCGGGTCGCCTCGATGCCGTTCAGCTCCGGCATACGGATGTCCATCAGCACGACGTCCGGGGTGAGTTCACGGACCCGCTCCACCGCCTGCCGACCGTTGACCGCCTCGCCGACGACCTCGATGTCCGGCATCGCGTTGAGCAGGACCGAGAAGCCCTCGCGCACCATCATCTGATCGTCCGCGATCAGCACGCGGATGGTCATGAGCCGTCCTCAGTCGTCATGGAGACCGGCAGGAACACCGTCACCTCGTAGCCACCGTCGGCCGTTCTGTCCGCCGTCATCTCGCCGTTCAGCATGGAGACCCGCTCCCGCATCCCGGTGATGCCGTGCCCGGCGCCCGGTGAGGGCTTGACGAGGGCCGGCGCGGGCGGCGGGCCGTTGACTATGCGCAGACCGAGACCGCCGAGGACATAGGCGACCTCCACCCGGGCGGGCGCGCCGGGCGCGTGCCGCAGGCTGTTGCTGAGCGCCTCCTGCACGATCCGGTACGCCGACAGCTCCACCCCGGGCGGCAGCTCACGCGCCGCGCCCGTGATCGCCTTCTCGACGCTCAGCCCCGCGTCCCGCACGTTCGCCAGCAGCCCCTCCAGGTCGGCGAGGGTCGGCTGCGGGGCGTCCGGGGCCTCGTAGTCCTCGGCCCGGACGACGCCCAGGACCCGGCGCAGCTCGGTCAGCGCCGCCACCGCGTTCTCCCGGATGGTCGCGAAGGCCCGCTCCAGCTCCGGCGGCGGGTTCTCCACCCGGTAGGGGGCGGCCTCCGCCTGGATGGCGACGACCGACATGTGGTGGGCGACCACGTCGTGCAGCTCACGGGCGATGTTCGTGCGCTCCTCCAGCAGGGTGCGCCGGGAGCGCTCGTGCGCGGTCACGGTCTGCTGGGCGGTCACCTCCTGGCGGGCCTCCCGGCGGGTGTGCCAGACGGCGACGACCAGCAGGACCAGCGCGGAGACGATCATCATGGGGCCGGTGTTGGTGCCGTAGTAGTGACCGGGACCGAACACCACCTCCGCCAGGAAGCCGTACGCCCCGGTGACGGCCCACATGTACGCCGCCGTACGCGGTCGGGTGCGTATCGCCACCACCGTCAGCACGGTCAGGTGGCAGACGAAGGCCGCGGGCGGCCACGGCCAGTCGCCCATCGAGCCGCCGAAGACCACCGTGAGCGGGGTGGCCGCCATGGACGCCCAGAACGCCCCGATCGGCCGGACCATGCTCAGCAGGATCGGGATCACGGCGACCGGACCGAGCACCAGGGCCGCACCGCCGGTGTCGACGGTCGCGATGGCCAGCGTGAGCAGGGCGACACCGGTGAGCATCGCGTGCGGCGTCCAGGCCGCGTACTCGCGCAGCCGGCCGGGAAGTCGCCTGGTCACGGGGCCGTCGACCCTCATGCGGGACATCGGGCGGTAGGCGAAGGCGTCGTGGAACAGGTCCTGCCGCAGCCCGCGCATGGCGTCCGCGGCCAGCCGGAACTCCGGGCTGCGCGGCTTGGCACCGTCCCCCGGGGGCGGGGTCGGCATCTGAGTCGTCTCGGTCACGTACAGAACGGTAGGCGCCGAGGGGTGTCGCGGTCGTCCCCAGTGAGAGGGGTTCCCGCAGGTCCATCTCAGGTACTACGGGTATCACCGCTGGTCGTGCCGGTTCCGCGTCAGTAGCCCGTGGGCCGCACCACACCCGACTCGAACGCGAACACCGCCGCCTGCGTACGGTCCCGCAGCCCCAGCTTCACCAGGATCCGGCCCACGTGGGTCTTCACCGTCTGCTCGGCCACGACGAGGCGCTCGGCGATCTCCGCGTTCGACAGGCCCTGCGCGATCAGGGCGAGTACCTCCGTCTCGCGTTCGGTCAGGTCGGCGACGCGTGCCTTGAGCGGGGTGCGCGGCCGACCGTCCATCCGGCAGAACTCGCCGATCAGACGGCGGGTGATGCCGGGCGCGAGGAGGGCGTCGCCGGCCGCCACGACCCGGACCGCCTCGGCCAGCTGGTCGGCGGAGGCGTCCTTCAGCAAGAAGCCCGAGGCGCCCGCGCGCAGCGCCTCGTAGACGTACTCGTCGAGGTCGAACGTCGTCAGCACCAGCACCTTGATGTGCGGATCCGTGGTGGTGATCCGGCGGGTGGCCTCGATGCCGCCGAGCTCCGGCATGCGGATGTCCATCAGGACGACGTCCGGCCCGAGCTCGGCGACCTTCGCGACCGCGTCCATGCCGTCCACCGCCTGACCGATCACGTCGATGTCGGGCTTGGTGTTGAGCAGCACGGAGAATCCCTGCCGGACCATCTGCTGGTCGTCGGCGATGACTACGCGGATGGGGCTGCTCGTCATGCGGTGCCGTCCTTGTCGGGGTGGTGAGGGTCGGGGTCGGAGTCAGGGGCGGGGTCAGGGTTGTGAGGGGTCGGGGCTTCGGTGGTCGAGCCGCCGGAGGTCGGAGGGCCGGCGGTCGGGCCGCCGGAGGTCGGATGGCCGGCGGTCGGGCCGCCGGAGGTCGGAGGGCCGGCGGTCGGGCCGCCGGAGGTCGGATGGCCGGTGCCCGGGGCTTCGCCGGTCGAGCCGGTGGTCGGGGCGGCGGTGGTCGGGGCTTCACCGGTCGAGCCGGTGGTCGGGGCGGCGGTGGTCGGGGCTTCACCGGTCGAGCCGGTGGTCGGTGGGTGGTCGGTGGTTCGGGGGAATGCCTTCGCGTTGTCGGCGTGCCTGGTGTCCTGCGGTACGTAGGCGAGGCCCTCGATGCGCGGGTAGGCGGGGAGGTAGGCGCTCACCACGTAGCCGCCCTCCCGCGCCGGGTACGCCGACAGGGTGCCGCCGAGCATCGAGGCCCGCTCCCGCATGCCGAGCAGGCCGTGACCCGCGCCGGGTGACGGTGGCGCCGGCCACTGCGGTGCCGAGTTGACGACCCACACGCTCACGGCGCGGGGTTCGTAGGCGACGCAGACACGGGCCGTCGCGCCGGGGGCGTGGCGCAGGACGTTGCTCAGCGCCTCCTGCACGATCCGGTACGCCGAGAGCTCCACGCCGGGCGGCAGCGCGCGGCGTCGCCCGGTGATGTCGAGGGTCACGGTCAGTCCGGCGCCCCGGATGTTGTCCACCAGGGCTTCCAGCCGGTCGAGGGTGGGTTGCGGGGCGTGCGGGGCGGCGTTGGCGCCGGTGTCGGTCCCCGTCGGGTCCAGGCCGTCCGGGACGTCGGGGTGTTCCGAGCGCAGCACTCCGAGGACGCGGCGGAGTTCGGTCAGGGCGTCCAGGGCGTTCTGGCGGATGCCCTCCAGGTTCTCCTTCAGTTCGTCGGACGGGTTCTCGACGAGATGGGGGGCGACCTGGGCTTGGATGGAGATGACCGACATGTGGTGGGCGACCACGTCGTGCAGTTCGCGGGCGATCCGGCTGCGCTCCTCCAGGAGGGTGCGCTGGGCGCGTTCGGACGCGGTGAGGGTCTCCTGCTCGACGAGCTGGGTGCGGGCTTCCTTGCGGCCGCGCAGGGCGGTGCCGACCAGGACGGCCACCGCGAAGACGGCCACCGCCGTGGTGCCGGTGCCGGAGTAGCGCTGCCCGCCGATGACGCCCTGAAGGAGGAACGTGGCCAGGCCCGTCGCCGCGAGGGCCGCCACGGCATTGCGGGTACGGACGCGGAGCGCCAGGAGCAGCAGGACCGTGGCGTGGGCCAGGACCGCGGGGGTGCTCCAGGGCCAGTTGGGGCCGGGGGGCGCGGTCTCCGCGAGGTGGGGGCGGGCGACGAGGGCGATGACGACCGCGGCCGACAGGTTCAGGGCCCATGCCTCGGTGGGGCGCCACAGCGCGAGGACGAGGGTCAGGCCGAGGGCGAAACCGGCGACCAGACCGTGGGCCGTGCTCAGGTCGTAGCTCGAGCTGAGTTCGTTGCCGCCGGCCAGGGAGACGCCCAGGGCGATCCAGACGGTGAGCAGGATCGTCAGCCAGCGGAGCCAGGTCGTGCCGAAGGGTTTGCGGAGGTGGGCACGGGGGTGGGCTCGGCGGGGTCGTTCGGTGCGGGTGTCGGGTGGCACCGGCCCTTCGGCCGCGTCGGGGTCGGCGGGCGCGGGTCGCGGGGTCGAGGCCTCCTCTTCGTTCACGTGGCTCACCCTAAGCATGGTTCTGGGCCTTCGTTTTGCGGCTTTCATCGGAACGGTGGGTGCGGACCACCCGGGACGCATGGCCCTTCGCACGGCGCGGGCCCTGCTCGTAGCCGCGGAACGCCGTCCAGCACACGGCCAGGGCCACCGCGAACACGGGGAGCCAGGCCAGGCGGGCCGCCACCCACGCGAGGTTGTCGGGGGCGGTGTGCAGGCCGGGGAGGTGACCGGCCGTCAGGGCGGTGGCCGTGGTGGCCATCAGGGCCGTCTGGTGCCAGAGGAAGACCGTCATCGCGGAAAGGTTGAGCAGCGCCACCGCGGCCCAGGCCAACGGGCGGCGCATCGCGCGGCGCAGCGGCTCGCGCAGGAGCAGCGCCAACCCGCACTGGGCCAGGCCGAAGGTGACGGCGGCCAGCGTCGGCGGGTTGAGGTTGGAGACACCGGCGCCGGGGACGCCGACCATGGACGCCGGATAGCCCGCCCAGGAGACCAGCGCCGCCGTCGCCGCGGTCCCGCCGGTCAGCAGGATCCAGCCCGCGCGCCGACGCTCCAGCTCGCCCCGGGTCCAGGCCGCGCCCACGGTGAACGGCACCAGCCAGCCCGCCGCCAGGTTCACCCAGCCGAGCCAGCCGGGGGCGCCCAGACCGAAGCGCAGCAGGTCGACATGGAGGACGACGGCCAGGGCCCACAGCGGGTGAAGGCGGCGCAGGAGCGGTGTCGCCGCCGTCAGCGCCGCGAAGACCAGCAGGAACCACAAGGGGGACAGGGCCAGTTTGAGCAGGGTGTGGATCGTGGCCGGCTCCGTGCCCGAGAGCAGGAGGAGAACAGATGCCACCGTCCACAGGGTGAGGACGGCCGCCACCGGTTTGAACAGTCGGGACAGCCGGGAGGCCAGCCACTGCCCGTAGGTGGTGCCGCGCTTGCGGGCCGACGTGTAGCCGCGGGTCGCCACATGGCCGCCGACCAGGAAGAACACGGCGAGGGTCTGGAAGACCCAGGAGATCGGGGCCAGCCAGGGCATGTCGTGCAGCGGGCTCGCGGTGCGCAGGCCCCCTCCGTCGCCGTCCGCCACCAGGGCCGTGACCAGCCAGTGGCCGAGGACCACGCCGAGGATGGCGAAGGCCCGCAGGGCGTCAACGGCACGGTCCCGGTCACCGGCGGTGGCGGCATCGACCTGGGCGGCGCCCCGGCCTATGCCCCGCCACACGCCCCCGGGACGTGCGGTCCGCCTCGGCTCAGCCATGGGTCACCTCCGAGGTCTCGCCCAGGACGATGCGGGTCAGGTTCGCCAGGGACGTCGATCCCGGCCGGAAGTAGTCGCTGTGGCCGCCGTCGCCCGCCGCGAAGACCCGGGCGCCGAAGGACGGGGACATCGGGTCGGTGCCGAAGCCGACGGTCGTGCCGAGGATGTCGAGCCTGATGTGCGGGACCTCGGCCACCCAGTCCTCACCGCCGCGGGCCGCCCAGACACGGGCCCGGGTGTGCAGGGCCGCGGCGGTGTCCACGCCGGTGCCGGGGCTGCCGACCAGGGCGATGTCGTCCACGTCCAGACGGGACGCGGCGCGGCCGCAGACCACGGAGCCGTAGGAGTGGCAGAGGAGAGCGATACGCCGCTTCCCCGGCGTCCCGGTCCCCTCGTCGGCCGCGAGCCCACGCAACTGCCGTATGAACTCACGCAGTTCCGGGGCCGCCTGCTCGGCCCGGTCCGTCGTCGTGACCGTCGTGCTGACCGTGCCCGGTGTTTCGTAGCCGAGCCAGGCCACGACCGCGGTGCCTGTACCCCGCGGGGCCTCCCGGGTGAGCCGATCGTGCAGGGCGCGGGCGGTGTCGCGGAAGCGGTCGTAGGTGTCGATGGACGTGTCGGAGCCCGGGACCAGGACGGCGATGCGGTCGGCGTGGGCCAGGTCGCCGAAGACCTCCGTCGCGAGGCCGAAGCCACGGCCGTCGAAGGCTAGGAAGCGGCGAGAGGGGTCGGCCATCTCGCGATCCGCGGCGGCGCGCTCCCGGTCGCCGTGCTCCGCGGCCATGCGGGACGCCTCGGCGGCGTTGGCACGGTTGGCCTCGTACGTCCGCTCCAGCGTCGCCGCCGTCATCGGGGCGAGGGTGGCGGGGGCCGGGGCGGGGATCTCGGCGCGCGCGGCGCCGGACAGCGGGACGACCACGGCGCCGGTGATCACACAGGCGAGCAGCGCCCGGCGCCATCGATGAGTACGGCGGCCCTTGGTCGGCTCACCCGGCCCGAGCCCGCTGGCCCCGTCGGCCCCGCCGACCGCGCCGGCCCCCGTCGAACACCCCATGGTCCTGTTCCCTTCCAGTCCGCCCGGCCATCGGGCCTGTCTGGTGGGGAAGTTACGGATCCGGACTCGTCGTCCGCGTCACGCCAGGGAGCTCATCTGCGACGTAGCTCTCAAGTACTACGGGTATGAGGGGGCCGGGTCATGAGGGGCCGGGCCATGAGGGGGCACGAGGGGACGGTTGTGAGGGCCGGGTCATGAGAGGGCACGAGGGGACGGGTTGTGAGGGCCAGGTCATGAGGGGCCGCGTTATGAGAGGGCACGCGGGCCGCACCGCCAGGCGTCACCACGCCAGCTGCGCGATCTCCTCCACCACCACGGCACACGCGTCCGCGGCAGGATCGATCAGCGGGAAATGGCCCACGTCCTCCAGCAGCGTCAGACCGACCACCTCTCCCGCCTTCGCCGCCGCGTCCGCGTACGACTCGGCGACCGCCGGCGGGACCACGATGTCCGTGCGGCCCTGGACGAGTGTCGTCGCGATGCCCGTCGGGAGCAGGAAGGCGGGGTCGGCGTACGGCTGGCGTTCCGCGAACTCCACGCCTCCGCCCAGGAGTTGACGCGTGGCACCCCCGCACACGTCCAGCTTGTCGGCGACCGTGAAGTCGGCGATCGGCGCCAGGGCGACCACGCCCCGCAGGGGCACGGGCCTGTCGGTGCGCCAAGGCGCGTCCGCCGGCAGGACGTGGCGGGCCGCCACCCACAGCGCCAGGTGGCCGCCGGCGGAGTGGCCGACGAGCACCGTCCGACGCGCGTCGGCCTGCGGGAGCGCCTCCCGCACGAGCGCCGGCAACGCATCCACAGCGGCGGCGACGTCGTCGAAGGTGTCCGGCCACCGCCCGGCGACGGCCTCGCCACCGGCCGAATCCGCAGGACCCGCAGAACCTGCAACACCGGCCGAACCGCCCCCTGCCACTCCGGACGCATCCGCAGAACCCGCAACACCGCCAGGACCGCCCCCCGCCACACCCCCATCCCCCCGCCGATACTCCACATTCGCCACGGCGAACCCCCGTCGCGCCAGGAAGTCCGCGAGCGGCGTGACATGTCGGCGGTCGTACGGCGCGCGCCACGCCCCGCCGTGCAGGAGGACGACCAGCGGGGCCGGCACGCCCGGCACGGTCTCGCCGCGGGGCGCGTAGAAGTCGATCACCTGGTCGGGGTGGTCGCCGTAGGAGGCAATGGCGTCGGGATCGACGGGCGGGTGGGAGAAGGCCGACTGCTCCTCGGCGGCGTCCCGGGCAGCTGCGGCGTCGTCCGGCATGCTCCAACCTCTCAGCGACGAAACGGAATTGGACCTCGAATTCGGCCGTTGGCGGGGACGGTACCAGGCCCGTCACGTGCGCCGACAGGCGGATGTCACGCTCGGTGAGGAGTAAACGGTTCTACCGTTTCGTTACGCTGGCACCGTGGATCAAGCCACGGCGCACACCTGCACCAAGGAGGCCGATATGTCCGCCGAACCCGGCACCGTCCGTCCCGGTGGACGTACCGCGCGTGTCCGTACGGCCGTGCTGCGGGCGGCCGGAGACGTGCTGGCGGAGCAGGGTTTCGACGGCCTCGACCTCGCGGACGTCGCCCGCCGCGCGGAGGTCGGCAAGACGACCGTGTACCGGCGGTGGGGCTCGGTGACGGGACTGGTGGCCGATCTGCTCGCCGACATGGCCGAGCAGTCACAGCCGCGCGAGGAGACCGGCTCCGCGCTGGGCGATCTGCGGGCCAACGCGGCGCTGGTGCAGCGGACGCTGGCCGACCCCCGGCAGGGCGCCCTGTTCCGTGCCGTCATCGCCGCCGCGACCTGCGACGCCCGTACGGCACAGGCGCTGCGCCGGTTCTACGAGGCACGGGTGGCGGAGTGGGCACCGTGCGTGGAACAGGGCGTGACCCGGGGAGAGTTCCCCGCCGGGACGGACGCCGAGGCCGTCGTACGGGCGGTGTCGGCACCCCTCTACTACCAGTTGCTGACGACCGGGGAGATCCCCGACGCCCCCGCCGCGGAACGCGCCGCGCGGGCCGCGCACGCGGCTGCCGTGGCGGGGGTGTACGCCGGCTAGCGCAGCGCCCGCTCGACCAGGACCCGCGCCAGCACCCGCGCCGCCCGCTCCACGTCGGCGAACCCGACGTACAGCGGTGTGAAGCCGAAGCGCAGCACGTCCGGATGGCGGAAGTCGCCGACCACACCCCGTTCGATCAGCGCCTTCATCACGTCCCCGGCGCCCTCGCAGCGCAGCGCCACCTGGCTGCCGCGCTCCGCGTGGGCGACCGGAGTCACCGGCTCCACGCGCCCCTCCGGCACATACGCCCCGACGCACTCCAGGAAGAAGTCCGTCAGCGCGAGCGACTTGGCCCGCACCGCCTCGATCGACACGCCCTCCCAGACCTCCAGCGCGGCCTCCAGGGCCAGCATGGAGAGGATGTCCGGGGTGCCGACGCGCCCGCGCAGCGCACCCTCCGCGGGCGTGAAGTCGCCGCGCATGCCGAAGGGGTCGGCATGCGAGTTCCAGCCGGGGAGCGGAGAGTCGAAACGGTCCTGAAGGTCCCGGCGCACATACAGATACGCCGGTGAGCCGGGGCCGCCGTTCAGGTACTTGTACGTGCAGCCGACCGCCAGGTCGACCCCGTGCTCGTCCAGCCCGACCGGCAGGGCCCCCGCGCTGTGGCAGAGGTCCCACACGGCGAGCGCGCCCGCCGCGTGCACGGCCGCGGTGAGGGACGGCAGGTCGTGCAGCCGGCCCGTGCGGTAGTCGACATGGTTCAGCAGGACCGCGGCCGTACGGTCGCCCAGCGCGTCCGGCACCTCGGCCGGGGTCACCGGCCGCAGCGTACGGCCGGTCAGCCGCGCCGCCGACTCGGCGATGTACCCGTCCGTGGGAAAGGTCGTCGCGTCGACCAGGATCTCGTCGCGGCCGGGACCGGCGGACGACTCCGCCATCCGGACGGCGGCCACAAGTGCCTTGAAAACATTGACACTTGTCGAGTCGCCCACCACGATCTGGCCCGGCGCCGCGCCCACCAGCGGAGCGATCCGGTCGCCGATCCGCTCGGGCGCGGTCCACCAGCCGCTCTCGTCCCAGGACCGGATGCGCAGCCGGCCCCACTGCCGCAGGACGACGTCCTCGACGTGGCCCGGAACGTTCGCGGGCAGCGCGCCGAGCGAGTTCCCGTCGAGGTAGACCACCTCGTCGAGCACGAACTGCTTGCGGACGGCGGCCAGTTCGTCGGCGGCGTCCAGCGCACCCGCCTTCGTCATGAGCTCAGACATGGGACCTCGCCGTCCACAGCTCGGGGAAGACGTTCTTCTGCGCGCGCTTCTCCAGCCAGGCCACGCCGGCCGAGCCGCCCGTGCCGGCCTTGGCGCCCATCGCGCGCCGGGTGGCGACCAGATGGTCGTTGCGCCAGCGCCACACCAGTTCGGCCACGTCGGTGAGCGCCTCGCCCAGGCGGGCGAGCTCGGAGTTCTGGTCGCCCGAGTAGATCGCCGTCCAGGCGGCCTCGACCTCCGCCGAGGGCTCGTAGCGGCGCGAGACGTCACGCCTGAGCACCGCCGCGGGGATCGCGCAGCCGTGCCGGGCGAGGAAGCGCAGCACCTCGTCGTAGAGGCTGGGCTCGTGCAGCGCCTTCTCCAGTTCCGCATGGACGCGCGGGGCGCCGCGGTGCGGGACGAGCATGGACGCGGACTTCTCGGCGAGCAGGAACTCCATGCGGCGGTACATCGCCGACTGGAAGCCGGAGCCCTCGCCGAGGGCACTGCGGTAGGCGTTGAACTGGGCCGGCGTGAGCTGGCCGAGCGGCTTCCAGGAGGAGTTCAGGGCGTCCAGTTCCCGTACCGAACGCTTCAGGGCGTCGATCGCCACGCCCGGCCGGTCCTCGCGCAGCGCCCGCGCGGCGGTCTCCCACTCATGGACGATGACCGTGAACCACAGCTCCATCACCTGGGTCGTGACCAGGAAGACCATCTCTCCGGGGTCGTCGGAGAGGGTGTGCTGGAGGTGGGTGAGGACGTCCGCCTTGACGTAGTCCTCGTACGGGGTGGTGCCCGCGAAGTCGAGATTGGGGGTCTCGGGCTCTTGAGTCTCCGGGGAGGTTTCCGGGGGTGTCTCCGCGGACCGGTGAGCCTGCTGGGACATTGCTGTCTCCTGTGTAACTCCGGGTAGCGGTCCGCCCTGCCGTTATCGGCAAAGGGGCCCCGGTCCCCACCGGCATCCTCAGGGATCGCCCCGGGTGGCGCAAGGCCCGCCTGGTCACATCGGCGGGCGGGCCTCACGCGCGGAGCCGCGCCGCTAGCCCAGGGTCTGGGCGGCGGTCGCCGAGGAGTCCTTCAGGAACTGCGAGCAGCGCTCGTACTCCTCCTGCTCGCCGATGGAGCCGGCGGCACGGGCGAGGGCGTGCAGGGCGCGCAGGAAGCCGCGGTTCGGCTCGTGCTCCCACGGAACCGGGCCGTGGCCCTTCCAGCCGTTGCGTCGCAGGGCGTCCAGGCCGCGGTGGTAGCCCGTACGGGCGTAGGCGTACGACTCCACGACGCTACCCCGCTCGAACGCCTCGTCGGCCAGCTGGGCCCAGGCCAGCGAGGAGGTCGGGTACTTCGCGGCGACGTCCGCGGGGGCGGTGCCGCCGGCGAGCAGCTCGCGCGGCTCGGGGTCGTCGGGGAGGTGGGTCGGGGGCGGACCCCCGAGAAGGTTTTCGTGAATGGCCATGGGGTCCAGTCTGGCCCATGGAGTGGGTACGGCAGCTCGGGGCGCCCGTGTGACGGGGCCGGGCGCGGTGTCAGGCTCCCGTGCCCCCCTTGTCCTCCACCTCCAAGCGGCCCCGGCTTCGCTCGCCCTCCAGGGGTGGTGCGGTCACGCTGCCGTGGTGGAGGCATTCCGGCTTGCGGCAGCCGGGCGGCAGTGGTCGTACCGTCGCGAAGGCGACCAGCGCGCCCAGGACCAGCACCCCGGCGCAGATCGGCATCGCCCGGTCGAACGCGGCGTCGAAGGCGTCGGCCGAGCGGTAGGCGTCCTCGCCCATCCCGGCGAGCAGCGGCAGCGCGGCCACCGCGACCAGGCCCGCCGCCCGGGCCGCCGCGTTGTTGACGCCGCTGGCCAGGCCCGCGCGGGCGGTGTCGACGGAGGCCAGGACGGTCGCCGTCAGGGGCGCCACCAGGGTGACCATGCCGAGGCCCAGGACCAGCAGGGCCGGCAGGACGTCCGTCAGATAGACGGCGTCCGTGCCCACCCGCAGCATCAGCAGTATCCCGGCCGCACACAGCAGCGGGCCGACCGTCAACGGGATACGCGGGCCGATCCGGTCGGCGAGGGCGCCCGAGCGGGCCGAGAACAGCAGCATCAGGGCGGTCGTCGGCAGCAGGGCCGTACCGGCGCCGAGCGCCGTGTAGCCGGAGACGACCTGGAGCTGGAGCGCGGCGAGGAAGAAGAAGCCGCTGAAGGCGGCGTAGACGCAGAGCGTGACGAGGTTGACGGCGGTGAACTGGCGGGAGCGGAAGATGTCCAGCGGCATCATCGGGTCGGGGCGATGACGTTCGACGTACACGAACGCGACCCCGGCCGCCACTCCGGCCATCGCGGTGATCCACACGGTCACCGAGACCTGCTGGGCCTCGATCAGCGCGTACGTCACCAGGCCCAGGGCCGCGGCACCCAGGACCGCGCCGAGCACGTCGAAGCGACCGTGCTTCGTGCCGTCGCCGGACTCGGGGACGTGCCGTACGGCGATCGGCGCGCACACCAGCGCCAGCGGGACGTTCAGCAGGAACACCCAGCGCCAGCCCGGCCCGTCCACCAGCCAGCCGCCGACGAACGGGCCCACGGCCGCACCGACGCCCCCGAATCCGGACCACAGGCCGACGGCACGCGCCCGGTCGTCGGGATGGAACGACGCCTGGATCAGCGCCAGGGAGCCGGGGGTGAGGAGGGCGCCGCCGATCCCTTGGAGCGCGCGGGAGGCGATGAGCACGCCGACGTTCGGCGCGAGCCCACAGAGCAGGGAGGCGACGGCGAACCAGACCACACCCACCACGAAGACCTTGCGCCGCCCGTACCGGTCCCCCAGCGAACCGCCGAGCAGGATCAGCCCGGCCAGCGTCAGCATGTACGCGTTGACGGTCCACTGGAGGGCCGCCAGGTCGGCGTCGAGGTCCTCGCCGATGCGCGGGAGGGCGACGTTGACGACGGTCGAGTCCAGCATCGCCATGCTGGAGCCGAGGACGGTGGTGAGCAGGATCCATTTGCCCTGCGGTGAGGCCAGCCGGACGTCGGGCATGCCCCCAGGTATACAGCGAGCCCGCCGCCGTAGACAGGCGACGGGCTCACCGAACACGTACGGTGAATGCGTACGGCTACTTGATCTTCGTGCCCGTGGAGCGCAGGTTGCCGCAGGCCTCGGTCACACGCGCGGCCATGGACGCCTCGGCGAGCTTCCCCCAGGTACGCGGGTCGTAGGTCTTCTTGTTGCCGACCTCGCCGTCGACCTTCAGGACGCCGTCGTAGTTCTGGAACATGTGGGCCGCCACCGGACGCGTGAAGGCGTACTGGGTGTCGGTGTCGATGTTCATCTTGACGACGCCGTTCTCCAGCGCGGTCGCGATCTCCTGCTCGGTGGAGCCGGAGCCGCCGTGGAAGACGAAGTCGAACGGGGACGCCTTGCCGTACTTGGCGCCCACGCCCTCGTTCAGCTCCTTGAGCAGCTCGGGGCGGAGCACGACGTTGCCCGGCTTGTAGACGCCGTGGACGTTGCCGAAGGAGGCGGCGAGCAGGTAGCGCCCCTTCTCACCCAGCCCCAGGGCCTCGGCGGTCCGGATCGCGTCGTCGACGGTCGTGTACAGCGAGTCGTTGATCTCGTGCGAGACGCCGTCCTCCTCGCCACCGGTCGGGGTGATCTCGACCTCGAGGATGATCTTCGCGGCGCGGGCGCGCTCGAGGAGCTCCTGCGCGATGGAGAGGTTGTCGGCGAGGGTCTCGGCCGAGCCGTCCCACATGTGCGACTGGAAGAGCGGGTTCTCACCGCGCGCGACCCGCTCCTCGGAAACGGCGAGCAGGGGCCGCACATACCCGTCGAGCTTGTCCTTCGGGCAGTGGTCCGTGTGCAGGGCGACGGTGATGTCGTACTTCTTGGCGACGATGTGCGCGAACTCGGCCAGGGCGACGGCGCCGGTGACCATGTCCTTGCTGTGCTGGCCGCCGAGGAACTCCGCACCACCCGTGGAGATCTGGATGATGCCGTCGCTCTCCGCCTCCGCGAAGCCGCGCAGGGCCGCGTGCAGGGTCTGGGAGGAGGTCACGTTGATGGCCGGGTAGGCGAACTTGCCTGCCTTCGCCCGGTCGAGCATCTCGTTGTAGACCTCGGGGGTTGCGATGGGCATCTGTCCGCTCCTTGGAGTGTGCGGGTTGACGTACTGCGTACGGCTTCTGGCTTACGGCCCTGACCTAGACCTAGGGATGCGACGTCATCGTCGGCCCCATCTTTCCAGACGAACCGGGATGCTCCGAGCGGCTGTCACCAGCCGAGACGGGTGCCCTTGCGGACCGCCGTCAGTCCAGGCCGAGTTCGTCCTTGGAGTACGCGAAGAGGTACGGCACTCCGGCGCCCTGCTCGATCTTCTCGGCGGCTCCGGTGGCCCGGTCGACGATCGTGGCGACGGCGACGACCTCGGCGCCGGCCTCGCGGACGGCCTCGACCGCGGTGAGCGGGGAGCCGCCGGTGGTGGAGGTGTCCTCGACGACGAGGACGCGGCGCCCGGCGATGTCCGGACCCTCGACCCGGCGCTGGAGGCCATGCGCCTTGGCCGCCTTCCGCACGACGAAGGCGTCGAGCCGCTCACCCCGCGCGGCGGCGGCGTGCAGCATGGCGGCGGCGACGGGGTCGGCGCCCATGGTGAGCCCGCCGACCGCGTCGAACTCCAGCTCCGAGGTCAGATCGAGCAGCACCTGCCCGACGAGCGGGGCGGCCTCCCCGTCAAGGGTGATACGACGGAGGTCGACGTAGTAGTCCGCCTCCAGCCCCGACGACAGGGTCACCTTGCCGTGCACCACGGCCTTGTCCTTGATCTGCTGCTTCAGCTCGCCACGTACGTCAGTCATGCCGCCCAGCTTAGAGGCGCCGCCAGCTCCAGACGGTCGTGGCCTCCAGCGGCTCCAGGGGCGTGACCAGGCGGGGCAGGCTGTTGAGCCCGTTGGGCGGCCCGGTCTGCGGTTCGACGCACACGGCGGCGTCCTGCTCGTCGTACACGACGACCCATTCCTCGCGACTGCCGACCTTCAGCTCCAGCTGCCCCGGCCAGGTGAGCGTGACGTCGACGCCGTCGGGCATGCCGAAGCAGTCGTCCCACGGCCCGGGCAGCGGCTCGATGCGGTTCCCGGTGGGCAGGTGGTCGTCCCCGCGCTCCTCCTGCCAGGCGGGGCTGAAGTCGAGCCGCACGTCCTCGGCTCCGTCGCCGCCGAGGTTCCGGTTGAACCAGGGGTGCCAGCCGATCTGCGCCGGGAACGAGTCCTCGTACGTCTCGACGGACATGGTGAGCCTGAGGCTGTCCGGCGTGAGCGCGACGACATGCGTGACACGACCGGCATACGGCCACGGCTCGACCAGGTCGTACGTGATCACGGCCTCCCCGTCCGCCACGCGGGCCACCTTCCAGGCGCCGTCGCGGGCGGTGCCGTGGATGGCGTGCGGCGGGGCGTTGAGCGGCATCTGCCGTACCCGGGCGCCGTCGAGGAACCGTCCGTCCCTGATCCGGCCGCACCAGGGAACCATCGGAAAGCACCCGAACCGCTCCCCCTGCCGCAGCAACTCGATCCCCCCGACGCGAAGCCCCCCGACCCGCCCACCGTTCCCCGGCAGCACGTCCACCTCCGCGTCACCCGCGGTCAGCGTGATGTGTTCGTTACTCACGGGACGACCCTACCCATCCGCCGGGGCCTCGCCTCACGGCGCCGGTCCACGTATTTCAGCCCGTCCGGCGTTTGAGGACGAGGCCCGTTCAGGGCCGAAGCGGGGTCTGGGGCGGCAGCCCCAGCGGGGGCGAAGGGGCGGTGCTCCTGGGGAGGGGACGGGTAGGGGCGGCGGGGGCGGGAAACTCAGCGCCGGCGCCGCAGCATCCGCCCCACCACGATCGCCGAGGCCAGCACCAACGCCGCCGCCGGCGCAGCCCACCGAAGCGTCGAGTTCGGTGCAATAGTCTGCGGCGCCGGAACAGGCGCATACCGCCCCCGCGGCGGCGCATGATCCACTTCCTCCGCACTACGCCCGATCATCGTCCGCCGAGCATGTGCCGCCTCCGCGACGGGCGCGTCCTCCCCGCCCTCAACCTCCGCTTCCTCGTCCTCGGCCCGCGGATCCAGCGACGGCGGCGGCACCTCGCTGTCGAAGACGGACGTGGACTCCGCCCCCTCATCCCCACCGCCGCCCTCGCCGCCATCCTCACCGGCACCCGCGACGCCCTCACCGTGCGCCGCCTCACGCCCCGGCTCCGGCGCCGCCGCATCATCCGCTTCCGGCGTCGTCTCGAAGTCACTGGTGACCCGCGTCTCGAACTCCCCGGGCGCCAGCGCTTCCTCCACGGCCTCGGCTTCAACCTCAGCCTCAGCCTCCGCCTCGGACTCACGCCCCGCGCCGCCTCCCGGCTCAGGCTCGCCCGCCGACTCGGGCGCAACCCCCTGCTCAGGCTCAACCCTCGACTCAGGCTCAACCCCCGGCTCGGGCCGCCCTTCCGCAGCCACCACCCCCAACTGCCCCCCAAACCGATTCAGCAGCCGGGACACAGCCGACCCCACAGCCTCCGCCGGGAACTCCGTGACCCGCCCGTGCGCCGACGCGGTCCCCTCGAACCTCAGCGTGGCCCCGCCCTCGGCCTCAGCGACCCGCAGGGTGAGCGCCAGCTTCACGGACCCGCTCCCGCGCGCCTCGGTCGCATCGCCCTCGATGCCGTACGAACCGTCCTCCCGGGCGGAGATCCGCACCGCACCGCGGTAGGTGATGGTGTGACCGCCGACGCGCATCTTCAGCCGGCCGGTCACCGGCTCGGCCCCGGCGTCCTGCTGGAGCCCGGGGACCGCCCGGGCGACCCGGACGGGGTCGGCCAGCACCTCCCTGAGCCGCTCCGCCGTAACCGGAACGAACACCTCATGCTCCATGCCGATCGAGCCTACCCAGCATGGCGTGAACCGCACCCAAACAACCCGGGATTCTCACCGGACACCCGCCCGCCGGGCGTATCCTCCCGCCCCCAGACGCCCCACCCCGCTCACCACGGCGAACACCCACCCCCACCCAGCCCCCCCACCTCAATACCGCGGATGCACCACCGTCGAAGCCCCCAACCCCCGCACCCGCGTTTCCTCAGCCGCCCGGGCATCCGCCCTCAGTCCGCTCTGGGTCAGGGTCTCCAGTCGCGGCATCCCCTCCCCCGTGCCGAGCCGCAGCACCGGTCGCTCCTCCCGTGCCGCCAGGATGAAGCCCCAGTCCTGGGGCGCCCGGGTCGGGCGGGGTGAGCGGTCGGGGCCGGTCGTGGAGCCGGAGTCGCGGCCGCTGACGCGGTAGGGCGCGGTGCGCAGGCCCGCCGCGCGCACGGTCGCGTCGGCCGTCCAGAAGACGCGGGGCCGGGAGGTCACGGGCCCGGCGTGCACGGCGAGGCGGCCGTGCGGTGTCAGGGCGCGGCGGGCGAGGCCGTAGAACTCCTGCGAGTACAGCTTCGTGCTGGCGGTGATCCCGGGGTCGGGCAGATCCGAGATGACGACGTCGTACGTCCGCGGCGGAGCCGCCCGAAGCCAGCGGAAGGCGTCGTCCGTCATGACGTGGACGCGGGGATCGTCGTACGCCCGCCCGTTGAGCCGGGACAGCGGGGGGTCCTCACGTGCCAGCCGCACCACCTCGGGGTCGGCTTCGACGAGGTCGACCCGGTGCACCCCGGCATGGCGCAGCACTTCGCGCGCCGCGAGCCCGTCCCCGCCGCCGAGGATGAGCACGCGCGTGTGCTCGCCGCTCATCGCGGGGTGGACCAGCGCCTCGTGGTAGCGGCGTGCGTCCCGCCCGCTGACCCGCAGCCGCCCGTCGAGGAAGAGGTCGAGGGGCCGGCCGCCGGTGCCGCCGGTGATGACGACCTCCTGGACGTCCGTCTGGACCGCGACGCGTACGTCCTGCCCGTACACCGCGTGCCGCGCGGCCCGTTCGAAGTCGTCGACGAGTACGGCGGCGGAGGCGAGGACGCCGAGCACGGTGACGTTGGCGATCACCAGGAGCCAGCGGGCGCGGCGGCTGAGGTCGACGCGGAAGAGGCCGAGGACGAGCGCGCCGCCGACGACGGCGTTGACGGCTCCGGTGATCAGGGCGGAGCTCAACTGGCCCAGCAGGGGCAGCAGAAGGAACGGGAAGGCGAGGCCGCCGACCAGCGCGCCGACGTAGTCCGCGGCGAACAGGTCGGCCACCGCGCCGCCCGCGTCCTGGCGCCGGATGCGCTGGATGAGTTCCATCAGCAGCGGCACTTCGGCGCCGATGAGCAGGCCGATGGTGAGGGAGAAGGCGACGAGCAGGGCGCGGGGGCCGTCGGCCCACATTCCGCCCCAGTCGCCGGTCCAGGCGAAGACGGCGTACAGCGCGAGTGCGCTGGATCCGCCGACGAGGGCGAGTACGGCCTCGATGGCGCCGAATCCGGCCGCGGCGTACGGGCGCAGGCGCTTCGCGGCGAGGGCGCCGACGCCCATCGCGAACACCATGACGGACAGCACGACGGAGGCCTGGGTGACCGAGTCGCCGATCAAGTACGAGGCGAGGGCGACGAGTTCGAGTTCGTACACGAGTCCGCAGGCAGCGCATACGAAGACACCCGCGAGGACCAGGAAACGCCCGGTGCCCGGCCGGACCGGGAGCCGCGGCGGACCCGCCCAGGGCGACCTGGTGCCGGGTGGGGCGGGGGCGTGCGGCTCGATCACGTTGCCGACGGTACGTTACGGCATGCGCACGCTTCGTCACCCACACGGGTGTTCTTGAGGCGCCAGTGGTTTGCGCCGCCGTCAGACCTCCGACGGGCCGAACGGCTCCGTCCGCCGCCCGGGTCCCGCCGCGCCCTTGGCCACCCGTACGCCCACTCTGGTCCGCGTCGCCACCAACTGCCCGTCCTGCGGGTACGCGTGCCAGGTGCGCCAGTGGACCTGCCCCTCGTGATGCTGGGCGAGCAGCGCGGTGAAGGCGTGCGGGCTGCCGGGGAAGACCCCGGCGAGGCCGTGCGGATGGTCGGCGACCAGCGCCAGCAACTCCTGGGCGCGGCCCGCGAACTGACCCGGTGACAGGATCTCCACGCGGGCGGCGAACTCGTACTCCCAGTCGCCCGCCCGCTTGGCCACCCCGAGCGGCAGGGGCGTGCTGCTGCCGGGCATGCAGGCCACGGTCTCCGAACAAAGGCCCCGCTCCTCCTCCAACAGCACCTGATGGGACGCGCCGAGCAGTCTCAACTGGAGCTTCGCACCGGTCAGTTCGAGGTCGAGTGCGGCCAGCGCGGGCAGCGGCTCCCGCCCCAGGGCCCAGGCGAGGTCGGCCGCGCGCGTGTCGGTGTAGGCGGTGTTCAGGGTCGTGAGCATGGGTCGGCTCCGCTACGCGAACAAAGGGAGGTGTGGGTCTCCGGCGCACCCCGGCCGACACGGAGGGGTCGGCCCGGTCAGCTCATTGATCGGCCGGTCAGATGGGTGTCCGCGGGACGTCCGAGGGCTGCGTTGGTGAAATTCACTGAATCATGAACTAGGGCGCCACCACAGACTTTTTACCCAAGTTCGTAGGGTTTCCATCCCTCAGAGGGCTTATCAGCTCAACTGTTCAACTCCGGCGTACGCCGATGGATACGGGGCGTGCGCCGGTGCGCCCGCGCTTTCGCCTCGATCCGGGCGCCGGACACAGAGAAGCGGGACCGGTCCCAGGCACCGGCCCCGCTCCACGCGGATGCGATTCCCCCTGCTCGGGGAGCTCAGCTGCCCCGTGTCAGCTGCCTCCGCCACCGCATCCGCCCCCGCCGCCTCCTCCGCAGGACGACGACCCGCCTCCGCATGACGAGCCACCACCGCAGGAGGAGGAGCCACCCCCGCAGGACGATCCGCTGTCGCCCCCGCCGGCCCACCAGCTGCCGCTGCCGCTGTCCGAGCTCCCCCTGCGGCTGTGGGTGCGGCGGGACGGCCGTGCGCCGCCGCGCGCGGCGGACACGAAGATCACCACAAAGACCACTGCGACCAGCGCCACCACAAAGCCTGTGACCATGGCGTCAGCCTCCTTCCGTTCCCCCGAAGCGGATCCGGGCGTCCCCCCGTGGGCGCCTCCCGCTCGGTGCGTGGCAGTCAGATGCCCGGCCGTCCCGCGGCCCAAAGCAGAGTTGAGGAACTCCAGAGCTTGGGCGGAGGATGACCCGCATGACCTCCACGACCCGCCCGCTGCTCAACCGCCGGCTCGCCGAGTTCGGGACGACGATCTTCGCCGAGATGTCCGCGCTGGCCCTGAGCACGGGGTCCATCAACCTGGGGCAGGGCTTCCCCGACACCGACGGACCCGAGGAGGTCCGCGAGGCGGCCGTGCGGGCACTGCGGGACGGGCGCGGCAATCAGTACCCGCCGGGTCCCGGCGTCCCCGAGCTGCGCACCGCGATCGCCGTCCATCAGCAGCGGCGCTACGGGCTGTCGTACGACCCCGACACCGAGGTCCTGGTCACCGCGGGCGCCACCGAGGCCATCGCGGCCGCGCTGCTGGCGCTGCTGGAGCCCGGCGACGAGGTGATCGCCCTGGAGCCGTACTACGACTCCTACGCGGCCTGCATCGCCATGGCGGGCGGCACGCGCGTGCCGGTCACCCTGCGGCCGCACGAGGGCAGCTTCCGGCTGGACCTGGACGAGCTGCGCGCCGCCGTCACCGACCGCACCCGGCTGCTGCTGATCAACACCCCGCACAACCCCACCGGCACCGTCCTCACCCGTGCCGAACTGGCCGCGATCGCCGAGCTGGCGGTCGAGCGGGATCTGCTGGTGGTGACCGACGAGGTGTACGAGCACCTGGTTTTCGACGACGCCGAGCATCTGCCGCTCGCGACCTTCCCGGGCATGCGGGAGCGGACGGTGACGATCGGGTCGGCAGGCAAGAGCTTCTCGTTCACCGGCTGGAAGGTCGGCTGGGTGACCTCGGCGCCGGGCCTGGTCACGGCCGTGCGCTCGGCGAAGCAGTTCCTGACGTACGTCTCGTCGGGGCCGTTCCAGTACGCGGTCGCGGAGGCGCTCGCGCTGCCCGACAGCTATTTCACGGCCTTCCGCGAGGACATGCTGGCCAAGCGGGATCTGCTGGCGGCGGGGCTGACGGAGGCCGGGTTCGAGGTGTTCAGGACCGCCGGCACCTACTTCATCACCACCGACATCCGCCCCCTCGGCGAGAGCGACGGCTTCGCCTTCTGCCGCGCGCTGCCGGAGCGGGCCGGGGTGGTCGCCATCCCGAACGCGGTCTTCTACGACCACCGGGAGGCGGGGGCGCCGTTCGTGCGGTTCGCGTTCTGCAAGCGCACGGAGGTGCTGGAGGAGGCGGCCAAGCGGCTACGGGCCATGTAGCGCGGCGAGGGCGCTGCAAAACGGCGTGAGCCCGGCCCGGCACCCGGCCGTGTCGGCCGGTGCCCTGGCCGGGCTCCTGCTTGTCGAGGACTACTCCTCGTCGTCCTCCGGCTTCTCCGCGTCGTTGACCTCCTGCTCAAGGCCGAGCTGCTCGACGAGCCACTTGTCGAACTCGATGGCGGCCCGCACCCAGCTGACCGTCGACGAGACGAAGTGCTCCAGGCTGACGCCCGTGCCGATCAGCATCTGTGCCTCGCCGATCAGGCGGACGGTGCCGTCGTCGTGCGTGTGGCTGTAGACCTTGGGCCACAGGGTCCGGCGGTTCCAGTCGTCGATCGACTCGAGGAGCAGCGGCTTCTCGTCGATCTTGTGGGGCCGGTCGTAGAACGTCCGCACCGAGAAGACCTGCTGGTCACCCTCGCCGCGGAACATGAAGTACGTACGGAACTGCTCCCACGGCGCCGCGAGGTCACCCTCGTCGTCGACGACGTACTTCAGCTCCATCTGGTCGAGGAGCTGCTTCACGAGGTCCTGATCCGGGACAACGGGGCCGGGCGGGGGCCCGGGCTGCGGCTGCTGGCCCCCGAAGTTCGGAATCGAGGACGGGTCGATGCTCACCGTGATTTTCCCTTCGTACGGATTCCGCCATCCTCCCCCATCCGGGGAGGGGGGTGGCAAGCCCGGTAGGGGCTGTCAGCCCTCGGCTGACTCGATCCGGTCACCCGGACGGGTACCCGATCCGCGCCGGGTACCCGTGATCAGGGCGTTTGTCCGGGTCAGAGCGTCTTTCCGGTCGCCGGACCCACGATCAGACCGTCGCCGAAGGCGTCCACCCGGACCGTGTCGCCGTCCTTGACCTCGCCGGCCAGGATCTCCTTGGCGAGGCGGTCGCCGATGGCGGTCTGGACGAGGCGGCGCAGGGGCCGGGCGCCGTAGGCCGGGTCGTTGCCCTCGTCGGCGAGCCAGGCCAGGGCCGCGTCGGTGACCTCCAGGGACAGCCGGCGCTCGGCGAGCCGCCCCGCCAGCCGGTCGATCTGGAGCCGGGCGATCCGGCTGAGCTCGTCCTTGTTCAGCGCCGAGAAGACCACCAGGTCGTCGAGCCGGTTGAGGAACTCCGGCTTGAAGGCGGTGCGGACCACCTCCAGGACCTGCTCCTTCTTCTCCTGCTCGCTGGTGATCGGGTCGACCAGGAACTGGCTGCCCAGGTTCGACGTCAGCACCAGGATCGTGTTGCGGAAGTCGACCGTACGGCCCTGGCCGTCCGTGAGCCGCCCGTCGTCCAGCACCTGGAGCAGGATGTCGAAGACCTCGGGATGCGCCTTCTCCACCTCGTCGAGCAGGACGACGCTGTACGGCCGCCTGCGCACGGCCTCGGTGAGCTGGCCGCCCTCCTCGTAGCCGACGTAGCCGGGGGGCGCGCCGACGAGCCGGGCGACGGAGTGCTTCTCGCCGTACTCGCTCATGTCGATGCGGACCATCGCCCGCTCGTCGTCGAAGAGGAAGTCGGCGAGGGCCTTGGCGAGTTCGGTCTTGCCGACGCCGGTCGGGCCGAGGAAGAGGAAGGACCCGGTGGGACGGTCCGGGTCGGCGATACCGGCGCGGGTGCGGCGTACGGCGTCGGAGACGGCCTGCACGGCCTCGCTCTGCCCGATGAGCCGCTTGCCCAGCTCGTCCTCCATGCGCAGCAGCTTCTGCGTCTCGCCCTCCAGGAGCCGCCCGGCGGGGATGCCGGTCCACGCCCCGACCACGTCGGCGATGTCGTCGGAGCCGACCTCCTCCTTGACCATGGTGCCCTTGGCGACCTCCTCCTCGGCGGCGGAGGCGGCCTCCAACTCCTTCTCCAGGGCGGGGATCTCGCCGTACAGCAGCTTGGATGCGGAGTCGAAGTCGCCGTCGCGCTGGGCGCGTTCGGCCAGGCCGCGGGTTTCGTCCAGCCGCTCCTTCAGCTCACCGACCCGGTTGAGGGACTGCTTCTCCTTCTCCCAGCGGGCGGTCAGGCCCCGCAGCTCCTCCTCCTTGTCGGCGAGGTCGCGGCGCAGCTTGTCCAGGCGCTCGCGGGAGGCGGGGTCGGTCTCCTTGTCGAGGGCCAGTTCCTCCATGCGCAGCCGGTCGACGGAGCGCTGGAGCTCGTCGATCTCGACCGGCGAGGAGTCGATCTCCATGCGGAGGCGGGAGGCCGCCTCGTCCACGAGGTCGATGGCCTTGTCGGGGAGGAAGCGGGAGGTGATGTAGCGGTCGGAGAGGGTCGCGGCGGCCACCAGCGCGCTGTCGGCGATCTGGACCTTGTGGTGGGCCTCGTAGCGCCCCTTGAGCCCGCGCAGGATCGCGATGGTGTCCTCGACGGTCGGCTCGGCGACCAGCACCTGCTGGAAGCGCCGCTCCAGCGCGGGGTCCTTCTCGATCCGCTCGCGGTACTCGTCGAGGGTGGTGGCGCCAACCATGCGCAGCTCACCGCGGGCGAGCATGGGCTTGAGCATGTTGCCGGCGTCCATCGCGGAGTCGCCGCCGGCGCCCGCGCCGACGACGGTGTGCAGCTCGTCGATGAAGGTGATGATCTGCCCGTCGGAGTCCTTGATCTCAGCGAGGACGGTCTTGAGCCGTTCCTCGAACTCACCGCGGTACTTCGCGCCCGCGACCATGGCGCCGAGGTCGAGGGCGACGAGCCGCTTGTCCTTCAGCGACTCCGGCACGTCCCCCTTGACGATCCGCTGGGCGAGCCCTTCGACGACGGCGGTCTTGCCGACGCCGGGCTCGCCGATGAGGACGGGGTTGTTCTTGGTACGGCGGGACAGCACCTGCACGACCCGCCGGATCTCCTGGTCCCGCCCGATGACGGGGTCGAGCTTGCCCTCGCGGGCGGCGGCAGTGAAGTCGGTGCCGAACTTCTCCAGCGCCTTGTACTGCCCCTCGGGGTCGGCGGAGGTCACGCGCCGCCCGCCCCGCGCCTTCTGGAAGGCGTCCAGCAGCTTCTTCGCGCTCGCCCCCTGCTGGGTGAGCACGTCCCCGGCCGGGCCGCCCTTGGCGGCGATGCCGATGAGGAGATGCTCGGTGGAGAGGTACTCGTCCCCGAGCTCCTGGGCGCGGGCCTGTGCGTCCGCGATGACGGCGAGCAGCTCGCGGT
Organism: Streptomyces coerulescens; assembly: GCF_042657965.1. Lineage (NCBI taxonomy): Bacteria > Bacillati > Actinomycetota > Actinomycetes > Kitasatosporales > Streptomycetaceae > Streptomyces > Streptomyces coerulescens. Next base: position 291,686 of record NZ_JBHSKM010000005.1, read on the forward strand.
TGGGCTGCGGGGGCGCGACGGTGGACCCGGTCACGCTGGGCAGCGCGGCGAGCGCCTTCTCGGCGCCGGCCCGGATGGCGGCCTGATCGGCGTCGACGGCGGCGAGCAGGTCGACGATGTTCTCGTTGTCCTGCCCCTGGAGCAGAGCCAGCAGCAGGTGGGCGGGCATGAGGTCCGGGTGCCCCTCGGTGACGGCCCGGTTGCCGGCCGTGTTGATCGCGTCCCGGCTCCTGTTGGTCAGCTCTGCGTCCACGTGTCCCTTCTCCTCCTGATGTCAGCGTCTCCCCGTACTGACTGAGTCAGCGTACACAAAGTTGAGTCTATTCCACTCAAGGTAGTGCCGGGAGGCTTGGGGCGGCTAGGTTCCAGGGCCATGGCGGCATACCCTCAGGATCCGGGCGCGCCCGACGCGTCGTACCTCACCTTCTGGCAGGAGAGGCACCTGTGCACCCTCACGACCCTGCGCCCGGACGGCACCCCGCACGTCGTACCCGTCGGAGTGACATACGACCCCGAGGCGCGGCTTGCTCGGGTGATCACGAACAAGTCCAGCGCGAAGGTGGGCCATGTGCTGGCCGCCGGACCCGACGGGGCGACGGTCGCGGTCTGCCAGGTGGACGGCGGGCGCTGGGCCACGCTGGAGGGGCGGGCGCAGGTCAGTGCGGAGCCGGAGCGGGTCGCGGAGGCGGTGCGCCGGTACGCGGTGCGCTATGGACGCACTCCGGCGCCCAACCCCCATCGGGTCGTGATCGAGATCGCGCTGAGCCGGGCGATGGGGCGCGGGTGAGCGCGGCGGGCGGACGCCGGGTGACGCGCGACTCGCCGGGCGGTGCGACGGGCGATACGACCGGCGGTGCGGCCGACACGGATGGCTGGATACCGGGCGCCCGGTTTCAGCCACCGGACGGCGGTCCGATACGGGGAAATGTCGCCGCAAAACTGCAGCGGCGTCACCGTGTTCAGGTCACGGTGACGCCGCTGCGGGGGGAAGCACCTGAGCGATCTGTTACGACGGGGGAATCGCGTCAGGCACTGCGGGGGGTGGCTGAGATGGTCCTTGGGGCCGGAGCCTCCGGCTCCACCAGCCGGTGGTCGCGTTGATCGAGATTGACGAAGATCATTCCATACCGGACGGCACACCGAACGGGCTGCGGCGCCCCCCGAGGCCGCCGCAGACACCGGTACGCCCTGACGTCCTCGTCCTCGTCCCGCGTCACGACGACCGGCTCTCCGAACACGGTCACCATCAACGAGTCACCGGAGTGGGGGATCGCGGTGACAAGGTCGATGAAGTGCCAGCCGGAGCGGTAGGCGGTGGCCATTTCGCGGCGGAAGGAGCGGTCGTCGGGTGGGGTGGTCATGCCTACTCCTGCCCGCCGCTGCTCTTCTGCGCGACCGCCGGCCAGGAACTGTCCCCGGCGATCGTGACCGGCTTGGGTCCGCTCGGCCAGCTACTGTCCGCTCTGTCGCTCTTCGATTCCGAGAGGCCACTCAGGACTCCGACGGCCACAACGGTGGAGAAGGCGGCGACAAGAATCGAGCGAAGCATTCTGTTCCGCATAGTCGGCTTCGTCCTCACTTGAAGGTCCCCTCTTCCCCCGTCGAGTAAGACGATGGCTCATTCGGGCACTTCATGGCCACACGATCGGTGCATCATGTTCCTGCATGTTCAGGACCCTGGGGGGTGGAGATTTGGCAGCGAATCCGACTAAAGCGACACATCCCCATGCGATGACCGAGATGTGCGCGCAAGGTGGCCGTCTCTATGCGAACGCACTGCGCACGGGGCGTATCGCACGCGCGGAGGTGGAGGCCGCCCCCTGCTTGATGGAGTTCGCCCTGCTGTACCCCGATCCGGACGACGCGAACTGGCTGATCCCGGTTCCCGCCTCGGTCGCGCTGGCTCAGCGGCTCAATCCCATCGAGCGGGAGATCACCGAGCGCAGGCGGTTGTCGGTGGAGCTGGCCGAGACACTCCAGCCCTTCATGGACCTCAGTACCCAGGTGACGGGGAACACGCACTCCATCACCGTGCTGGAGGGGGGCGAGCGGATCAACGCCGCCCTCAATCTGGCCACCGCCCAGTGCCACACCGAGATGCTCACGGTCCAGCCGAGCAACCGCATCTCCGAGCAGAGCCTGCTCCAGGGCCTGGAACGGGACCGGCCGCTGATCGAACGCGGAGTGCGGATAAGGACCCTCTACCAGCACACCGTGCGCTACAACCCGGGCAAGCTCGCCTACGTCGCCCAGCTCTCCGACGGCAAGGTGGAGTACCGCACCATCGACGAGCTGGTGGAGCGCCTCATCATCTGCGACGAGTCGGTCGCCTTCATCCCCACCCGGGACGACCAGCAGGTCGCCCTGGAACTGCGCCACCCCGGGCTGATCCGCTATCTGATCAAGGTCTTCGAGTTCATGTGGAGCCGCGCGGTACCGCTGAGCGAGCACGCGCCGTACGAGACGGCACCCGACGGCATCACGGAGATCCAGCACTCCATCGCCAAGCTCCTCGTGGAGGGGCACGTCGACGAGGCCATCGCCCGGCGTCTGGGCATGAACGTGCGCACCTGCCGGGCCCACATCGCCAAGCTGGCCGGCGCACTGGGCAGCGGCAGCCGCGCCCAACTGGGCTATCTCATAGCCCAGTCCGGAATCCTGGAACAGGAGCACTGAGTCTCAAGGGCCCGGCCACGAACTCCGCGACCGCCGCCTCGGCCGTCTCATCGGCCGGTCGCGGATTCCTGGCCGGGAACCCCATGTGCTCCGGGCAGTCCTGGCACCCCGGCAACCCTGATCACGGCGGCCTCGGAGGACGACGCCCGGGACCGGTCCAACCCCACCTGCGCTATCCGCACCCCGAGTTGCGTACGGCTGGCCGCTCCCAGCGTCTCCGAGAGCCGGGCGATATGAGCCCGGCAGGTCCGTACGCTTATCCCGAGCCGCTCCGCGATCACCGCGTCCTGGTGCCCCTCGGCGAGCAGCGCGGCGATGGACTGCTCGCGGTGGGAGATGCCCTCGATGCCGGTGTCGGGGAGCGATGCCGTCAGCGGGATCGCGAGGCGCCACAGCCGCTCGAAGACCGTCACCAGGTAGTGCACGAGCCCGGGATGCCGCAGCTCCAGGGCGAGCGTGCGGTCGGCGTTCGCCGGGATGAAGGCCACCGTGCGGTCGAAGAGGATCAGCCGGTCGATCACCTCGTCCAGCGTGCGGGCCTCCACCGAGTCGCCCATCAGCTCCAGGTAGTTGAGCAGGCCCTGGCCGTGCCGGGCCACGTGCGTGTACAGGTCGCGCATCCGCACGCCCCGCCCCCGCAGCGCCATCGCCCGGTGCAGGCCCTCCGTCAGCTCGTGCTCGGGCCGGATGCCGCCGGGCTGCACGGTCAGCACCTCGGTCGTGCACGCCTGCGTCGCCTCGTCCAGCGCGCCCTGGATGCGCGAGTCGCCCTCCAGGACCCGGATCGCCGAGCCGGGCGCGGCGGGGTCGGTGCCGGACGCCGGTGAGGGCTGCGGGCCCAGTGCCGCGTACCACTCGAAGGCCGCCACCGCCGAGCCCATCCTGCGCTGGCTGTCGCTGACCTCGTCGTAGACCCCGCGCAGCAGCCGCGTCATGACCTCCTGCGGGGAGGTCGGCACCAGCCAGTCCATGTCGTCGGGGTCCGGGTGCAGCAGTGCCAGCTCCAGCAGACAGGGCACCGGATCCGCGTCGTGGCGCGGCACACGGCCCCGCCGTACGGCCCGGGAGTACACCCGGTCCCCGGCCTCGCACAGCCGGTCGGCACCGTGTGGATGCTCCTGCGCCCCGTGCCCGGCCATCGCCCATCCACCCCCGGTTCATGCCTCTGTCGCCGGCTCGCTCACCTCCGGAGCGCGGTGTCGACACCCTGCCGGGACACACCTGCCGGGCGGGGCCTGGTCGACGGGACCCACCGTGCTCGGCCGTGCCGGCCCCGCGGTTCGCTCGCGCTTCCGCAGCGCAACTATGCGCGGACCGGCCTGGCTCCGCAACACGGCTCCTGCCGGGACGGCCGCCGTAAGATGCCGATTTGCACCGCTCTGTACGGGCCTCCGCACGTCGACTTGCAGCAAGCTGATGGTGCATTTCCGGCCGTTGGCGGGCACGCGAAGCGTGGAGTCGCCTTCACAGGAGTTCGCGAACAGGAAATCGCATACGACGTCAAGGCGCCGTCGGCCGCTGTCACCGGGACGGCGGGCGGTGCGGACACAGCCAAGTGCCGCCGGGGCAGGGCCCCGACGGCACTTGAGGGAACGACGGTGTTACTTCAGCCCGAGCGAGCTGCAGCCCGCCTTGTACTTGCCGGTGCAGATGTCGGCGACGGTGTAGATCCCGTCGGCGACGACGGTCTCCTTGATGTTGCCGTCCGTCAGGGCGACCACGGGCACCAGCAGCGCCGGGATGTCCTTGTCGGTCGGGCTGTCGACCTGGTCCTGGGTGAGCGAGTCGAACTGGATGTCGTGGCCCTGGACCTTGGCCACGGCCATCTCGGCGGCGCTCTCGGCCTCCTGCGGGTACGACTTGTACACGCTCATGTACTGCTCGCCGCTGATGATGCGCTGCACGGCGTCCAGTTCGGCGTCCTGGCCGGTGATCGGGGGCAGCTCGGTGACGCCGGCCGCCTGGAGGGCCTTGATGACGCCGCCGGCCATGCCGTCGTTGGCGGAGTAGACGCCCTTGATGTTGTTGACGCCGATGGCCTTGATCGCCTGCGCCATGTTGGCCTCGGCGTTCTCCGGCTTCCAGTCCTTGGTGTCGTACGTCTTGGCTATGTCCACCGTGCCCTTGAGCTCGGACAGGGCGCCCGCCTTGAACTGCCCCGCGTTCGGGTCCGTGGGCGAGCCGTTCATCATGACGATCTTGTCGGAGGAGTCGACCGGGTTCATCGCCTCCAGGAGCGTGCGGCCCTGGACCTCGCCGACGAGTTCGTTGTCGAAGGAGACGTACGCGTCGATCGGCCCCTCGGCCAGACGGTCGTAGGCGATGACCGGGATGCCCGCGTCCTTGGCCTTCTTCACCCCGCCGGCGATGGCGTGCGAGTCGACGGCGTCCAGCAGGATCACATCGACCTGGTCGTCGATCATCTGCTGGAGCTGGGACTCCTGCTTCGCCGCGTCCGCATCGGCGTTCTTGTAGACGACCCGGCCCTGCTTGTCGGTGAGGTCGAGGACCTTGTTCCGGATGATGGGGAAGTCGAACTTGTCGTAGCGGGTGTTCGCCGTCTCCGGCAGCAGCAGCCCGACGGTGATGTCGTCGCCCTTGGTGGGACTCGCCTCACTGCTGTCCCCGGTGACGCCCAGTGCCCCGCACGCTGCCAGCGAGAGGGTCATCGTGGACGCGGCGGCCACGGCGGTGGCGGTGCGGCGCAGGGGGCGCAAGGGACGCATAGAGAAGCTCACTTCTGGTGCCTTCGGGACACGGGCGCGCCAACGCGCCCAGATGACTGAAAAGCCAACGCGCCGACGGCCCTCAGCGTCAAGCGGAATCACTTAACGAGTGCGCAACACCACGCTCCGCTGATCATGTAAAGACATAGCGGAATGCCTCCAAATCCCCCTTACACACCCTCCACCAAACCTCGATCGCGCACGCGATCAAGATCCGTACAACCAACCCCATTCCTCGCTGGTCCTGATGAGTGCAGCGCCCACCGCTGCCCGTACTCGACCAGAGGATCGAATGAACCCAGCCAGACGCACGACCGCCGCGGCCGCGGTGACGGTCGTGCTCGCCACCGCGGGCACCCTGCTCTCGACGACGCCCGCGTCCGCCGCAGTGACCTGCGCATCGCCGGTCTTCAAACGGCAGTTCTTCGCGAACACCGCCTTTTCGGGCACCCCGAAGCGGACCGACTGCGACACCGTGATCGACCAGAACTGGGGCACCAACGCCCCCGCCTCCGGCCTCCCGAAGGACAACTTCGCCGTCCGCTGGACGGTGACCCGCGACTTCGGCTCCGGCGGCCCCTTCACCTTCGCCGCCTCCGCGCTCGACGGCATCCGCGTCTACCTCGATGGCAGCCGCAAGGTCGACCTGTGGAAGAACACCTCCACGACCGTCTCCAAGACCGTCAACGTCACCGTCCCGGCGGGCAAGCACACCTTGCGCGTGGACTACGTCAACTGGACCGGCAGCGCGAAGGTCAAGTTCGGCTACACCCCCAGGACTTCGGCGACCGTCGACAAGGTCAAGCCGCTCACACCCACCGGCGCGAAGGTCACGTACGACACGGCGACGGGCAAGGCGAAGCTCACCTGGTCCAAGAACCAGGAGATGGACCTCGCCGGCTACCGCGTCCACCGCCGCCTCAAGGGCTCCTCCTTCAGCGGCACTCCGCTCGCCACGACCGCCTCCACCACGTACACCGACAGCACCCTGCCGGTGACGGGCGCGGGCTACTACTACGAGATCCGGGCCGTGGACAAGGCCGGCAACGAGTCCGCCGGTACGGCCGACCAGCCGGTCACCACCGTCGACCGGGTCGCGCCCGGCGTACCCACCATCACGAGCGCGACCGGCGAGGTGACCCCGTCCGGAGGCACGGGCGGGCTGCGGGTCGGCTGGAACAAGGTGACGGACGCCGCGACGTACCGCGTCTACCGGGCGGCGAGCGAGAACGGCACGTACACCAGGATCGCCACCACCAGCCAGCTGTCCCACCTGGACACCTCGGCCGCTGAGAGCACCGCGTACTACTACCGGGTGTCGGCGCTGGACACGGCGGGCAACGAGTCCGTGCGGTCCGCACCCCAGCGGGGCCGGATCTGGGACAACGATCCGCCGCCGGTCGTCACCGGGCTGAACGTCGACCCGACGGAGTACGGCTTCCGGCTGAGCTGGGACAAGAGCCCCGCCACGGATCTGCGGTACTACACGATCCACAAGGGCGAACTCGTCGGCGACGAGGACGAGCAGGTCTGCTACGGCAGCCTGGTGGAGTACGTCTCGCCCGACGAGACCTCCTTCTCGTATCTGACGCACCCGGACGGTGACGAGGTCTGCTTCTTCGTCGACGCCGTGGACGACGACGGCAACTCCGCCATGAAGTGGAGCGACGACCTGGTCCCCGCCGTGGCCGTGACCGAGCTCGACATGACCCCGAGCGTGCCGACGCCCGAGGGCTCGCCGCTGTATCTGACGGTGTCGCCGGCGGAGGGCGACGAGGGCAACCAGCTCTCGTGGACCGGGCTGGGCGCGGGCGAGGAGAGCCCCGACCCGGCGAAGGGCTTCCGGATCTACCGCTGGAACCCGGCGACCTCCGCGTACGAGAAGATCGCCGACCTCGGGGCCGGCGCCTTCGAGTACTTCGACACGGGCGCGAAGCGCGGGACCACGTCGTACTACTGGGTGACCGGGGTGCTGGCCGACGGCACCGAGTCGCTCCCCGCGGGCGACTGGACGCTCACGGCACCGGCCGACTGACCCTGGCCACGCGCGTCGCGACCACAAAGGGGCCCGGAGGTTCGTCATGAACCTCCGGGCCCCTGTTCGCTGCGAGTCCGGCTAGTCCTTCGGCTTCTTCGGACGCCACACCACCAACGCGCTGGTCTGCTGTACCTCCTGGTACGGCACCAGGTCGCGGCGGTACGACGCGTGTACCGCCGCCTCGCGCTGCTGCATCGCCGCCGCGGCGCCTTCCACGGCGGCCTGGAGTTCGGCCACCCGGGACTGGAGCGCGGCGACCTGGTTCTCCAGTTCGATGATGCGCTTGATGCCGGCCAGGTTGATGCCCTCGTCCTGCGACAACGCCTGCACCTGGCGGAGCAGTTCGATGTCGCGGGCCGAGTAGCGGCGGCCGCGGCCGGCCGTGCGGTCCGGGGACACCAGGCCCAGACGGTCGTACTGGCGCAGTGTCTGCGGGTGCAGGCCCGAGAGCTGGGCCGCCACCGAGATGACGTAGACCGGGGTCTCCTCGGTCAGTTCATACGGCCCACGGAAATTGTCACCGCGTCGACGACCGTCCATCTCCGTCATGCTCCCTTCGCGGCCTCGAACAGCTCCGCCCGCGGATCCTCACCCGCGGTCGCCTCGCGATACGCCTCGAGCGCGTCACGAGCCTTCCCCGAAAGGTCCTTCGGGACACTCACCTCGACGGTGACCAGCAGGTCTCCGCGGGTGCCGTCCTTGCGGACCGCGCCCTTGCCCCGCGCCCGCATAGTGCGGCCGTTGGGTGTGCCGGGCGGCAGCTTCAGGGTGACCGGCGGTCCGCCCAGGGTGGGAACCCTGACCTCGCCGCCCAGGGCCGCCTCCGTGAAGGTCACGGGGACGGTCACCGTGAGGTTGTCCTCCTTGCGGCCGAACACCGGGTGGGCGTCGACGTGCACGGTGACGTACAGATCGCCGGCCGGGCCGCCGCGCTCGCCCGGCGCGCCCTTGCCGCGCAGGCGGATGCGCTGACCGTCCGACACCCCGGCGGGGATACGGACCTGCATGGTCCTCGACGACTTCGCCCGGCCGCTGCCCTTGCACTCCAGGCACGGGTGCTCGGCGATCAGGCCGCGCCCCTTGCAGTCCGGGCAGGGGTCGGTGAGCGAGAAGCCACCGCCCGATCCTCTGGCCACCTGGCCGGTGCCGACGCAGGTCGGGCACACCCTGGGCGTGCCGTTCTTGTCGCCGGTGCCCGCGCACGCCTTGCACGGCGACTGCGCGGTCATCCGCAGCGGGACCGTCGCCCCCTCGATCGCCTCGGTGAAGCTGAGGCTGACCTCGGTGTCGATGTCCTGGCCGCGCCGGGGCTGGGTACGGGTGCTGCCCGCACCGCCGCGGTTGAACAGGCCCCCGAAGACGTCACCGAGTCCGCCGCCGAAGCCTCCGGCTCCCTGGCCCCCGCCCTGGGCGCTGCCCCCGAAGAGGTCGCCCAGGTCGAAGTTGAAGGAACCGCCGCCCGCGCCCGGCCCGGGGCGGAAGCCGCCGTTGCCGAACAGGGCGCGTGCCTCGTCGTACTCCTTGCGCTTCTTGGGGTCGCCGAGGACGTCGTTCGCCTCGGAGATCTCCTTGAAACGCTCCTCCGCCTTGGCGTTGCCCTTGTTGGCGTCCGGGTGGTTCTCGCGGGCGAGCTTCCGGTACGCCTTCTTGATCTCGGCCTCGGTGGCGTCCTTGGGGACGCCGAGGACCTTGTAGTAGTCCTTCTCGATGAAGTCCTTGGTGCTCATCCTCGACGCCCCTCCTCTCTCGTCAGTTCAACGTCAGCCCTCGTCCGGGCCACCGTTCTCCTTGTCGTCGGCCGCCTCGGCAGACTCCTCCTTGACGGTCTGCGCGCCCGGCTGGGGCTCGGCGACGGCCACCCGCGCGGGGCGGATGGTGCGCTCGCCGATGCGATACCCCGGCTGGAGGATCGCGACGCAGGTCGTCTCGGTGACGTCCGGCGCGTAGGAGTGCATCAGCGCCTCGTGGATCGTCGGGTCGAAGGGCTCGCCCTCCTTGCCGAACTGCTGCAGGCCCATCTTCGCCGCGACGGTCTCCAGCGACTCCGCGACGGACTTGAATCCGCCGACGAGCTCGCCGTGTTCCCGCGCGCGGCCGATGTCGTCGAGCACGGGCAGGAGCTCGGTCAGGAGGTTCGCGACGGCGATCTCCTTGACCGTGATCCGGTCCCGCTCCACACGGCGGCGGTAGTTCTGGTACTCGGCCTGGAGCCGCTGGAGGTCCATCGTGCGCTCGCCGAGCGCCGTACGTACCTGGTCCAGCTGCGCCACCAAGCCGGCGTCTGCTGCTCCGTCCCCGGCCGGGGCCGCCCCCTCCTGAGGAGCGGCCTTCGACTCGGCGTCGTCAGGGGTCGCGCCGGAGGGGACGTCGGGCTTCTCCTCGAAGCCCGGGGTCTCCTCCGTCATTACGCGACACCGTCCTTGCGCTCGTCGTCGACGATCTCGGCGTCCACGACGTCGTCGTCGGCCTTGGCGCCGGCGTCGGGACCGCCCGCGGCCTGAGCGGCCTGGGCGTCGGCGTACATGGCCTGGCCGACCTTCTGGGAGACCGCGGCGACCTTCTCGGTGGCGGTGCGGATCTCGGCGGTGTCCTCGCCCTTGAGCGCGGTCTTCAGCTCCTCGACGGCGGCCTCGACCTCGGCCTTGACCTCGCCGGGGACCTTGTCCTCGTTGTCCTTGAGGAACTTCTCCGTCTGGTAGACGAGCTGCTCGCCCTGGTTGCGGGACTCGGCGGCCTCGCGGCGGGCGTGGTCTTCCTCCGCGTACTTCTCGGCCTCTTCGCGCATCCGGTTGACCTCGTCCTTCGGCAGCGAGGAGCCGCCGGTGACGGTCATCTTCTGCTCCTTGCCCGTGCCGAGGTCCTTCGCGGTCACGTGCATGATGCCGTTGGCGTCGATGTCGAAGGCGACCTCGATCTGCGGGACACCGCGCGGGGCCGGCGGCAGACCGGTCAGCTCGAACATCCCGAGCTTCTTGTTGTACGCCGCGATCTCACGCTCGCCCTGGTAGACCTGGATCTGCACGGACGGCTGGTTGTCCTCGGCCGTCGTGAAGATCTCGGACCGCTTGGTCGGGATCGTGGTGTTGCGCTCGATGAGCTTGGTCATGATGCCGCCCTTGGTCTCGATGCCGAGGGACAGCGGGGTCACGTCGAGGAGCAGGACGTCCTTGACCTCACCCTTGAGGACACCGGCCTGCAGGGCGGCGCCGATGGCGACGACCTCGTCCGGGTTGACGCCCTTGTTGGCGTCCTTGCCGCCGGTCAGCTCGCGCACGAGCTCGGCGACGGCGGGCATACGGGTGGAGCCACCGACGAGGACGACGTGGTCGATCTCGTTGATGGAGACGCCGGCGTCCTTCATGACGTTGAAGAACGGGGTCTTGCAGCGCTCCAGCAGGTCCGCGGTCAGCTGCTGGAACTGCGCGCGGGTGAGCTTCTCGTCGAGGTGCAGGGGGCCCTCGGCGGAGGCGGTGATGTAGGGCAGGTTGATCGAGGTCTCGGTGGACGAGGACAGCTCGATCTTGGCCTTCTCGGCGGCCTCGCGGAGGCGCTGCAGGGCCATCTTGTCCTTGGAGAGGTCCACGCCGTGACCGGCCTGGAACTGCTTGACCAGGTAGTCGACGATGCGCTGGTCCCAGTCGTCACCACCGAGGTGGTTGTCACCGTTGGTGGCCTTCACCTCGACGACGCCGTCGCCGATCTCGAGGAGGGACACGTCGAAGGTGCCGCCACCGAGGTCGAAGACGAGGATCGTCTGGTCGTCCTTGTCGAGGCCGTACGCCAGGGCGGCGGCCGTCGGCTCGTTGACGATGCGCAGGACGTTCAGGCCCGCGATCTCGCCGGCCTCCTTCGTCGCCTGACGCTCGGAGTCGTTGAAGTAGGCCGGGACGGTGATGACCGCGTCCGTGACCTTCTCGCCCAGGTACGCCTCGGCGTCACGCTTCAGCTTCTGGAGGATGAACGCCGAGATCTGCTGCGGGTTGAACGGCTTCCCGTCCAGCTCGATCTTCCAGTCGGTGCCCATGTGACGCTTCACGGAACGGATGGTCCGGTCCACGTTGGTCACCGCCTGGCGCTTGGCGACCTCGCCGACGAGCACCTCACCGTTCTTCGCGAAGGCGACGACGGACGGCGTGGTCCTGGCACCCTCGGCGTTGGTGATGACGGTGGGCTCGCCGCCCTCCAGAACGCTGACGACGGAGTTAGTCGTGCCCAGGTCGATGCCGACCGCACGTGCCATGATGAATTCCTCCAGCTGACTTGAGTGGAACGGACTCAAGTGTGCACGACGGCCGGAGATGGGTCAACAGAGCTGAGTCGACCCCACTCAACTCTTATCCGTTCCTTACACGCAACTGGGCTCCGACCTGCGAAGACGCGACCCGGGCGGAGACTCTCGCGGAGTCCTGCACGGGGAAGTCCGGTTGACGCCGAGGGCCGTAGGTCTTGATGTGCAGCAGCGCGAGGACGGCGATCAGCGCGACCACCCCCACCCACAACGCCCCGGAGGGGGCCATCCATCCCAGATGCACGAGGACGCCGACGAGTACCCCGCAGAAGGATGCGACACCCAGCAGGACGGTCACACCCTGCGGAGTGAGCCCGATCCGGCGCAGCCGGTGGGCCAGATGGTCGGGCCCGCCCCGCAGCAGCGGCCGTCCGGCGAGCCGGCGCGACAGCGCCACCAGCACGACGTCGGCGGTGGCCAGGGCGGTCAGCGAGTACAGCACGCTCACACTCGGCACCGGATCGAGCCCGGCGCGCGTCATCACGGCCGAGGACGCGAGCACGAACCCGACGAACAGGGACCCGCTGGCCCCGAGGCCGATCCGCGCGGGATGCCAGTTGTGCATGAGGAACCCGGTCAGGGCGGCGGCCAGCACGCTGAGCAGCACGGCCAGTTCGTCCATCACCTCGGCCGCCGCGCAGATGCCGACGCCGAAGGCGGTGAGCACCCCGACGGTGCCGACCAGGGCGTCCGCATGGTCCAGCGCCTTGAAGCCGACGGCGACGAGGACGATCCAGCCGACGGCCACCGGCCCGAGCAGGATCCCGGTGTCGCCGTAAGGGACCACACAGGCCGCCGCCACGGCCGTACCGCCGACCAGGAAGCGCTCCTTCACCCGCCGTACGTCGGCGACCAGCCCGAGGCAGGCCACGGCGCCCGCGGCGATCAGCAGACGCCCGATCTCGGAGCCCAGCGGGGCGAACCGCGTCCACTCCCCGGCGGCTGCCACCAGGCAGGTCACGAGCGCGACGGCCACCCCGCCGAGCAGAGGCAGCGGCCGCTGCCGCCGGCGGTCGACAATGCCGAGACGCAGGGCGGGCAGGCGGAGCAGCATCGCGAGGAGGGCGGTCACGACGAGGGCGGTGGTGGCGGCGGCGATCCCGTAAAGCACGGGCTTAGATTAGTGGCGTATATACCATTTCGGGATGAATAACACGATTCGTTCGGAAGTGAACCCCGATGCGCACTTAAGGCAAGCCTCAGCGATTCAGATCACCCCGCGCCTGGCTACAGTGCGACCGAGGATGCGGGTAGTCTCAGAGGACTGCATAAGTTACCGCTTAGTAATGTCGCCTCGCAGGCCCGAGGAGCCCCGAAATGCAACTCGCCGCGATCATCGTGTCGCTGGTCCTGATCGTGGTCGGCGTGGCACTGTTCGGCCGCGCCCTCCTGCAGATCTTCAACTTCCTGCGGCTCGGCCAGAACGTGCCCGCCGGATCCCGGACCAACGACCCCTACCAGCGCACCGTCACCCTGGTGAAGGAGTTCCTGGGGCACACCCGGATGAACCGCTGGGGCATCGTCGGCATCGCGCACTGGTTCGTCGCGATCGGCTTCTACACACTGCTGCTGACGATCGTCAACGCCTTCGGCCAGCTCTTCAAGGCCGACTGGATCCTGCCGGTCATCGGCGACTGGGCGCCGTACAACATGTATGTCGAGTTCATCGGCACCATGACGGTGGTCGGCATCGCGACGCTGGTCGTCATCCGGCAGCTGTCCCGGCCGGGCAGGGCGGGCCGCAAGTCCCGTTTCGCGGGCTCGAACACCGGCCAGGCCTACTTCGTCGAGACGATCATCCTGATCGTCGGTGTCTGCATCTTCATGCTGCACGCGCTGGAAGGCGCACAGCACCACGTGGACGGCTACGAGGCCTCGTTCTTCATCTCGTACCCGGTGGTGCACTGGCTGGAGGGCATGGACGTCTCCACGCTCCAGAACCTCACCTACTTCTTCGCCGGCCTGAAGATCGCGGCCTCCTTCATCTGGATGATCGTGGTCTCGCTGAAGACCGACATGGGTGTGGCCTGGCACCGCTTCCTGGGCTTCCCGAACATCTGGTTCAAGCGCAACGCCACCGGTGAGACCTCGCTGGGCGCCCTGCTGCCGATGACGTCGGGCGGCAAGCCGATCGACTTCACCGACCCCGGTGACGACGACGTCTTCGGTGTCTCCCAGGTCGAGCAGTTCTCCTGGAAGGGCCTGCTGGACTTCTCCACCTGCACCGAGTGCGGCCGCTGCCAGTCGCAGTGCCCGGCCTGGAACACGGGCAAGCCGCTCTCCCCGAAGCTGCTGATCATGTCGCTGCGGGACCACGCGCACGCCAAGGCGCCGTACCTGCTCGCGGGTGGCGGCAAGTCCATGGAGGGCGAGGAGAAGGCGTCCGAGGAGCAGCTCGCCTCGGTGCCCGCGGAGGCGCTGGCGGAGGCCGAGCGTCCGCTGATCGGCACCGCCGAGGAGAACGGCGTCATCGACCCGGACGTCCTGTGGTCCTGCACCACTTGCGGTGCCTGTGTCGAGCAGTGCCCGGTGGACATCGAGCACATCGACCACATCGTCGACATGCGCCGCTACCAGGTGATGATCGAGAGCGCGTTCCCGTCCGAGGCGGGCACGATGCTCAAGAACCTGGAGAAGAAGGGCAACCCCTGGGGCCTGGCGAAGAAGCAGCGCCTGGAGTGGCTCAAGGAGGTCGAGTTCGAGGTCCCGGTCGTCGGCCAGGACATCGAGGACCTCACCGAGGTCGAGTACCTGTACTGGGTCGGCTGCGCCGGCGCCCTGGAGGACCGGGCCAAGAAGACCACCAAGGCCTTCGCCGAGCTGCTGCACATCGCGGGCGTGAAGTTCGCGATCATGGGCGGCGACGAGAAGTGCACCGGTGACTCCGCCCGCCGCCTGGGCAACGAGCCCCTGTTCCAGGAGCTCGGCATGGAGAACGTCATGGCGCTGAACATGGCGTTCGGCGAGGAACTGGACGACGAGGGCAAGGTCGTCCCCGAGTCGGCGAAGCCCAGGTCGGCGAAGAAGATCGTCGCCACCTGCCCGCACTGCCTCAACACGATCGGCAACGAGTACCCGCAGATCGGCGGCGACTACGAGGTCATCCACCACACCCAGCTGCTCCAGCACCTGGTGGACGAGGGCAAGCTGGTCCCGGTGACCCCGGTCGAGGGCATCATCACCTACCACGACCCGTGCTACCTGGGCCGGCACAACAAGATCTACACGCCGCCGCGCGAGATCATCGCCAGCGTCCCGGGCCTCAGGAACGAGGAGATGCACCGCCACAAGGAGCGCGGCTTCTGCTGCGGCGCCGGTGGTGCGCGGATGTGGATGGAGGAGCGGATCGGCAAGCGCATCAACAACGAGCGTGTCGACGAGGCTCTCTCCACGAACCCGGACATCGTCTCCACCGCCTGCCCGTTCTGCCTCGTCATGCTGACCGACTCGGTCAACGGCAAGAAGAACGACGGCAAGGCCAAGGAGTCCATCCAGGTCGTCGACGTCGCCCAGCTGCTGCTGGAGTCGGTCAAGACGCCGGTGGACCCCGAGGACACCGCGCAGACGGAGAGCGAGCCGGAGCCCGAGCCGGTGAAGTAGCCGTCACGGCCGTCCGTCCGACGCCCCCTGTCCCCCGCACGGGACAGGGGGCGTCGTCGTACGGCAGGCTGGACGACAGGAACTGACCGGAAAGGACCGCCGCGTGATCATCTTCGGCACCAAGGGTTACCTCTACCAGCTCGCGATACTCACGCTGGTGTGCGGCCAGTGCGGCAACCCCGCGGCGCACACGCTGCGCAAGCGCGTCACGAAGTTCACCCTGTTCTTCGTGCCGCTGTTCCCGGTCTCGACCAAGTACGCGACGCAGTGCACGTTCTGCGGCGCGGAGCACAAGGTGCCCCGGGAGCAGGCCGAGCAGCTCCAGGCGCAGGCCGCCGCCGGGGGCTCCGGGGGTCAGCAGCCGTACGGGCAGTCTCAGCGGCAGCCGTACCAGTACTGACGGGGCACTTCCGGAACCCCGGGCGGCGGTCTACGACTTGGGCTGCTTGGGGTTGTTCATCGTGTCGGCGGCGTGCCTCGGGCCGGGGCGCGACGAGAACTGGCCGACAAGCTCGCGAAAGCAGACCAGGGCGGTGATCGGGGGAATTCCGACGATCACCATCGCGAGCAGGGAATGCGCCGACTGACCGATGCACAGGGCGACGGCCGTGCCGGAGGAGATCAGCATGACGGCCCAGGAGCGCCGGGCGGTCCGGCGCTGGACGGAGGCCCGCAGGATGGACAGGCCGGCCAGCAGCCACGGTCCGTACACCGTCAGCGGCCACCATTGCGCCAACTTCTCCGAAACGACGAGAAGCGCGATGTCGCGGAGCTGATCGTACGAATACGAGATGGACCATGTGAGCATCGTCACCGCACACAAGGTGATTAACGTGACCAGCACAGAGACGCTCACGATCTTCGGATTTCCACCGAGGATCCGGGCGCCCGTCTGAGGTCGTTTCCGATGGACCGGGCGGGGCGGGGGTCTGTCGTCGCTGCGCTGGGGCGGCGGAGACGGCGGCACGAGATCGGAGAGATCCAGGCCCTGCGTCGTGCTCAGCATGTGAGCCAGCTCCGCGTCCAGATCCCAGCCGCCCGACGAGGAGATCCCCTGCTCAGGGGCCTGCCAGAGGTTCTGCATGTCGAGCCGCTGAGCGTAATGAGGCTGCTGCTCTACCGCGTCATAGTCGGACCTCATTTCTAGATCTTCTCCCCCTCCAGAGCCGCACGGAGATATTCACTCTCCATCCGACTGATTGCCCTGAGGAACTCATCGAGCAGATCAGAGCAACCGGTGATGCTTTCCGCACCGATCTGATCAGCTGCCCGGAACGAGCTCATCGAACTGTCCTCAGCTGCATGTTTTTCCCGCCACGTCACATTCACCTAACGAGCACCACACAGGACCGGACATCTGGCATTCGGGGGAATACGCGTCAACGGTGATTATCTGGAAGATCGAATGACCGGTGCGGTCGAAGAAATGGAGAAGATCTTTTACATGGTGTTATCGACGGCCTTGCGGGCGGTTTTACGGAAGGCGAGCGCGGGGCCGACGGCGATGAGCAGAGCGAGGGCGGCGTAACCGTGGGTCAGGGTGGCCAGGGAGGCGACGGCGGCCACCAGCAGCGGTCCGCCCGCGTCGCCGAGTTCCCGACCGAGTTCGGCGGAGCCCATGTCAGTCGGGCGACCAGCGCGGAGGCGGACGGTGAGAACGCGGAGGCGGCGGCGCCCTGGCCGAGCCGGGCGGCCCAGAGCCAGGCGGGGCTGTCGGCGGCGACGTAGGCGGCGGAGGCGAGCGCGAAGGCGACCAGTCCGCCGAGCAGGACCGGGCGGGCGCCGATCCGGTCGGCGAGGCTGCCGAAGACCGGCTTGAGCACCACCTCGGCGCCGTCGTAGAGGGCGAGCAGGCCACCGAGCACGAGCAGGGAGGTCACCGCGTCGTCGGAGTGCCCGCCGAGGTTGGCGGCGATGCCGTGCGCGCCGAAGGCGGTGGTGAAGCCGGCGGCGTACAGGGGCCACATCCGGGCCGCGGGGCCGGCCGGGGCTGGGTCGTGGTCATCGGCCGGGCTCCTCGCCGGGCTCCCGCCTCCCCTCTTCGGGGACGCGTTGCTCCGGCACCTGGTGCAGTGCGGTGAAGACGCGCTCGGCGTAGTCCTCGCAGGCGGCGACGCAGACCTTGAGCCGTTCGCCGGCCTCGGCGGACTCGGGGGCGCCGAACACGTCCCGCGCGGTCAGGTCCCGGTGCCAGCGGCGCAGCCGCTCCAGCGACTGCTCCTCTTCCTCCAGTTCGGCGAGCGTGAACTTGGCGATACGGCTGTTTCCGACAGCGGCTCCGCCGCGGGCCTTGGCCAGTTCCGCCTCGAACTTGCCGCAGTCGGCGATGAATTCGGTCCAGTCGGCGGAGCGGGCGGCCGTGAACATGGCGCGCAGCCGCCGTCCGTCCTGGGTGCCCCGCCCGGTGGCCGCGAGCGAGACGGCCTCGCCGCCGGCGCGCTCGGTCAGCTCCAGCACCCGGCCGATCCCGTCGGCGAACAGCGGCACGTCCGGTACGGCCCACACCCCCTGCCCCAGCGACAGCGCACCGATCTTCCGCAGCTCACGCCAGACGGCCACCCGGTGCCGGGAGGGCTCGGCCGGAACCCTGACGACGAGGACGATCCAGCGCGTTCCGTCACGCGCCTCGTCGCCCTCGCCGCCGTATTCGATCTCGGTCACACTTCGGAATGTAGCAGCTGTTACATCGATGCGGGACCCGGAAGAGTGACGGGGGCGCCCGGGTGCGGGGAGGGGTGTCAGTCCTGGCGCTCGACGGCTGAGCGTCGGCCGTCATGTGGCCGGAACACCGCCGTCCAGTCACTCGATACGTGTCGATAGAAGCCAAATGGGCGGTCACAGCTCGGCCGATGGCCCGCGCACCCCCGCACGGGGCTGTCGCCGCCCCTCGAACGCGTGCATCATTACCCAGTTGTTTCCCCTGATGTCGACGAGGTGAGCGGTGCGCGCGCGAAGAAGCGGGAAGTGTACGGCGGCCCTGACCGGCACCCTCGGCGTCCTCGCCCTCACGGTCGCCGCCTGTGGCCCCACCCCGCACGACGACGCGGAGCCGGCCCGGCACACACCCGTCCAGGTGGCCGACGCCCCCGCACTGCTCCCCGTCCCACCGGGCAAGGGCAGCAGGATCCCTGACGACTTCAACGGCGACGGCCATCGCGACCTCGTCCTCAACGACCTGGTCAAGGCGCAGGCCCACGCGGACGACGCGGGCATCGGCATCGTCTACGGCGGCGAGCGCGGACTCACTCCGGGCGCACGGCAGTTGCTCGACCCCGAGCGGCAGGCGGCCCCGACCAAAGGGCAGCGCCCGGCCGTCTTCGACGCGGAGACGACCTGCGACCTGGACGGCGACGGCTTCACCGACCTGGTCGTGTCCACCGACCCGCCCTACGACGGGCAGGGCATGCCCCCGGTGCCGCTCCAGCTCCTGTTCGGCTCCCCGAAGGGCCTCACCGGCGACGCGGTCAAGCTCGCGATCCCGGCCGGCGCCCGCTTCGGCAACGACTGGCCCGACCAGCCGGTGTGCGGCGACTTCGACGGGGACGGCGCACAGGACCTCATCGTGCACGCGTCCGGCGGCCGACTGAGCTTCCTGCACGGCCCGTTCAGCCGCAAGGGCAACCCGCGCAAGGCCGGCGCCCCCATCCAGTCGCCCGGCAACGTCCCCACAGGACCCGCGGCCGACGTCGACGACGACGGATACGACGACCTGGTGGTCCGTACGGCGGAAGGCCGGGGCACCTCGGCGATCGTCCTCGGCGGCCCGGCCGGCCCCACCCGCACGGGAGCCACCCTCCCCGCCGGCATCGACGTGGCCCTCGGCGCCTTCGGCAAGGCCGAGGGGGCCCTCGACGCGGCGATCGGCACGATGGGCGAAACGTCCCTGCGCTACGACGTCACGGCAACGGCCGGACGCGGAACCCTCGACTTCGCCGGCTCCAGGCTGGACGCGGCCGACTTCGACGGCGACGGCCTGAGCGAACTCCTCTCCAGCGGCTCGCAGTTGCGGATCTTCCACGGCCGTACGGCGGGACTCGCGACGGCCGGCATGGTCACCGTCCAGCCGCCCGCGCGCGGCACCACACGCGTCGTGACGACCGGCGACTTCGACGGGGACGGACGGGCCGACCTGGTGGTGCGGACGTACGTCGGCGAGACCAAGGACACGGTGGCGGTGTACCCGGGGACGAAGAAGGGGCTGGTGGCGGCGGAGCCGTCGGTCACCTTCTCCAGCTCGGAGTTCCTGGCGAGGTAACGGGCCCTCAGTCGGCGACGCGGGCGCCGATGGCGCGGGCGCGGCGGCGGGCCTCGGGGCTGAGGCCCTTGCGGCGGGCGGAGGTGCGCCAGTCGTAGGCGGTGGGCTGGGTGAGACAGGCCAGACCGCGGAGGCCGGGCTTGGCCACCACACAGGCGAAGCGGGGGTCACCCGCGTACCGGAGTTCCTCGTCGTAGTCCTTCAGGGCCTCATGGCCGAAGGACCGGAACAGCCCGGTGTTGAACTTCAGCGAGACCGTCCTCTCCGGGTGGTCGGGGTCCGGCAGCACGAAGACGGCGTTCCCCTTGTCGACCCGGACCGCGCCCGGCTGCCGGCGCCAGGGGTAGACGGTGAGGATGCGGCGGATGCGCCAGCCGCCCACCAGCCGGCCCAGGGCCAGGACCGCGGCGTACATGATCACGAACAGGACCAGGACCATGGGAACGACCACGGCCACGGGCAGCAGGATCGTGACGTACAACGCGCCCCACCACAGCGCCACGAGGGCGATCGCCTTGGCCAGTCGCCATGCCGTCCAGCGGAGGAAAGCGGCCGGGGTGCCGGGTGTGTCCCAGGCCGTCGGTCCGTCGAAGCCGTGCTTGCCGGTGTTCGTGGTCATCTGCGTGTCCCGGGTCAGCCGAAGTCGGAGGCGACGTCGTTCGCGATGCCGTCGGCGCCGTCGTCCGCGTCACCGCGCGCGGCACGCTCGATCTCGGGCAGCGGATCGTGGAAGGACACCGTGTGCGCGATGCCCTCCATCAGGTCGCGGTAGTGCTTGCGGGAACCCACGGCCGTGGTGCTCAGCGTCAGGACGCCCAGCTGGGTGCCCGAGGGGGCCGGGATGCAGAGGTTGCACTGGTAGACCTCGTGGCCGGGCACCCCCTCCAGGGCCGGCATGGTGATCATGGTGTCGGAGATCGCCGCCGGACGACCGCCCGGAAGCGTCAACAGCCCCACGTTCTCGGCGGATTCACGCAAGGACACCGCACGCGCCACGGTGACCTTGGCCGGGGCCCACTCGATGTCCGTGAGCGCCACCGTGAACACCGACGAGGCGGAGGATCCGTCGTCCGCGTAGTGCATGCCGAGCGAGCAGGCGATGACGCCTTCGCTCCGCATCCGCCCGGCCATGAACCGGACGTCCCGCAGTGCTCCCGTGTACCGGTCGCGCTGGTCCTCGGGGGCGACGTCGAGAATCAGCGCCAGGGCCTGCACAAGGTGCGTCTCCTGCTCGGAGCCCGGATCGGGGTCCAGCGCCGCGATGGGGACGTCGACGAAGGAGTCCGGCAGTGCGTACCAGATCTTCGAACTCGGGTCCCTGGCCGTGTCGTCGATGACCAGACCCATCGGAGCCTCGGCGGCCTCCTGTGTCATCGCAGCACCGCCGCGACGTTGCGGACGACCGAGAAGGCGCCGGGGCCGTCGAACAGACCCGCGCGGGCCGCGTCGACCCCGGTGGCCGTGTTCTTGCCGCCGTCGCTCTTCAAGGCGTCGATGTTCTCGGCGGCCAGCCCGTAGCCGGCGGTGACGACACCGGCGGCCGGCGAGACGTAGTCCATGCCCGCTCTGACCGCCTGGCTGCCGCCCGCCGCCTTGGCCACCAGGTCTCCGACGGGGTTGAAGGAACCCGCGGCCGCGAGCCGGCCCGCGGCCTTGGCGGTGTCGTCGGCGAACCGGCCGAGGAACTGCCCGGCGCTCACGGCCTGGGACGCGTACTTCGTCGACCGGACGGCGCCGTTGAGACCGCGGCTCACGGCCCCCACCCCCGGCACCGCGCCCAGGGCGTCACCGGCGAGCCCCACCGCGTTCTCCCAGAAGTCCGCGTCGAACTCGCCCTTGGTGAACCCGTCCGCGAGCGAGGCCCGCACCTGGGGATCGGCGAGCCGTGAGCCCATCGTCGCCAGGCTCAGCGCACCCGCGGCCAGCAGCATCGCGATCCCGAACGGCCCCGTGCACAGCAGCGCCAGCAGTCCCGCCACCGCCGCCAGCACACTGAGGATGTTGGTGAGGTTGTCCCCGATCCAGCCGAGCGCCTTGCTCAGCCAGCCCGGCTCCTCCGGTGCCAGATCCTTCGTGGCGTCCTGCAGCTTCTTCGCGAGGTCCCGCGCTTCGTCCTCGTGCGTCCCCTCCAGCTCCCGCGCCTTGCGCAGCACCTCGTCCAGCGCACCCTGCGCGTTGTTGACGGCGGTGACGGCGTCGCTGAGCCGGTCGTTGGCCGCGTTCAGCCGGGCCTGTGCGTTCTCGAGCTCCGGGCCCTCCTGGAAGGTCTGCCCCGCGAGCTTCAGATCGGGGTCCTGCTGGGCCGTCTCGTGCCGGGAGTTGGCGGTCTTCAGATCGCCCTTGTGGCCGCCGGCCTCGACGTCGTACCTGTGGGCCAGCTCCCTGCGGCCGGTCAGCCCGCCGTGCCAGGCGCCGAGGTGGCCGGCCGCCTTGGTCAGCGATGTGTGGGCGTCCTTCATGTACTTCGGCAGATCACCGTCGAGGGCCTCGCGGAAGCCCACGGCGGCGTCGCCCTCCCAGAAGCTCGACTCGCCGAGCAGCTTGTCGATCCTCTGATACGCCGTCTGCAGCGCGCTCGCCGAATGGACGAGCTGGGTACGGAGCTTCTCGACCTCGCCGGGCTCGCCCGGCACCGGGTTCCAACCGAGGTGGACGTACGGGTTGTGTGCCATCGCGATCACTTCCCCGCGGCCGCGGCCCGCTTGAAGCTCTCCTCCAGGGAGGTCTCCACTTCGCGGTAGTTGTCCGTGTTCTTCTGCAGGCCCTCGGTGAGCTTCCCGATTCGTTCCTTGATCTGCTCGTTGCCGTACTTCCAGCGCTCCTGGAACGCGTCGCAGGCCTCGTCCAGCTCCGGCGTGCCGATCTGGTCGGACCGTACGTGCTGCAGAGCGGTTCGCACCTGCTCAAGGGAGTCGTTGGCCCCGTTGAGGTCCTCGGTGAAGGCGGCGAGCTGATCGATATCGGTCTTGAAGTGGTCCCCCATGCAGGCCCTCCCCTTCGCGGCTTCGCGGACGCATCGGCAAACGGCGCCGGCGGCCGAAGGCCCGATCATGCCATGGAGGGGTGTACGCCCTGTGCCGAGGTTGCGAAGGTCGTTCGGACGCTCCGCACGCTTCGGGATCGGGTGGAACCACGGAGGGGCCGGGCACGCTCTGCCTTGTAGGCGCAGAAATACGGGGGGTGTCGTGAGCCGGATGCTCTACAGCGAGCAGTCGTGGAATCCGCTGGCCCGGACCGTGGAGTTGACCGACGAACAGCTGCGCGGCGGCGGCAGGGTCACGCCGCTCGGCGAACTGAATCTCGGCGCCATGGCCGAGGCGTTCCAGCGTGGGTGCTGGCTCGGAGGCGGCGGGGCGGAGCGCCCGCTGCAGCGGCTGACGCAGGGCACCGGGGTCGTTCCCGTGACCCGTCTCACCGGCACCACCACTCCGGTGCGGGTGCGGCGGGCGGCCGAGTTCGCGCACAGGCTGGGAGAGCTGGCGGTCTGGCGGTGCGGTGGGCCGGAGCAGGTGGCGGCCCTGGCGGCCCGAGCCCGGGCCGAGGGCGTACCGCTGTGGATCGCCCGGCGCCTCGCGCCGGGGCCCGCCGGGCCGATCGCAGTCGCGGTGGACCGGCGCCTGGTGCGCGTGGACGTCTGGGGGCCGCACGCTCCCGTCGTACGGATCCGGGCGCCGTACGGCTTCCGCCGCGACGCCCACGGCCCTTCCCAGGGCCTGCTTCTGACGGTCGGCGAGGTCACGGCGCAGCTGGAAATCAGAAGGAAGGTGCGCAGGTCCAAGAGTTCCGTGGAGGTCCGGCTCCCGGGACGGCACTGGGTGCTGCGACGGGAGAACGCGTCGAGCTCGTGGCTGCTGCGAGACGAACGGCCCGTCGCCCTGCTGGCGCGGCCCCCGCGTCGGCAGAGGCTGGAGCCGGGCGTGCTGCTGCGGCCGCTGTCCCCCGTGCGGTACGACAGCCCCGACCCGCTCGACGCCGTCATGGCGCAGACCTTCGCCGTCGCCTTCGGGCTCGGGGACACCACGGGCTGGGCGCGGTTCCGGTCGGAGCGGCGCCCGCTGAACGGGGGTGAGCCGATCGCCCCCGACGACTGGTGGGACCGCGCCTGGTTCAGCAACCTCGGCAACAGCAGCGCCGACAACGAACCGGGCGGCGGCGACGGCTGGGGCGGGGACGGCGGGGGCGGCGGCGACAGCGGTGGAGGCGATGGCGGGGGCGGGGGCGGAGACGGTGGTGGGGGTGGGGGTGGGGGCGACTAGGGCCTGAATTTCCCGAAGACTCGTCCAACCCCGTACAACCCTTAAGCCCCTCCAAGGGTCTCTTGATCGCCGATCACCCGGTGAAGCCGAGGGCAACTCCCGGCGAACACGGGCGGACCGGCACCCCACCGACTGCGGATGCCCCGCCGGGCATCCCCGCATGCCGCAGGAGACCCCGCATGCACCAGCACCACCCCTTGCGTCTCGCCCTCGCGACGGCCACCACCGCCGCGCTGACGGGCGGTCTGCTCACCTTCACGGCGGCCGCGCCGGCGACGGCCGCGACCGGCCAGTACGCGGCCGACTTCAACGGGGACGGCTACAAGGACTCCATCGCCGCGGCCACCCAGGCCCGGGTGGGCGGGATGTGGTGGGCGGGTGCCGTCGGCATCGTGTACGGCTCGTCGAGCGGGGTGGGCCGTACGGCGTCCGTCAGCCAGAACACCACCGGTGTGCCCGGTGCGGCCGAGGACTACGACGCCTTCGGCGAGGCCGTGGCGGTGGGCGATCTCAACAAGGACGGCTACAGCGACCTCGCCGTCGGCTCCCCGTACGAGACGGTCGGCGACGACGAACAGGCCGGTTCCGTGGTGATCGTCTGGGGCTCGTCGACCGGGCTGAAGGGCGCGACCACCGTCAAGGACCCGGCACCCACCCGGCACGACCGCTGGGGACAGGCCCTCGCCGTCGGTGACTTCACCGGTGACGGAAAGCCGGACCTCGCGGTGGGCGCCACCGGCACCACCCAGTGGATCATCAAGGGCGGCTTCACCAAGTCCGGCACCACGGGCGCGAAGATCACCTACACGACGACATGGACCGGCAGCGGCGGCGTGCGCCGACTCGTGTCCGGCAAGGTCAACACCGACACCAAGGCCGATCTCGTCGTCGGCGGCCGCAGCAAGCTCTCCTCCGAGAACCACCTCGACCACAACCACCTCTACTTCGGCACCACTTCAGCCCCGGCCAGACAGCGCGAACTGCCCTACGGCACCCAGCTCACCATTGCCGACCTGAACAAGGACGGCTACGGCGACGTCGTCACCGGCTGGACCCAGACCGCGACCGGCGGTTCGATGGCGGGCAACGGCCCGGCGGTCGTCTCGTACCTCACCTCCTCCGGCGTCTCTTCCACGCTCCAGCTGCCGTGGCCCGGCATCCCCTCCGTCGGCGACATCGACGGCGACGGCCGAAAGGACCTGGCGCTCGGCGACCCCGACGACTCCACCGAGGCCGGGGTCAGCGGAGCCGTCCACCTGCACCACGGCACCACCGCGGGCCTGACCGCGGACGCCGTGACCCTCACCCAGAACTCCGCCGGTGTGCCCGGCGCCGCCGAGACGAACGACTTCTTCGGCGAGAGCACCCTGCTCACCGACCTGAACAAGGACGGCAAGGCCGACCTGGTGACCGCCGCGAGCGGCGAGAACGACGGGGACGGCCTCGTCACCGTCCTGAAGGGCTCGGCCTCGGGCATCACGACGTCCGGCGCGAAGACGTACGGCCCGAGCGCCTTCGGCATCTCCACCGGCGACGACCCCCGACTCGGCATGATCATGGCCGGCTGACCCCAAGGAGCCCCCTATCCCCATGCACAGACACACCTCGGCGGCCCTGGCCGCCGCCCTTCTCACCGCGGGCCTGACCCCGCTGGCCATGAGCACCCCGGCGTCCGCCGCGGTCGCCAAGCACTACGACGACTTCAACGGCGACGGCTACCGGGACCTGGCGTACGGCCATTACTACCAGGGCATCTCCGGCGCCGACGGCTGGGAGGGCGGCGCCGTCAACATCGTCTACGGCACGGCGGGCGGTCTCGACACCACGCACACCCAGGTCGTCCACCAGGACAGCCCGGGCATCCCCGGCACCGGCGAGGAGGACGACACGTTCGGCGAGTCGATCGCCGGCGCCGACCTCAACAAGGACGGCTACGCGGACCTGATCGTCGGCAACCCGATGGAAGCGGTCGGCAGCGCGCGGTACCGCGGCACCGTCACCATCGTCTGGGGCTCCAGGTCCGGCCTGTCCGGCGGCACCAACCTCACCCCGGCGTCCGGCGCCGGCAGCTACTTCGGCCGCGACCTCGCCACCGGCGACTTCACCGGCGACGGCTCGCCTGACCTCGCGGTCATCGGCGGCGAGGAGACCTGGCTGTACCGCGGCGGCTTCACCAAGTCGGGTACGACGGGCAGCGTCAGCCGGATCGACAAGGAGGGACAGGGCTGGTACTCGTACGGCCTCGCCTCCGGCAAGGTCAACGGCGACGGCAGGACCGACCTGGTGGTGCTCGGCGAACAGTTCGTCGACAACAAGCCGGTGCCCCGCATCTGGTTCCTCAAGGGCGCCTCGGGCGGTCTGACGTCGGGTGCCTCCAAGACGTACTCCAGCGCTCCCTGGACCGCGGCGATCGGCGACTTCGACAAGAACGGCTACGGCGACATCGCCGTCGGCCTGCCCGACAACAACGACGGCAAGGGCATCGTCAGCGTCTGGCGCGGCACGTCCTCCGGTCCGAGCGGCTCGATGACGTACAACCAGGCCAGCTCCGGTGTCTCCGGCAGCCCCGAGGCGAACGACAACTTCGGCTACGCGGTCTCGGCGGGCGACACCAACGGCGACGGCTACGCGGATCTGGCGGTCGGCGTGCCGCAGGAGGACGTGAACGGCCTGGCGGACCAGGGCGGCGTCCATGTGTTCCGGGGCGGGTCCGGCGGCCTGAGCGGTTCGCGGTCGTCGTGGATCCCGCAGACGGTCCAGGGTCGTCCGGCCGACTCGTACGAGTCCTTCGGCTTCGCGCTGCGCGTGCGCGACGTGACCGGCGACGGCAAGGCCGAACTGGCCATCGGCGCGGCGAACCTCAGCGTGCTGCTGCGCGGCTCGGCCGGCGGGCCGACGGCCACGGGTGTGACGGAACTGCCGGAGCTGGGTGGGGCGTTCATCGACTGAGGCGACGTATGAAGGCAGCGAGTCCGGTGGCGGTGGCGGTGATCATCGTGCCGGGCTCCTGTCGCCATCGGTGCCGGGCTCCTGTCGCCATCGGACGAGAGTCCGAAGCGAGTCTCAGGAAGCTCAAAGATTTAACGAACCCTCGTACAACCCTTCCGCCCCATCGCGAGTCTCCTGATCGCCGACCGCACGGTGAACCCGAGGACAACTCCCGGAGAACACCACCGGTCGCACCCCACCGACTGCGGATGCCCGCCAGGCATCCCCCGCATGCCGCAGGAGAAACCGCATGCACAAGCACCACCTGCGACTCGCCCTCGCGACGGCCACCGCGGCCGCGCTGACGGGCGGTCTGCTCACCTTCGCCGCCTCGACGGCGACCGCCGCCGACTCGACCACCGTCCCGCACGCCGACTTCAACGGCGACGGCCGGGGCGACGTGGCCTTCTCCGCCGACGGCGCCTACGTCGGCGGCAAGAAGGAGGCCGGCCAGCTCGTCGTCCTGTACGGCACCACCACCGGCGTCTCGTCCGCCAAGCGCCACACGATCAGCCAGAACACCACGGGCGCCCCCGGCAGCGCCGAGGCCGGCGACCGCTTCGGCCACGACACCGCCTACGGCGACTTCAACGGCGACGGCTACGACGACATCGCGGTCGGCGCGGCCGGCGAGGACGTCGGCAGCGATGTCGACGGCGGTGGCCTGGCCCTCTTCTGGGGCTCGGCCTCCGGCATCACCGGCAAGGGCGTCACCGTCGCCGACCCGGCCCCCGCCCAGCACGACGCCTGGGGCAAGAACCTGGCCGCCGGCGACTTCGACGGCGACGGCACGGACGACCTGGCCGTCGGCAACACCTCCAGCACCATCCAGGTCTTCAAGGGCGGCTTCAACGCCTCGGGCACCGCGCTCGGCGGCCGCTACACCGTCAAGCCCCAGATCCGGTCCGGCGGTACGGCCCGCGGCCCGCTCAACCTCACCTCGGGCGACGTGAACGGCGACGGCCGCACCGACTTGGTGGTCGACGGCTTCGAGACCGACACCGAGTACGCCTGGAACACCAACTACTTCGTGCCCGGCACCGACGGCGGCCTGTCCGCCGGCGACGCCCGGCCCCTCAAGGGCGGCGTCATCACCGGGATCGGCGATGTCAACGGCGACGGCTACGGCGACATCGTCACCGGCATGCACTGGAACAAGGCCGACGACGGCGTGACCTTCCCCGGCGCCGAGGACGGCGGCAAGGTGTGGATCACCTACGGCGCCGCGAGCGGCCTCGGCTCCACCACCGGCATCACCCAGAACACCGGCAATGTGCCCGGCACGTCCGAGAAGAACGACTACTTCGGCTACGAGCTGGAGCTCGGCGACATCAACGGCGACGGCTACCAGGACCTCGCGGTGGGCGTCGCCGGTGAGAACATCGGCACCGCCACGGACACCGGCATGGTCACCGTCCTGTACGGCTCGGCCTCCGGCCTGAACACCGCCTCCGGCGCCCAGTCCTTCGCGCAGAGCACGGCCGGCGTCCCCGGCAACGACGAGGACGGCGACGTGTTCGGCATGGACGTCAAGCTCGACGACGTCACCGGCGACGGCAAGGCCGACCTGATGGTCGGCTCCGGCGAGAACGACGGCAACGGCGGGGTCACCTACCTGCCCTCCAACGGCTCGAAGATCACCACCACCGGCTCCCGTTCCATCGCCCCGAGCACCTCGGGGGTCTCGACGACGGGCACGCCGTTCTTCGGCGCCAACTTCGCCGACTGAGCCACCGTACGACCGGACCGGCCGGGTCCGTCCCTCCACGGGCCCGGCCACCGACCCATGGAGCACCCCGGTCCCGCCCCCACCGGGCACCAGGCGCGCCTCTCCTCCCAGGAGCATCCACCTTGCGCAAGCGCCCCCTTCTCCTCACCGCCGTTCTCACCACCGGCCTGCTCACCGCGCTCCCGGCCAACACGGCCTCCGCCGCGCCCTCCGGCCTGGCCGGTGACTTCAACGGCGACGGCTACCGCGACGTCGCCGTCAGCGCCATGTGCGCCACCGTCGGCTCCGCGTCCTGCGCCGGTGCCGTCGTCGTGCTGTACGGCTCCTCGTCCGGTGTGTCCGCGAGCCGCAAGGCCGTCATCACGCAGAACTCCACCGGCGTCCCCGGCACCGCCGAGTCGGGCGACCTGTTCGGGTCCTCCCTCGCCGCCGCCGACCTGGACCGCGACGGCTACTCCGACCTCGTCGTCGGCTCCTCCGGCGAGACCGTCGGCGACCGGGACGGCGTCGGCTCCGGCACCGTCCTGTGGGGCTCCACGTCCGGCCTGTCCGGCGGCAAGGGTCTGCCGCAGCCGTCCGGGCTCGCGGAGTACGGCGGCTTCTCGCGCGGCGCCGCGACCGGTGACTTCGACCGCGACGGCGACATGGACGTCACGCTCACCGGGCAGAACCACACCCGCCTGTACCTGGGCCCGTTCACCCGCACCGGCGGCCCGCTCAGTAACTACCGCGTGGGCGAACTCGGCACCACCTACGACGTGATCGCGGGCGATCTGACCGGCGACGGCGCGGCCGAGCGCGTCTACCCGTTCAGCGTGGACGGCGACGCCGGCGGCGAAATCGACTACTACCGCTGGACCGGCAGCGGCTACAAGTTCACCGAACTGCCGAACGCGGACGGCCTCTCGGGATCCATCGGCGACATCAACGGCGACGGCTACGGCGACCTCGTCCTCGGTGACTCCTCCGACCCGGGCAGCGTCAAGCCCGGCGGTCACAAGGGCGGCCAGATCACCGTCTGGTACGGCGGCCCGAACGGCCCCGACCCCGCGCAGACGCCGACCGTCATCCACCAGGACAGCGCGAACGTGCCCGGCTCCGGCGAGACCGACGACGGCTTCGGCATGTATCTGAGCACCGGCGACATCAACGGCGACAAGTTCGCCGACGTCGCCGTCGCCGTCCCCGGTGAGGACCTCGGCTCCGCGAAGGAGGCCGGCTCGGTGACCGTGCTGTTCGGCTCGGCGTCCGGTCTGAAGACCTCGGGCTCGAAGTCGTACACCCAGGACACCGCCGGTGTCCCCGGCTCCGCCGAGACCGGGGACCGCTTCGGTACCGCGGTCGACCTCACCGACATCACCAAGGACGGCAAGGCCGACCTGACCATCGGCGTCGACGGCGAGAACGGCTCCGGCGGCGTCTGGACCCTGCGCGGCTCCGCCACCGGCCTGACCACGACCGGCGCCCAGGGCCTGACCGCCGCCGCCGTCTCCCTGAAGCCGTCCACGTACTACTTCGGCTCGGTGATCGCCCAGTGACCCCCACGGCAGGCGGTCCCGGCCACGGCACGGCCCTCGACTTCTGATCTCCTTCATGTGAAAGGGACTTCACCTTGCGCAAGCGCACCCTCCTGCTCGCGGCCACCCTCACCACGGGCCTGCTGACCGCCCTCCCGGCGACCGGCGCCGCCGCAGCGCCCTCCGGCCTGGCCGGCGACATCAACGGCGACGGCTACCGCGACGCCGTCATCACCGCACCCCTCGCCAAGGTCGCCGGCAAGAGCAAGGCCGGCTACGTCGCCGTCGTCTACGGCGGCGCGAGCGGCCTGGACACGACCAAGCGGCAGATCATCAGCCAGGACACGGCCGGCATCCCCGGCGTCCCGGAGAGCGGCGACTACTTCGGCGACCGCGCCACCACCGGCGACCTGGACCACGACGGCTACACCGACATCGTCGTCGGCGTGCACGCCGAGCAGATCGGCACGACCGACGACACCGGCGCCCTGACGGTGCTGTGGGGCGGCGCGACCGGCATCAAGTCCGGCACCGACATCTCCTCCCCGCTCCCCGAGTACCGCAGCGAGCTGGGCTGGTCGGTGGCCACCGGCGACTTCGACGGCGACGGCGATACCGACCTCGCGGCGGCGAACAACGCCTCCCCCGGGCTGAACATCTTCAAGGGCCCCATCACCCGCACCGGCAAGGCCACGGAACTCGTCGGCATCGACACCTCCGACCAGACCGGCATCAACACCGACCAGATCGTCGCGGGTGACGTCAACGGCGACGGCAGGTCGGACCTGCTGGTGATGGGCCAGGAGGAGATCAGCGGCGGCTACCGCACCCGCAGCGTCCTGTACAAGGGAGCGGCGGCCGGCCTCACGCCCTCGAGCAAGGTCGCGGGCGGCTACGCGGCGGTCATCGCGGACGTGAACAAGGACGGCTACGGCGACATCGTCACCGGCAACTTCATGGAGAAGTCGACCGACGAGCCCAACGGCGGCTCCGGCGGCGCGGTGACCGTGACATACGGAGCCGCGGGGGGCCTGAGCACCCGCACCCCGGCCCGCTTCACCCAGGACAGCGCCGCGGTGCCGGGCGCGTCCGAGCGGAACGACGCCTTCGGCTGGAGCCTGGACGCCGGTGACACCAACGGCGACGGCTACACCGACATCGCGGTCGGCGTCGCCAACGAGGACCTGAGCGGGAAGACGGACGCCGGTTCGGTCGTGATCCTGCGCGGCTCCGCCTCCGGCCTGACCGGCACCGGCTCCAAGGCGTTCTCGCAGGACACCAGCGGAGTGCCGGGCACCGCCGAGTCGTACGACTACTTCGGTCACTCCGTCCTGCTCACCGACGTCAGCAAGGACGGCCGCGCGGAGCTGGTCTCCGGTGCCCGCGGCGAGAACGACGGCGCGAGCGCCGCCTGGGCCCTGCGCGGCAGCTCCTCCGGCATCACGGCCACCGGCGCGAAGTCCTTCGGCAGCACGACGCTGGGCGGCCCGTCCGGCCTCACCTACTTCGGCGACGTACTGGCCGGCTGACCCGCCGGCGCGCCGCCGACCCGCGCACCCGCGCCGACGCGCGGGTGCGCCGGGCACCCCCCACTCTTCGCCCACCCCACTCACACCCGCGGGAGGAACCCCACATGCTGCGGCACCACCGCACCGGCAACCGCAACCGCCTCCACTCCCTGGCCCTGGCCACGGCCACCGTCGCCGCCACCCTGACGGCCGCCCCTCTGCTCACCGCGGCACCGGCCGCCGCGGCCCCCGCCAAGTACGCCGACGACTTCAACGGCGACGGCTACCGCGACCTCGCCACCGCCGCCCCGTACACCCCGGTCGGCGGCAAGACCGACGCGGGCGCGGTCGTCGTCAACTACGGCTCCGCGAACGGCATCAGCGCCACCCGCCGCACCGTCATCACCCAGAACACCGCCGGTATCCCCGGCACCGCCGAGCAGGACGACGAGTTCGGCCAGTCCCTCACCTCCGGCGACCTGAACCGGGACGGCTACGCCGACCTCGTCGTCGGCTCCACGGGCGAGAACGCCGACGCCGGCGCCGTCGTGATCGTCTGGGGCGCCAAGAGCGGCCTGTCCGGCGGCCAGGTCGTCCCCGACCCGGCCCCGTCGGCCCACGACGAGTACGGCATGTCCCTGACCGTCGGCGACTTCAGCGGGGACGGAAAGATCGACCTCGCCGTCGGCAGCACCGGCAGCGACATCTGGATCCACAAGGGCGGCTTCCTCAAGGCGTCCGGCGCCGCGTCCCGCTACCAGCTCTCCACCGACCTGTACACCGGCGCCATCTACGGCTCACAGAGCCTGGCCGCCGGCGACGTGAACGGCGACGGCACCGCCGACCTGGTCGTCAGCGGCACCCAGGCGGAGACGTACGACGACGGCACCTTCGTCTACCTGGGCTCCGCCTCCGGCCTCACCCGCCAGGCGTTCCTCAAGAACGGCGCCTACGAGCTGGCGACGGTCGGCGACCTCAACGGCGACGGCTATGCCGACGTCGTCGCCTCCACGTACGGCGACGACGGCGCGACCAGCCTCGGCGGCTCCATCAGGGCCTACCTCGGCAGTGCGAGCGGAGTCCACACGTCGCCGCAGGCCACGATCACCCAGGACACCCCCGGCGTCCCGGGCGCGGACGAGGTGGGCGACTGGTTCGGCAACGCCCTGTCCATCGCCGACATCAACCGTGACGGCTACGCGGACCTGGCCGTCGGCACGATCCACGAGGACGTCGGCGCCGCCGAGATCGCCGGCAGCGTCACCGTGCTGCGCGGCTCGGCCGCCGGACTGACCGCCACCGGCGCCCAGTCCTTCACCCAGAACACGGCCGGCGTCCCCGGCACCGCCGAGTCCGCCGACCGCTTCGGGGCGTCGGTACGCCTGTCCGACCTGAACGGGGACGGCCGCGCCGACCTGTCCGTCGGCGCGGACGGCGAGAACCACCCGGCGGGCTCGATCTACAACCTGCGCGGCGCCGCCTCCGGCATCACCACCAGCAAGGCGATCAGCTTCGGCCCCGGCTCACTGGGCCTGCCGTCGGGCTACCTGCGGCTGGGGCAGGTAATGCTGCGCTGATCCGGGATCGGGGATCCGGGATCGGAATCCGGATCGGGATGGGGATCGGAATCCGGATCGGGATCGGAATCCGGATCGGGATGGGGATGGGGATCCGGATGGGGATGGGGATAGGGATCCGGATGGGGATGGGGATGGGGATCCGGATGGGGATCGGGATAGGGATGGGGATCTTGATCCATCCGGCGGGCCCTCCCCCGTACGGCGGAACCCCGACGGGGCACCCGCAGGAGGGCCTCCGCACCCCCTAGGGGATGTCACAGGTCGGCCGCAAAGCCGGGCCCTGAGCGCAGGGCCCGGCACACCGATCTCCGGGACCAGGTACGTTCGAAGGCGTGGCTGGATTCAGGATCGGACGGGGCAGCCGGAACAACGGCACCCCGCAAACGCGCCCCCAACAACCTCCGTACGGGCAGCAGGCGCCCCAGGGGCAGCCGTACGGCTATCCCCCGCCGCCGCAGCAGCCGTACGGCGGCGCAGGCGGCGGCGGTGGCGGCTGGCCACAGGCGAACAGAGGCGGCGGCCAAGGCAGTTACGGCCCCGGCGGTCACGGAGGCCGCGGGGGTCATGGGGGCCACGGGGGTCATGGCGGCCACGGGGGTCACGGCGAGCCGGAGTATTTCGGCGACGGCGACTACGCACACGGCCCGGGCGGCGGCGCCCCGGATCCGTACGCGGCGAACAACCCGGGCCACACCCAGGCGTTCTCGGTCGGCGAGGACCCCTACACCCAGGGCGGGACCTACCAGGCGGGCTCGGCCCCGGCCGGCCCGATCGGCCCCCGTCTGCACTGGAAGGCCCTGCTGCGCGGCGTGGTCTTCTCGCCCTCCCAGACCTTCCTCCAGATGCGGGACTACACGATGTGGGGCCCGGCCCTGATCGTGACGTTCCTCTACGGCCTGCTGGCGGTCTTCGGCTTCGACACCGCACGTGAGGACGCGATCAACGCGACCCTCTCCAACGCGGTCCCGATCGTCCTGACCACGGCCGTCGCGATGGTGGTGTCCTCCTTCGTCCTGGGCGTGGTCACCCACACCCTGGCCCGCCAGCTCGGCGGCGACGGCGCCTGGCAGCCCACGGTCGGCCTCTCCATGCTGATCATGTCCCTCACGGACGCCCCCCGCCTGGTCTTCGCCATGTTCGCGGGCGGCGACGCCCCCCTCGTCCAGGCGCTCGGCTGGGCGACCTGGGTGGCGGGCGGCGCCCTGCTCACTCTGATGGTGACCAAGTCCCACGACCTGCCCTGGCCCAAGGCCCTGGGCGCGAGCGCGATCCAGCTGATCGCACTGCTGTCGATCGTGAAGCTCGGCACGTTCTAGTCACACGACCGCAGAGGGCCCCCGGCGCACGGCGCCGGGGGCCCTTTCACGCGTGAGCTCCGACAGAGGCGTCGGGGTCAGCGGCGGTAGCCGTCGTGGTGCCGGTAGTCCCCGTGACGGCGGTCGTCCCCGTGACGGCGGTCGTCCCCGCGCTGACGGTCGTCCCCGTGGTGACGGAAGTCGCCGTGGTGACGGTCGTAGCCCCAGGACTCGCTGTCGACGAGACGGCCGCGGTCGTTGCGGAGGGTGGCGGTGTCGGAACGGTTGTCCCAGACGTACTGTCGGCGGTCCTGGTACAGGTCGCTGTCGGTGTCGCGGCCGACGCCGGTGTGGACGCGGACCGTGGCGCGGCCTTCGAGACGGTAGTGGTCGAAGGTGTACGTACGACCGTCCCTGTCCTCGAGGGTCCAGCCGTCAAGGTTGACGGTGTGGCGGGTGGTGTTGGTGATCTCCACCCACTCGCGGTTCAGGGAGCGGTTGGAGCGGTCGTCACGGCCCGGGGAGTCGTACTGGACGTGCGAGATCTCCACCTTCGGCCGCTCGGGACGGACGTGGTCGGCGGCGGACGCCGGCAGCGTGGCCACCGAGACCAGTGCGCCGGCGGCGAGCACGGCGGCGGCGAGACGGCGGGCGCTGACAGGAGCGGAAGCGGACAAGGGGTCTCCCATGGTGCGGACACCTTCCCCGGGAGGCCGTTCGGGCTGCCGGGGAGTCGGTGCGGTGTTGTTGGCGGCCGGCCGGCCGCACGCACACCTTGTCCACGTTGTGGAGAAATTCAGGAGCAAGCACACCCCTGTTACGGATTGCCCATATTTCTATGACACTCGACTGTAACATCCATTTACTGCCCCTATGCCCGAGTATCGGCATGCGGACAGGGAGGAAGACCTTGCGGCCACTGGGGCGCGTCACCTCCCCACCACGATGCGCGACCCGGCAGGGAATCGACCCATCACCCGAAAGTGAGTAACAACGAGGCACCCGCGCAGAGGGAAAACGTGTGCTGTGTCGGCGCGGAGCCTCAGCAGTACGTACGGCCGGCGAAGTGCCGCAGGTCAGACCGCTTCCCGGTTCTCCTTGGCCGCTTCCCCGGACCTGTGCACAGGAGGCAGAACACTCCAGGGGAAGTTGATCCACTCGTCGGTCCGCTTCCACACGTACTCGCACTTCACGAGGGAGTGGGACTTCTCGTAGATCACGGCGGACCGCACCTCGGCGACATGCTCGACGCAGAAGTCGTGGACGAGCTTGAGCGTCTTGCCGGTGTCGGCGACGTCGTCGGCGATCAGCACCTTCTTGTCGGTGAAGTCGATCGCGTTGGGAACGGGCGCGAGCATGACGGGCATCTCCAGCGTCGTCCCCACCCCCGTATAGAACTCCACGTTCACCAGATGCAGATTCTTGCAGTCGAGGGCATAGGCGAGCCCGCCGGCGACGAAGACCCCGCCCCGGGCGATGCTGAGCACGATGTCGGGCTCGTACCCGTCGTCGGCGATGGTCTGCGCAAGCTCACGGACGGCGACACCGAACCGCTCGTAGGACAGATTCTCGCGTGCCTGGCCGACGCCCATATCGCTCATACCTGGGTCCGGTGGAAGTTCTGGAAGGACCGGGAGGCGGTGGGCCCGCGCTGCCCCTGGTACCGGGAGCCGTAGCGCTCGCTGCCGTACGGGAACTCGGCCGGCGAGGAGAGCCGGAACATGCACAGCTGGCCGATCTTCATGCCGGGCCAGAGCTTGATCGGGAGCGTCGCGAGGTTGGACAGCTCCAGGGTCACGTGCCCGCTGAACCCCGGATCGATGAACCCGGCGGTGGAGTGCGTGACGAGCCCGAGCCGCCCGAGCGAGGACTTTCCCTCCAACCTGGAGGCAAGATCATCGGGCAGGGTGATGACCTCGTACGTCGAAGCGAGAACGAACTCCCCGGGATGCAGGATGAACGGCTCATCGCCCTCCGGCTCGACGAGCCGCGTGAGGTCCACCTGCTCGACCGAGGGATCGATGTGCGGGTACCGGTGGTTCTCGAACACCCGGAAGTACCGGTCCAGCCGTACGTCGATGCTGGACGGCTGCACCATGGTCTGGTCGTAGGGATCGATCCGTACCCGCCCGGCGTCGATCTCGGCCCGGATGTCCTTGTCTGAGAGAAGCACGCCCCGAGGATACGCAAGGCGCACGGAACGACGACAATCGCGCCGCCCGCACGCCAGGCTGTCACTGCTGGTACCGCGTGTGCTTCCGCTCCGCTACTGCTTCTCCAACTGCACCGGCACCACACTGCGGAGCCGGGCACAGCGGGGACATCGCACGAGCCGGCCGGGGCCGAGGCGCTCGGCCTGCTGCATCGGGAACGAAGCGGTGCTGAACACGTGCCCATCGGCACAACGGACGACGGTGCGCTCCATCAAGTCCAAGAGTCCCTTCCCCAAGAGCCGCGTCTGGCACGTCTGGCTGCTGCCTACCTGACGACGAGAGGCCACATTACGGGATCAAAGGGACGGCGCTCCAGGCGGCACTCCGACCCCGCCCGGACCCTCTCACACGCCCCCACGGTACGCCCCAACTCCGGTGCCCCGCACCCGGATCCCTCCCCTGAAACGCACTCAGGCCCCGCGGCATCAGCGCCGGGGGCCGGTGATGAGGTACAGTGACCAGGCGATCGGACACCGACTCCGGATCATGCCGAATCGGGCGTCTTACGCGGGTGTAGTTTAATGGTAGAACATCAGCTTCCCAAGCTGAGAGCGCGAGTTCGATTCTCGTCACCCGCTCCATGCGAAACCCCCAGGTCAGAGGCCCGGGGGTTATCTATTGTCTAGACCGGTGGGCCGATCGCGCACCACAACCTCACCATTAGCACTCGGCGGCCTCCTCGTTGGCTGCACGGGATCACCGGAGCCGTCCATCGCACGCTCGGCGCGGACCAGGTTGTCGAGGCCGGCAGCCACATCGCTCTGCCGCTCCTCGACGGAGTGCTGATAGATCAGCGCAGCCTGCCCGGAGGACCGGCGCGGGCGAACCGTCGTGCCCTTGAGGGTCGCGCCCGGCCGGGTCGAGAGGGCGAGTCCGGTGTGACGAAGGTCGTAGAAGCGGAAGCCGTCCGGGAGGCCGACGACCGCGCAGGCTTGTCGCCACTTCCAACCGACGGAGGTCCGCCGGAGCGGCGCGCGCCCTTCTCGCCTACGAAGACCAGACCGGCCAGCCCCTTCTCCACGTGCCAGGCGAGATGCCGCTTCACGTCCTTGTGAGGACGACGGGGAGAACGACGGTGCGGACTCCCACGTCGGACTTGGTCTCGCCGGGGGCACGCTTGCCGCTGGTCCGTTCCGGCTCGGCTACGCGGACACGGATCAGGAGGTTGTCGAGGTCGGCGTCTCAACGGCAGAGGTCCGCCGGCCCTGCCATGTGTGCAGCCGTGCGGACCGCGTGACGCAGTGCGGCTTTCGGGTGCGGACGCCGAAAGGACCAGGGCGCGGCTACCGCGAAAGGCCAGAGCCCGCCGATCAGCTGCTCAACTCGGCTCCCTCCACCTATGGTTGTCCCAGGGCTTTGCGGGGGGAAGGACCTGTGAAATGGACGACGTAAACGAGGTCGTGGAGCAGACGCTGCCGTTCTGGGTCACCGTCACAGACGACGGCGCAGACGACTCAATGGGACTGTTCAACAGCCGGGACGGCGAGGCGGTCCTGCGCGCCGTACCGCTCGGCCCGCTACGGAAGAACCTCGCTGACACCGTCGATGCGCTGCAGCAGTTGTTTGCCGACGCCGCCGCCCGCGGTGGAACGCTCCCGCTTGCCGAGGCCCAGCTCTCCTTCCAGGTCACCGCCGGCGGCGGCGTCCAACTCGTGGGGACCGGCCAGGTGCAGGGAACCCGTGGCCTGACGCTCGTCTTCAAGCGCCCGTCCTAAGGGCGGTGCAGGATTGACTCGCTATCGAGCTCTGCTCATCGGGGTCGCGCAGTACACAGCACCGGGGATCAGCGCCCTGCCCTTCGTCCTTGGGGATATGGAGCGGATGGCCGCAGCGCTCTCCGAACGCGGCTTTCACTCGCCCCGCCTGGCCAGCTCCCCCTGGTTCACACCCAATGTCATCAACGGCGAGGTCACCGGCTTCCTGGCCGAGGCCGAGCCCGGGGACCGCTTGCTCATCGTGCTCAGCGGCCATGGGGTGCACTCCGAGGGCAAGGACTACCTGGTGCCCGAGGACATCCGCCCGGAGTTGTCCACGTTCACCAGCGGTTGCGTCGAGATCGACTGGCGAGAGGAACTGGAACGCTGCCGAGCTGCTCAGATCGTCTTCCTGATCGACGCCTGCCGAGAGGGCATCCAACGCGACAGCATGGGCACCTCTGCCTGGACCAACCGCAAAGTCGCCGCCACGCTGCGTCGCAAAGTGGCGTACGTCTACGCGTGTTCGAAAGCGGAGGTCGCCCGCTACGTTCGGGACACCGACACCGTCCGCGACGTACAGGAAGCCAGCACGCAGCCCCGGGAGTCGTTCAGTCTCTTCTCGCGGACCGTCACGGAGCTGCTCGGCAGCACGGTGAGCTCCCTGCGGGAGTTCAGGCAGGCCGCACAGGAACGCATCACAGCTCTGCACGAGGCGTACGGAAAGCCGGGCGCCGCCCAGCACATTCGCGTACTCACCGAGGACGACCATGACGGCTTCGTGATCTTCCCGCCGGTGGAGGAAGGCGCACGAGCAGTCGGCGCGGAACAGGCCTGGGCCGATGCGGTCCTGTGTCACCCGGTCTGGAGGCGAACCGATCCCGCCCGGGGCGCGAGCGTTGAGGCGCTAAGGGAGTTCTGCGCGTGGCTTGTCGGCGCCTACGGTCGCGCTTGCGGCGAGGCCGAGCGCGCCTTGGCCGAAGATCCCTGGTACGACCGCGAGTTGGCCGAGCGGACCACGGAGCGGCTCGGTTTTCTCCTGGTCCACCTCCCGGAGAACACTCCACTCTCGCCCACCGAAGCGGCTCTGCTGGCCGTACTTCCCTTTGCCTCCCAGACCCACTGGGCCCAGCACGCCGCACAATGCGAGGTGTCCGAGGAGGCACTCAGCGATTTCCTGCACACCCTCCCCCGCCTGCACCGCCGGCTGCGCACCCTGGAGCAGGACCCCAACCGGGCAGTACAGGACATCTGCTGGTGGGGCTTCCACCGCTGGCTGGTCCTCCATCCCGAAGCGTTCACCACGCGTTTCCTGACCTGCTCCGAGCCCTTGGGTCCAGCCCACGTGGTGGACTGGGCCCGGGAGGAACTCTCCGCCGAGCGACTCCTGGGCCACTTGAAGGAACAGCGCATCGCGCCCGTCGCAACCCCCGGCACCACCCGCAGTACCGCGCTTGCCGACGAACGCCCCGTCGCACCCAGCACCGAGCACGAACACGATGTCAGGGAGCGTCTCGTCTCCTGCCTGTTCAAAGCAGCTCATGCCCTGGCCATCGACTCCGTTGACCTGCCCGAGGTGCTCGTCGAACACATCGGCATCTCCGACAGCGTCTCGCTGGAGGCCTTGCACGGCACCCTGCGACGGGCACGTTGGCTGCCCACCGGAGGCGGAAGGTCACTGAACGCGCTGTGCGAACACCCCGCCGTCGAACTGGCCCTCAGACGCCACGCCGACGCAGTCGACACCCTGCTGCGCGACATCGACAAGGAGGCGGCGAAGAGGGGAAGTTCACTGGCGGCGCTACGTTCCCTGCCGACGTACGCCGATGCCCAGCAGGTAAGTCTCAGCACCGCTACGCCCGCAGAGCTCACCAGCGGCATCAGGTTCCGGCTCGCCGACGATCGGGTCCAGGAACTCCTGATGGGCGAACAGCTTTACGGAAACCGCGAGTTGGCGATCCGGGAGCTGTATCAGAACGCGCTGGACGCCCTTCGCTATCGCGCCGCTCGCACGGAGTATCTCCAGCGCACCGGTGTCCAAGTCCCCGAATGGAAAGGTGAGATCATCTTCACCGAGGGAAAGGACGACCGCGGCCGCCCCTACCTGCAATGCGCCGACAACGGCATCGGGATGGGCGTCACGGAGCTTAGCCGCTCCTTCTCCCAAGGCGGTTCCCGCTACGTGGACCTGCCGGAATACCTGGAAGAAGAGGCACTGTGGGCGTCCCTCGACCCGCCACTTGAGTTCTGGCCGGTGAGCCGATTCGGCCTCGGCGTCCTCAGCTATTTCATGATCGCGGACGAGCTCACCATCAGCACCTGCCGGCTGGACCGGAAGGGACGACCAGGGCAACGCCTGAAGGTGACCATCGCCGGGCCCGGGAACCTGTTCCGGGTGGAGGATCTGGGGCCGGGGGCCGAGGCGGGCACCACAGTGCGCCTGCACGGTGTGCGGGGGCAGAAGATTCCGTCCAGTGGCACGGAACTAGGGCAGTACCTGCGGGTCTCGCAGTACCGCGTGCAGGCGCCGCGGAAGGGAAAAATCCGGGTGTGGGAGCCGGGAGCGCTCGTTACCGCCAAAAGAAGCAGCGCGGAAGCATCTCGTCCACAACAACAGCCCGTCCCCGACCGGGAGCCCGAGGACAGGCAGCACCCCGAGCTCTCCCACCGTCCCTTTGTCTGGACTCGAGAGAAAGCCCTCCACGCCCACGGTGACACCCTCTCCCGCCCCTGTCCCGAGCCCTCCATGCATGACGCGCCCGTGGCGGCAGAGAAGTACGGCGTGTGGTGGGTGAACGGCGAGAGTTTCCTCCTCGTGGATGGGATCTCCTCCGGTCAGAGGAAACTCTTCGGAAGAGCGGTCGATCTTCACGGCACCGAACAGGTGACGCTCTCCATCGACCGGAAGAAAATCCTGAATTTCGACAGCGGAGCAGTGCACCGCCGATGCCTGGCCGCCGTCGACGACCTGGTGGACCACGCATGCTTTCTGACTCCCCCATGGCTGGGCCGACTTCAACAGGAGGACGGCGCTCTGGCCGATGCGATTGTGGCCCGGGCTGCGGACAAAGGCGTCTGCTGGAGGCTTGGTGACTGGACGCTCAACGTGGCGAGAGCCGGGTTCTTCCCACCTGACCATGTACTCCTGCCCGCAGTGACCGGCACCCTCCCCCGGCCCCGGACCCACCATGACGTCGTGGCCGCCCTGCTGGTTCTCTGTATGCCGGAGCCTGTCATCCGGTGGCGGCTGCTCGCGCTCCACCCTGACCTGTCGGCGGACTCCGTCCCGGTAGCCATGCCATCCGACATGCAACTGCTGCTTCCCGATGCCCACAGCACCAGCGACACCTGGGAGACATACCTCGCCGAAGCCAATCGCAACTTCGCCATGGCATGTGACGGCCATTCCCGTTCCGTGCACCCGCCCTCCACCTATTACGAGAGGCAGGGAGATGACCGTCCAGCAGAACTGCTGCAGCTGATAGCGCTGCCTTCATGGCGCTCCGCCCAGCAACCGGTGCCACCCGAGGAGGTGCTCAGCATCGCACTGGAAATGGAGTGCGCCCCCTCGCACGTCGCGGAACGATTGGCGCGACTTGACTACGACGTGGTGCCCCTCGGCCCGCTCTCGGAAGCGACCGCTGAGGATCTACCTCTGCTTTGTCTGAACTGGCAGAACGACTACCGGTCCGGTGTCCTACCAATTCCTCCGGGTGGATACGTGCCGCTCGCTCATCTGTACCGACAAGGGCACCCCGCCGAAGCCGCCCGACGCCTGGAAGAACTGGGCTACACCATTCCGGAGCAGGCGAGCGATGGCCTTGTCGCTGCCGATGAAATCGACTCGGTGGACCAGAGCATCCTCTTCGGGCTGATCATGTACTACGGGCACAGTGGCCTGCCGAACTCCCCGGCTGAGGAGACCAGCGTGGACGCCGAAGGGATCCGGTTTTCGAACGTCCCCCCCAAGGTCGTGGCGCGCCGACTGACCCGGCTGGGCTTCCCCGTTTCCTCCCACCCAAGCCGGGGCGGCGTCACAGCGTCGTTCGGCCAGCTCACCGTGAGCCCGGGTTCCCTCTCTTTCAAGGGTTTCTCAAGAACCGAAGCGGAATTCGGCTGGCATCGCCCTCAGCTCTCACCGAGCGCCGCCGCCTCCCTCACGGCTACCCATCTCCGCGTCGCCGCCACCCTGACCTGCGGCTCCGTCGACACGCTCAAGGCCGAACTCGCAAAGCTGGGCCACCCCCACAACTTCGCTGAGGACCTCGCCCACGACCAGGTTCTGATCCACGCCTTCGAGGAACCAGCCTCCCTCCCGCACCCCAATTGCGCAGGAGGCGGCCGCATCACCCTCGCCGAGATCGCCTCCGCGGCAATCATGGTGCACCGGCCTTTCCGCGAGGTGGCTGCTAAGGCCACCGAGCTCGGCTTCCGTCACGACGCCGAGCAGTGGTTCACCGATGCGCGGTGAACGATGCATGAGGCCGCAGCCGCTGAAGAACAGGAGTCGGACGGCCATCGCATTCACCATAGGTGGATCCGTACCTCATCAGGCCCGAACAGATCTGGCAGAGCCTTATGGGGGTGTCGTCGCGAAACCGCCAAGGCGACCAGGGCAGATGTGCATCGCGAAGCCGACGTGTCAGCGGGCTCCCGCGTCCGCAGAACAGAACCTCGACGGGCCCGCCGCGTCTCGACAGAGCGGCCTCGCATGGGCTTCGTGCCCAGAGCGTGCCCATAAGACCGGGCAACCCCGGTAAACAGCGGTGTGAAACCGCCCCGCAAATTTGCCCTGTAGGCAACGAATCTCCAGGTCAGAAGCTCTTCCCCACCTCAAGCGCCGTCGCTTCCCAAGCTGAGAGCGCGAGTTCGATTCTCGTCACCCGCTCCATGATGAAACCCCAGGTCAGTGGCCTGGGGTTTGTTTGTCGGCTAGTCCGATTTGAGGGGTGACGTGCCCTCCGCGTGCCCTGAGCCGAGGCCGGAAGGCCGCCTCACGCGCATTCAGACGCCACCCTTGACACGCGAACCCCTGACGTCATCCGTGGCGCCGATCTGCGTCGGGCGGGTTGTGCTCAGGCGGGCCGGGTGGGGGCCCGTAGTTCGGTCCTGTATCCGCCCTGTGGGGTGGGTTCGGCGGTGAGGGTGCCGTCGAGCAGTTCGGCGCGTTCTCCTAGGCCGATCAGGCCGTGCCGGGCGCTGGGCAGGGCGACGGACGGGCGGGTGGGGGCGGTGTTGGTGACGGTGACGCCGAAGTGCTGCGCGTCGTGCCACAGGCGCACCTCGGCGCGGGCGCCGGGGGCGTGCTTGCGCACGTTGGTGAGGGCTTCCTGGACCGTGCGGTAGACGGTGCGCTGGGCGGTCGT
The DNA here is from genome assembly GCF_042657965.1 of Streptomyces coerulescens. NCBI lineage: Bacteria > Bacillati > Actinomycetota > Actinomycetes > Kitasatosporales > Streptomycetaceae > Streptomyces > Streptomyces coerulescens. Next base: position 335,415 of record NZ_JBHSKM010000005.1, read on the forward strand.
GCTGATGCCGGGTGGGAGTCCGCCGGTCAGGGTGGTCTCGATGCCGCTGTTGGCGATGAGCTGCTGGAGGTCGGCGAGGGTGGGCTGGGGGGTGAGTTCGGTTTCCTTGCCGCCGGAGGCTCGGAGCAGGGTGACCATGTGGCGGAGTTCGTCGAGGGTGTTCACGCTCAGGGTGCGGATGGTGCGGGCGGCCTCGCGGGCGTCGGGATCCTTGGCGGCGACCTGGAGGGCTCCGGCCTGTACGGCGATGAGGCTGACCTGGTGGGAGACGACGTCGTGCATCTCGCGGGCAAGCTGGGCGCGTTCGCGGGCGAGGACGGTCTGGGCGTGCAGGGCGCGTTCGTGTTCCCGGGCCTCTTCGACCTCGACGAGCTGGAGGGCCACGTCGTGTCTGGCCTGGACGAGTTGGCCGAACAGCACGGGGGCGGTGGCGGTGGCCAGCGTGTAGACGAACTGAATGAGTGTCCAGGTCTGGTCGCCGGCGAATCCGTCGGACAGGGGCCAGGCGAGGGTGCTTGCCGCCGCGTTCAGCAGGACGCAGCCGGCCAGCAGCGGGCGGTTGCGGGTGGACGCGGCCAGTGTGTACAGGGCGGTGATCGGCGCGACCGCCACGTCCATGAACAGGGTCATGGGCAGTGTCAGCAGGAAGACGGTCAGCGGAAACCGCCTGCGCAGGAACAGCGCTGCGCTGCCGAGGGCGACGCAGGACCAGATGAGGGGGGTTCCCTCGTCGTAGAGGTTGATCCAGGCGTCGAGCACGGCGAGCGCGACGAGGCCCGCGTCGAGCGCCCAGGGCGGCAGCCACCGCCACAGTGCCCTGCGTGCCCTGCCTGTACTCATCGTCCGTTGTCCCGTGCCGCGTCGTCACCGTGCTCGCCGAGCAGTCCGGCCCGCTCGGCGAGCAGTGCGGCCTGGACACGGCTGGAGACCCGCAGCTTGGTCAGGATCGAGCTGACGTGGTCCTTGACGGTGCCCGCGCTCAGATGGATGCGGGTGCCGATGTCGGCGTTGGACAGTCCTTCCGCGACCAGGACGAGGACGTCGCGCTCCCGGTCGCTGAGCAGGCCGACGCGTGCCGTGTCCGCGTCCCGGGGTGCTCCCGCCCCCGGGTGACCGCGAAGCAGTGCGCGTGAGGCTTTCGGGGACATCACCACCCCGCCTGCGGCCAGGGTGCGTACGAGGTGGGCGAGTTGTTCTGGCTCGGTGTCCTTGAGCAGGAAGCCGGCGGCTCCCGAGCGCAGTGCGGTCAGGATGTACTCGTCGGTGTCGAAGGTGGTCAGCATGGCCACGTGCGGCGGTGCGGGCAGCGTCTGGATCTGCCGCAGGACGGTCAGGCCGTCCACGTCCGGCATGCGGATGTCGAGGAGCACGACGTCCGGCTGCTCGCGCCGGATCACGTCGGCCGCTCGCGCCCCTTCCGCGGTCGCCACGACCTCGATGCCGTCGGACGCGTTCAGGATCATCCGGAATCCGGACCGCACCAGGGCCTCGTCGTCCACCACCACTACCCGGATCACCGGCGTTCCGCCTCACACTCGTCTGCGCTGTCCTGCTGCTCGGCGACCCGTACGCCCCGCATCGGTGAGGCCACGTTCTCGTACGGTGTTCGCCTGCCGCCGACGGTACGTCCGGCAGGGTACGCGGTGGCGTGATCACCGTGGACTGTGGACACCTGGCGGGCCGGCTCCAGCCGTTCGGGGGGTGCGCTCCGGCCCATCGGCAGGCCGGCGGGCGAGGCCCGGCGGATGGTGCCCGTGGTGCTCGTGCCGTGAGATCGGTCTGTGGGTCCGCCCGAATCCGCGGGCCGCAGCCGATTTCCGTACCCGTTCGAGGATCGCCCACCCATGCCCCGCTCGTACCTGCGTCAGTCCGTCCGTGCTCTGCGCCGCTGTGCTGCGCAGCCCCATGTGCTGTTCGGGGGTGTGTACGGGGCGGTGCTGTCCAGCTCCATGGTGGCCGCCCTGACGGAGCAGGGCGAGACGGCGCCCGCCGACCGGTTCAGCAGCGCCCAGTGGCTCCTGGTCACGGCCGTCGCCTCGGCCCTGGCACACGGCTACGCGCATCTGATCGCCCTGCGCGGCGACCGGACCCATCACGGTGTGCGCGCCGGGGTGCGGCTGTTGCTGTCCGAGTGGCCGCTGGTGGTGGCGACGGTGCCGACGCTGGTCCTGCTGCTCGGCGCGGCCTGGGGGTGGTGGCCCTCGGAGGGCGTCGAGTACGTGGTCTTCGCCGTGAACGTGGTGCTGCTGTTCGCCTGGGGGGTGCTCGCAGCCCGCGCCGCCGGTCGCACGTAGGGCTCCGCCCTGAGGATCGGCCTGGCGGACGCGCTGCTCGGGCTCGTCGTCGTGGTGGCCAACGCCGTCATCAAGTAGGGCGGTGGGCCGTCCATGCCCGGTGACCGGCCGGGGTGCCGGTCCGCCGGTCGGCGGGGTGGTCCCGGCCGGTCGGCGGGGGTGTCACCGAAGCCTGCCGGATGGTCCGCTTCCTGACGGCACGGCGAGATTGTCCTTATGACACAGATACAGCCGCCGCAGGAGACATCGGCTCCGCGGGAGACATCGCCTCCACGGCCCGCAACCTCGCCCTCGTCCGACGGGAAGGTCACGGGCGGTCCCTCGATGGGACGTCTGGTCGGGGTGGATCTGGCCCGCGCGCTGGCGGTGTTCGGCATGTACATCGTGCACATCGGCCCGATGCTGGGGAACACGAGCGGCGTCGGTACGTGGGTTCGGTTCCTGGCCGACGGTCACTCGTCGGTCCTGTTCGCCACCCTCGCCGGGTTCTCACTGATGCTGATCGCCGGTCGCCGTGAGCCGAAGACCGGCCTCGCCGGCCGCCAGGCGAAGGCCCGGATCGCGATCCGCGCCGTGATCCTGCTGGCGCTGGGCAGCGTGCTGGCGATCGAGTACGGGGACGTCATCATCCTCGGCTTCTACGGCGTCTACTTCTTCCTCGCCCTGCCCCTGTTGCGGCTGTCCGCCAGGACGCTGGCGATCATCGCCGCGGGGCTCGCGCTCGTCACGCCGCAGCTGGCGTTCGTCCTGAAGATGTGGCTGAGCGGGTCCGTCCTGCAGAGCATCAACGCCTACGACCCGCTTGAGAAGCTCAACGACGTGGGAGTCGTCGATCTGCTGCTCACGGGCCTCTATCCGACGATCACGTGGATGCCGTTCCTGATCGCCGGCATGGCGCTGGCCCGCCTCGACCTGTCCGCCCCCGCCGTCCAGCGGCGCCTTGCCGCGCTCGGCGCCGCCCTCACCGTGGCTGCGTACGGCCTGTCCCTGCTGCTTGCGGGCAAGGACGCGGTGTTCGGCGGGATCGGGGGGTCGTCCAGCGGCTCCGGTTCGTGGTCCGGCGGTTCGGGTTCGTGGTCCGGTGGCTCAGGGGCGGGGTCGAGTGGCAGCGGGTCCGGCGAGCAGCTCGTGTCGTCGGCCTCGGACCTGCTGGGTGCCGGGCCGCACACCGGCACCACCTTCGACATCGTCGGCAGCGTGGGCTTCGCGATCCTCGTGATCGTGGGCGCGACGGTGCTGATGGACCGCCTGCCGCGACTGCGCCGCCTGGCGAAACCGGTCATCGCCGTGGGCACCATGTCCCTGACGGCCTACGTCGGCCACTTCCTCGCACAGTCCGCATGGCCCGCTTCCGGCGCCGGCACCGCGAATTCCTGGGTGCCCGTGCTCACGTACATCCTGGTGGCGATCGTCTTTGCCGCGATCTGGTCCCGCTTCTTCCGCCGCGGTCCCCTGGAGTATCTACTCAACGCCGCCACCAAGCCGGCGAAGTACGTCCGATGAGGCCGGGGGCCGGGGCAGTCGGCCGACGTGGCCTGCCCCCGGCTCCGGCAGCCCCCGTGGTCCGCAAGGGCCGATCCCATCAGCCCTTGCGGCCGGAACGGCCGGCCACGGTCGGCCGTTCCGGCCGACGCCCACGAGGAATCCTGAAGTGCTGTCATTCCTCGTGGTCCTGGCCTGCGCCTACATCCCAGGACGCCCGCCCCGGGTACCCACCCCGCCGATCAGCGGCAGCAACACTGCCGACAGCCTGGACTCCGGCCATCCGGAAGGCTGCCCGCGTCGCCGGACGGGTCGACGGCGACCGCGCTCGCCCCTCCGGTCCCGCACGACGACACGCTGCGGGCCACCGCGCCGCGCGAGCCACGCGAACCCGGGCGATGCCCCGCCGGACGGGTCACACAGGCCCCCGAGCGGCGGGGCAGGAGTGCTCGCCGCCGTCGTACACGGCGGCGGATCTCAGGGTCGGGTATGACAGCGTCCGCGGCCTTCCGTGCCCAGGTGTACTCCCTTAGGCTCCTCCGCCGGACCGCACGTGTTACCGACGGTAGGGGAGACCGGTCATGGGGCGAACGGGCAGCACGCGACGCACCTTTGTGGTGGGGGCCGCGGCCGCGGGCGGGGCCGTGGCGCTGGGCACCGGCACGGCGGCTTCAGCGGCACCGGCGCAGGGACGGCAGCAGGCCGTCGCCGTGCTCGGCGGTGGCGTCGCCGGGCTGACCGCGGCGCATGAACTCGCCGAGCGGGGCTTCGCGGTGACCGTCTATGAGCGCCGGGCGCTCGGCGGCAAGGCCCGCTCCATGGACGTACCGGACAGCGCGAAGGGGAGCCGCAAGCCACTGCCCGCGGAGCACGGATTCCGATTCATCCCGGGGATCTACCACAACCTCCCCGACACGATGCGGCGCATCCCCTTTCCCGGGAACGCAGGCGGCGTCTGGGACAACCTGGAGGCACCCAAGGAGATGATGTTCGCGCGGAACAATGGCCGCGAGGATCTGCGGATACCCATCCCCGGGGAGAAGGAGCCCGCCGAACTCACTCTCGACGACATCAGACGCGCCCTCACCGGATTCCTGGAGACGGGATTCAACCTCCCTATCCATGAGATCGCGTACTTCGTGAACCGCGCCGTCGTCTTCCTGACCAGTTGCGACGCACGCCGCAACTCCACCTGGGAATCCACCCCTTGGTGGAACTTCGTACGCGCCGGACAGATGTCGAAGGAGTACCAGCGCATCCTCGCGGTCGGCGTCACCCGCAACATCGTCGCCACCAAGGCCGAGGAAGCCAGTACCCGCACGGTCGGCACCCTCGGCGAGGCCTTCGTTTTCAACGCGCTCGGCCGGGGCGCGGACGGCCCACCCGACCGGATCCTCAACGCACCCACCAATGAGGCCTGGATCGACCCCTGGGTAGCTCATCTCACGTCTCTGGGGGTGGAGTTCCGCATCGGCTGGACCGTGCACGAGGTGAAGCTGGGCGGAGACGGGCGGGTCTCCGAGGCCGTCATCGAGGATGCGGACGGCGTACGTCGCTCCATTACCGCCGATCACTATGTCTCTGCCATGCCGGTGGAGCACGCACGGCGCACCTGGAGTGCCGAACTGCGCGCCGCCGACCCACAGTTGGCGCGCTGCGACAAGCTGCAGACGGACTGGATGACGGGCCTTCAGTTCTATCTGACCGAGACGCCGCCCGTAGTACATGGCCACTTCAACTGCATCGACTCGCCATGGTCGCTGACCGCGATCGCCCAGGCCCGGCACTGGCCAGGGCGTGACTTCGCCGCCGACTACGGCGACGGCGTGGCCAAGGAGTGTCTGTCGGTGGATATCTCCGAGTGGGACAAGCCCGGCGTCCTGTACGGCAAAACGGCCAAGCAGTGCACCCGCGAGGAGGTCGCACGCGAGGTGTGGGCACAGCTCAAGGACGCACTCAACGACACCGGCAAGACGGTGCTGCGCGACGGCACGCTGCACTCGTGGTTCCTGGACCCCGGAGTGGACGGGATCGGCACCCCGCACCCGACCAACCAGGACGAGCTGCTGATCCACCCCGTGGGCACGCTGCACAACCGGCCTTCGGCCGGGACCACGGTCCCGAACTTCTTCCTCTCCGGGGATTACGTCGCCGTGGACATCGACCTCGCCACCATGGAGGGCGCGAACGCCTCGGCCCGCCAGGCGGTCAATGCCCTTTTGGATCGAGCAGGTTCGAGTGCGCCGCGCTGCACGGTCACCCCGTTGTTCCGGCCGCCGGAGCTCGAGGGCCTCAAGCGCCACGACCGCTTCCGCTTCAATCTCGGCCTGCCGAACGCGTTCGACCTGGGGTGATCCAGTCGGGAGCGGTCGCTCGACCTGATCAGTGAGCCGGACCGGGCGCCCCTCATGAGACATCGAGCTGCGGGTTGACCGAACAACGGCTCTCGCTGAGCCAGGGAGCCGACGCCGAAGACGTCGGGGCGAGGTGGTGTGGCGGGCGGTGGGTCCGCCGCACCACCCAACCTGAGCGGGCAGAAAGCCGCATTGGCGCGTCACGCGTCCACCATTGCGGAGCCGTGCCCATAGCGTGCCCTTCAGAGCGGACAACCACGGTCAACAGCGGCGCCACAAGGCCCCCAAGCCTGCAAGCAGCACACCAAGTTCGCGCAGGTCAGGGCGTTTGACCAGTGCCGCCCCTGCGCGGCTGTGATCAGCTTGCCGACATCACCGGCGACGCCGCAGGCACACACGATGATGTACAGGAACGGCTTCTTGCTGGGGGTGGTCGGGTCGGTCACGCCGGGGCTCCCAGTCGACGACTGAATTCGGGCAGCTGCCGCAGCGTACGTCGACGGTGACGGGCGGCCATGTCGGCGACGAGGTCACGTACTGCCGGACGGCGGACATCCTGGGCAGCACAGCCTCAGCGATCTGAAGGGCGTGGCAGGCGTCAGCGAGGCGGTTCTGTCGACTGTAGGCACGGGCGGCCTCCACCCAGAGAGCGGCCCGGCGCTCGGGCACCGGGATCGGGCAGCGCATCAGGGGGCGCGCGGCTTGGAGGGCGCGGCCTGTGTCTCCCACGGCCACCAAGGCACTCACTTCGTGGAGGGCGACGTTGGTGGAGCTGAAGTTGGCCCAGGCATCAGGCCGATCGAGGCACACGTAGCGGGGCTGCCAGGTACTTCGGGGTACGGCGGTCGTAGGATCCCGCAAGCTGGTCAGCGGTGTGAGCCGAACCTGGTAGCGGCCGCACCCAGAGTTCCCACGCCGCTCCGCCGCAGGTCGGTGCAGTAGTCGCCCTTGAACGAGTTGGTGGGTCGCAGGAACGTGGAGTCGGCCGACACCATCCGTTCGACGGCGCCGGCCGCATCCGCCTGTATCTGGGCTGCCTTCAACGTCCGTTCGGAGGTACCGACGGCCGCCTGTCGGCGGGACCACGTGTGCGGGATATGCCCGGGAGCGGTAACGCCCTGGGCATATCCCGCCAGACCGAGCCCGTACGGAACTCTCACGCAACCCCGTTCAGGACCATCCTTTGACGACAGGCGCCTAGGCGGACGCCGACACGAAGACCGTCTGCGAGGCGGCCGACTGGAAGTTGTCGTCAGCGTCGAAGACGGCCCGGTAGTAGCCGGCGCCGCTCTGGTCGAGGTCCGCGGCGAAATCGTTGCCACTCCCGCCCCAGGAAGCCTCGACCGTGGTGAGCGTCGACCAATTCACGCCGTCGGACGAGTACTGGATATGTACGTGGATCGAAGCGGGCGTCCACCCGTCGGGGAAGTCGATGAGCCCTTCGGCATGGACCTGTCCCGTGTCGGAGCGGGCTGCCGTGAAGGCCGTGAATTTCGACGCCCGGTGCACGTGGACGACGTCGCTGGTACCGGTTCCGGCCTGGAGGAACGGGTCATCCGAGGTGTCCAGGGCCAGCTGGAAGTAGCCGCCCTGCCATGGCGTGTAGTCCATCGTGAAGGTGCCGTCGTCAGCGGTGGTGAATCGGCCCACGAGGTCGGTCTGCGCGTCGTCGGGGCCGAACAGGACACCCCCGGAGCGCCCGGCCAGCGGCACCCAGCCGTCAGCGGTCTTCTGCTCGACCTTGACGCTCAGGGTGACCGGTTGACGGAAGTCGATGTCGGTCGAACTCACCGTGGAAGTGAAACGGGTGGGAATCTGGTCGACACCGATCTGAACCGGCTCCGACTCCCCGTACAGCACCGTCGGTGTGCCACCGTCCATGCTGAACACGGCCTGGATCGGTGCGGCGGCGTCGAGCCCCACCGATGCAGTGAAGTGCCCCTTGGCGTCGGTGGTCACAGTGGTCTGCGTCCAGTAGTCGACATTGATCGCGACCTGACGCGCCGCGAGAGGTTTCACCTGACGGGTCGGCCACCGGCCGTACAGGGTCCCCTCCACCACTACGTCACGGTGTTCCCGGTCGATGGCGGTGCGGTCGACGGTGAGCGTGCCGAACTGCGCCACGACGTAGTAGGCGAAGTCCCCCGCCGACTGGCGCTGCACGTGGACGCCGTCGGCGTCCGTCACGTCCACGTCGATGCGGTAGGAGCCGAATTCCGGCAGCTTCAACGGCTTCTTGGTACGCCAGTTGCCGTCCTTACGGGTGCCGGAGGAGAGCCGGAAGTCCTTGGTCTCGATCTCGGCGACTTCGGTCTGCGAGGCGTACGAGACCAGGTGCGCCGTGATGCTCGTGATGTCGGCCCCGGACCGGGCATTGATCTGCAGGATCCCGAGGTCGTCCGACACGCTCCCCGCGTAGGTGACCTCCGGCTGGTCCGCGGCGTGCGCGGCTGTCACACCTCCCAGGCCGAGCGCGGCGGCCGCGACGGCTACGGTGACCCATCTTCGTATCCTCCACAACAACACTCTCGATCCCCACCTCTGACGCGTTCGAGACGGCGGGGATCCGCTCCGGAACGCCCGCCTGGCCGTCCGTCTTTATATCCACCACTCAGCACGAACGCACGGTAATTAGAAGTGGGCTGGGGGGACATCGGCCCGACCAAGTGCACTTGGACGGTGAAGACTTGGCTCTCTCGGTCGTCCGGCCCGTCCGGACGCGGGTGTCGTCTGTCCTCAGCGCGGAAACCCGCGGTCAACAGCGGCACAAACCGAGCCATACGATGCTCCAAAGATCCAGCATTACCAGGCAGTTGACGCCAGTGCACCAAATCAGTCCCTGCCCACCCGTTCGCCGCGATCTCATGCGTGGCACCATGCCTGATCACGGGCGAGCAAGGAGATCCCATGAACGATCAAGGCACCCCTGTTTCGGCGCCCGGCTTCAGGGCCGTCGCTGTTGATGCTCGCTGGCCGGAGTCACGGCAGTTCATGGGGGGCGGCGACAACCGAGTCACCGGGGACATCCATGTGTGCCTGTGGTTCGGCTCTGCGACCTATGACCCCCAGGTCGAGCACGTCACGGTGTTCAGCGCCTCCTCCGGTAACCCGAAGGCGGGCGAGGCCCTGGAGGACGCTTTGGAGGACTACCTTCACCCCGGTCCCGGTGAGGGACTTCCGGTCGGCCTGACGGTTCCCGAATCCGTCGCCATCGCCATCGCCGTAGACGGGAAAGCCGTCGCTTTCGAACTCTGGCGGAACAGCCGCCGCCCTTACTGGGTCGCTCGGGGGCGTGTCGAGGACACCGAAGTGGTGCTGTCCGGCTCCGAGGTAGAACCCAGCTCGCTGCGTCTCGTCCGCGTGAACGACCTGTCCGTGTACTCGGCCCCGGTCGCGTTCCTCCCGGCTCGAGAAGCGATCGCCATTGCCATGGGAAGCGATGTGCAGGCGGCGCCCGGCCGGCGACTGCAGGTCGAGGAGGCGGACGCCGCGCTGCGGGCCCTGAGCGACATCGCCGCCCGGGGTGCCGCTCTCGGGGGGCCCAGCCACGAATTGCACGGCGACGAAGCGGACACGGTGATGCGCGCTCTGCGCCATCTCGGACAGGATGCCGGCCCCACGGGAGGAACGAGAGCAGAGAGCTGATCAGCTCTCTCCGAAAGTCGGCCTAAGTCCTAGGGGCGGCGGCCGTACGGCTGAGCGCATCCGGCCGCTGTCCCGTCCCCCGTTCGACCGGGTGCTACTCGATGGTCCAGCCGACGCTGCCGACACCCGTGCTGTACCAGGCACAGGTGGCGGAGGACTGGCCGTACTGGCCCGGGTTCAGGGTGACCCAGTCACCGGAGACGTCGGGGGCCCGGCCGCAGACGACCTCGGCGCGGAAGCGGATCGTGCGGTCGCTGTTGTTCGTGCAGCTGGCGATGCCCCGGTCCGTGTCGACACCGTGGACCGCGCCACGGCAGTCGACCGAGCCCGCGGCGGACGCCGGGGCGGCCATGGCGCCGACGGACAGGGCCACCGCCGAAACGGTGGTGGCCAGACCTGCGGCGAACATCCTCTTACTGACGAACATCGTCTTACTGCGGATCAATTTCGTGCCCCCGAGAGGTTGCGGTTTGCATGTGCTGACCTCAGTGAAGGGCACGGGGGCGGCCCCGGGTACCTGACATCTGTCAGGGTGCCCAGGTAGGGCAGCACGCCCTGCGGTTCGGGTCAGTGCCGTTCCGGATCGAACTCCAGCACCTGTGTGAGTCGGATGTTGTTGCCCGACGGGTCCCGGAACGATGTGTCGATTCCGTACGGCTGTGTCGTCGGCGGGTCGTTGAACTCGACGCCGCGGGCGGACAGTTCGTCGTACGCGGCCTTGCAGTCGTCGGTCTCCAGGAACAGCGTGCCGCCCGCGCCCTTGGCCACCAGATCCGCCAGCTGGGCACTGCTCTCCTCGTCCAGCATCGGCTGCCCCGGTACCGGCATCAGCACCAGCGCCGGACCGTCCCCGCCGGGCGGGGCGACGCACAGCCACCGGAAGCTCCACGCCTCCATCGTCACGTCCGCCCGCACCTCCCAGCCGAGTTTCTTCGTGTAGAAGTCGAGCGCCTCGTCCTGGTCATGCACCCAGAACTGCGCATTGGCGATCTTGATCGTCGTCGTCATGGTCGCTCCTCGGTCGGTTGCCTGGAATCGACGCTAGGCAGCGGGCGACGCGGTGTCTTCTCGAAACGTGCGGTTCCGCGGCCGTCCATGGGCCATCGCCACACAGCGGGGGATGCGCACATGCCGTGCGGCGGGCGGGTGCGCCGCACGGTACGCCTGCGGGGTCCTCCCGTACATCCTGCGGAAACTCGTCGTGAAGGAACCGATGCTCCGCGCGCCGACGGCCACACCGATCTCGGCCACCGTCCAGTCGGTCGCGAGCAGCAGGGCGGCGGCCCGCTCCAGGCGACGGGTCAGCAGGTACTGGTGAGGCGACTCGCCGAACGCGGCCTTGAAGCTGCGGCTGAAGTGGGCCGGGGACAGCGCGGCGGCCGCAGCCATATCGGCCACGGTGAGTGCCTCGGCGTAGCGGGCGTCCGCGAGATCCCGGGCGCGGAGCAGATGACGAGCGATCGGAACGTGGACCACAGATCCCATTGTGCGCTGTCACCGGGTGCTCCCTTTCAGGCGCTCAGGCGGGGGGCCGCCCGCCTGAGCTGTCCGGATGCCCGTCGGCTCGGCGTTGTCAGTCGGCGGAGGCCATGAAGTGCAGCATCCTGCGGTTCATCTCCTGCGCGTGGTCGATCTGCGGTCCGTGCCCGGTGCCGGTGATGATCTCGGCACGGGCGCCCGGGATCAGGCGCGGAACGCGCTCCATCTGCCGCTCGGGGTGCAGGAGCAGGCTGCGCTTGCCGAGCACCAGATAGAGCGGTGTGCGGATGGTGGACAGTTCGGTCTCGGAGAGGGGAAGCGGGGCCGGGCGACGGATGCGGTAGGCGCGGACGGCCGTCCTGATCATGGTGCGCAACTCGGGCATGACCAGGACCGGTTGTTCCAGCCAGGCCGCCAGTCGCGGGCGGAGCGCTCTGGGGGCGAAGCTCGCGAAGAGGCCGGCGAAGAGCCAGACGAAGAAGCGAAGCCCCACCTTCTCCAGGCCGCCCGGGTCGAGCAGGGTGACCGAAGCGAGGCGTTCGGGCCTGCGGTGCGCCTGGTTCAGGGCGAGCCAGCCTCCGTAGGAGATGCCGACGAGGTGGACGCGTTCGAGCCCGAGCCCGGCGAGCGTCTCGTCCAGCCACTGTGCGGCCCGTTCGGGCTGGTGGATCGGCTCGCGCTGCACGCTGCGTCCGGGGTCGCCGGGGGTGTCGACGGCGTAGACGGAGCGGTCGGCGCTGAGGTCGGGGGTGTTCGGGTACCACATGGCTGAGCAGGAGCCCGCTCCATGCACCAGGACGACGGGGGTGCGGGACCGGGCCGCGGGATCGTCGGGCCCGTAGAGGTACACGCGGGTGGTGCCGAACGCGGTTTCCACGTCCTGCTCCGCCAGGGCGGGTGCGCCCAGCGCGTAGACGGCGTCACAGGCGGCGAAGTAGCGGTCGCGCCAGGCGTCGCTCACATAGCGGCCGACGTCGGCCTGGGTGCGGGCAGTGGTCTCGGACACGGCCACCTCCGGAGGCTCGGTTTCGTGGTACGAACGTATTACGAAACGTATCACAGTCTTGATACGGCTGTACCATGAAGCGGCCCGGTGCGGGCCCGGCGGACGATGAGTGGAGGACGAGGCGATGCCCAAGCGGGTGGACCATGCGGAACGGCGTACCGAGATCGCGGAGGCGCTCGTCCGGGTCGCCGGGCGGCGCGGGCTGCATGCCGTGGGGATGCGCGATGTGGCAGCCGAGGCAGGCGTGTCACTGCGGCTGGTGCAGTACTACTTCGAGACCAAGGAGAAGTTGCTGCTCTTCGGGCTGGAGCACCTGACCGGGAAGTTCGGGGAACGGCTCGCCGCCCGCATCCGGGCCGCCGGGGACCGGCCGGGGCCGCGGGCGATGGTCGAGGCGCTGCTGATGACGGCGCTGCCGACCGACGAGGAGAGCCGCGTCTTCCACCACCTCTACACCTCGTACGCCGTTCTGGCCGTGACCGACCCGACGCTGGCGGCCCAGCCCTTCATCAGGGACCCCGACGCAGCCGAAGGCGCCCTGACCGACATCCTCCGGCAGGCGCAGGCCGCGGATCTGCTGCGGCCCGGTGTGGACGCGCAGTTGACGGCGGCCGGGCTGCTCGCGATGTCCGCGGGTCTCGGCACCGGCATCCTCGTCGGTCAGCGCAGCCCCGAGTCCGCCGTCGCGGTCCTGGACGACCATCTCGACCGCATCTTCCGCTCGGTCGATACGGCGGGTTGATGCGGCGGCCGTTCGCGGTGGCAGTGACCCGAGCCGACACCCGGCATCATGGCCCCGACTAGGGTGCTCGCATGGCGGAGGCGGCGGAAGCAGCGGAAGCGGCGGAGACGAGGCGCTCGCCCAGGCAACTCGGCGAACTCACCGGCGTGTACGACTTCCTGGAAGAAGTACGGCTCCGTCCGGGCATGTGGGTCCGCCACCGTTCCTTGCAGCACCTGGACTCCATGCTCACCGGCTATCGCGTCGCCCTGGGAGTCCATGACATCGCGGAGCCGTTCGACTTCTGGAACCCCGGCGGCGCCCAGCGCCCCTTCTCCGAGTGGCTGTGCCGACGACTCGGCCGCGAGTCCTCCCTTGGCTGGGCTACGGAGATCGAGCGCGAGGCAGAGCGATCGGGCAGGCCCGCGATGGAAATGTTCTTCGAGTTCCTGGACGAGTTCCGTGGACTCGACCACCAGCCCCACGCGGCCGACTGAGTGCCGTGCATGAACAGGACCAGCGCGACCGTTTCGAATCCGCGCTCGGTCACGACCTGCCGGCACGCCGCGGGCGGGACGACCGGGTTGAAGTGAGCCCCGGAGACCGGCGTCCTCGGTCAGTTCGGTGGCCTGGATACCCGAGCCGACCACCACCGTGACCAGGGCGGCCGAACCGACGGCCTCGGCGAGTTCCGGCGCCCGAGGGATGTGCTCACGCGGTCGCCTCGGGCTTCTGCGCGGTGGTCAGGAACGTCGTCTCGGGCTTCTGCGCGGTGGTCAGGAACGTCGAGAGCCGGTCCAGGGTGGTGGGCAGCACCCAGTAGTAGACCCACGTTCCCCGGCGCTCACAGTCGATCAGGCCCGCCTGCCGGAGCAGCTTGAGGTGATGCGAGATCGTGGGCTGGGACAGATCGAACGCCGGGGTCAGGTCGCACACACAGACCTCGCGGCCCGCCCGCGACGCGATCAGCGACAGCAGACGGAGCCGTACCGGGTCACCCAGCGCCTTGAAGATCTTCGCCAGGTCGGCGGCCTGGTCCTGGTCCAGCGGCGCGGTCAGCTGCCCCGGGCAGCAGTCGGCGGACTGTCCGTTCTGACCGAGCACCACAAGTTCTTGCTTCGACATACTTCTATGTTGACGAATGTCGATTCAGGGCGCAAGCTTGTATTGACAGTCTTCAATGCAAGCAGAGGGAGTCATGCCATGTCCCGTGCTCAGCTCGCCCTGCGCGTCAGCGACCTCGAAGCGTCGATCGCCTTCTACTCGAAGCTGTTCGGCACCGAACCGGCCAAGCGGCGCGAGGGGTACGCCAACTTCGCCCTCGCGGAGCCCCCGCTCAAGCTCGTCCTCATCGAGGGCGGGCCCGGCGAGGAAACCCGCCTGGACCACCTCGGTGTCGAGGTCGAGTCCACCGACCAGGTCAACGCCGCCACCACTCGGCTCAAGGACGCCGGTCTGGCCACGTTCGAGGAGAACGACACCTCCTGCTGCTACGCCCTCCAGGACAAGGTGTGGGTCCACGGCCCCGGCCGGGAGCCCTGGGAGGTGTACGTGGTCAAGGCCGACGCGGACAACCTCGGCAAGAGCACCAACTCCGACTCCGACGCCACCGGGAACGGATGCTGCACCGGCCAGGCCGCCGAAGCGGAACCGGCCACCGCGGGATGCGGCTGCGGCTGAAGCGGCCAAGGGGCCGGTATCGGGTATCTCAGGTCAGGTTCTGCGCCGCGTACAGCGCGCCGAGCGCTGCGGCGAGTGCTCCGAGCAGGAGGCGGAGCGTCCTCTCGGGCAGGTGGGGCTGGAGCCGAGCTCCGAGGTATCCGCCGATCAGCCCTCCGGCGCCGCAGGCCAGCCCCAGCCACCAGTCAGGGGCGACCGGGCCGGGGCGGGCCATGGCCAGCACGGCGTACGTCGCCGCTCCGACGACGGACGTGGTGAACGTCGCGGCGAGAGTGGCCGGTGCGATGCGGCTCAGCGCCATGCCGCGGGCGGCGAGGATCGGGCCGAGCAGTGAGCCGCCGCCGATTCCGTAGATGCCGCCCACCACTCCGACGGTCAGGGCGAGGGCGGCGAGTGCGCCCGGGGACGGCTCGGCGGTGCCCGATCGTGGTCGGCTGCGCGCCGGTCGCCGGGTACGGACGCACAGCCACACCCCAAGGGGCAGGAGCAGGGCGGCGATCAGCAGCCGGAAGACATCCGGGCCTGGCAGGACGAAGACACGGACGGCGGCGCCGGCCATGACGCCCGGGAGCGTCCAGGCGACGAGGCGGCGGGTCAGGCTGCCGTGCAGAGCGCCGTCACGGCGGTACCGCCACAGGGCACCGGGCCCCGCCACCACGTTGAACAGCAGGTTCGTCGGGGTGACCGCGGGGCTGGGCACGCCCAGGACGCTCAGTTGGACCGGGAGCAGGAAGACCGCCCCGGACACACCGACCGGCGCGGTGACCGTCGAGATCAGCAGACCGGCGACGAAGCCCGCCCAGATCGTCCAGTCCGCTGCCATTGCCGCTCCCGCCGCTCGATCACCTCGGCAGTATCGAGGTCCACCGGGGTCGAGGAGCGGCCGGCAACGAGATGTTCATGAACCCGGAGCGGCGGCACGCCGCCCAGGCCTGTTCAGGACGCCGAGGTCACACCCGTCGTGCTCGCAGGATGCGTTCCATCCTGGCGTCCAGCTCCGCGCGTTCCCGGACCGTGCGTTCCGCCTGGGCCGTTCGGTAGTGGTGTTCCAGGGCCTGCATACGGTCACGGGTGTCCAACTCGACCTGGTGGCGCTGTACGTCGTGTTCCATCCGCGCGCACTCGTGCCGTACCTGGAGTTCGTCGGTGTGCAGACGGCGGGTGGCCTCGAAGCGGGTGCCGAGGACGGTGTCGTACATCGTGCTGCCGCTCATGAACTTGGCCAGGACGGGCAGCGCGTCGAAGCCCAGGAGCAGCAGGTGCAGGACGATCGTCAGGAACAGTGCGAAGCCGTCCGAGCCGGCCACCTGCGTCAGGCCGTGTGCCCGGGTCAGGATGCCGTCCGTGTCCAGGTCGGCCGCGCGCTTCTGGGTCTTGGTGTCGATGGCCTGCTGGAGCAGGGGCTGGTAGGTGTCCGCGGCCTTGTTCTTCTTCTCCGCCAGGCGCTGCCCCTCGGCCCGCAGCGTCCCGAGCTGCTTCTCGTACGTGCCGATCTTGCTGGTCCTGCGGTACGCGGAGGAGTCCGCACGGGCCCGTTCGCAGGTGATGGTGACGTCCCGGACCCCGTTCCGCCAGATCCAGTTGTCCGGACCGCACAGCCGCTGCTCGGTCTCCATCTTGTCCTTGAGCGTCCCGTTGACCGACGTGACCTGAGCGGCGAGGGCCTTCGTCCGGGACTCGTTGCTCGCTATCTGCTCGGCCAGTTCCGCCGGCGAGCCGGCCACCTTGAGCTGGTAGCGGCGGCACTCCGGGCGGTCGGCCGTGGACGCGCCGCCCGTCGGGTTGCAGGCGACGAGCATGCCCCGGTAGTCGGCCACCTTCTGGTCGTTGCCGACCGAGATCTCCTGGCGGATCTCCTTGTCGAAGATCTGGAACAGGATCGGCTCGGCGATGAACAGGCCCAGCAGCACGGACAGCACCAGACGCAGCCCGAGCGACCACTTCTTGACGGCCGTGCCATGGGTGCTGGAGACCAGCCAGCTGTCCATCACCAGCACGACCCAGAACCAGACCGCGGCGACCGCGAGCACGGCCGGCAGAGGCAGATCGGAGCGGAAGCTGCCGAGCGCCAGGGCCATGGACAGGGCGCCGACCATGGCCGTGTTCAGGACGATGGCGCCGTACCAGGTGTAGCGCGTGCGCTCCTCCGGCACCCAGGCGAGGAGTTCCTCCCGGATACCGATCAGGCCGCGCAGCCGGGCGGCCGGGCCGGTGGCCGGCGCGATGGGCCGGATGGAGCCGCGGTCGTCGTCGTGCCCGGCCCTGCCGGGGCTGTCGGCCGGGCGCAGCGGGGTGTCAGTGGCCAAGGCTCGCCTCCGAATCCGTGCCCCCGAGGTCGAGGTCGCCGTCGTCGTAGTCGATGTCGATGTCGGCGTCGCCACCCCGGCCGGTCCGGTCGGTCCGGTCGGTCCGGTCGGTCCGGTCGCCGGGTCCGGACGCCTCGGAGGAGCCCTCCAGCTCGCCCTTCACCTCGTCCTTCGGCACCTCGTTCCCGCCGCCCCGCTGCTTGTACGGCATGTCGCTGACGCCGTTGATGAACTCGCCCGCGTCCCGCATCGCGCTGTCGAACAGGCCCCGGTCGATGGCCTGCCGGCTCAGCTGGGCCTTCACCCCGAGCACCTCCCTGTCCCACTCGCGTTCGTCGCGCTGCAGTCGTTCGGCGTCGGAGCGCTCCTCCTGACGGCGGCGCAGCGCGTCCTGCTGCTCCAGCTCCCAGCGGCGGGCCTCCTCACGCCGCCAGAACTCCTCGTTCTCCCGCTCCTCCGCGCGGTCCAGTTCGTGGCGCCGGTCCGTGCGCTCGACGTTCCAGCGCTCGTCCTCCCGGTCGAGGGCCCGCTGCTGCAACGCCGCCTCACGGTCGGTCTGCCGGCGGGCGTCCAGCCGCTTGGCGAGTTCGTCGGCGGTGATGTCGCCGTTGCGCCAGGCCAGGAAGTCGGCGGCGCTCGGGTCCTTGCCGATCAACTCGAAGTCATCGGCGAGTTCGGCGCGCGTGAAACGGTTGCGCTGGGCCTGGAGCGTGAGTTCGTGGTGCTGCTCGTCGGCGCCGGCCCGGTGCCCGTAGTCGCGCTGGAGCGTCTCCTCCTCCTGCCGGTTGCGCTCCTTGGCCAGGGCGGTGGTGTTCCGCAGCTCCTCGCGCTTGATCTCCAGCTCGGTCTCCAGCAGGGCGCGGCGCAGGGCCGCCTCCTGTTCCCGCTCCTCCCGGTCCCGCGTCCAGGCCAGTTTGCGGCGGTCGTCGTCCTCCTTCGCGAGGGCGTCGGCCAGCTCCTTCGGCGTGAGGACCTCGACCACTCCGTGCCGGGCGCGCAGCCCGGACAGTACCGCCGGGCGCATCTCGTGGAAGGCGGTCAGCCGGGCGTCGATCCGGTCGCGTACGGCCAGCGAGTCGACGATGGGCAGGTCGCTGCCGTCCTCCACGAGGCCGGGCACCGCCCGCAGATGGCCCAGGAGCAGCGCCTCGACGTCGGTGATCCCGTCACGCACGACCGCGCACGCGTCGCTGACGGTGCAGTAGAAGGTCGTCCGTACGGTGAAGTCGCCGGCCTCGGCCGACGGGATTCGGGTCTCCACCACGACGGGCACCTCGACCCGTCGGTCCACGACGGTGACCGAACTGGCGCCGATCACGGTGGGGTCGTCGGGCCGCAGCTGCCCGTGGTCCTCGACGTACTCCCCGCCGACCCGGAAGACCCGCACATGGTGCCCGGCGAGCCGGGGCAGTTCGTCGTCGGGCCGCATCACGCGCCGGCCCAGGAAGCCGCCGCGCTTCTCCGCAGGTCCGTACTCCCGCTGCTCGACGAGCGGGTATTTCTCGGCCATACCTATCAGTCCTCCGTGCTCAGTACGGCGTCAAGGAAGATGTCCAGCAGGGGGGAGGGCGCCGGCGTGGCCGGCGCGGTGCGGGCCACGGTCGATGCCAGGCCGGCCCGCAACGCCGGGCGTTCGTCCGGCGGCAGGGCGGCGCCGACGGCCGCGCCGAAGCGGGCGGCGACCGGCTCGGGTTTCTCGGACACGGCGGGCAGTGCCCGCAAGGTGGCGTGCAGCCCGGCCAGGGCACGGGTGCGGCGGGGCAGGCTGCCCAGGACGCCGGCCCACAACTCGCCGATCTTCTCGGTCTGTTCGGGGCTGTTCACCAGGACGTCGGCGCAGACCGGGCGTCCCGTGCGCGCGTCGCGGGCCCGCAGGACGGTCAGGGTGGCGTCGAGGATGCCGTCCTTGAGGCGGCCGGCCAGCATGTCGCGCTGGGCGCGCAGCCGGTAGGCGAGCGGCCGGAACACCGCGCCGGTGTCCTGCCGGCACTCCGCGAGTACGGCGACGAGTCCGGCCAGCGCGAAGGCCGCCTCCGCGCCGCGGCCGTCGCCGCGCCCGTTCAGCTGCAGCAGGGTGGACACGGCATCCGTGGGAAAGCGGACGCCGAGCGCGCCGCTGAAGGCGGCGGTCGCCGTCGAGCGCAGCTGCGGGTCGTACGCGCGGGCCCAGCCGCGGGCCACGCCGAGCGCCACGGCGGCGAGGCTCTCGTCGAGGCACATGCACTGCAGCACCAGCGTGGCCGTGGTCTGCCCGGCGGGGCCCGCGGCTCCGGACGCCCAGCGGTGCAGACACTCCCCCGCGACGAACTCGTCGAAGGCGGACGGTGTGAGCAGCGCCAGCCCCTGGGCGACGGAGAGCTGCGTCTCCAGGCCGGCCCGGCCTCCGCGCAGCAGGTCGGTCAGCCAGTCCCGCACACCGTTCCAGTACTGCGTCGGGCGCCTGGTCCACAGCTCCTTGAGCACCCACTGCCGGTACTGCGGGTGCGGGAAGACCAGCGCGGCGCGGGTGAGCGCGCCGTCCTTGCGCTCCTCGACGGCGACGAGGCTGTTGCGGGTCAGCGACAGACGGCGGTCGGCGGCGCGCCGGGCGGCCGCGAGTGCCGCCTCCTCGTCGGCCGGCTCCGGAAAGGCGCGGGCCACCCTGTGCTCCAGGTGCTGCTGGCAGGTCTCGAAGTCGCGGTAGCCGGCGCCGTTGATGAAGGCCAGCGTGGTGACCTCGGCCCACTCCTGCGGCAGGCGCTCCTCGGCGAACCAGTCGCGCACCGGTGCCGCAGCGCTGTTGCCGTACTCCGTCCACACCATGTCGGGCTCGGCGCCCCGGCCGATCCGGTCGGCGGCCGCGACCACTTCCGCGATACGGCATCCGGCGGGCATCAGCTCCACGGCCCGCTCGATGGTCTCCGGCTCGCACTCCGTGCGCGTGAGCCGCACCCGCAGCACCGCCGCCAGATCCGGTGTCTCCCAGGGCACATGCCGTACGGACTCAAGAGCCCGGCCCTGCACCCCGTGCACGGTGGTCACCACCAGGTGGGCCCCGTGCTCGCGCACGGTGTCCCGCACGCGCCGCCAGTCGAAGTCGGCGGTGGCGGACGGGTTCTCGTGCATCCGGTCGAGCAGTACGTAGCCGACGCCCCGGGCGAACTCCACGCGGCCGTTGGCGAGTTCCTCCAGGCTGCGGCCCGGTGAGAGCACGACGTACTCGCTGCCCTCGGCGACGGTGGCGACGAGGGCGACGGCCGCGGCCCGCTTGCCGGTGCCGGGCGGACCGACCAGGACCACCACGCCGTCGCGCTGCAACGCTGTCACGGCCTCCTCGAAGCAGTCGGGCTCGACGTACGAGGCGATCACGGCGTCCGCCTCGCCGGCGTCGAGCCGGCCCACCGCGCGGCGGCGGGCGTTGGCGGAGTCGGCGACGCCGATGCCGAAGTGGATCTCCGGGGCGTCCAGGGCGCCGAGGAAGTACTGGTTGACGTTGTTGTGGTGCACCTGGCTCGCCGCGGCCCGGGTCTCCTCCCCGGCCTTCTTCCGCCCCACCGGGTCACCTGTGCCTTCGCCGTCGGAGGCGGAGGTCCTGTCGGAGGCGGAGGTCTTGTCGGACTCCTCGGGTTCCCCGGACTGCTCGGGTTCCCCGGCCTCTTCGACCTCTTCGGACTCTTCGGCCGCAGTGGGCTCCGAGGGCTTCTTGGA
The DNA here is from genome assembly GCF_042657965.1 of Streptomyces coerulescens. Taxonomy (NCBI): domain Bacteria; kingdom Bacillati; phylum Actinomycetota; class Actinomycetes; order Kitasatosporales; family Streptomycetaceae; genus Streptomyces; species Streptomyces coerulescens. The sequence continues at coordinate 356,069 of NZ_JBHSKM010000005.1, forward strand.
TTCGTGGGGCTCCGGCGGGCCGTGCTCGCCGTCGGCGGGCGGATTTCCACCCCGGCCGGCCTGTTCGCTCTCTTGCTCGTCCATCCTCAGCCGTCACTCGGTTCAGTCGGATTCAGTTGTGGATCCCGAAGACGGCACGCTGTGTGTTGACGGTTCCGTGGATGACGTTGACGACCGTGGTTTCCCGGGGAGTTGGAGCACTCTGGGGGAGCGCGCCGGAACTTTCACCACCCCCGCCGTCCACGGAGCCGCCGTCCACCGAACCACTGTCCTTGGAACCTTCGCCCCGGCCGCCCTCGCCCCGCTCGTCCCCCAGATCCAGCGCCCGCAGGTCCACCCCCGGCACCCAGATCCAGGCCCGCCCCGCGTACTCCTTCTCGGCGATCCGCACCTCGCGGAACTCCTGCGCCCGGAAGGTCGTGTACGCCTCCCGCACCACGTCGTTGAAGACGGTCGCGGAGACCGCCACGGCCAGGCAGGCGTCCGGCACGGCGGCCAGGGCCGACCGCAGCACCGCGCTGTCCAGGATCCGTCCGATCTCGACGGGCGCCCGGCCCACGAAGCCGGTCGGCGCCGGGGAGGCCGTACCGAAGTGCACGGCGGCCCTGAGCCGAAGCCATGCCTCGGGCAGTCGGCCGTGGTTGAACGCCCGCAGCCCGGCGTCCAGTTGACGCATGAACGGATCGACCAGGTCCGGCTCGGAGGCCCCGTCCGGCAGCACCGCGAGCACCGAGTCACCGCCCTCCTGCGTCTCCCACCGCTCCCGCTCGAGGCCGACCGTGTCGGCGGCCTCGGCGAGCAGGCGTTGGATCGCCTCCTGGAACTGGCGCTGCGTCAGTATGTCGACACCGCCGTATCCCTTGGCATCGACCGCCAGCAGCAGTCTGCGACCGAACGTTCCCATGATCGAACTCTCCGCTCATTTCCTTGGAGTCACGCTCCATGGCCGTACGTCCAGGGCACGTACTGGACACACCGGCGTCCGCTCCCCCCACACGCGGACGCCGGCACGCCAGTCGTACACGTCTCGTCCGTGGTGAGACCCCGTCGAAATACGGGATGCGGAAGGGGGCGGAAACATACTGCGGGTGACAGAAGTTACGGGCTGGTACAACTCCGGCGAGGTCGATTACCGGTCATACGAGATCCGGCATAAATGCGGGATCCCGAGGCCGGGCCCGGTGCTTACTGGTGTCCCGGCCGGACCGACCGTCGCAGGAGGAACCCTCATGCCGTCCAGTGGTACCGACCCGCAGAGCCGTCCCGAGCAGTCCATGTTCGGCGCGCTGCAGGCCACGCATCAGCACGCCGACACCAAGGCCGGGATCCTGGCCGCCGCGCAGGCGGCGATGGTCGGGACCGCGGGATCCTGGAGCGGGCATGCCCTGCACACCGTGCAGGGCGGCGGTATACGTGGCGTAGTGGCCGGAAGTCTGCTGCTCGTGTTCGTGGCCGGGCTCCTGGGCGGCGCCGCGTTCCTGGCCGCGACCCTGGTTCCCCGGGTGCTGCGTCCGGGCGGCGTCAACCGCTACAGCTTCGCCCATCTCGCGGCCGGGCCCGACCTCCTGCCGCCTGCGGGCCGCGACGACGAAGGAGAGCAGCTGCGCCAGGAGTTGTCGTGCACGATCCGCTTTCTGGCGGGTGTGGCCCTGCGCAAGTACCGGTGCCTGACCGCGGCGGTGCTGTGCACGGCGGCGATGGGCATGAGCGCCGGGCTGCTGGTGCTGGCCCGTCCTCTGCTGGCCTGACGCGCGCGCAGGGGCGGTCCGGTGTCACTCCGGCGGCAGGTCCGCCAGGCGCTTCAGCCCGGCCAGATCGCGGATCGTCGTCGAGCGGTACCCGGTCTCCAGCAGTCCGTTCAGGCGCAGTTCCCTGAGGCCCTTGTGGATCGTCGTCTCGGCGGCTCCGGTGAGCGCGGCGAGTTCCGGCTGGGTCAGCCGGCAGCCGATGACCACGCCGCCGTCCGTCTCATGGCCGTAGGCGGTGGCCAGCTCCGCCAGGAGCCGGGCCAGGCGGACCTTGGCCGGGTAGCCGCGGAAGTCCAGGCGCCGGCGGTTGGCCCAGCGCAGTCGGTCGGCGATGATCCTGGTCAGCGCCACGGACACCTCGGGGCGCCGGATCAGCAGCTCGTGCAGCGTGCCGGGCTGCAGCACCCGCGTCGTCATCGGACCGCAGGCCGTCACCGTCGCCGAGCGCGGCGCCGAGCCGTCCACGGCCGCCATCTCGCCGACGGTGTCACCGCCGACGCGGACGGCGAGCAGCGAGGTCTCGCCGTTCTCCACCCGTGCCGTCACCTTGGCGAAGCCGGAGAGCAGCAACAGGGCGTGCCGGTCGGTCGCGCCCTCGCTCAGCAGTATGTCTCCGGCCTCGAACCGCTTGTGCACGCCCGATTCGATCAGTTCCTGCCGCACCGGCGGCGACAGCACGCCCAACAGGCTGCGCGCGGGCCATTCCGCGGAGCTGTACGCCATGAGCGGTCCCCCTGACGGTCGGCGAACACTCAGAAATCCTGCCCGCCCCCGCGCGCCCCCGCGACCGATCCACGCAATCGACCCGCCGCCCCGCTCGCGGCGGACTCCCCTCCGCGAAACCCTCACCCCGGTGGACCGGGCACCGCTGCCCGCGGACGGCAGGCCCTACGCTGATCCCCGTGACGCAGGCAGGCGCTGGGAAGGGTGATCGGCGATGACGCCCCTGAGCACCGGGGATCCGGAGTCCATAGGCGGGTACACCCTGCTCGGGCGGCTCGGGGCGGGCGGCATGGGAGTCGTCTATCTGGGGGTCTCCGCCTCGGGACGGCAGGTCGCGGTCAAGCTCGTGCGCGAGTCGTATGCCCAGGAGGAGGAGTTCCGCACCCGCTTCCGGCAGGAGATCGCGGCGGCGCGCAGAGTGAGCGGCGCCTTCACCGCGCCCGTCGTGGACGCCGACCCGGACGCCGAACGACCGTGGATGGCGACGCTCTACGTGGAGGGGCCCACGCTCGCCGAAGTCGTGGAGAAGGACGGCCCGTTGAACCAGCGGGAGCTGCGCACGCTGGGGCTGGGGCTCGCCGAGGCACTGCGCGACATCCACCGGGCGGGCCTGGTGCACCGGGATCTCAAGCCGGGCAACGTCCTGATGACCGGGGACGGGCCGCGCGTCATCGACTTCGGCATATCGCGCGCGTCGGACAACCAGAGCCTCACCGTGACCGGGCGCATCATCGGCACTCCGCCCTTCATGTCGCCGGAACAGCTGGCCTCTCCCCGGGAGGTCACCCCGTCCTCGGACGTGTTCTCACTGGGGTCGCTGCTGGTGTTCGCGGCCGTCGGCACCGGCCCGTTCGACGCCGACAGCCCCTACATGACCGGCTATCAGGTACTGCACGAACCCCCGGACCTCGACGGGGTGCCCGAACCGCTCCTGGGCGTCGTCGAGCGCTGCCTGGACAAGGACCCGGCCGCACGGCCCGGGCCGGCGGACCTGCACCGCCTGCTCCAGGCGCTTCCGCGGTCCGACGCCGCCGCGCCCCCGAAGGCCAGGGAGCCCGCCGCGAAACCCCGTCCCCGCCCCGCCCCTTGGGGCACGGCCACCGCCGCCACGGGCGCCGCCACCCGCATCGGCGGGCCACGCCGCCCCCGGATGCTGCTCGCCGCCCTCGTCACGGCGCTGGCGGTCACGGGGCTCGGGCTCGGGGTGGCCGCCTTCGTGGCGGGCCAGGACTCGACCGCCACCGCCTCCGACGCCCAGAGCGCCTCCACGACCCCCGCCCGTGCCGCGTCGCTGCCCGACGGCTGGCGACCGTGGCGCACGGCCCTGCGCAAGGAAGTGAAAGGCGTCCCCGTCGACTACCAGACCCTCGGCTGTGTGACGAACGGGAACGCCCTGTTCTGCGGCGGGACGGGCTTCACGGTCGCCAGGATCGACACCGCCTCCGGCCGCATCCTGTGGCGGGCCGGCACCCGCCCTCAGGGGGTGCGGCCGATCGGCGTTCGCGACGGGTCGGTCTACGCGTACGAGGATCCGGACGACAAGACCAGACGCGTCGTGGCCCTCGACGCCACCACCGGGAATCGCCGGTGGCAACGCGACATCAGCAAGTCCGAGGACGCGCTCCTCTACGACGGCGGGCTGCTCACCCTGTCCCCCGACCACTCGTCGTTCGTCGCGTACGGGCCCTCCGGCAAGGAGCTGTGGCAGGCGCCCTCGCTGGACGAGTACTGCACCACGTCGGTCCTGGGACGCACCCCGTACGCCCTGTGCACGGCGGCCACCGAGCCCGGGCAGGCCCCGGTCGACCTGATGAGGCTCGGTCCCGGCAGCCTGACCGAGATCGCCACCCTGCCCAAGAAGATGGAGGCGCTGGGCGCGGTCGGCGGCAAGCCCTTGTTCCTCGCCCCCCAGACCGCGAAGGACGTCTACGAATCCGGCTACGAGCGGCCGTACAACGCGCTGCTGCGGGTGGACCCGGAAACGGGGCAGGTCCGCCGGACACCGCTGGCACGCCCACTGACCGGCGCGGCCACCCTCGTCGACGGCGTCGTCTACTTCGTCAGGGCCAACGGGTCGGTCACCGCGGTGGACGCGAACAGCGGCAAGCAGCTCTGGCAGCGGGCGACGGACACGGAGAGCCTGTCGGCGCCCGTGGTGTCGGCGACGTACGAACGGGTCTATTTCTCCAACCGCTTCGGCCGCCTGCTGGCGCTGGACGCCCGCACCGGTGCGGAGGTCTGGCGCACCTCCGCGCTGGACGACCCCGGGGACAAGGCGCAGGGCACGCCGCCGCGCGTCCTGCTCGTCAAGGACGCGATCGTGGCAACCGCCGGCGACACGGCCTTCTCCCGAGGCCCTGACGGGTAGCCGAGGTCTGCGTTGCCGCTGGTTCGTTTCCGGGGTCGGCGGGGGTGAGTTCGCAGGTGTCGGTCCTCGTGGTTCCGTCCTGTCCCGTCAGCTTCACGGTGACCTTGCCGTCGGGGTCCTGGCTGTAGGCGATCGTGCAGGTCAGCTGGCGCAGGGCGGTGCTGTCCAGGCCCTTCAGGGCGAGGGGCAGGCGGGTGGTGACCCGGCCGTCGGAGGAACGCTCGACCTCGATCGTCCCGCCGGAGCGGACGGTGGGGAGTGCGGTGGTCAGGCCGGCGGCCCGGTCGTCGGCCCGGGGGCCGTCGAGGAGTGCCGAGACCACCTTCGCCGTGGGTACCGGGCCGGTGGGTTCGTCGGCGTTCTGGGCGCCGGAGCCCGATTCGACGTATCCGGCGCCGACCTCGGTCGAGGACTCGATCAAGGGCTCGGTCGTCCGGATCACGGGGGTCAGTCTGCCGTCGGGGGCGCGGAAGAAGAGCAGCATGTCGAAGTCGCGGTTGAAGAACGCCTGGAAGCTGGCGGGGCCGCCCGCCTCGATGACGTCGGTGTCCTGGATGCCGCAGCCGCCGAGCAGCGGCAGAGCGGCGGCTACGGCAACGGCCCCCGCACGTCGGTGCGTCCGCGCACGCCTCACCCGCCGGCCTCCTCCGCGTGAAGCGGTATCTCGATCGTGAAGACGGCACCGCCACCGGGCCGGTTCCCGGCGCGGATCGTGCCGTCGTGCAGCCGCACGTTCTCCAGGGTGATCGCCAGACCCAGGCCGCTGCCCGCCGAGCGGGTGCGGGCCGCGTCGGCCTTGTAGAAACGGTCGAAGATATGCGGAAGGACCTCGGGGCGGATGCCGGGGCCGCTGTCCATGACCTGCACGATCAGCACGGGCGAGCCCCCCGTCGAAGCGCCCGCCCGTATCTCGGTGCGCAGCCGCACCGACACGGGCGCACCCCCGTGCCGCACCGCGTTCCCCACCAGGTTGGCCATCACTACGTCGAAGCGGCGGAGGTCGAGGCGGGCGCGGATGCCGTCGGGGAGGTCCGTGTGGATGCGGGCGTCGGTCCAGTGGCGGTTGTGGAGGGTCTTGCGGATGGCCTCGGCCACATCGACCTCGTCGGCGTTCAGTTCGGCCGCGCGGGCGTCGAAGCGGGAGATCTCGATCAGGTCCTCGACGAGTACAGCGAGTTTCCCGGTCTCCGCGCTGACCAGACGGACCGCTCGGGCGGTGTCCGCGTCCAGGGCGTCCGCGTCCTCGTCGAGGACCTCGCTCACGGCGAGCATTCCGGCGAGGGGGGTGCGCAGTTCGTGGGAGACGTCGGAGGCGAAGCGGCGGGCGCGGGCCTCCGCCTCACGCAGTTCCCGTACCGATCTCTCCAGTTGGGCGGCCGACTCGTTGAAGGTGTGGGCCAGATCCGCGAGTTCGTCGCTGCCGCGTACGGGAATGCGGGTGTCGAGTCTGCCGCTGCCCATGCTGCGGGCCGCCTGACGCAGTTCCCGTACCGGGCGCAGCACGCTGCGTGCGGCGATCAGGCCGGGGATCAGCGCGACGGCGAGGCCGGGCAGGGCGCCGTCCCGGGCCGCCATGAGGAGGGCGTCGACGTTGACCTGCTCGTCGGTCATCCGCATGACGGCGTAGAGGACGAGTCCGCTGGGCAGCACGCTGTCCGGGCTCGTCTTGAAGACCATCGGCATCGCGATGGTGAGGTACGGGACGCCGTCCTTGACCACCCGCTCGAAACTGCCGTGGGGATCGGCCCGTGCGGCGCGGCGCAGTTCCGGGGTGATCACGGTGGAGACGGGGTTCTCACCGGAGGAGGCGCGGACGGAGCCGTACTCGGCGAACACCACCCAGGGGTGCGGCTTGCCCTTGCGGGCGATGTCGCGCAGGACTTCCTCCAGGCCGCCGCCCTCCTCCCGCACCGGCAGCCCGAAGCCCGTCTGCTGGACCTGGTCGCGGAACGACGTGACCGCCGTGTCCTGGGCGGTCTGCAGCACCGCGGTGCGGGCCTCGCGGTAGGTCAGCGCGGCCGTCGTGCCGGCGCTGACGGCGGCGACCAGCAGGAAGGCCAGGAGGAGTCTCGTGCGCAGGCCGAACGCCCGGACCCGCCGCGATCGCTGAGGGCCGGTGCTCACAGCGGTCCGAAGCGGTAGCCGAAACCCCGCAGGGTCTGGACGTAACGGGGTCTTCCGACCTCGTTCTCGATCTTGCCGCGCAGCCGGGCGACGCAGGCGTCGACCAGCCGGGCGTCCGCGTGGTAGCTGTGCTCCCAGACGTGCTCCAGCAGTTGCTGCCTGCTGAAGACCTGCTCGGGGGCGGCGGACAGATGCAGCAGGAGCTTGAGTTCCGAGGGCGCGAGCGCCAGGGGGCGGCCGGCCTTGACGACGGTCAGGCCGACCCGGTCGATGGTGAGTTCGCCGTGGACCTCGATGGCCTGGCGGGGCGGGCCGCCGTCGTCCAGGCGGCGCAGTACGGCACGGATCCGGGCCTCGATCACCTCGGTGCGGGCGGGCTTGACGATGTAGTCGTCGGCGCCCGCCTCCAGGCCGATGACCACGTCGAAGTCGTCGCCGCGCGCGGTGAGCATGATGATCGGCAGCTGGCTGTGCTCGCGGACCCGGCGGCAGACCTGGACGCCGTTCATCCCGGGCAGCATCAGGTCGAGGAGCAGCAGATCGGGGCGGAACTCGGCCATCGCGGCGAGGCCGGCCTCGCCGGTCGCGGCGGCCCGTACCTCGTGGCCGCGGCGGCGCAGACCGAGTTCGACGCCCTCGCGTACGGAGGGGTCGTCCTCGATGAGGAGCACGCGGGACATCGGCGGTTCTCCCTCGGTGGTGGTCAGGGACGGGACAGGCGCCGGCGCAGACCGGCGAGCAGCGCCTCCAGTTCGGTGAGGCGCAGCGGACGGGCGAGCAGGGCGAAGGTGAGGACGACGGCGGTGGCGCCGGCAACCGTGGAGACCATCGCTCCGGCCGGTGCGGTTCCCAGGACCGCGAAGTGGGCCAGCGCGGTCGCGGGCAGGGCCGCCAGCAGCAGCCGTACCTGGGCGCCGACGGCGGACGAGCGCAGGAGGCGCGGCACGGCCAGCCGGCGGCTCAGCACCCGGGCCGTCACCGCCCAGCCCGCGCACAGCGCCAGCGAGTACGCCGCCGCCATGCCCGTCACCGCCCAGCGGGCCGGCAGCAGATGGGCGGCGGCCAGGGACAGTCCCGCGTTGAGGGCGACGATCACGAGGTTGAGCAGGAACGGCGTACGGGTGTCGGAGAGCGCGTAGAAGGCGCGGGAGAGGACGTACTGCCCGGACAGGGCGATCAGGCCCGGCGCGAAGGCCATCAGGATCCCGGCCATGGCGGCCGTGTCGGCGGCGCTGGTCCTGCCGTATCCGAAGACGAGGGCCATCACCGGCTGGGCGAGGGCGAACAGCGCGCAGGCGGCCGGTACGACGGCCGAGGCGCTGACGCGCAGGCCGTGGGAGACGTCGCGCCGCACTGCGGCGGTGTCCCCGTCGGCGGCGGCCGCGCTCATCCGGGGCATCAGCGCGGTCACCACGGAGACGGTGATGATGCCGTGCGGTACGACCCACAGGGCATAGGCGTTGTTGTACGCGCCGTATCCGGGGCCGCCGCCCAGGCCCGCGGTCGTGGCCAGCCTGGTGGTGACCCAGTAGGCGGCCTGGTTGGCGAGGACCAGCAGCACCAGCCAGCCGGCCGCGCGCAGGGGGCGGGTCAGTCCGCTGCCGCGCCAGTCGAAGCGGGGCCGCCAGCGGAAGCGGGCCGCGCGCAGGGCGGGGACGAGGGCGAGCGCCTGGACGGCGATGCCGGCGGTGGTGCCCCAGCCGAGGACGGCGGTCTCGGTGGTGGTGAGGGCGCCGCCGCCGCGTCCCATGGCCAGGGCCAGGTACAGGCCGAACACGGCCATGACGACGAGGTTGTTGAGCACCGGCGCCCACATCATCGCGCCGAACCTGCCCCGCGCGTTGAGTATCTGCCCGAGCAGCGTGAACAGTCCGAGGAAGAAGATCTGGGGCAGGCAGTAGCGGGCGAAGGCGATGGTCATGGCCGCCTGGCCGCCGGTGTAGTCGGTGTACGCGTCGACGATCGCGGGCGCCGCCCAGACCGCGGTCGCGGTGATCGCCAGCAGGGCGACGACGCACACGGTGACGAGCCGGTCGGTGTACGCGGCTCCGCCGTCGTCGTGCTCCTTGGCGGCCTTGACCAGCTCGGGCACGAAGACGGCGTTCATCGCGCCGCCGAGGAGCAGCATGTAGACGATGGTGGGCAGGGCGTTGCCGACGGCGTAGCCGTCGGGAACCGGCCCGATGGTGCCGATCGCGGCCGCGACGACGGCGGAGCGGGCGAACCCGGTGGCGCGGGAGACGAGGGATCCGGCGGCCATGACGGCGCTGCCGCGGGCGGTGGAAGTCTTCGTCTCCGTGCCCGCCGGCGTCGTGGTCTGTCTCATCGGCGGTTCAGATACGCCTGGAAGGCGCGGTAGAGCGTGTGGTTGGCGCTGCCGCCCATGGGTCGCTCCCATTCCCCCAACGTCTCGACGACCTGCCCTCCGGTGCCGAGCTTCCAGCGCAGCAGTCCGTACGCACGTTCGTCCGGATCGAGAGTGGAGGGTACCCCGCGCATGTCGTAGACATCGGCGCCGAGCACGTGGGCGTCCTGCAGCATCCGCCACTGCAGGGCGTTGGAGGGCCGGACCTCGCGGCGGTGGTCGGCCGAGGCGCCGGTCTGGTACCAGGTCCGGCGGCCCACCGTGATCATCGTGTGGGCGGCCAGGATCTCTCCCCGGTGACGGGCGAGGTACAGCTTCATCCGGCCCGGTTCCTCGGCGTTGAGCGCCGCGTACTGGCGCTCGTAGTAGGCGAGCGAGCGGCCGGGCCGGAAGCCGTCGCGCCGCTCGGTGATGCCCAACAGGCGGTAGAACTCGGGGAGTTCGGCCGCGCTGCCCACCACGACCTCGACGCCCTCCTTCTGGGCGCGGCGGACATTGCGGCGCCACTCCTGGTTCAGGCCGGACCACAGGTCCTCGGTGGTGCGGCCGGCGAGCGGCACCTGGAAGACATGGCGGGGCTGGGCGTCGCCGTCCCCGCCGGCTCCGGTGCCGTCGCCGCCGCAGCGGCGCCAGTCCCGGGCCCGCAGTCGCTCGGCGACGGCGGTGCCGAGCGGGTCGACCTCGCTGGCGAGGACGTCGCCCAGGCGCCGGCCGGGGCCGGTGAGCGGCTTGAGCCGGGCGGCGTCCCAGCGCCGGTAGGCGGGCGAGGGGCCGATGCGTACGGCGAAGGCGCCCGCGCCGCGCAGATGGTCGAGCAGCGGGTCGAGCCAGTCGTCGATGTCGGGGTCGCTCCAGTCGGCGACCGGGCCTTCGGGGAGGTAGGCGAAGTACCTGCGGGTGCCGGGGAACTGCCGCAGCAGGACCAGCGCCACGCCGGTCAGTTCGCCGGCCTGCGGGTCCGGTCCCCAGCCGAGCAGCTGGGCGCGCCAGCCCTCCTTGACGTCGGCCCAGGACGGGCACTGGAGGAAGCCGGCGCCGAGCGCCGCGCCCTCGGGGGACGCGAGGAAGGCGCGGTAGGTCTTGGCGGTGATGGTGCGCAGGACGGAGCCGGGGTGCCGTGCCCGGCGTGAGCGGCTGGGCGGAACGAGCAGCGCTGACACAGTCTGAGCCTCTCCTTCTCCCCGGACCTGTGGCGGGGACACAAAGGAGGCTCACAGCGGTCCATGACCGCTCCGTCCGGTGAATGTGACGGGACCATGACCGTTCCTCACCAGTCGCCGTCACATCGCTCCACAGCGGCTGACCTCGGGTTTTACGGCTCTACAGTCACGACATCGCCGACTCTTCCACGCTGTTTCGTCCTCCCGGAGGTCCTGTTGTCGCGCATCCGTGTACTCGCCCGTGCCCGCGTCCGGGCCGCCGTGGTGGCCGCCGCCGCGGGCGCTCTGCTGACGCCGCTCGCGGCCTGCTCGTCGAGTGGCTCCTCCGGTTCTCCGGACGCCGAGGCGAAGCCGGGCGCCGAGGACCGTCCGGTCACGGTCACCGTCACGCCCAGGGGAGAGAAGGTCCCGGCGGGCGAGCCCGTGCGGGTCACGGCCGAGGGCGGCCGGCTCACCTCGGTCACCGTCACCGACGGCGAGGGCCACAAGCTCGCCGGCAAGGCCGCCGCCGACGGCCGGTCATGGGTCTCCGACCGCAAGGCCGTGCCCGGCGCGGCGTATGCGGTGAAGGCCGCGACCCGGAGCGAGGGCGGCACCGCCAAGAGCACCGAGGCGTCCTTCACCACGGCTCCGGCCGGCAAGGTCAACAAGGTCGACTGGCGGCCGGGCACCGGCACCACCGTCGGCGTCGCGCAGCCGATCTCCCTGGTCTTCGACAACCCGGTCAGGAACCGGGCCGAGGTCGAGAAGCAGCTCAGGGTCACCACGTCGAACGGCACCGAGGGCTCCTGGGGCTGGATCCGCGACTTCTCGGGCCGGGACCGGGTGGACTGGCGGCCCAAGGCCTACTGGAAGCCCGGCACGAAGGTCACTTTGAACGCCGAGCTGAACGGCACCGACTCGGGCGCGGACGGCGGCTGGTTCGTACGGGACTACACGACCACCTTCACCATCGGCGCCCGGCAGATCGTCGAGGTCGACCTCGACAGACATCGGCTCACCCTCGTCCGCGACGGCGAGACGGTCCGGCGCATACCGGTCTCCGGCGGCACACCCGGCGGCGACAAGCGCTCCTGGCGCGGAACCGCCGTGCTCATGGCCAAGGAGGGCACGATCAACATGAACTCCGAGACCGTGGGCCTCGGCGACGCCTACGACAAGATGGTCGACCACTCGATGCGGCTGACTTGGTCGGGCATGTACGCGCACGCCGCCCCGTGGAACGCGCGCTACTTCGGCAACTCCAACCACAGTTCCGGGTGCATAGGGATGAGCGACGCGGACGCCGCCTGGTTCTACGGCCAGGTGCGGCCCGGTGACCCCTTCGAGATCACCGGCAAGGACACCAAGGGCGTGGTCGATCCCGGCAACGGCTTCGGCGCGTGGAACCTGTCGTGGAGCGAGTGGCGGCACAAGAGCGCGCTGCGCTAGATGTACTCGGTCATGACTTTGGTGACAGTCGGGTGATCGGTGGCTGGCCGCCGAGCGCAG
>NZ_JBHSKM010000006.1:0-14541 GCF_042657965.1 Streptomyces coerulescens
GGATCCATCGCCAGCGCCTCACGCGGCGAGATCCCGAACAACTCGGCGTCGAAGTCGGCCGCGTCGTGCAGGAATCCGCCTTCGCGGGTGGCGGAGCGGCCGGGGCCTTCGCCGTGCAGGGCGGTCAGGTCCCAGCCGCGGTCGGTCGGGAAGTCCGAGACGCCGTCCGCGCCGGACGCCACCAGGTCCCACAGGGTCTCCGGCGAGTCCACCCCGCCCGGGAATCGGCAGCCCATGCCCACGATCGCGATCGGCTCGTCGGTGCCTGCCGTGGTGCGGGCTGCCGTGGCCGGGAGGTCCGCCGCGCCGAGGAGTTCCGTGCGGAGTCGGGCGGTGAGCGCGAGCGGGCTGGGGTGGTCGAAGACGAGGGTGGCGGGGAGTTGGAGGCCGGTGACGGTCTTGAGACGGTTGCGCAGGTCGACGGCGGTCAGGGAGTCGAAGCCGAGGTCCTTGAAGGCGCGGGTGGGTTCGACGGCCGCCGTGCCGGTGTGGCCGAGGACTGCGGCGACCGCCGTCTGGACGAGGTCGAGCAGCAGCCGGTGTTGTTCGTCGGCGGGCAGGGCGTGCAGGCGGCGGGCGAGGGCGTTGTCGGTGTCGGTGCCGACGGCGGCCTTCCGGCGGGCGGTGGGCAGCAGGCCGTGCAGGATGGTGGGGGCGGTGTCGCGGTGCGCGGCGAGCGCCGTGGTGTCGAGCGCGAAGGGCAGCGCGAGGGGGTGCTCGGTGCGCAGGGCGGTGTCGAAGAGGGCGAGGGCCTCGTCTGTGGCCAGGGGCGGGAAGCCGTGCCGGCGCAGCCGTGCGACGTCCGACTCGGCCGTGCGGCCACCCATCCCGTCGGCCGTCGCCCACATGCCCCACGCCAGGGACAGCGCGGGCAGGCCCTGGGCGCGGCGGGCCGTGGCGAGGGCGTCCAGGACGGTGTTCGCGGCGGCGTAGGCGGCCTGGCCCGGGTTGCCGAAGATGCCGGCGACGGAGGAGAACAGCACGAAGGTGTGCAGGTTCTGATCGGCCGTCAGTTCATGCAGGTTCAGGGCGGAGGTCGCCTTGGCGGCGAGTACGCGGGTGAGCCGGTCGGGGGTGAGGTCGGTGAGGAGGCCGTCGTCGAGCACTCCGGCCGCGTGGATCACTGCGCTGAGCCGTACGTCGTCCAGGGCGGCGGCCAGTGCGTTCCGGTCGGCGGCGTCGCAGGCGACGACCCGGGCGCGGGCCCCCGCTTCGGTGAGTTCGGCGACGAGGTCGTCGGCTCCTGGTGTCCCGGGGCCGCGACGGGACATGAGCAGCAGGTCGCGCACGCCGTGCTCGGCGACCAGGTGCCGGGCGACGAGGGCGCCCAGACCGCCGGTGCCGCCGGTGACGAGGACGGTCCCGGTCTCCGGCCAGGCGCCGGGCTCGGTGGCCGCGGGTTCGGCGGTGCGGGTGACGCGCGGCAGCAGGACCTGCTCGCCGCGGACGACGAGTTGGTCGGCGTCGAGGGCGGCCAGTGCGGTGCGGAGGGTGGCCAGGGCCTCGGGGGTGCCGTCGGTGTCGGCGACGGCGAAGCGGCCGGGGTGCTCGCCGGCCGCGGTGCGCAGCAGGCCCCATACGGCGGCGGCCACGGGGTCCGTGGCGTCGTCGCCGGCCGCTCGGGTGGTGACCGGGACCAGGCGGGCGTGCGCGAAGCGGTCGTCGGCGAGCCACGTGTGCACGGCGGCCAGGACGTCGACGACACGATCGTCGGTGGTCGTGCCGGAGCCGACGGGGAGGAGCACCGTCGCCGGGTCGGCCGCGGCGAGGGCGTCGAGGCTGGTCCCGTGGACGAGCGCCGGGTCGACGGCCGTCCACGGGGAGGAGTCGTCGGTCAGGACGGCCACGACGGGAGCCGCGTCGCCCCCGCTGTCGGACGACGGCGACGGGAGGGCGACCGAAGTCCACTCAAGCCGGAAGAGGCCGCCCATACGGGGGGTGTCGTCGCTGAGCGCGGTGAGCGGGCGCAGCACGAGGCCCTCGACGTCGGCGACGGGGGCGCCGGTCTCGTCAGCGGCGTGCAGGGTGACGGTGTCGTCGGTGTGCCGGGTGAGGCGGGCGCGCAGGCCGGTGGCGCCGACGGCGTGCAGGTGTACGCCGCTCCACAGGAACGGCAGCCGGGCCCGGTCGGCGGTGTCCTGTGGCAGCGCGAGGGCGTGGAGCACGGTGTCGAGGAGGGCAGGGTGCAGGCCGAAGGCCGTGGCGTCTTCGGCGCCGTCGGGCAGGGCGGCCTCGACGAGGAGGTCGTCGCCGTGCCGCCAGGCGGCGGTGAGGCCGCGGAACGCGGGGCCGTACGCGAGACCGGCCCCGTTGAGCCGGTCGTACAGGCCCTCCAGCGGGAGCGGTTCGGCTCCCGCGGGAGGCCAGGCCCGCAGGTCCCAGGAAGGGGAGGGACCCGCGGGGGCGAGGGTGCCGGCGGCGTGCAGGGTCCAGGGCGCGTCGTCGGGTGCGCCGTCGGGGCGTGCGTGCACGCGCACGGCGCGGGTGCCGTCGGCCGCGGCGGGTTCCACGGCGATCTGGACGTGTGCGGTGCCGTGCTCGGGCAGGACGAGGGGCGTGTGCAGGGCGAGTTCGGCGACGGTGCCGCAGCCCGCCTGGTCGCCTGCCTGTACGGCGAGTTCGACGAGGGCGGTGCCGGGCACGACGACACGGCCGGCGACGGTGTGGTCGGCGAGCCACGGGTGGGCGTCGGCGGACAGGGCCGCGGTGAGCAGGATGGTGTCGGTGCCCGCGGGGCGCAGGGTGGCGCCGAGCAGGGGGTGGCCGGCGCTGCCGAGGCCGAGGCGTCCGACGTCGGTGACGGTGCGGGTGGGCCGTAGCCAGAACCGTCGGTGGTGGAAGGCGTAGGTGGGCAGGTCGACGCGGCGTGCACCGGTGCCGTCGAACAGGGCGGCCCAGCCGACGGCCGCGCCGTGGACGTACATTTCGGCCAGTGCCGTGAGCAGGGACTCGGGTTCGGGTGTGTCCTTGCGCAGGACGGACGCGGCGGGGGTGTCGCCGGCCGTGCGGGCGAGGGCGGTGAGGACCGGGTCGGGGCCGATCTCCAGGAGGCGGCTCGCGGCCTGTCGGTCGGTGGCGGTGGTGAGGGCGTCGTGGAAGCGGACCGGGCGGACGATCTGGTCGGCCCAGTAGGCAGGGGTGGCCCAGTCGGCGGCCGTGACCGGGGCCCCGGTGACGGTGCTGACGGCGGCGAGGGTGGGCGGGCGGAAGGTGACGGTCTCGGCGACGCGGGTGAACTCGGCGACGGCGGGGGCCATGTGGGGCGAGTGGAAGGCGTGCGAGACACGCAGCCGGGTGACGCGCCGGCCCAGTTCGCGGGCGGCGGCCATGACCTGCTCGACGGCGTCCTCGGTCCCGGAGACGACGACCGCGCGAGGCCCGTTGACGGCGGCGATGGCGACCGTGGCGCCGTCGAGCAGGTCGGCGACGTCGGACTCGTCGGCCTCCACGGCGGCCATGGCGCCGCCTTCGGGCAGTGCCTGCATGACGCGGGCGCGGGCGGCGACCAGGCGTGCCGCGTCGGCGAGGTCGAACACTCCTGCGACGTAGGCGGCGGCGTACTCGCCGATGGAGTGGCCGAGGACGAGGTCGGGCCGGGTGTCCCAGGAGCGCAGCAGTTCGGCGGTGGCGGCCTGGAGGGCGAACAGGGTGGTCTGCGCGTATCCGGTGCGGTCAAGGAGGGCGGCTTCGGGGGTGCCGTCGGCGGCGAACATGACGTCGCGGACGGGGAGTTCGAAGCCGGGTGCACCCGCGAGCGCGGCGTCGAGGGTTTCGCAGACGACGTCCAGGACGGCGGCGAAGACGGGGTGGGCGTCGTACAACTCGCGTCCCATTGCGGGGCGTTGGCTGCCCTGACCGGTGAACATCCAGGCCGTACGGCCGTCGACGACCGTTCCCGTGACGGTGCCGGGGGCCGGGTCGCCGGTGGCGAGGGCGGCGGTGCGCTCGCGCAGGATCGCGGGGCCGGTGCCGAGGACGACGGCGCGGTGGTCGAGGCGGGCGCGGCCGGTGACGAGGGACAGGCCCGTGTCGGTGTGGTCGGCGTCGTGGGCCGCGAGGCGGGCGGCCTGGGCGGTGAGGGCGTCCTGGCTGCGGGCCGACAGCACCCAGGGCACGACCGGCGGCGCGGTCACCGTGCGCGGCTCGGCGTCGGCGGGGGCGGGGGCTTCCTCGACGATGACGTGGGCGTTGGTACCGCTGATGCCGAACGCGGAGACACCTGCCCGGCGGGGCCGTTCGGCGCGTGGCCAGGGCCGGGATTCGGTGAGCAGACGGACGTCGCCCTCGGTCCAGTCGACCCGGGTGGAGCGGGTCGCGGAGTGCAGGGAGCGGGGCAGGAGTTCGGCCCGCAACGACATCACGGTCTTGATGAGGCCGGCGACGCCCGCGGCGGACTGGGTGTGGCCGATGTTGGACTTCACTGAGCCCAGCCACAGGGGGTCGGTGCGGCCCTGCCCGTAGGTGGCCATGAGGGCCTGGGCCTCGATGGGGTCGCCGAGCCGGGTGCCGGTGCCGTGCGCCTCGACGGCGTCGACGTCGGCGGTGGTGAGGGCGGCGGCCTCCAGAGCCTGGCGGATGACGCGTTGCTGGGAGGGGCCGTTGGGCGCGGTGAGTCCGTTGGAGGCGCCGTCCTGGTTGACGGCGCTGCCACGGATGACGGCGAGGATCGGGTGGCCGTGTCGCTGGGCGTCGGAGAGGCGCTGAAGCACGATGATGCCGGCGCCCTCGGACCAGCCGGTGCCGTCGGCGTCGTCGGCGAAGGACTTGCAGCGCCCGTCGCCCGCGAGACCGCCCTGCCGGGCGAACTCCAGGAACATGCCCGGGTTGGCCATCACGGTGGCGCCACCCGCGAGGGCCGTGTCGCACTCGCCGGACCGCAGCGCCTGGCAGGCCAGGTGCAGGGCGACCAGGGCGGAGGAGCAGGCGGTGTCGACGGTGACGGCGGGGCCTTCGAGGCCGAGGGTGTAGGCGATGCGACCGGAGGCGACGCTGGGGATGGAGCCGGTGAGCAGATAGCCCTCGGTCTCCGGGGTGGCTTCGTGGAGGTGGCCGCCGTAGCCGTTGCCGGAGACGCCGGTGAAGACGCCGGTGCGGGAGCCGCGCAGGGAGGTCGGGTCCAGGCCGGCCCGTTCCAGCGCCTCCCAGGAGGTCTCCAGCAGCAGCCGCTGCTGCGGGTCCATGGCGAGGGCCTCGCGCGGGCTGATGCCGAAGAGGTCCGGGTCGAACAGGGGCGCGTCGTGGAGGAATCCGCCTGCGGCCGTGGTGTCGCCGAGGGCGCCGAGGTCCCAGCCGCGGTCCTCCGGCACGGGTGTGATGCCGTCCCGTTCGCCGGCGACGATCTCCCACAGGGCCTCGGGCGTGGTCGCGCCGCCGGGGAAGCGGCAGCCCATGCCGACGACGGCGACGGGCTCCCGGGACGCGGTGACGAGGTCCTGGTAGCGCTGCCAGAGCCGGTCGTTCTCCTTGAGGGACTCGCGCAGGGCTTCGACGAGCTCTTCGGAGGATGCAGTCATGTCCTTCTCCACGGTCGCGGTGAACGAGTCGGGGCGGTCCTCGGTGCCGGCCGGTGCGCTGGTGCGGTGCCGGCCGGCACCGGCGGTCACGCCGGTCGCTGCACTCGCTTCAGGGCCAGCTGGACGAGGCTGTCGGCGCCCATCGCGTCCAGGGATTCGGGCTGTCGGGGCTGTTCGGCGGGAGCGGCATCGGATGCGTCGTCGGGACCGGTGGCGGCGGCCGGCCGGTCGGCGAGGCGGCGCAGCAGGTCGAGCACGCCGGACTCACGGAGCCGGGCCATCGGGATCGCGGTCAGCAGGTTCCGTACCTGTGGGTCGATGCCGTCGTCGGCGGAGTCGGCCGCCACGGGCGTGGCCGTGTCGGCGAGGAGCCGGTCGCGCAGGAGCCGCACCAGGTCCTCGGGGGTGGGGTGGTCGAAGACGAGCGTGGCGGGGAGGGTCAGCGCGGTGGCGGCGCCGATCCGGTTGCGCAGGTCGACGGCGGTGAGCGAGTCGAAGCCGATGTCCTTGAAGGCGCGGGTGGGTTCGACGGAGGCGGGCGAGGAGTGGCCGAGCACGGCGGCGACCTGGGCGCGGACCAGGTCCAGCAGGAGCTGGTCCTGTTCGGGGGCGGTCAGGGCGGCGAGCCGTGCGGTGAGGTTCCCGGCCGTGGCGGACGCGTCGCGTGCGGCGGCCTTGCGCCTGCGTGCGGCGGGCACGAGGTCGCGCAGTACGGCGGGAAGGTGGTCGGCGTGGTCGGCGAGCGCGGCCGGGCGCAGCGCGACGGGGACGGCGACGGGTTCGTTGACGCGCAGGGCGGCGTCGAGCAGGGCGAGGGCCTCGTCGCCGGGCAGGGCGGGGAAGCCCTGGCGGCGCATGCGGGCGAGTTCGGCCCGTGACAGGGTGCCGCCCATGCCCGCCTCGGTCTCCCACATGCCCCAGGCGAGGGACACCGCGGGCAGCCCCTGGGCGCGGCGGGCGGTGGCCAGCGCGTCGAGTGCGGCGTTGGCGGCGGCGTACGCGGCCTGACCCGCGGAGCCGATCACTCCGGCGACGGACGAGTAGAGCACGAAGGCGTCCAGGCGGTGACCGGCGGTCAGCTCGTGCAGATGCCGTGCGGCGTCCGTCTTCGCGGCCAGTACGCGGGCCAGGCGCTCGCCGGTGAGTCCGGTGAGGATGCCGTCGTCGAGGACCCCCGCCGTGTGCACGACGGCGCTCAGCGGGACGCCGTCGAGGACGGTGGCGAGCTGCTCGCGGTCGCTCACGTCGCAGGCGACGACGTCGACCTCGGCTCCCGACTCGGCGAGCGCGGCGCTGAGTTCGGCGGCGCCGGGGGCCTCGGGGCCACGGCGGGACAGCAGCAACAGGTCGCGGACGCCGTGCCGTTCGACGAGGTGCCGGGCGAGCAGCGCGCCGAGGCCGCCGGTGCCGCCGGTGATCAGCACGGTGCCCGGCCGGGACCAGGGCGCGGGCACGGTCAGGACGACCTTGCCGACGTGCCTGGCCTGCTGGAGCAGCCGCAGTGCCTCGGGAGCGCGGGCGATGTCGAAGGCGGTCACCGGGATCGGCCGCAGTGCGCCCTGCTCGAACAGCTCCAGCAGGGCGCCGAGCATCTCGCCGATCCGGTCGGGGCCGGCCTCCACCAGGTCGAAGGCCCGGTACGACACCCCGTGCTCGGCGGCGACCTCGGCCGCCTCGCGGATGTCGGTCTTGCCCATCTCGACAAACCGTCCGCCCGGCCGCAGCAGCCGCAGCGAGGCGTCGACGAACTCCCCGGCGAGCGAGTCGAGGACGACGTCGACGCCGCCGTCCGCCCGGAAGCGGTCCTCGAACTCCGTCGTACGGGACGAGGCGACACGGTCGGCGGGGACGCCGAGCTCGCGCACGGCGGGCCACTTGCCCTCGCTCGCCGTGGCGTACACCTCGGCGCCCAGGTGCCGGGCGAGCTGCACGGCGGCCATGCCGACACCGCCGGCGGCGGCGTGGATCAGCACCGACTCGCCCGCCTGGAGCCCGGCGAGGTCGACCAGGGCGTAGTAGGCGGTGAGGAACACGATCGGCACGGACGCCGCCTGCTCGTACGTCCAGCCCTTCGGGATCGGCGCGAGCGTGCGGGCGTCGGCCACGGCCGTGGGTCCGAAGGCGGCGTCGAGCATGCCCATCACCCGGTCCCCGACGGCCAGGCGGTCCACGCCGGGCCCGGTCTCGACGACGACGCCCGCGCCCTCCAGGCCCATCCGGCCGGCGTCGCCGGGGTACATGCCCAGGACGTTCAGCACATCGCGGAAGTTGACGCCCGCCGCCCGCATGGCGACGCGGACCTCGCCGGGGCCGAGCGGGCGCTGCTCCTCGGGGACGAGCGCGATGCCGTCGAGGCGGCCTTGGTCGACGATGTCCAGACGCCATGCGTCGCCGCCGCCGGCGGGCGGGGCGAGCACCCCGTCGGTGGCCATCCGGACGAGACGCGGCAGCCACACCCGGCCGGCGCGTACCGCGAACTGCGTCTCGTCGGTGGCACGCAGGACCGCGGCGAGGGCGTCCGTGGAGGCCGGGTCGTCATCGGTGTCGGCGAGGGCGAACCGGCCGGGGTTCTCGCTGATCGCCGTGCGGACCAGCCCCCACACACCGGCCGCGGCGACATCCGGCGCCCCGTCCGTGGCGTTGTCGACCCGTACGGCTCCCTCGGTCAGCACGACGAGGCGCGAGGCGGCGAACCGTTCGTCGGCCAGCCACTGCTGAAGCCGGGAGAGGAGGGGGGCAACGGTGGCGCCGACGTCATCCCCGCTGCCCGGGGCGACGGGGAGCAGCACCGTGTCGGGTACGTCGCCGGCCGCGGCCAGCGCGTCGAAGTCGGCGTGGGTGAGGGCGGGGAGCCCGCCGGGGGCACTGCCGACGACCGTCCACACCGTCCGGTCCGCGACGGCCGCGAGCTCGGGGGCCGGGGTCCAGTGCGGCCGGTACAGGTCGTCCGGGCCGCCCGCGCTGAGGTGTCGCGGGGACCGGGCCCGCAGTACGAGGGAGTCGATCTCGGCGACCGGTTCGCCCATCGCGTCGGCGATCCGCAGGGCGACGTCCCCGGCGCCGCGCGGCGTGAGCCGGGCCCGGACGGTGCCCGCGCCCACGGCGGCCAGGCGGACCCCGGACCACAGGAAGGGCAGCGAGCCGTCGGTGGTCTCCTCGTGCAGTCCGAGGCCGTGCAGGACGGTGTCCAGCAGGGCCGGGTGCAGTCCGTAGGACGGGCCGTCCCCGGCCACGGGTTCGGGCAGTCCGGCCTCCGCATAGAACCGGCCCTCGTGGCGCCAGACCCGGCGCAGACCTCGGAAGGCGGGGCCGTAGTCGAGGCCGGACGCGGCGAGCCGGTCGTAAAGGTCACCGAACTCCACCGGCTCGGCACCGGCGGGCGGCCAGACCTTCAAGTCCCAGTCGGGAGTGGGTGGTTCGGCGGTGTCCAGGGTGCCCGTGGCGTGCAGCGTCCAGGGTTCGTCGGGTCCGGCGTCCTGCGGGCGGGCGTACATGTGGAGCGTGCGGCCGGCGTCCTCCTCGGCTCCCACGGCGATCTGAAGCTGTACGGCACCGTGCTCCGGCAGCACGATCGGAGCACTCAGAGCCAGCTCGGCCAACTGCCCGGCGTCCACCCGCTCCCCGGCCTGAAGCGCGAGTTCCACGAGAACCGCACCCGGCACCACGACGGAGCCTGCCACGGCGTGATCGGCCAGCCACGGGTGCGTCCGCAGGGACAGGCTCGACGTGAGCAGCACGGAATCCGAACCGGCCACCGGCACCGCGGCACCCAGCAGCGGGTGATCCGTCCGGGCCAGCCCGAGCCCGTCGGCGTCCGACACGGCCGGCGGCGCGTCGAGCCAGTAGCGCTGCCGTTGGAAGGGATAGGTGGGCAGGTCGACGCGACGTGCGCCGGTCCCTTCGAAGAGCGCGGACCAGTCGAAGTCGGCGCCTTGGACGAAGAGTTCGGCGCAGGCGGTGAGCAGTGTCTCCGTCTCCGGGCGGTCCTTGCGGAGGGTCGCCGCGGCGGATACGTCGCCCGCCAGCGCGGTCAGCACGGGGTCCGGGCCGATCTCCAGGAAGCGCGCGGCACCCTGGGCACGGGCCGAGTCCAACGCGTCACGGAACAGGACGGGCTTGACGATCTGCGCGGCCCAGTAGGCGGCGCTCGTCCAATCGCCGTCGGACAGCGGCGCACCGGTCAAGGTGCTGATGGCCGTCACGATCGGCCTGTTGAAGCTCACCCGCTCGGCGACGGCCGTGAAGTCGGCGAGCACCGGCTCCATCAGCGGCGAGTGGAACGCGTGGGACACCCGCAGTCGCCTGGCACGCAGTCCCGCATCCCGCGCCCGCTCGGCGACCGTCTGGACGGCGGCCTCGTTACCGGACACCACGACGGACGTGGACGAGTTGACGGCCGCGATCACCACACCGTCCACCAGCCACTCGGCAACCTCGGCCTCCGACGCCTCCACAGCCGCCATCGCGCCACCCACAGGCAACGCCTGCATCAACCGAGCCCNNCACCAACGCCACCTGCAACGCGAACAACGCCGACTGCGCATACCCGGTCCGATCTTCCGCCTCCTCGGCGAACAACACCTCCATGAGCGGCCGCTCGAACCCGAGCTCGGCATCCAGCAACCCACAGACCTCGTCCAGCGCCGCCGCGAACACCGGGAACGCGTCGTACAACTCCCGGCCCATACCCGGACGCTGACTCCCCTGCCCCGTGAACATCCACGCCGTACGCCCCTCGACCGCCGCGCCGCTGACGACGGGCTCGGTGAGAGCGGTGTGCAGGGTGGCGGTGTCGGGGCCGAGGACGACGGCCCGGTGTTCGAGTGTCGCCCGTGTCGTGGCCAGGGAGAGGCCGATGTCGAGCGGGTCGCCGGTCGCGGTCGCCAGGCGCTCGGTCTGGGCGCGCAGGGCGTCGGCGGTGCGGGCGGAGACGATCCAGGGGATGAGCGGGAGCCCGGCCGAGGGGGCGGGGCCGGGTGCCCGCTGGGCGAGCGGGGGTTCCTCGACGATGACATGGGCGTTGGTGCCGCTGATGCCGAAGGAGGAGACGCCTGCGCGGCGCGGGCGTTCGCCGCGTGTCCACGGGCGTTCCTCGGTGAGCAGTGCGACGGCCCCGACCGCCCAGTCGACATGCGAGGACGGGGCGTCGATGTGCAGGGTGCGTGGCAGGCGCTCCGCGCGCATCGCCATCACCATCTTGATGACCCCGGCGACACCGGCGGCGGCCTGGGTGTGGCCGATGTTCGACTTGATCGACCCGAGGTACAGGGGCTCGTCGCGGTCCTGGCCGTAGGTGGCGAGCAGGGCCTGTGCCTCGATCGGGTCGCCCAGACGGGTGCCCGTGCCGTGGGCCTCGACCGCGTCCACATCGGCCGTGCTCAATCCGGCCGCCGCCAGTGCCTGCCGGATCACCCGCTGCTGCGACGGGCCGTTGGGGGCCGTCAGGCCGTTCGAGGCGCCGTCCTGGTTGACGGCGGTCCCGCGGATCACGCCGAGGACGCGGTGGCCCCGGCGGCGGGCCTCGGACAGGCGCATGAGCACCAGGACGCCGGCGCCCTCGGCCCAGCCCGTGCCGTCGGCGCGGTCCGCGAAGGACTTGCAGCGCCCGTCGGCGGCCAGGCCGCGCTGGCGGGAGAACTCCACGAAGGTCTGCGGGGTGGCCATCACGGTCACGCCGCCGGCCAGTGCCGTACCGCACTCCCCGGACCGCAGGGCCTGGCAGGCCAGGTGCAGGGCCACGAGGGAGGAGGAGCAGGCCGTGTCGACGGTGACGGCCGGCCCTTCGAATCCGAAGACATAGGCGATGCGCCCGGAGAAGACGCTGCCCGCGTTGCCGTTGCCGAGGTAGCCCTCGACCTCGTCGGGGACGGTGTGCAGCCGGGCCGCGTAGTCGTGGTACATCAGGCCCGCGTAGACGCCGGTGTCGGTGCCGCGCAGGGACGTCGGGTCGATGCCCGCACGCTCCAGTGCCTCCCACGCCGTCTCCAGCAGCAGCCGCTGCTGCGGATCCATCGCCAGCGCCTCGCGCGGGGAGATCCCGAACAGTTCGGCGTCGAACTCGGCGGCGTCGTGCAGGAATCCGCCTTCGCGGACGTACGCGGTGCCCGGCCGGTCGGGGTCGGGGTCGTAGAGCCCGTCGAGGTCCCAGCCGCGGTCGGCCGGGAAGCCGGAGATGCCGTCGGCGCCGTCGGCGACCATACGCCACAGGTCCTCCGGGGAGGTGATGCCGCCGGGGTAGCGGCAGCCCATGCCGACGATCGCGACGGGTTCGTCGGCGCCGGCCGGGCGTGCGACCTGGGCGGCGGGGGCGCCGGCCGGGTCCTCGCCGAGGAGTTCACGGTGCACGAACGCGGCGAGGGCGCTGGGGCTCGGGTGGTCGAAGACGAGGGTCGCCGGGAGGCGCAGGCCGGTCGCGGTGCCGAGGTGGTTGCGCAGGTCGACGGCGGTGAGCGAGTCGAAGCCGATGTCCTTGAAGGCGCGGGAGGGGTCCACGGCGGCGGCGTCGACATGGCCGAGCACGGCGGCGACCTGGGTCTGCACCAGGTCGAGCAGGGCGCGGTCCTGTTCGGCGCGGGTCAGGCCGCGCAGCCGGGCGGCGAGCGGCAGGTCCGCGCCGCCCGCGGTGCGCTGCGCCGGGCGCTTGCGGCGGGCCGCCGGGACGAGGCCGTGCAGTACGGCGGGCAGGGCGTCGCCGCGTGCGGCCAGCGCGGCGGTGTCGAGGGCGGCGGGCACGAGGGCGGGTTCACCGGTGCGCAGTGCGTCGTCGAGGAGGGCGAGCGCGTCGTCGGTGGTCAGGGCCGGGTAGCCGAGGCGGCGCATGCGGGCCACGTCGGCGTCGGTCAGACGGCCGCCCATGCCGGCGGTGTGCTCCCACATGCCCCAGGCCAGGGAGGTGGCGGGCAGGCCGCGCGTGTGGCGGCGGGCGGCGAGGGCGTCGAGCGCGGCGTTGGCCGCCGCGTAGGCGGCCTGCCCGGCGGAGCCGACGACTCCGGCCACGGCGGAGAACAGCACGAACGCGCGCAGGTCACGGTCGGCCGTCAACTCCTCCAGATGCAGGGCCGATTCGGTCTTCACAGCGAGGACGCGCGCGAGCCGGTCGGGGGTGAGGTCGGTGAGCACGCCGTCGTCGAGGACGCCGGCCGTGTGCACCACGGCACTCAGCGGCACGCCGGACAGGGCCGTTTCGAGGGCGGCACGGTCGGTGACGTCGCAGGCGGTGACGGCGACCCTGGCCCCGTGGCCGGTGAGTTCGCGGACCAGTTCGCCGGCGCCGGGCGCCTCGGGACCGCTGCGCGAGAGGAGCAGCAGATCGCGTACGCCGTGTGCGGTCACGAGATGCCGGGCGACCAGGGCGCCCAGCCCGCCCGTGCCGCCGGTGATCAGTACGGTGCCGTCGCCGGGCCAGCCCGGGCCGCCGGTCACGGCGTCCGTGAGACGACTGAGGCGCGGCTGCAGGACCTGGCCGTCGTGGAAGGCGAGCTGGGTCGCTCCGGCGTCGACGAGCGCGCCGAGCCGTTCGGTGAGCACCTGCCACGACTCGGACGTCCCGTCGGTGTCGGCCAGTGCGAACCGGTCGGGGTGCTCGCTGATCGCCGTACGCACGAGACCCCAGACGGCGGCGGCCGCCGGGTCGGTCAGGACACCGGTGGTGACGACGGTCAACCGGCAGGCGGCCAGGTCGGGTTCGGCCAGCCAACCCTGGAGCGCGGTGAGCACAGCGGACGCCGGCTGTCCCGCCGGCAAGGGCAGCAGGACGGTCGCGGGGGTGTTCTCGGCGGCGGTGAGAGCCGCGAGGTCGGGGAAGGCGGTGATCCCGGTTGCGGCCGGGACGGACATGGTGTCCCCGAGCACGGCGAGGCCCGTGGGTGTCCCTGCCTGCGGCGCGGGCACCTGTGTCCACCGCATCCGGTACAGATGCCGGGCCCGTCCACCGGCTCCGACCTCACCCGCCGCCACCGGCCGCAGCACCAACTGGTCGATGTCGGCGACCGGTTCACCGGCGGCGTCGGCGATCCGCAGAGCGACCTCGCCGGGCGCGCGGACGCTCAGCCTGGCCCGTACGGCGGACGCTCCGACGGCCGTCGGGTACACGCCGGACCAGAGGAAGGGCAGCAGTGCCTTGCGACGGCCCTCCCCTGCCCGGGCGTCGGCCTCGGTGTCGTCGATGCCGAGCGCGTGCAGCACGGCGTCGAGGAGAGCCGGGTGCAGCGCGAATCCGGCCGCGTCGTCGGCCGTGTGCTCGGGCAGCTCCGCCTCGACGAACAGATCGTCGCCCGCACGCCACAGGGAACTCAGCCCCTGGAACGCCGGGCCGTACATCATCCCGGTCTCGGCGAGACGCGCGTACAGGTCGTCGACCTCTACCGGCTCGGCACCGGCGGGCGGCCAGACGCGCAAGTCCCAGTCCGGCGCGGTGGAGCGGGCCGCACCGAGGGTGCCGGTGGCGTGCAGAGTCCATGGCTCGTCGTCGGGCGCGCCGTCCGGCCGTGCGTGGATCCGCACGGTACGGGGCCCGTCGGCCTCGGACTCGGCCGGGTCGACCGACGTCTGCACTTGTACGGCCGTGTCGTGCGGCAGCACCAGCGGGGCGCGCAGGGTCAGCTCGTCCACGCTGTGGAGACCGACGTGGTCGGCGGCCTGGACGGCGAGTTCGAGCAGCGCGGTGCCGGGGACGACAACCGTGCCGTCGACCGTGTGATCTCCGAGCCACGGGTGCGTGCGCGCGGACAGCCGCGACGTGAGAACGGCGGTGTCGGAACCGGCCAGCCGTACGGCGGCACCGAGCATCGGATGCCGCGTCGCACCGAGACCCAGCCCGCCGGCGTCGAGGACCGGGCGGGTGGGTTCGAGCCAGTAGCGCTGCCGTTGGAAGGGGTAGGTGGGCAGGTCGACGCGACGTGCGCCGGTCCCCGCGAACAGCGCGGACCAGTCGAAGTCGGCGCCCTGGACGAAGAGTTCGGCGCAGGCGATGAGCAGCGTCTCCGTCTCCGGGCAGTCCTTGCGCAGGGTCGCCGCGGCGGGCACGTCG
>NZ_JBHSKM010000007.1:0-526782 GCF_042657965.1 Streptomyces coerulescens
ACGATGTGGAAGGGCTCGTTGTCCTTCGAGACACCGATGCTCTGGGCGGTCGGCTTCCTCATCACCTTCACCTTCGGTGGTCTGACGGGTGTCATCCTGGCCTCGCCGCCGATGGACTTCCACGTGTCCGACTCGTACTTCGTGGTGGCGCACTTCCACTACGTCGTCTTCGGCACCGTCGTCTTCGCGATGTTCTCCGGCTTCCACTTCTGGTGGCCGAAGTTCACCGGCAAGATGCTCGACGAGCGCCTGGGCAAGATGACGTTCTGGACGCTGTTCGTCGGCTTCCACGGCACCTTCCTCGTCCAGCACTGGCTGGGCGCCGAGGGCATGCCGCGTCGTTACGCCGACTACCTGGCGCAGGACGGCTTCACCGCCCTGAACACGATCTCGACGATCAGCTCGTTCGTGCTCGGCGCGTCGCTGCTGCCGTTCTTCTACAACGTGTGGAAGACCGCCAAGTACGGCAAGAAGGTCGAGGTCGACGACCCGTGGGGCTACGGCCGCTCGCTGGAGTGGGCGACGTCCTGCCCGCCGCCGCGGCACAACTTCCTCACCCTGCCGCGGATCCGTTCCGAATCCCCGGCGTTCGACCTGCATCACCCGGAGATCGCGGCGCTCGACCAGCTCGAGAACGCGCCTCACGGTGAGAAGGCTCTGGCTGGTGGCAAGGAGGCCGGCAAGTGAAGACTCAGGGCACGATGTTCGCCTGGCTGAGCGTGTTCATCCTCGCCATGGCGATCGTCTACGGCGTCTGGTCGAAGGAGCCGGCCGGTACCACGGCCCTCTTCCTGGCCTTCGCACTGTGCATCATGATCGGCTTCTACCTGGGCTTCACGGCCCGGCGGGTCGACGCGGGCGCGCAGGACAACAAGGAAGCGGACGTCGCGGACGACGCCGGCGAGATCGGGTTCTTCAGCCCGCACAGCTGGCAGCCGCTCTCCCTCGGGATCGGCGGCGCGCTCGCCTTCCTGGCGGTCGCGGTCGGCTGGTGGCTGCTGTACTTCTCCACCCCGCTGATCCTGATCGGTATCTGGGGCTGGGTCTTCGAGTACTACCGCGGTGAGAACCGCACCCAGTAGCACAAGCTGAGCTCACGGGAGCCCGGACACTCCGCCAGGAGTGTCCGGGCTCCGTCATGTGCCGTAATCGATGTCACCCGTACGTGTCGTCCGGCGCGCCGCCATTGACGTTGCTTCCTAGCGTGAAGCCATGAGCAAAACACCGAGCAAGAGCACCGTCCTGGGCTGCACGCTCCTGCTGATCGCGCTCGGCGCGAGCGCCGCCGCGTGCAGCAGCGACGGCGATCCGCTGTCCGCGGAGCCGTACGACGCGGCCGGCCAGATCGCCTTCAACGGCCCCTCGGGCGACGGCGAGAAAGCCGACCCCGACAAGCCGCTGGAGATCACGGCGTCGAGCTCCGACGGCCGGATCACCGACGTCACGGCCAAGGACGCCGCAGGACGCTACGTCACGGGCGAACTCTCCGCCGACGGCACTCGGTGGCACAGCACCTCCCCGCTGGCCGCCAACGCCCGCTACACCGTCCGCGTGAGCACCGAGGACGAGGACGGCGCCCCCGGCCGCAAGGTCCTCACCTTCGACACCAGCAAGCCGACCAGCAAGAAGCACCTGAAGGTGACGTTCGGCCCCAAGGCGGGCACGTATGGCGTCGGCCAGCCCATCACGGCCGAGCTGAGCCGGCCCGTCAAGGACCGGAACCAGCGGGCGATCGTCGAGCGGTCCCTGCGGGTCGACTCCGTCCCCGCGGTGGACGGCAACTGGCACTGGGTGGACGACAAGAAGCTCCACTACCGGCCCAAGGAGTACTGGCCCGCGGGCGCCACCGTCCAGGCCCGCAGCGACCTGGAGGGCATCCGGATCAGCGACCGCCTCTGGGGCGGCAAGGGCAAGCCCCTGAAGGTCACCATCGGCGACCAGGTCATAGCCGTCACGGACGCGTCCACGCACCAGTTGACGCTCTACCGCAACGGCGAGGAGGTGCGGTCCATACCCGTGACCACGGGCAAGCCCGGCTTCGAGACCCGCAACGGCGTCAAGGTGATCCTGGGCAAGGAGTACTTCGTACGGATGCGCGGCACCAGCATCGGCATCGCCGAGGGTTCCTCGGAGTCGTACGACCTACCCGTCTACTACGCCACCCGGGTGACCTGGAGCGGCGAGTACGTCCACGCCGCCCCCTGGTCGGTCGGCTCCCAGGGCTACGCCAACGTCAGCCACGGCTGCACCGGCATGAGCACCGCCAACGCCGAGTGGTTCTTCGACAACGTGCGCGAGGGCGACATCGTCAAGGTCGTCAACTCGTACGGCAACACGATGGAACCGTTCGGCAACGGCTTCGGCGACTGGAACCTGGACTGGAAGAAATGGCGCAACGGCAGCGCCTTGGTGGCCGGCACACCCGATGGCCCGAGCCCTGCGGAACGAGCCCGTCTGAGGCCGCAGAGCGTCTGAGTCGACCGGGCGGCGGAGCCGACCCGGCAGGGGCGCGGGGAACTGCGCGAACAGCCCCCACCGCCCGCAGCCGCACGATAACGTGCTGAACCGAGCTCTTAGGCGCTCTGCAGCCTCTTCGTGCGCAGCAGCGACGCCAGGGCCTGCGCGAACTCCACGGGCTCCACAGGGAGCGTCACAGCCGCCTCGGCCCGGCTCCACGTGGCCAGCCACGCGTCCTGGGGCCGCCCGATGAGCAGCAGCACCGGCGGGCAGTTGAACACCTCGTCCTTGATCTGCCGGCAGACCCCCATGCCGCCCATGGGCACGGCCTCACCGTCCAGGACGCAGACGTCGATCCCGCCCTTGTCCAGCTCCTTGACGACCGCTGAGGGGGTCGCGCACTCCACGAACTCCACCACGGGGACGTCCGGAGCGGGCCGTCGCCCGGTCGCCAGCCGCACCTGCTCGCGGGTGTTGGAGTCGTCGCTGTAGACCAGCACCGTGGCGGTCGGCTGCATGCTTCCTCCGAGACGTCAGTGTCGAACGGAAAGACCCGATGCGGCGGATGCTACTCCCTTGAACACCACGTCAACACCGGTTCGAACGGCCAAGACACTCCGAACGGCACCCCCCGGAGTGAGGGCGGGATAAGCGACCGACATAATGTCGGTCGTGGCGACAGCAACGACAGTAGAAACCGGGCACGCGCACCCGTCGGTCAACCGGCCGAACCTCACCAGCGTCGGAACCATCATCTGGTTGAGTTCCGAGCTGATGTTCTTCGCGGCCCTCTTCGCGATGTACTTCACCCTGCGATCGGTGACGGGACCCGAGTTCTGGAGTGAGAAGGCCGAGGCCTTGAACTTCCCGTTCTCGGCGACGAACACCACGATCCTGGTGCTCTCCTCCCTCACCTGCCAGCTCGGCGTCTTCGCCGCCGAGCGCGGTGACGTGAAGAAGCTCCGGGGCTGGTTCATCGTCACCTTCATCATGGGTGCGATCTTCATCGGCGGTCAGGTGTACGAGTACACCGAGCTGGTCCGGCACGAGGGCATCTCGCTCTCGTCCGACCCGTACGGCTCGGTCTTCTACCTGACCACCGGCTTCCACGGACTGCATGTGACGGGCGGACTCATCGCCTTCCTGCTGGTCCTCGGCCGTACCTATGCGGCCCGGAGGTTCACGCACGAGCAGGCGACCGCCGCGATCGTCGTGTCCTACTACTGGCACTTCGTCGATGTCGTCTGGATCGGCCTCTTCGCCACGATCTACATGATCAAGTAGCCGGGCCCGATCCCGCGCGCGTTCCACAACGCACCTAACAGAAGCATCGACGCAGAAGATCCTGACACCGGGGTAATCCGTGAAAAAGC
Source organism: Streptomyces coerulescens (assembly GCF_042657965.1). Lineage (NCBI taxonomy): Bacteria > Bacillati > Actinomycetota > Actinomycetes > Kitasatosporales > Streptomycetaceae > Streptomyces > Streptomyces coerulescens. The sequence continues at coordinate 3,831 of NZ_JBHSKM010000007.1, forward strand.
TCTCCGCACGACGACGCCATCCGCTGGCGGCGGTCGTCGTCCTACTCCTCGCGCTGGCGTGCACGGGGGGGCTGTACGCCGTGTTCGCTCCCGCGGACAAGGCGCAGGCCGAGGAAACCGCCCAGTCCCTCACCATCGAGGAGGGCAAGAAGCTCTACACCGTCGGCTGCGCCAGCTGCCACGGAACCGATGGTCAGGGCACCTCCGACGGCCCGAGCCTGGTGGGCGTCGGCGCTGCCGCCGTCGACTTCCAGGTCTCGACGGGCCGTATGCCGGCCGCCACCTCCCAGGGCGCCCAGGTCCCGGCGAAGAAGAACATCTACTCGCAGGCCGAGATCGATCAGCTCGCGGCGTTCGTCGCCTCGCTGGGTGCGGGTCCGACCGTCCCCACCGAGGAGCAGTACGGCCCGGAGGGAGCGGACATCGCCAAGGGCGGTGAGCTCTTCCGGAACAACTGCGCCCAGTGCCACAACTTCACCGGCAAGGGCGGCGCGCTGACGAAGGGCAAGTACGCCCCGAGCCTCGAGGGTGTGGACCCCAAGCACATCTACGAGGCCATGCAGACCGGCCCGCAGAACATGCCGTCCTTCCCCGACACCACGCTGTCGGAGCAGAACAAGAAGGACATCATCGCGTACCTGCACGCGGTCAACAGCGACGAGACGGTCAACCCGGGTGGTCTGGAGCTGGGCGGCCTCGGGCCGGTCAGTGAGGGCCTCTTCTCCTGGATCTTCGGTCTCGGCGCCCTGATCGCGGTCGCCATCTGGGTCGCCGCTCGGACCGCAAAGGCCAGGAAGTCATGAGTAGCCAAGACATTCCAGACGAGAACCTGCCGGCTGGGCAGGACGCCACCATCGCGGTAGCGGACGAGAAGGACCCCTTCGCCGACCCCGGACTGCCGCCCCACGAGCACCGGATCCAGGACGTCGACGAGCGGGCCGCCAAGCGGTCCGAGCGCACGGTCGCCCTGCTGTTCACGGTCTCGATGCTCGCCACCGTCGGCTTCATCGCCTCCTACGTGGCGATCCCGCACGACAAGTCGATCTTCGTCTTCCCGATCGGTCACCTCAACGCGCTGAACTTCGCGCTGGGTCTGACCCTCGGTGCGGCGCTCTTCTGCATCGGCGCGGGCGCGGTCCACTGGGCCCGCACCCTGATGTCCGACGAGGAGGTCGCGGACGACCGGCACCCGATCGCGGCCGAGCCCGAGGTCAAGGCCAAGGTCATGGCCGACTTCAAGCAGGGCGCCAAGGAGTCGGCGCTGGGTCGGCGCAAGCTGATCCGCAACACGATGTTCGGTGCGCTGGCCCTGTTCCCGCTCTCCGGTGTCGTCCTGCTGCGTGACCTCGGTCCGCTGCCCGGGACCAAGCTGCGCCACACCCTGTGGTCCAAGGGCAAGCTGCTCGTCAACATGAACACCAACGAGCCGCTGCGTCCCGCGGACGTCGCGGTCGGCTCCCTCACCTTCGCCAAGCCGGAGGGTCTCGAGGAGCACGACCACGACTTCCAGAACGAGATCGCCAAGGCGGCCCTGATGATCATCCGGCTCCAGCCGGACGACATCAAGGACAAGCAGGAACTCGACTGGTCCTACCAGGGCATCGTCGCGTACTCGAAGATCTGCACCCACGTCGGTTGCCCGATCTCCCTGTACGAGCAGCAGACGCACCACGCGCTCTGCCCCTGCCACCAGTCCACCTTCGACCTCTCCGACGGCGCCAAGGTCATCTTCGGCCCGGCCGGTCACCCCCTGCCGCAGCTGCGCATCGGTGTGAACGACGAGGGCTACCTCGAGGCGCTCGGCGACTTCACGGAGCCCGTCGGTCCTGCATTCTGGGAGCGCGGATGAGCACTACAGAGACCACCGAGTCCCGCTCTCGCGGGAAGGCGCCGGCCGGCGAGCGCGTCGCCGACTGGGCCGACGGCCGCCTGGGGATCTACTCCCTGGCCAAGGCCAACATGCGCAAGATCTTCCCCGACCACTGGTCGTTCATGTTGGGTGAGGTCTGCCTCTACAGCTTCATCATCATCATCCTCACGGGTGTGTATCTGACGCTGTTCTTCCACCCGTCGATGAACGAGGTGGAGTACCACGGCTCCTACGTCCCGCTCCAGGGACAGCTCATGTCGGAGGCGTTCAGCTCCACGCTGCACATCTCCTTCGACGTGCGCGGTGGTCTGCTGATCCGGCAGATCCACCACTGGGCCGCGCTGATCTTCCTCGCGGGCATGTTCGTGCACATGATGCGCGTGTTCTTCACGGGCGCGTTCCGCAAGCCGCGTGAGATCAACTGGCTGTTCGGCTTCCTGCTGTTCGTCCTGGGCATGTTCACCGGTTTCACCGGCTACTCGCTCCCGGACGACCTGCTCTCCGGCACCGGTGTCCGCTTCACCGAGGGCGCGATCCTGTCCATGCCGATCGTCGGCACGTACATCTCGTTCTTCCTCTTCGGCGGAGAGTTCCCGGGCGTCGACTTCGTGGCCCGGTTCTACTCGATCCACATCCTGCTGCTGCCGGGCATCATGCTCGGTCTGGTGGTCGGCCACCTGATCCTGGTCTTCTACCACAAGCACACGCAGTTCGCGGGCCCCGGAAAGACCAACAAGAACGTCGTCGGCATGCCGCTGCTGCCGGTCTACATGGCCAAGGCCGGAGGCTTCTTCTTCCTGGTCTTCGGTGTCATCGCGGTGATCGCGGCGATCGCGCAGATCAACCCGGTCTGGGCCATCGGCCCCTACCGGCCGGACATGGTCTCCACCGGTGCCCAGCCCGACTGGTACATGGGCTTCGCCGAGGGTCTGGTCCGGTACATGCCGGGCTGGGAGGTCAACTTCTGGGGTCACACGCTGGTTCTCGGCGTGTTCATCCCGCTGGTGCTCTTCGGTCTGGTCCTGGCGGCGATCGCGCTCTACCCGTTCATCGAGTCCTGGGTCACCGGCGACAAGCGCGAGCACCACATCCTGGACCGCCCGCGCAACGCCCCGACGCGTACCGCGTTCGGCGTCGCCTGGGTCACGGTGTACATGATCGGTCTGGTCGGCGGTGGCAACGACCTGTGGGCCACCCACTTCCACCTGTCGATCAACGCGGTCACCTGGTTCGTCCGGATCAGCTTCTTCGCCGGACCGGTCCTCGCGTTCATCATCACCAAGCGCATCTGCCTCGGCCTGCAGCGCCGGGACAAGGACAAGGTGCTGCACGGCCGCGAGTCGGGCATCATCAAGCGCCTGCCGCACGGTGAGTTCATCGAGGTCCACGAGCCGCTCAGCCAGGACGCGCTGTACACGCTCACCGCGCACGAGCAGTACAAGCCGGCCGAGATCGGCCCGACCGTCGACGAGAACGGCGTCGAGCGCAAGGTGAAGGGCTCCCAGAAGCTCCGCGCCAAGCTCAGCCGGTCCTACTACGGCGAGGACGGCCAGATCCCCAAGCCGACGGTCGAGGAGTACAAGGAGATCACGAGCGGCCACGGCCACCACTGATCACTGTCAGCGCCACGCCACGGCAGAAGGGCCCCGTCCGGTCTTCGGACGGGGCCCTTCTCCGTGTCCCGGGGCTGGATAGGGTGGACCTGTTGAGACTCTCGTCCCGCACTGCGGGACGCCTGACCCTGGAGCGGCTTATGAGCGCTGTGACCCCCGCTGGAGGCGACACCGCGGCGGGCCGCTCCTGGCCCCTGCTGCTGAACGGTCTGCTGGACGGCCGGGACCTGTCCGCCGACGACACCGCGTGGGCGATGGACCTGATCATGCGCGGCGAGGCGACGGACGCGCAGATCGCCGGGTTCGTGGTGGCGCTGCGGGCCAAGGGCGAGACGGTGCAGGAGATCACCGGGCTCGTCCGCACGATGTACGAGCACGCGAACGTGATCGAGGTGCCGGGGCGGACCGTCGACATCGTCGGCACCGGCGGCGACGGCGCGAAGACCGTCAACATCTCCACCATGTCGGCGATCGTCATCGCCGGCACCGGCGCGAAGGTCGTCAAGCACGGCAACCGCGCCGCCTCGTCGGCGTCGGGCGCCTCGGACGTACTGGAGAAGCTCGGCGTCAATCTGGAGCTGCCCGTCGGGCGGGTCGCGCAGGTCGCCGAGGAGGCCGGGATCACCTTCTGCTTCGCGGTGAAGTTCCATCCCTCGCTGCGCCATGTGGCCGCGGCGCGCGGGCAGTTGGGCATCCGGACCACCTTCAACGTGCTCGGTCCGCTGACCAACCCGGCGAAGGTGCGGGCCCAGGCGGTCGGCGTCGCCGACCCGCGCATGGCGCCGATCGTCGCGGGCGTCTTCGCCGAGCGCGGCAACTCCTCGCTGGTGTTCCGCGGCGACGACGGCCTCGACGAGCTGACGACCACCGCCACCTCGCGGGTGTGGGTCGTGCGCGACGGCAAGGTGACCGAGGAGGCCTTCGACCCGCGCGACGTCGGCATCGAGCTGGTGCCCGTGGAGGCGCTGCGCGGCGCCGACGCGTCCTACAACGCCGAGGTCGCCCGGCGCCTGCTGGACGGCGAGACGGGCCCGGTGCGCGACGCCGTACTGCTGAACTCGGCCGCGGCGCTGGTGGCGCTTGAGCCCGGCGACGGGCCGCTGACGGAGCAGATCCGGGCCGGCATGGCGAAGGCGGCGGAGTCGATCGATTCGGGGTCCGCGAAGCGGACGCTGGAGCGGTGGGTCGCCGCCAGCAACAGCTAGGCCGCAGGGGATGTCGTCCCGCGATCCGGACACGGGTTGCGGGACGACGATCATTTCACGTACGTTCCTGTACCAGGTCATGAGTGACAGTCATGAGGCCCCGGCCGACTGTCCGGCAACCCTCCGTCCGTGGCGGGGTGCCCCGGGTGAAGACCAGGCCGTAGGCAGCGAGGTCTACGGCAAGCGCGGGCCCCTCTCGACACCAGGGGTCCTGGTCGTTCGAGGGAGTCTTCCGTGAGCAAGCGAATGCGATAGGGCCGCTGAGCCCCGCCTCCGCGCACCTTCCTTCTCTTTCTTCGCATGCCCTCAACGCGCATGCCTCTCACGGGAGTTCGCCATGTCTGTCGCCACCGCTGCCGCCGTTCAGTCCATTTGTGCTCCGCTGCCCGTTCTGGGGCGGGATGTCACCGTCCCGCTCGTCACAGGCGGCGAGGTCACCTACGCCGCGCTCGACTACGCCGCCAGCGCCCCCGCCCTCCAGCGCGTCTGGGACGACGTGGCCGCCTACGCGCCGTACTACGGCAGCGTCCACCGCGGAGCCGGCTACCTCTCCCAGCTCTCCACCGACCTGTTCGAGAACGCCCGCCGCACGGTCGCCGAATTCCTCGACTGCCGGGACGACGACCAGGTCGTGTTCACCCGGTCCACCACCGACTCGCTGAACCTCCTGGCCGCCGCCCTCCCGGCCGACTGCCAGGTCTTCGTGTTCGAGACCGAGCACCACGCCTCCCTGCTGCCCTGGCGTGACGCCGGCGTCACCTACCTCGACGCGCCCCGCACCGCCCGCCAGGCCGTCGAGACCCTGGAGCGCGCTCTCGCCGACCGTGACCCCTACGGCCCGGCCCTGGTCTGCGTCACCGGCGCCTCGAACGTCACCGGCGAGCTGTGGCCGGTGCGGGAACTGGCCGCCGCCGCGCACGCCCACGGCGCACGGATCGTCCTGGACGCCGCCCAGTTGGCCCCGCACCACGCGGTCGGCATCCGTGACCTGGACGTCGACTGGGTCGCCTTCTCCGGCCACAAGCTGTATGCCCCCTTCGGCTCCGGTGTGCTGGCCGGCCGCGCCGACTGGCTGCGCGCGGCGGAGCCGTACCTCGCGGGCGGCGGCGCCAGCCGCAAGGTGACCCGGCGCGAGGACGGCGGCGTCGACGTCGAGTGGCACGACAGCGCCGCCCGGCACGAGGCGGGCTCCCCGAACGTCATCGGCGCCTACTCCATCGCCTCCGCCTGCAAGGCCCTCACCGAGGCCGGCTTCGACGAGCTCGTGGCCCGTGAGCAGTACCTGATCGAGAAGGTCAGGTCCGGCCTCGCCGAGGTGCCCGAGGTGCGGATCCTCTCCCTCTTCGGCGACGACGCCCCGCGCGTCGGCGTGATCTCCTTCGTCGTCGCGGGCTGGAACAGCTCCCACTTCGCCGCCGCCCTCTCCGCCGAGTACGGCATCGGCGTCCGCGACGGCCTGTTCTGCGCCCACCCGCTGGTCCGCACACTCCTCGGCAGCGACCCGCAGGCCCAGGGCGAGTGCGGTGCCCCGGAGGCGGCTCCCGGCGAGAAGTCCCTCAACGCCATCCGCGTCAGCTTCGGCGCCGGGACGCCGGACGAGCACGTCGAGCGGTTCGTGAACGCCGTCAAGGAGCTCGTGACGGACGGCGCGAAGTGGAACTACCGCACCGAGGACGGCCGTTGCGTGCCGGACACCTCCGCGTGAGCCGGTAGCCGGGCGCCCAGCAGGATCATCCGCAGGGCGCGTTCGGTGGCGTCCGTGAGCAGTTCGGAGGCCCGCACCAGGGCCTCCGCCAGGGCCATCGGCGCGGGCAGGATGCCGCTGAACGCGTCGACGCCGGGCACGTCGTGCGCGCCCTCGCCCAGCGTGCCCGCGAGCGCCAGCACCGGGCGGCCGTACAGCTTGGCCCGGCGGGCCACCTCGGCCGGGACCTTGCCGTGGGGTGTCTGGCGGTCCAGGGCGCCCTCGGCGGTGACGACCAGGTCGGCGCGTGCCAGACGGGCGTCCAGGTCCAGATGGTCCAGGAGCACATCGAAACGGGGGAGCAGGCGGGCGCCCAGCGCGGCGAGCCCGGCGCCCAGCCCACCGGAGGCCCCGGTGCCGGGGCCGTGGCGCAGGTCGGCGCACCCCAGATCGCGGGTCAGGGCGTCCGCCCAGTTCTCCAGCCCCGCCGACAGCTCCTCCACCTGCGCGGACGTCGCCCCCTTCTGCGGACCGAAGACACGGGCCACGCCGCGCTCACCGCAAAGAATGTTGTACGGGTTGCAGGCGACCAGCAGCTCGACGTCCCGCAGCCGCGGGTCCAGGCCGGCCGGATCGATGCGAGCGAGTCGCGTCAACTCCCGCCCACCATACGGAAGTTCAAACCCATCGGCGTCCAGCAGCCGCGCGCCGAGCGCCTGGAGGGCTCCCGCGCCCCCGTCGGACGTACCCGAGTCACCGCAGCCGACCAGGATCCGCTGTACGCCCGTGTCGAGCGCGGCGCGGATCAGCTCGCCGACGCCGTACGTCGTCGTTGCCCCCGGATCGCGCAGGGCGCGGGGCACGAGGGACAGCCCGGCCACCGCCGCCATCTCCACGACCGCCGTGTCCCGGGAGCGAAGCAGCGCGAAGTGGGTGCCGACCGGTTCGCCGACGGGGCCGGTGGCGGGCAGCGCGACGAGCCGCCCACCGGTCACGGCGGCCAGGGTGGCAGCAGTGCCCTCGCCCCCGTCCACCAACGGAATCACGTCGATGAGAGCCTCCGGCAACACCCGCCGCACACCGTCAGCGATGGCATCGGCAGCGGCTTGGGCGGACAGCGACTCCTTGAATCCACTGGGGGCGACGACGACGCGGCTCAACATCAGAGGGCTCCTAACCAGGTCAGAGAACTGCAACGCCCTCTTTCTCGGGGGCGCGGGGAACTGCGCGACCAGCCACGACGGCGCAGCAGACAACCGACAACCGATCGCGGCACTCTCATCTCGTCACCGGCACACCCAGCACCGGCCACACCACAACGGCGAACAGCAGAACCAACCCGGCAGTCAGCGGAGCCAAGACGGCAGACAGCCGCAACAGATCACGCGGGGTATAAGTCGGCGTCCCGGGAAGGTCGGAAAAGAGAGTCACCGGCTTCGCGGAAGCCGGCAGCGTATGGCAGAACCCCGCCGCCGCAGTCGACGCAAGCGCCGCAGCCACCGGATTCACCCCGGCCCCCACAGCCGCCGCGACCACCAACGGCACCAGCACCGACGATCGGGCGGACCGCGACTGAAGGACCAGATGGGCCGCCGTACTGACCGCGATCACCACGCCCAGGAACAGCAGCGGACTGACGCCCACCGGAAGCCCCGCCACCAGCCACTTCGCCGCCCCGGAATCGGCCAGCGCCACCCCCATCGCCATCGTCGCCGCCATGAACAGCAGCAGCGCCCAGGGCACAGTCCCCAGCGCATCCTTCAGACGCACCGTCCCGAGCGCCGGCGAGGCCGCCACCACCGCGCCGATCAGCGCCACGACCGCGGGCGGCACCCGGTGCAACGGCTCGCTGCACCACAGCAGCACCACCGTCCCCAGCAGCAGCGCGCACCGCTTCTCGGCCTGCGACCAGGGCCCGGCGACCGGGCGCTCGCTGTGCTCCTGGATCTCGGCGGCGGTGATGCGCACCGCCCCTTTGCGATCCGCCCGCCGGGTCGTGGTCAGGAGTACGGCCTCGGCGGCCAGATGGGAGGACGCCACGGCGAGCGGCAGACCCAGCAGCAGCCACTCGGTGAAGCCGATCCGGTCACCCGTGGCCTGCCACAGCACCGACACGGTGATCAGATGCGCGCCCGCCCCGATCAGGGTCGCCACCGCCGACAGCAGGATCACGGTCGGGAACAGCAGCGCCAGCATCACGACCAGTCGGCGTCGATCGGCCAGCGCCTTCGCCAGCGCCAGGAACACCGGCAGCGCGAGGGCCGCGCGCCCCGAGGTGGCCGGCACCGCGAACGCCGTGACGACCAGCGCGGCGGTGGTCAGATGCACCAACTGCCGCACCGTGCGCGCCCCGCCGACCAGGAACGCCGCCGCCCGGCCCGAGAGCCCCGTCCGGGTCACCGCCGCCGCCAGCACGAAGGCGCAGATCAGCAGCCACACCGTGGAGTCGCCGAGGGTGCCGAAGAGCGTGTCGCTGCTGATCACCCCGGTCACCGTGAGCGCCAGCCCGGCGCCGAGCGCGATGTATGTGTCGACGGGCGTGGCGATCCAGGCACAGGTCGCCAGGGCGAACACGGCGAGGGTGAGGCGGGCGTCGCCGCCGAGCCCCGTGAAGTTGCCGGGCACCGCGAGCAGCGCGCACAGCGACAGCGCCCCGCACAGGGTCGCGAGGAGACGGAGGTTCAGGGTCACGTCATCGAGGGTTCACCTGAGCCGTGAGCCCTCGATGAGCGGTACATGAAGGGGACTTCACGCGGGCAGCCGGTACCCCACGCCGCGTACCGTCTCGACCCGCTCGGCACCGAGCTTCTTGCGCAGCGCCCGCACGTACACGTCCACGATGTTGGAGCCGGGGTCGAAGTCGTAGCCCCACACGTGCGACAGGATCTGCTCGCGGGACAGTACCTGGCCCGGATGCCTCAGGAACAGCTCCAGGAGCACGAACTCACGGGCCGTCAGATCGACCGTCCGTTCCCCGGAACGGGCCCGCCGGGTGCGCAGGTCCAGGGTGAGCGGGCCGGACCGCAGCACCGTCACCTCGGGCGCCCGCGCCGCCGTACGCAGTCGCAGCCGTACCCGGGCGAGCAGTTCCTCGAAGCGGAACGGCTTGGTCATCCAGTCGTCGGCGCCGCCCTCCAGACCGGCCACCGTGTCCCGTACGGAGTCCCGCGCGGTCAGTACGATCACCGGGACCGTCACCCGGGCCTCGCGCATCTCGCGCAGCACCGTGAAGCCGTCCCGGCCGGGCAGGCCGATATCGAGGAGCACCAGGTCGAAGGCGCCTGTGACGGCGTACTCGTACGCCGCCTCGCCGTCGCCGACGACCGTGGTGGTGAAGCCGTTGGAGCGCAGCCCCTTCTCCACGAAGGAGGCGATGCGCTCCTCGTCCTCCACGATGAGGATCCGGTTCATGTCTGCCCCTCTCCCAGTGCCAGTACGAAGGTGGCGCCGCCGCCCTCCGTGGCGCGCAGCCGCACCCGGCCGCCGTGCGCCTCGGCGATGGCCCGGACGATCGACAGTCCGAGCCCGGCACCGGAGCCCCGGGCGCCGCGCCGGGACGTGCCGCGCCGGAACCGTTCGAAGATCAGGTCGGCGTCCTGCGCCTGGACACCGCACCCGGAGTCGGCGACGTACAGCTCGATGGCGGTCCCCTCGGCACGGGAGCCGATCCTCACCGCCTGCCCGGGCGCGGTGTGCTGCACGGCGTTCTGGGCGAGCTGGACCATCGCCTGGGTGATCCGCTGGGCGTCCAGCTCGGTCTCGACGTCGGCCACCTCGGCGAGCTGCCAGTCCCGCTCGCCGAGGGTGCGGGCCTTGACGTAGACGTCGGCGGTGAGCTCGGCGAGCTGCACCGGCTCCGGGGCGACGAAGTCGGGGCGCTCGGCCTTGGCGAGCAGCAGGAGGTCCTCCACGATGCGGCTCATCCGGTCCAGTTCCTCGGTGACCAGCCGTATCGTCTCCTCGCGCTCGGCCGGATCGTCGCCCATCAGCTCCAGATGGCCCCGCACGATGGTGATCGGCGTGCGCAGCTCGTGCCCCGCGTCGTCGACGAACTCCCGCTGGGCGGCGAAGGCGCGCTCCAGCCGGTCGAGCATCGCGTTGAAGGTCTCCGCGAGCGCGGCGATGTCGTCGCGTCCGTGCACCGGGATACGGCGGGTGAGGTCCTGCTCGGTGAGCTGCGCGGCCGCGGTGCGCACCAGCCGTACGGGCTTGAGGATCCGGCCCGCGACCGCCCAGCCGATACCGGTCGTCAGCAGCAGGGCGACGCCGGAGATGGCGAGCAGGATGCGGAACTCCTCGTTCACTGCGGCCTGCTGGCGCCCGGGGTGGAAGGCGACGACGAACGCGGCCTCGGTCTCGCCGCCCGCCCGCGCGACGGCGACCTTCGCCCAGCGGATCTCGCCGGAGGACCGGTCGAGGGTGCCCGTGGAGTCGGGGGAGTCGAAGATACGGCGGCGGGCGGCGGCGTCCTCGTGCAGCGGCACGGCCACCGGGATCTCGCGCGGCTGGATGATCTGGGCCGGGGTGGCGCCCGCCCGGCCCACCAGGCCGATCAGCTCCTCGTCGGGGTCGGCGTACTGCCGTACCAGGAACTCGCGCAGCAGCCGGGAGGGGTCGGTGAACGGCCGGCCCGTCTCGGGGTCCACGCCGCGCTCCTCGAAGTTGGCGAACTCGCCGGCCTCCTGCGCGAGCAGCCCGTCGGCCCGGTGATCGACGTCCCGCAGCAGGATCGACCGCGTGGTCGTGGCCACGGACACCAGCCCCACGGCCATCACGAACAACAGCCACAACAGAATGCGAACCCGCGCGGAAACCCGCCGACGCGCGGGGTTGGAGGGCGTTGCCATAAACACCGTTCCTCACAGCCGCGCCCGATAGGCGGCGCAGCCGCCTTCAAGGGGCGCGGGGAACTGCGCGACCAGCCACAGCGAACCCGCAGACGGACGATCACGGCTCTGGGCAACGCCCTCAGCCTTCGTCGCCGGCCTCACCACGATCGTCGTCATCGTCGTCGTCACCCGCGGAGCCGTCGGTCACCGGCGGACGCGAGACGACCTCGTCACTCGGCGTCGGCGTAGGCGCGGACCGGCTGGGCGTCGGCGTGGGGGAGCCGCTGTCCAGCTCCACCCGGGACGGCACCTCCGGCGACTTCGGCTGGTCGGTGAGGGCGAAACTGGTCGCGGCGATGCCCAGCGGGATCGCCACGACGGCGGCGAGGGCCGCGATCCGGTGCGTGAAGGCCATACGGGCGATCCTGCCCACCGCTTCCGGCGCTCAGGATGAGCCCAGGATGAAGAACTCCTCATCCTGGACGGCGCCCCCGGCGTCAGCTGTCCAGGCCGATGGCGAACGCGGCCTCGATGTCGTGCTGGGAGTAGGTGCGGAACGCCACGTGCGTGTCGGTGCCCTCGACGCCGGGGATCTTGCTGATCCGGCCGGGGATGACCTCGGCCAGCTCCTCGTGCTCCTTCACCCGCACCATGGCGATCAGGTCGTAGGTGCCGGTGACGGAGAAGACCTCGGTCACGTTCTCCAGCGAAGCGATCCGCTCCGCGATCTCGGGGATCCGGTCCACGCTGGTCTTGATCAGGACGATCGCGGTGATCACGGCTGGTTCTCTCCCTCGGGGGCCGGAGCTGGGGCGGCTTTCACTCTAGTGGGCCGCCCGAACCGGGCCCACGCGTAGCCGAAGCCCAGGCCGAAGCCGACCAGGTGCGCCAGATACGCCACGCCGGGCCCCTGCGCCGCCCGCCCGGCCGCCACCCACTGAAGGGCTGCCCAGAAGGGCAGCACGACCCAGGCCGGGAAGCGCAGCGGCAGGAAGAGCAGGAACGGCAGCAGGCTTGTCACCCGCGCTCCGGGGAAGAGGAACAGGAACGCGCCGAGGACGGCCGAGATCGCCCCGGACGCGCCGACCAGGGACTGAGTGGAGTCGTCGTTGGCGGCGGCGTAGCCCAGCAGGGCCAGATAGCCGCAGCCGAGATAGAACAGCGTGAACTGGACGCGGCCCATCCGCTCCTCGGTCATCGCGCCGAAGACGTAGAGGAAGAGCATGTTGCCGAGCAGGTGCACCCAGCTGCCGTGCACGAACAGGGCCGTCGCCGGAGTCAGGGCGGCCCGGGGCGCGCCCTCGAACAGTTCCGCGGGCACCACTCCCCAGTGGTGGAAGTAGGCCCGCTGAGCCGCGAGGAGCTCCTCGCCGGAGCCGTACGCCGGATTGAGTCCCGCCGCCGGGCTCAGGAGGAAGAGCAGGCAGCACAGGGTGATCAGCCCGTATGTCACCGGCGCCGACGACCCGACGGCCACGCGTCCTGCGGCCCTGCCGAACCGAGCCCGGAAATGCGCCACGCTCCAGTTGCCGATCATGAACACAGAGCATGGCGTAACGGGACGCACTCGCACAGACCGCCTCGCCGCCGTGGACGGACGGGCGGCGAGTACCCGCCAGGCCGTAGGGTTACGAGCCACACGCGCCGGAGCCCGGCGCGTCGCCGACAATAGAAGTCCTACAGGAAAGAGCGCAGTCACGATGACGGTTCCCCTGCCGACCGACACGACGCGGTGGCGCTGCACCCTCTGCGGCAACCTCACGCGCTTCGACGTGACGCGTTCGTCCAGGGTCGTGGAGTACATGCACCTCGATCTGGCCGGCGAGCCGAAGGTCGAGGAGCGCGAGGTGCTCAGTGAGACGATCGAGTCGGTGCGCTGCCGCTGGTGCAATGCGGTGGACAAGGTGGAACTCGTGGACAGGCCGGGTGCCGGCTCCTGACGGGAGCCGGCCCCGCACACGTATTGGGGTGTGACGGATGGTGGAGACACAAGGCGGGGGGCCGGGCGACGGCGCCGCCGAGGTGCTCGACCGTCCGCTGCCCGACGGCGTACGGCGCAAGGTCGTACAGATCGTGTCCGACGGCTTCGGCGGGCTCACGGTCGGCGAACTGCCCGCGCAGCTGCGCCAGTACGCCAGGTTCGCGCCCAACCGGCGGGCCAAGTTCGCGGGCAACGCGATGGCCGCCGCGCTGGAGACCGATCCGCTGTTCCGCCAGCGCATCGGGGAGAAGCTCAGAGAGGCCCAGCCGGAGCTCACCGGCGCTCTCGACTCGGGATCGGCCCCTCCGGCCGCGGATCCGCTGGACGTGGCGGCCGCGGCCTATGTTCTGCGCCCCACCGGCTGGGTCAAGCTGGTCACCGCGGCCGGCGAGGAGGCCCAGCGGGCCGATGCCGAGCGCGCCGACGACGAGGCCCGCGCCGAGCTGGAGCGGCTGCGCGAGGAGCTCGACCACGCCCGGGAGCAGACCCGGCACGAGACCGAGCGGCTGCGCACCGAGTTGGACGCGGCGAAGAAGGAAGCCGAATCGCTTCACCGGAAGCTGCGCTCCGCCCTCAGTGACGTCAAGCGCGGCGAGGCCGCCCTGCGCAAGGTGCAGAACGAGATCGAGACCGTGCGCGCCGAGGGGCACACCCAGGTCTCCGCGGCCGAGAGCGAGACCCGCCGGCTCAAGGCGCGGCTCGGGGAGGCCGAGGCCGCCCTGGAGGCCACGCGCAGAGCGGCACGCGAGGGGCGCAGTGTCGAGGACATGCGCGTCCGGCTGCTTCTGGACACCCTGCTGGACGCCACCCAAGGGCTGCGCCGGGAGCTGGCGTTGCCGCCGGTCTCCGTACGCCCCGCCGAGACCGTGGACGCGGTCGAACCGGGACGAATGACCCCGAAGGACATCGCCGCGCGGGCCCTGTCCGAGAACGATCCGGCCATCCTCGACCAGCTTCTCGCCCTGCCGCAGGCCCACTTGGTGGTCGACGGCTACAACGTCACCAAGACCGGCTATCCCCAGATGCCCCTGGAGAAGCAGCGCCTCAGGCTCCTCGGGCAGCTCTCGCAGCTCGCCGCGCAGACCGGCGCCGAGGTGACCTGTGTCTTCGACGGGGCCGAACTGGCGGCGCCGGTGCTGCTCGCGCCGCCGCGCGGCGTACGGGTCCTGTTCTCCAAGCCGGGCGTGACCGCCGACGAGCTGATCCGCCAGCTGGTGCGCGCCGAGCCGCCCGGCCGTCCGGTCATCGTCGCCTCCACCGACCGCGAGGTCGCCGACGGAGTGGCACGCGCCGGCGCACGACCGGTGGCTTCTGCGGTGCTTCTGAAGCGCCTGTCCTGAATCGGGCAACGTGCACGGGCAACGCCCGAATTGGCCCGGTCGTCACGCAACGTAGCGTCAACCGCGCATCACACCATGTGAGTTGTGTGTAAAGAATGATGTGTGTGACGAGATTTTTCCTGTGAGGATTTGATCTGATCACAAGAGGGTCACTAGGGTCTGGCGTCGAACCTCCGAGCGGGTGATCACTCACAAGAAGGGTTTCACCTCAGTGGCGTCCCACCGTCGACCGAAGCAGCCGAGCCGAGCACGTGTGACCGTGCTGACCACAGCGGCGGCTGCAGCCGTGGCCATCAGTTCGCAGGCGGCCAACGCTGCCCCCAGCGAGAAGCCGAGCAAGGACGAGGTCAAGGCCAAGGTCGACAAGCTCTACGAGGAGGCCGAGCAGGCCACCGAGAAGTACAACGGCGCCAAGGAGAAGCAGGAGAAGCTCCAGAAGGAGATCTCCACCATCCAGGACAACGTGGCCCGCGGTCAGGAAGACCTGAACGAGCTGCGTGACTCCATGGGCCTGGCCGCCGCCGCCCAGTACCGCACGGGCAGCATCGACTCCTCCCTCCAGCTGTTCCTGTCGTCGAACCCCGACGACTACCTGGACAAGGCGTCCACCGCCGACCAGCTCAGCGCCCAGCAGGTCGAGTCGCTGAAGAAGGTCCAGGAGAAGCAGCGCGAACTCGCCCAGCAGCGCGCCGAGGCCGCCGAGAAGCTCAAGGACCTCTCCTCCACCCGCGCCGAACTGGGCAAGAAGAAGAAGCAGGTTCAGGGCAAGCTCGCCGAGGCCCAGAAGCTCCTCAACTCCCTGACGGCCGCCGAGAAGGCCGCACTCGCCGCCGAGGAGTCCCGCGCCAGCCGTTCGGCCGCCGACCGGGTCGACCTCGGCAACACCGGTGCCGCCTCCGGCCGCGCCATGGCCGCCTTCCAGGCCGCCCAGAGCGTCATCGGCTCGCCCTACGTCTACGGCGCCTCCGGCCCGTCCTCCTTCGACTGCTCGGGCCTGACCTCCTGGGCCTTCGCCCAGGCCGGCGTCTCCATCCCGCGCACCTCGCAGGCCCAGGCGACCTACGGCACGCAGATCTACAGCCAGTCCGAGCTCAAGGTCGGCGACCTGGTCATCTTCTACGGCGACCGCCACCACGTCGGCTTCTACGCGGGCAACGGCCAGATCCTGCACGCCCCGCGCACCGGCACGGTCGTGCGCTACGAGTCGATCAACAACATGCCGTTCCAGTTCGGCGTCCGCATCTGATCCCGGCTGGACGCCTGCAAGATCAACACAGGGTGCCGCCCGAACGAGCGAATTACGGAACCCCCGCCTGACCCCACGCCCCGCCGATGACCTGCGTCAGAGGCGGGGCGTCACTTTGTGTGTCCGGCACGGTCGTTGGTCGGCGCCCCCGCACGGAGCTACTGTCTGCCGCGTTTCCCCGACGCCGGGGAAATGGTCCTGTCCGCCAGCGGAAGGAGAGCGGCTTCCCGTGGGGTCCCATCGTCGCCTTGCATCGCCCGGGTTCGACCGTGGCGCCAACGCAGCGCTCTGCGTCATGTCCGCCGCCGCCGCGGCCTTCGGGGTCACACCGGCCACGGCCGCGCCCCAGGACGACACCAGGGCCAAGGTCGACAAGCTCTACGAGGAGGCCGAGAAGGCCACCGAGGCCTACAACAAGGCCGACGAGCGCGCCGACGGCCTCCGCGAGCAGGTGAACCGGGCCCAGGACCGCATCGCCCGGCAGCAGGAGCACATCAACTCCAAGCGGGACGTGCTCGGTTCGCTGGCCGGCGCCCAGTACCGCTCCGGCGGCCTCGACCCCTCCCTCGCCCTGCTGCTCTCCGACGACCCCGAGGACTACCTCGACAGGGCCGCCGCGCTCGCCCGTATCACCGCGCACCAGGCCGCCCAGCTCAAGGAGCTCCAGGACGCCATGCGCGCGCTGGCCCAGGAGCGTGCCGAGGCGGCCGGGAAACTCGTCGAGCTGGAGAAGAGCCGCAAGGCCGTCGCCGCCCACAAGCGGACCGTCGAGCGCAAGCTCGCCGAGGCCCGCAGACTCCTCAACTCCCTGACGGAGAGCGACCGCGCCGCCTACGACCGGGCCTCGCGCTCCGGCCGGACGGACCTGCCCGACTTCGGCAGCGCCGTCCCGGCCTCGGGCCGGGCGGCGGCCGCCGTCGCCGCCGCCCAGTCCGCGCTGGGCAGACCGTACATCTGGGGCGCCAACGGGCCCTCCGGCTTCGACTGCTCGGGCCTGATCCAGTGGTCGTACGCCCAGGCCGGCGTCTCCCTGCCGCGCACCTCGCAGGGCCAGCGGTACGCCGGCCGGCAGGTCCCGCTCTCCGAGGCCCGCCCCGGCGACGTCGTCACCTATCGCTCCGACGCCAGCCATGTCGGGATGTACATGGGCAACGGCCAGGTGATCCACGCGCCCTACCCCGGCGCACCCGTGCGTTACGACCCGGTGGGCATGATCCCCGGGGCGACGGTCACCAGGGTCTGACCTCCGCGCCCACGCCGCCGTACGATCGGGAAGTGGCTGGTCGAAGGCGGGCGTCGGGAACGCGAGTCGTCCTCGCCGTCTGCCTGCTGCTCGTCGCACTGGTGGGCTGCGGCGGGCGGCCCGCGACCGACAGTGCCCGGGCCGAGGTGCAGAGCCTCCTGGACCGGCGGGCCACCGCGCTCCTGGACCGGGACGAGGCCGCCTATCTGCGCACCGGTGCGCGGGGCTGGTTCGGCGATCTGCGCGCGGTGCCCCTCGCCGACTGGTCGTACCGACTGACCGGGCTGCGCCGCACCGGCGACTCCGCCGTCGCCGACGCCGAGCTGCGCTATCGCGTCGAGGGCTACGACCGGGCTCCCGTCCGGGTCGGCCGCACCCTGCGCCTGGAGCCGGACGCCCAGGGCCACTGGTACGTCGCCTCGGACCGGCCCGCCAAGGGCTCCGCCGAGCAGTTGTGGGACCAGGGCGAGGTCGCGGCCGTACGCGGTCAGGACAGCCTCGTCCTGGGCGTCGGGCAGTCCGCCGCCCGGCTGCGGGCGTACGCGCGGCTGGCCGACCACGCGGTGCCGGCCGTGGCCCAGGCGTGGGGCACGGACTGGGCCCGGCACGTCGTCGTCCTGGTGCCGGGGTCGCTGAGCGACATGGCGGGGCTGCTCGGTGCGCCGGAGTCCTCCTACCGCGGGATCGCCGCGGTCACCACCGGCGAGACCGGCGCACGGGCCGGTGCCCCCGCCGACCGGATCATCCTGAACCCCGACGCGTACGGCGTCCTCGGCGGTACCGGCAAGCAGGTCGTCCTCACCCACGAGACCACGCACGTCGCCACCCGCACCCACACCACCGCCGCCACCCCGCTGTGGCTCTCCGAGGGCTACGCCGACTGGATCGGCTACCTCGGCAGCGGCCGCTCCCCGTCCCAGGCCGCCCCCGAGCTGCGGCGGGCGGTGGCCGAGGGCCGGGTGCCCGACAGTCTGCCGCTGGACGCGGACTTCGGCTTCGCCGGCGACGCGACCGAGCTGGCCCAGGCCTACGAGGGCGGCTGGATGGCCTGCCGCATGATCGCCGACCACTGGGGCGAGGTCAGGCTCGCCGAGTTCTACCGCGCCGTCGGCGGCCACGAGCGCCGGGCCGGGGCGGTCGAGGGCGCGCTGAAGGAAGTGCTCGGGACCTCGCTGGAGGAGTTCACCGCCCAGTGGGGCGAGTATCTGCGGGCACAACTGGGCTGAGGCGGCGGGCCGGGGCTCAGGACGGCAGGGACGTTTCCCTCGGGCGGCTGGGCTGTGCGGGGACGGGGGCGGAGGCGGTGCGGGTGACCGTCGAGCGCCACAGCACGCGGGCCGCGAGGACGGTGGCGAGGACCAGCAGGCCGTTGCGCAGGAACAGCAGGGCGACGCCGGGACCGTTGCTCGCGACGACGTGCGAGAACCAGACAGGGAACTCCAGGACCGTGGCGAGACAGGCCGCCAGGACCAGCGCCACCGGGAGCCGCATCCGGCTCTCCCGGAAGCACAGGCACACCGCCGCGAGGCCGACCAGCCACACCATGTACTGCCGGCTGATCACCCGGCTCGTCGTCGTGAACATGAGCACCGCCACGAACGCCGCGTCGGCGAGCGTGTGCGCCTCGAACCGCCGCGCCCGCAGCCGCCACAGCAGCAGCCAGCCGAAGGCCAGCCCGCTCAGACCCAGGGCGGCCGCGCTGACGAGTCCGACGTACGGGCCGAGGAACTCCACCGAGCCGTAGTTCAGCAGCACCTGGCCGTCCCAGCCGTACTGCCGGGCCACATGGAAGACCAGCCCGCCCAGCGACTCCACCTCGGTGCCGCGGTCGCGCTGGAAGGTCAGGAAGGCGAAGGCGCCCGGCATGGCCAGCGCGAACACCGCCGCCAGGGCACCGGCGCACAGCGCGGCCCAGGCCCAGGCGGCGCGGTTGCGGGCCGCGATCAGCAGCAGCACCGGCCACACCTTCAGCATCGCCCCGACGGCCGCCAGAGCGCCCATCAGCCGCGGATGGCGGGCGCCCGCGACCAGCGCGGCCACGGCGACGGCGGTGACCATCACGTCGTAGCGCGCATACACGGTCGGCCCGAGCAGCGCCGCGCCCGTCACCCACACCCAGGCCCCGCGCAGGGTGCGCTCCGGGCGCAGGCCGGCGTACAGCAGGAGCAGCAGGACGGCCAGGTCGGCGCTGAACGCCAGGACGAAGAACGCCGACGGATAGTCCAGCCAGAAGACCAGCGCGGGGGAGAGTATGGCGAGCGCCCCGGCGGGCGGGTACTGCCAGGTGACGTCGTGCAGCGGGAAGGTGCCGGTGCGCAGCACCTCGTACCAGCCCTGGTAGATGACCGAGACGTCGCTGGTGACGTCCGGGCCCGGGAAGACGTACACCTTGAACACGAAGAGCAGCAGGACGACCCTGGTCAGGCTCCAGACGCCGAGAAGCCACGCCAAGGACCGCCGCGTGCCCGTCGTCTCCACCGGATCCCCTGCCGTTCGATTCCCGTCTTGAGTGGAACATGATGTCCTGTCCGGCTGTGTGCGGGCCACCAACGTGGCCGGGCCCGGCTGTGAACGGCTGCTTCGGTAAGGTCTGCGGCGATGCACAAGACCCTGATCGTGACCAACGACTTCCCGCCCCGTCCCGGCGGTATCCAGGCGTTCCTGCACAACATGGCGCTGCGGCTCGACCCGGAGCGCCTCGTCGTCTACGCCTCGACCTGGAAGCGGGGCCACGAGGGAGCCGAGGCCACCGCCGCCTTCGACGCCGAGCAGCCCTTCACGGTCGTACGGGACCGTACGACGATGCTGCTGCCGACGCCCGGGGCGACCCGGCGGGCGGTCGGGCTGCTGCGCGAGCACGGCTGTACGTCGGTGTGGTTCGGGGCCGCGGCACCGCTCGGCCTGATGGCGCCGGCGCTGCGGAAGGCGGGCGCCGAGCGGCTGGTGGCCACGACCCACGGCCACGAGGCGGGCTGGGCCCAGCTGCCCGCGGCCCGGCAGCTGCTCGGGCGGATCGGGGAGGCGACGGACACCATCACCTACCTCGGCGAGTACACGCGCTCGCGGATCGCGACCGCGCTGACGCCCGAAGCGGCCTCCCGGATGGTGCAGCTGCCGCCGGGGGTCGACGAGAAGACCTTCCATCCCGGATCGGGCGGCGACGAGGTGCGGGCGCGGCTGGGGCTGACGGACCGGCCCGTCGTGGTGTGCGTGTCCCGGCTGGTGCGGCGCAAGGGGCAGGACACCCTGATCCGGGCTCTGCCCAGGATCCTGGCAGCCGAGCCGGAGACCGTGCTGCTGATCGTCGGGGGCGGGCCGTACGAGAAGGACCTGCGCAGGCTGGCGCAGGACACGGGCGTGGCCGGCGCGGTCCACTTCACCGGACCGGTGCCCTGGTCCGAGCTGCCCGCGCACTACGGCGCCGGTGACGTCTTCGCCATGCCGTGCCGGACCCGGCGGGGCGGTCTGGACGTCGAGGGGCTCGGGATCGTCTACCTGGAGGCCTCGGCGACGGGGCTGCCGGTCGTGGCCGGTGACTCGGGCGGCGCGCCCGACGCGGTGCTCGACGGGGAGACCGGCTGGGTGGTGCGCGGCGGCTCCCCGGAGGAGGCCGCCGACCGCATCATCACGCTGCTGGGAGACCCGGAGCTGCGCGCTCGGATGGGGGAGCGGGGCAGGGAGTGGGTCGAGGAGAGGTGGCGCTGGGATCTACTGGCGGAGAGGCTACAAACGCTGCTGTAGTGCAACGCCCCGCTTTTGGCTTTTAGGGGCGCGGGGAACTGCGCGACAAGCCACAACGAACCCGCGGCCGCCAACACAGAACACCCGGCACCCCTCTGGGCGCACTACTTGGCGTAGATCGCCTCGATCTCGTCCGAGTAGTCCTTGGCCACGACGTTGCGCTTCAGCTTCAGCGACGGCGTCAGATGGCCCGAGTCCTCGGTGAACTGGGCGGGCAGGATACGGAACTTCCGCACCGACTCCGCCTTCGACACCGCGGCGTTGCCGTCGTCGATCGCCGACTGGATCGCGGCCAGCAGGTCGGCGTCCTCGCGCAGCGACGCCGCGGTGGAGCCGGCCGGCTTGCCGTGCTCGGCGCACCAGCGCTCCAGGAACTCCTCGTCGATGGTGACGAGCGCACCCACGAACGGCCGCCCGTCGCCGACCACCATGCACTCCGCGACCAGCGCGTGCGCCCGGATACGGTCCTCGATCACGGCCGGGGCGACGTTCTTGCCGCCCGCGGTGACGATGATCTCCTTCTTGCGGCCGGTGATGCGCAGGTAGCCGTCCTCGTCGAGGGTGCCGATGTCACCGGTGTGGAACCAGCCGTCGGCCAGCGCCTCCTCGGTCGCGCCCGGGTTGTTCCAGTACTCCTTGAACAGGTGCTCGCCGTGCAGCAGCACCTCCCCGTCGTCCGCGATGCGCACCACGGAACCCGGCAGCGGCTGACCGACCGTGCCGATCTTCTGCCGGTCCCAGGGGTTGAACGCGGTCGCGGCGCACGACTCGGTCAGGCCGTAGCCCTCCAGGACCGTGAAGCCGATGCCGCGGAAGAAGTGCCCGAGCCGCTCGCCCAGCGGGGCGCCGCCGGAGATGGCGTACTCGCCCCGGCCGCCGAGCACCGCGCGCAGCTTGCTGTAGACCAGCTTGTCGAAGACCTTGTGCTTGATCTTCAGACCGAAGGCCGGGCCGGACGGGGTGTCCAGGGCCTTGCTGTAGGCGATCGCCGTGTCCGCGGCCTTGTCGAAGATCTTGCCCTTGCCGTCGGCCTGGGCCTTGGCGCGCGCCGAGTTGTAGACCTTCTCGAAGACGCGCGGCACGCCCAGGATCAGTGTCGGGCGGAACGAGGCCAGCTCGTCGGTGAGGTTCTTGATGTCCGGGACGGTGCCCAGCTTGATCGGCGCCATCATCGGCGCGACCTGCACCAGACGCCCGAAGACGTGCGCCAGCGGCAGGAAGAGCAGCACCGAGCACTCGCCGGTGCGGAACAGCGGCCGCAGCCGCTCGACGATGTTGCCGCACTCCGCGAAGAAGCTGCGGTGGGTCAGCACACAGCCCTTGGGGCGGCCGGTGGTGCCGGAGGTGTACACGATCGTCGCCGGGTCGTCGGCCTTCGCCAGTGAGCTGCGCTCCTCGACGGCCGCGTCGCTGATGTCCTGGCCGAGCCGGCCCAGCTCCTCGACGCCACCGGCGTCGATCTGCCAGACGTGCTTCAGCGCGGGCAGCCGGTCGCGCACCGACTCGACGGCGGCGGTGTGGCCGTCCAGCTCCGTGATGATGGCGGTCGCGCCCGAGTCGCCGAGGATCCACTGCACCTGCTCCGGCGAGCTGGTCTCGTACACCGGCACGGTGACCGCGCCGGCCGACCAGATCGCGAAGTCGAGCAGCGTCCACTCGTAGCGGGTGCGGGACATCAGGCCCACCCGGTCGCCCGGCTGGACGCCCGCGGCGATGAGCCCCTTCGCGGCCGCGCGCACCTCGGCGAGGAACGTGGTGGCCGAGACGTCCTGCCAGGCACCGCCCACCTTGCGGGCGATGACGGCCACGTCCGGGTGCTGCGCGGCGTTTCTGCGGACGATGTCGGTCAGATTCCCGTCCGCAGGGACCTCGTACAAAGCCGGAAGGCTGAACTCGCGCAAGACTGCTGCTCCTCATAGGGCGCCGGCGCCACGACGTTGTGTGATGCGACGGTGCGGTCCAAGGCTCGGGCAAGTGCTCACGGATTCACATGTTGAAATCCAGAGCACGACTGGACCGACCGGACGTTACCCGCCGGTATGGCTTCTTCGACAGGGGGTCCCGGCGAGATGTTCGCTGCGTCACACGGATTGGTGTTTCTGCGCGCACAGTAGTCGAGCGCTCTGACGACTGGCCAGTAACCATCGGTTCGGCCGCCACTGTTCACGTTTGCCGCACACCTTTACCCTTGATCGCCATGGCACCGACACCGACGGGAAACCGGACGACCCGCGTTCATGTGGTCAGCGACGTGCACGGCAATGTCCGCGATCTGGCCAGGGCCGGCGCGGGCGCGGACGCCCTGATCTGCCTGGGTGACCTGGTGCTGTTCCTGGACTACGCCGACCACTCGCGCGGCATCTTCCCCGACCTGTTCGGGGTCGAGAACGCCGACCGCATCGTGGAACTGCGCACCGCCCGCCGCTTCGAGGAGGCACGGGAGTTCGGGGCGCGGCTGTGGGCCGGGATCGGCGCGGACCGGGCGACGGCGATCGAGAAGGCGGTGCGCAAGCAGTACGCCGAGCTGTTCACGGCGTTCCCCACACCGACGTACGCCACCTACGGCAATGTCGACATGCCGCCCCTGTGGCCGGAGTACGCCGGGCCGGGCACGACGGTGCTGGACGGGCAGCGGGTCGAGATCGGCGGCCGGACCTTCGGCTTCGTCGGCGGCGGGCTGCGCACCCCGATGCGCACGCCGTACGAGATCAGCGACGAGGAGTACGCGGCCAAGATCGAGGCGGTCGGCGAGGTGGACGTGCTGTGCACGCACATTCCGCCGGAGGTCCCCGAACTCGTCTACGACACGGTGGCCCGGCGCTTCGAGCGCGGCAGCAAGGCGTTGCTGGCGGCGATACGCCGGACCCGTCCCCGCTACTCCCTTTTCGGACATGTCCATCAGCCGCTGGTGCGGCGGATGCGGATCGGGGCCACGGAGTGCGTGAACGTGGGGCACTTCGCGGCGTCCGGCACGCCATGGGCGCTGGAATGGTGAGTGAATTCGGGTGCCATGGACGCTTTCGCGACGATGGCGCAGGTGGGGGTGGAGTCGGCCGGTCGGGCGCGCGGTAGCCTTCACGCTGCGCACGCGTGCGCACCACGACTTCCTGACCGGCCCGCATCTGGAGGAGCCACGGCGATGGCGGAACACACCAGCTCGAGCATCACGATCGAGGCGGCACCGGCCGACGTGATGGGGGTGATCGCCGACTTCGCCCGCTACCCGGACTGGACCGGCGAGGTGAAGGAGGCGGAGGTCCTCAAGACCGACGGCGAGGGCCGGGCCGAGCAGGTCCGTCTCGTCATGGACGCCGGGGCGATCAAGGACGACCAGGTGCTGGGTTACACCTGGACCGGTGAGAACGAGGTGTCCTGGACGCTGGTGAAGTCCCAGATGCTGCGGTCGCTGGACGGCTCGTACATCTTGAAGCCGGCGGGCGCGGGATCGACCGAGGTCACGTACCAGCTGACGGTCGACGTCAAGATCCCGATGCTCGGGATGATCAAGCGCAAGGCCGAGAAGGTCATCATCGACCGGGCGCTGGCCGGGCTGAAGAAGCGGGTCGAGTCGGGCAAGTAGCGGCCACTCGCCGTGGGGGTTGCGGTGGGTTGCCGGGCGCGGGTCCGTCGCGGCCGGTCCCGCCCCGCGGCGGAGCCGCAGATCGATGCCGCCCCGCGCCCCTGAGGGTGTTGCGGCTCAGTCGGCCGATAGCCACCTAGCCTGCGGGCAGTCGTGCCGCTCGGGGCGGCACGGGTGGGCGCAGGCGGCACCCCGCAAGCGCGGGCGAGCGTACCCACCCCCGCCCGCAGTGCCCAGCACCGCGAAACAGGGCCGAACCCGGCGTCCGTTACGGTTCAATCCCATGCGCACCATCCTGATCACCGGCCCGGGCGGCAGCGGTCGTACGACAGTCGCCGCCGCCACCGCGCTCGCCGCCGCCGGTGAGGGCACCCGCACCCTCGTCCTCAGCGCCGACCGCACCGACACCCTGGGCGCGGCGCTCGGTGCGGCCACCGGCCCGGCCCCTGCCCGGGTCGCCGAGAACCTCACCGCCTGGCGTCCCGACGCCGCCACCGGATTCCGGGACGACCTCGCCGCCTTCCAGGAACGCGCCACCACCGCCCTCGACCTCCTGGGCGCCTCCCGGCTCGACCCGGAGGAGGTCACCCCGCTGCCCGGCGCCGAGGAACTCGCGCTGCTGCGGGCGCTGCGGGACGCCGCGCTCGCCGAGGCCCACGACCTGCTCGTCGTCGACCTGCCCGCCACCCCGCACGCCCTCGCCCTGCTCTCCCTCCCCGAGGAACTGCGCCGCTATCTGCGCCGCCTCCTCCCGCCCGAGCGGCAGGCGGCCCGCGCGCTGCGGCCCGTCCTCGGCCGGCTGGCCGGGGTGCCGATGCCCGCGGAGTGGCTGTACGAGACCACCGCCCGCTGGGACGTCGAGCTCGCCGCCGTCGAGGCCGTCCTCGCCGACCGCGACACCGTCGTACGGCTCATCGCCGAACCCGGCCCCGGCGGCGCCGACGCCGTGCGCGCCGCCGCTCTCGCCCTCGCCCTGCGCGGCCTGCGCCCCGACCTGCTGATCGCCAACCGTGTCCTGCCGGAGACGGAGGCCGCGGCCGGCAGCTGGCTCGCCGGACCCGTCGCCCAGCAGCGCAAGGCCCTGGAGGAGTGGGGCGAGACGTACGACGTCCACGGCGTCGCGCACCTCGGGCGCGACCCGCGTGGCGCCGACGATCTCGCCGCGCTGGCCACGCCCGCCGTCAACGCCACGTCGTCCACCGTCGAGTGGCCCGTCACCGACCGGCTCGCCGAGGACGGCGTGCTGGTCTGGCACATCCCGCTGCCCGGCGCCGCCCGCGACGAACTCGACCTCATCCGGCGCGGCGACGAACTCGTCGTCACCGCCGGACAGTTCCGGCGCATCGTGCCGCTGCCGTCCGCCCTGCGCCGGTGCGCCGTGGCGGGGGCCGCGCTGCGCGACGGCGAGCTGCGGATCCGGTTCGCGCCGGATCCGGACCTCTGGCCGCGGTCCCGGTGAAGCAGGTACGGCCGTTCGGGTAACGTCGGAGAGACGAACCGTAGTCAGGAGTCCGTCATGAGCGAAGAGCTCCCCCCGTCCGACGCCGCCGAGCCCGAGGCCGTCGACGAGGCACGGGCGACCGACGCCGACGCCTGGGCGACGGCGTGCGCCGAGGACCTCGCGGCGGAGAAGGCCCGCCGCCGCGCCCAGCACGGCCCGCCGCCGGGCTCGGCCGCCGAGGAACTGCGCAAGCTCGTCGACACCGTCGCGGACAAGCTCTCGACCCTCCAGTCACCGCTGCTCGGCGCGGTCGCCGGACCCGCCGCCCAGCAGGTGGTCAAGCAGGTCGTGGAGCAGGCCAAGGCCGCCGTCGAGCCCGTCATCGAGCGCAACCCGGATGTCTTCGACCACCTGGCCGCGGCCGGCAACGAACTCCTCGCCGCCTACCGCTCCGCGGTCCAGAACCAGGAACAGCGCTGGACGAGCGGTGCGAAGGACGCCCAGGAGCTGGACGAACTCGACGACGACAAGCACGACCCCGGCGAGGGCACCGGCCCCGGCCAGCGCATCGACTTGGACTGACGCGTCAGACTCCCTCCCTGGGGTCGTCCGTCGGGCGGACAACGAGAACCCGGCCCGATGGCCTCGGGTACGGTTGGCCGTAGCGGGGCTCGACCGAAACTGAGGGATTCATGGGACTCACCATCGGCGTCGACATCGGCGGTACCAAGATCGCGGCCGGTGTGGTCGACGAGGAAGGCAACATCCTCTCGACCCACAAGGTGCCGACCCCGGGCACGCCCGACGGGATCGTGGACGCCATTGCCTCCGCCGTCGAGGGAGCACGGGCCGGGCACGAGATCGTCGGCGTGGGCATCGGAGCGGCCGGCTATGTGAACCGGCAGCGCTCCGAGGTCTACTTCGCGCCGAACATCGACTGGCGCAACGAGCCGCTGAAGCAGAAGGTCGAGGCCCGCGTCGGACTCCCGGTCGTCGTGGAGAACGACGCCAACGCGGCCGCGTGGGGCGAGTACAAGTTCGGCGCCGGCAAGGGCCACCGCAACGTCATCTGCATCACGCTGGGCACCGGCCTCGGCGGCGGCATCATCATCGGCAACAAGCTGCGCCGCGGGCACTACGGCGTGGCCGCCGAGTTCGGCCACATCCGCATGGTCCCGGACGGCCTGCTGTGCGGCTGCGGCAGCCAGGGCTGCTGGGAGCAGTACGCCTCCGGCCGCGCCCTGGTCAGGTACGCCAAGCAGCGCGCCAACGCCACCCCGGAGAACGCCGAGATCCTGCTCGGACTGGGTGACGGCAGCCCCGACGGCATCGAGGGCAAGCACATCTCCATGGCCGCCCGGCAGGGCGACCCGGTCGCCGTCGACTCCTACCGCGAGCTCGCCCGCTGGGCCGGCGCCGGCCTCGCCGACCTGGCCTCCCTGTTCGACCCGTCCGCCTTCATCGTCGGCGGCGGCCTCTCGGACGAGGGCGAACTGGTCCTCGACCCCATCCGCAAGTCCTACAAGCGCTGGCTGGTGGGCGGCAACTGGCGCCCGGTCGCCGACGTCATCGCCGCCCAACTCGGCAACGAGGCGGGCCTGGTGGGCGCGGCGGACCTGGCCCGGGAGCCCGACCCGATCATGTAGCGCGTATCACCTCTCAAGACGCGGCAACTGCAACTCCTCAGGGGCGCGGGGAACTGCGCGACCAGCCACAACGCACCGGCAGTCGCACACGAGCCTCGCGCCCCGAGCCATTGGGCGCCCCCAACCCGGGTCCCGGCGTAAATTGACCGGCATGGCAACGTCCCCCTCGGCGCTCCCCACCTCCCGCACCGAACCCGACGGCTCCGCAGTCATCCGCGTCCTCAGCTACAACATCCGCTCCATGCGCGACGACACCGACGCCCTCGCCCGCGTCATCCGCGCCTGCGCCCCCGACCTGGTCCTGATCCAGGAAGCCCCCCGCTTCTTCCGCTGGCGCAAGAAACTCGCCCGCCTGGCCCGCGCGACGGACCTCGTCGTCCTCACCGGCGGAGCAACGGCCGCGGGCCCGGCGATCCTGTGCGATCTGAGAGCCACCGTGGAGCGGACGGAGGACGTGCTCCTCCCGCTCACCCCCGGACTCCACCGGCGCGGCTTCGCCACCGCCGTGGTCCGCTTCGGCGGCGCCCGCCTCGGCGTGCTCAGCTGCCATCTCTCCCTGCAGCAGGACGAGCGCCTCGAACAGGGCGGCATGCTCCTGGACCGTCTCGCCGGCCTGGGCACGGAGCACGCCATCGCCGGCGGCGATCTCAACGACCGCCCCACCGGCCGCACCTTCCGCCTCCTCGCCGACAGCCTCCAGGACTGCTGGGCCACCGCCCCCTGGGGCAGCGAGTACTCCTCGACCCCGGCCGACCCGCACCAGCGCATCGACGCGATCTTCGCCACGAAGGGCATCGAAGTGCTCGGCTGCGGTGTCCCGACCGGCCGGGCAGGGGTGACGCAGACAGACCTGAGGGCGGCCACGGACCACCTTCCGGTCCTGGCCGCCCTCAGAGTCCCGGCAGCTCAGTAGGTGCGACGGGCTCAGCAGGTCAGACGACGGCGCCGCGGCCGGGGTCGTCGTCGTCCTCGTCGTCGGTCTTCATCCGCATCACCAGCGTGGCGAACCCGCCCAGGAACCCGCCGATGCCCAGGGTGGCCAGCCACCACGTCATCTCCCAGCCGAACAGCACGGCGAGCAGCAGCAGGACCGGCCCACCGACGACCGCGAGCCAGGCGAACTTCGCCGTCGCGTCGGCGGCCGGCAGGGGCGGCGGCTCCGGCGGCACGAAGTGACCCTCGTCATCGGGTTCGAAGTCGTCCTCGGACGGCTCGGCCACGCTGTAGTCGCGCGGTCCGACGCCGGGCGCGAAGGACACCGAGCTGCCCAGCGGCCCGGCCGGCTTCTCCTCGCCGGGCTCGTCGGACTGCCGGCCGGCCGGGGCGCTCTCGCCCTTGTCGCCCTGGGGCTCCGGGGCCGCCGCGCCGCTCGTCTCGCCGTTCGGCTCGGTCTCCAGCAGCGCCAGGTCCTCGACCGACTTGAAGGGCTTCGCGCCCGGCGGATCCTTCGGTTCCTCGCCGAACCCGGCGACGATCGCCGCCCAGGCGGCGTCCTCGTCGAACGGGACGTGCTGCTCCTCGGGATCGCTGTCCTCGCGCCTCTCGCGATCGGAGTCGTGCTCAGCCACGTGTGGTCGTCCCTTCCTTGCCGACGCCGGTCGCGAGCCGGTCGATGAATCCGAGGCTCTCCTCGAAGATCCGGTCCGCATCATGGTCCAACGTCGCCACGTGATAGCTCTGTTCCAGCACGATCTCCGTTACGTCTGTGGAGGACACCCGGCTCAGGATCCGGGCCGTGTCCATGGCGGGCACGGTGTGGTCCTGCCTGCTGCGCAGCACCAGCAGTGGCTGGGTGACCTGCGGCAACTCGCCGTCGACCAGCCGGAAGAAGGTCCGCAGGGAGTGCGCCGAGTGCAGCGGCACCCGGTCGTACCCGAGCTCGACGGAGCCTTCCTTGGCGATGTCGCTGACGATCCCCGGCGCCGTGCGGACGAGGTGCCGGGAGACCGGGAGGGTGTACGCGAACAGGCCGTGCACCTTGTTCGCCGGGTTGACGACCATGACCCCGGCCACGTCGTCCCCGCGCTTCGCGGCGAGCCGCAGGGCCAGGGCGCCGCCCATGGACAGACCGGCCACGAAGACCCGCGCGCAGCGGTCGCGCATCGCGCGCAGCTCGCGGTCCACCTCGGCGTACCAGTCCTGCCAGCCGGTGAGCCGCATGTCCTCCCAGCGGGTGCCGTGCCCCGGCAGCAACGGCAGCGAGACGGTGAGCCCGTGCTCGGCCAGGTACTCCGCCCAGGGGCGCAGCGACTGCGGGGAACCGGTGAAGCCGTGGCAGAGGAGGACCCCGACCTCCCCGCCCTCGCGGCGGTACGGCTCGGCTCCAGGAAGGACCGGCACCTTACGGTCTCCTGTTCGTGAGAAGGACGACATGGACGAGAGCTACGACGTGAACCCACGCGGCGGAGCCGCGTGCCGATAGAGCCAGGTGTGCTTCACCGTACGCGACCGCACTGACACCGACCAGGGCCGTCGGGCTCATTGACGGTGCCCCGGGTTAAGGTCTGATCGACACACACAGGAGGCACTCGGTTGTTGTACGGCACGATGAAGGTGGCCATCGGGGGACCGTTGAAGGTCGCCTTCCGGCCCTGGGTGGAGGGCCTGGAGAACATCCCCGCCGAGGGCGCCGCGATCCTGGCGAGCAACCACCTGTCGTTCTCCGACTCGTTCTTCCTGCCCGCGGTCCTCGACCGCAAGGTGACCTTCATCGCGAAGGCCGAGTACTTCACCACCCCCGGCGTCAAGGGCCGATTGACGGCGGCCTTCTTCAAGGGCGTCGGCCAGCTGCCGGTGGACCGTTCCGGGGGGCGTGGCGCGGGCGAGGCCGCCGTCAGGAGCGGCATCGAGGTCCTGGAGCGCGGCGAGCTGTTCGGCATCTACCCCGAGGGCACGCGCTCGCCCGACGGCCGGCTCTACCGGGGCAAGCCCGGCGGCCTCGCGCGCGTGGCGCTCGCCACCGGGGCACCGGTCATCCCGGTCGCCATGATCGACACCGAGAAGATCCAGCCGCCCGGCAAGGTCGTGCCCAAGCTCATGCGGCCCGGCATCCGGATCGGCGAGCCCCTCGACTTCAGCCGCTACCAGGGCATGGAGCACGACCGCTTCGTGCTCCGCGCGGTGACCGACGAGGTCATGTACGAAATCATGAAGCTCTCCGGCCAGGAGTACGTCGACATGTACGCGACCGCCGCCAAGCGGCAGATCGCGGAGGCGGCGAAGGCGGAGAAGGAACAGGCGAAGAAGTCGACGTAGCAACAACTCGGGGGGTGGGGGCATGGCCAAGCGTGAGCGGGTCATGAGGATGTCCGTGGAGCAGCCACTGTGGCGCGCGCTCGCCGGCTACCGCGTGCTGACCATGGTGTACGCCATCGGGCTCTTCGTCAGCGCCTACGACGAGGTCGCCCACCCCTGGGTGTCCATCAGCTACCTCGCCGTACTCGCCGTGTGGACGCTGGCCACCCTGCCCCGCATCGCGAACGCCGCCAGCTGCACCAAGCGCTTCCTGGCCGCGGACCTCACCATCGCCCTGACCGGCATCCTGCTCACGCGCATCGCCGAGTCGCCCGAGCGGATCGACGCCGGCTCCCCGACCCTGCCGTCGATATGGACGGCGGGCGCCGTGCTGGCGTTCGCCATCAAGGGCGGCTGGCGCTGGGCCGCGTTCGCCTCCACGCTGGTCGCCGCCGCCAACCTGATCCACCGCTCCGGCGTACCGACCCGCGACACCGTCCACATGGTGCTGCTCGTCTGGATCGCCTCCATCGCCATCGGCTACGTCGTCGAGGTCGCCCGCGCCTCCGAGCGCACCCTGGCCCGCGCCCTGGAGATCGAGGCGGCGACCCGGGAGCGGGAGCGGCTCGCCCGGGACATCCACGACAGCGTGCTCCAGGTGCTGGCCATGGTGCAGCGGCGCGGCGCCGTCATCGGCGGCGAGGCGGCCGAGCTGGGCCGGATGGCCGGCGAGCAGGAGGTGGCGCTGCGCACCCTGGTCTCCGGCGGCCTGGTACCCGTGTCGCGGGTGTCGGAGGACGCCGCCGAGGGCGCCGTCGTACGGGCCGTGGACGAGCCGGACGACTCCGACGGTGCCGTCGACCTACGGGCGCTGCTCGCCCCGTACGCGGGCGCGAAGGTCAGCCTCGCCGAGCCGGGGGCACCGGTGCCGCTGGCGCCGGCCGCCGCGCGGGAGCTGTCGGCGGCCGTCGGCGCCGCCCTGGACAACGTCCGCAAGCACGCCGGCGACGACGCGCGCGCGTGGATCCTCGTCGAGGACGAGCCCGGCGAGGTGATCGTCACCGTGCGGGACGACGGGCCCGGCATCCCCGAGGGCCGGCTCGCGCAGGCCGAGGGCGAGGGGCGGCTCGGCGTCGCCCTGTCGATCCGGGGCCGCCTGCGGGAGCTCGGCGGCAGCGCCGAACTGATCTCGGTGCCGGGCCAGGGCACCGAAGTGGAACTGAAGGTACCCAAGGCCACCAGCGCTTCACGGGGGAAGGCGGAGCAGCGATGACGGACACCACGAGCGAACAGCGGGAACCGATCAAGGTCATGGTGGTCGACGACCACCCGATGTGGCGCGACGCGGTCGCCCGCGACCTGGCCGAGTCCGGCTTCGACGTGGTCGCCACGGCGAGCGACGGCGACCAGGCCGTACGCCGCGCCAAGGCCGCCGCCCCCGACGTCCTGGTGCTCGACCTCAACCTGCCCGCCAAGCCCGGCGTCCAGGTCTGCAAGGAACTCGTCGGCCACAACCCGGCCCTGCGCGTCCTCGTCCTGTCCGCGAGCGGCGAGCACGCCGACGTCCTGGAGGCCGTGAAGTCCGGTGCCACCGGCTATCTGCTGAAGTCGGCGTCCACGGAGGAACTGCTGGACGCGGTGCGCCGTACCGCCGTCGGTGACCCGGTGTTCACGCCGGGCCTGGCCGGACTCGTCCTCGGCGAGTATCGCCGGCTCGCCTCCGAACCGGTGCCCGCCGCCCAGGACGCCGACCAGCCCGGCGCCCCGCAGCTGACCGAGCGCGAGACCGAGGTGCTGCGGCTCGTCGCCAAGGGCCTGAGCTACAAGCAGATCGCCGAGCGCCTGGTCATCTCCCACCGCACGGTGCAGAACCACGTCCAGAACACCCTCGGCAAACTCCAGCTGCACAACCGGGTCGAACTGGTGCGATACGCCATCGAGCGCGGCCTCGACGACGAGTGATCCACCGTCGTCCGCTTGACGGTGCGTAAACCGGACACCCGGCCATTCACCGGAATTGCCGTTCCGACCCATCCCGTTGTGACCTGGCTCACCATTAGCGTGGCCTCACCAGGCAACCGCGGCGAAGGGACTTTCCATGCGGGTCGGAGTACTGACCGGAGGCGGCGACTGCCCCGGTCTCAACGCCGTCATCCGGGCCGTCGTCCGCAAGGGCGTGCAGGAGTACGGCTATGACTTCGTCGGCTTCCGGGACGGCTGGCGAGGTCCGCTCGAGAACGACACCGTCCGTCTCGACATCCCCGCCGTGCGAGGCATCCTGCCCCGCGGCGGCACCATCCTCGGCTCCTCGCGCACCAACCCCC
Source organism: Streptomyces coerulescens (assembly GCF_042657965.1). NCBI lineage: Bacteria > Bacillati > Actinomycetota > Actinomycetes > Kitasatosporales > Streptomycetaceae > Streptomyces > Streptomyces coerulescens. Next base: position 36,808 of record NZ_JBHSKM010000007.1, read on the forward strand.
TGAAGCAGGAGGACGGCATCCGGCGCATCAAGGAGAACCTCGCCAAGCAGGAGGTCGAGGCGCTCATCGCCATCGGCGGCGAGGACACCCTCGGCGTCGCCGCCCGACTGTCCGACGAGTACGGCGTGCCCTGCGTCGGCGTGCCGAAGACCATCGACAACGACCTGTCCGCCACCGACTACACCTTCGGCTTCGACACCGCCGTCGGCATCGCGACGGAGGCCATCGACCGGCTGCACACCACCGCCGAGTCCCATATGCGCGTCCTGGTCTGCGAGGTGATGGGCCGTCACGCCGGCTGGATCGCCATCCACTCAGGGCTCGCCGGCGGCGCCAACGTCATCCTCATCCCGGAGCAGCGCTTCGACGTCGACAAGGTCTGCGCCTGGATCACCTCCCGCTTCAAGGCGTCGTACGCCCCGATCGTGGTCGTCGCCGAGGGTGCCATGCCCAAGGACGGGGAGATGGTCCTCAAGGACGAGTCGCTGGACTCCTTCGGGCACGTCCGGCTGTCCGGGGTCGGCGAGTGGCTGGCCAAGGAGATCGAGAAGCGCACCGGCAAGGAGGCCCGTACGACGGTCCTCGGGCACATCCAGCGCGGCGGCACCCCGAGCGCCTTCGACCGCTGGCTGGCCACCCGTTTCGGGCTGCACGCCATCGAGGCGGTCCGTGACCGCGACTTCGGCAAGATGGTCGCGCTGCGCGGCACGGACATCGTCCGCGTCCCGATCGCGGAGGCCACGGCCAAGCTGAAGACGGTGGATCCGAAGCTGTACGAGGAGGTCGGGGTCTTCTTCGGCTGACCGTACGGATCGGCTGCTTTCCGCCCGGCGGCACGGGGTCATGGGCCGTATATTCGGCCCATGACCCTATGAAGCGGGAGCAGCCTTGGAGATTCTCGCCTTCGGCGTGCAGGCGGACGAGAAACCCCTGATCGAGCAGGCCTTCCAGGGCCACCACGAGGTCCGCTGCCTGGACGTCTTCCTCAACGAGGACACCGCCCCCATCGCGGTCGGATACGAGGTCGTCTGCACCAGCGTCAACTGCGACCTCGGCAACCACGTCCTGCAGACCCTCGCGGCCGGCGGCACCCGGATGGTCGCCCAGCGCTCCACCGGCTTCAACAACATCGACCTCAAGGTCGCCGAGCGCCTCGCGATGACCGTCGCCCGAGTCTCGTCCTACTCGCCCTACTCCGTGGCCGAGTTCGCCTGGACCCTCGCCATGGCGGTCAACCGCCGTATCGTGCGCGCCTCCACGCGCACGCGTGACTTCGACTTCCGCCTCGACGGTCTGATGGGCCGCGACCTGCACGGCCGCACCGCCGGCGTCCTCGGCACCGGAAAGATCGGCGAGGCCTTCGCCCGCATCGCCCACGGCTTCGGCATGAACCTGCTCGGCTGGGACGTCGCCGAGAACCCCACCTGTATGCAGCTCGGCATGCGCTACGTCGCCAAGGAACGCCTTCTCGCCGAGTCCGACCTGGTCAGCCTGCATGTGCCGCTGATGCCGGAGACCAGCCGGCTGATCGACGCCGACGCCCTGAAGGCGATGAAGGACGACGCGATCCTGATCAACTCCAGTCGCGGCGGCCTCATCGACACCGCGGCCCTCGTCACGGAACTGCGCGAGGGCCGCTTCACGGGTGTCGGTCTCGACGTCTACGAGTCGGAGGCCGGGCTCTTCTTTCTCGACAAGTCGCTCCAGGCCGTCGACGACGACACCCTGGCCCGCCTCGTCACCTTCCCGAACGTCCTGGTCACCTCGCACCAGGCGTACTACACCGAGGACGCCGTCGGCCAGATCGTCGAGACCACCCTGCGCAACGTCCTCGACTACAAGGCGGGCCGCCGCTCGGAGAACGTGCTGGTGCCCCGCAGCTGATCCACCAGATCGCGGACGACGGCGGCGCCGTTCAGCGTCAGGACCGACTCCGGGTGGAACTGCACCCCGGCGAAACCGGGCCCGCGCACGGCGTGCACCTCCCCGTTGGCGGCGCGGCTGACCTCGACGCCGTGCCCGGCGAGCTCCGCCCGAGCCTCGTCGTCGCAGCGCGCCACGAAGCTGTTGTAGAAGCCGACCGTCTCCGGCCGCCCGAACAGGTCGATCGTCGTCTGCGCGCCCTGGTAGGGCACTTCCTTGCGCACGAGGTCCAGCCCCAGCTCGGCCGTGATCAGCTCATGGCCTAGGCAGACGCCGAGCACGCCGTGCCCGTGGCCGGCGATGACCTCGGCCGCGAGGTCGCGCAGCAGCCGCATCTTGGGGTCGGCCAGATCGCGCGGATCACCGGGGCCGGGGCCCAGCACGACCGGCCCCGCGTGCCCGAGCACCGCTTCCCGCAGCCCGGGCTCGTCGTAGCGCCGCACGGTCACCTCCAGGCCGCTGGAGCGCAGCACATGGGCCAGCATCGCCGTGAAGGTGTCCTCGCCGTCCACGACCAGGGCATGGCCCGTCAGGGACGCGGACCGCTCCTGCATCCGCAGCCAGAAGGGCGAGAGCGAGGCCCGGCGCCCGTCGAGCGCGGCACGCACGCGTGCGTCGTCGGCGAGACGTACGCGCGTGTGCTCCTCCCGCGGCCGGCCCGGCCGTACACCCAGGGCCGCCAGCACACCCGCCGCCTTCGCGTGCGTCTCCGCGACCTCGCTAGCCGGGTCCGAGCCGCGCACGAGGGTCGCGCCGACCGGCACCTTCAGCCGGCCGTCGGCGTCGATGTCGGCGGTGCGGATGAGGATGGGGGAGTCGAGGGTCTGCGCCCCGACAGATTTCTCCCGCCCGCCACCCGCGTACCGGCCGATGAGCGCCAGCGCACCCGCGTAGTACCCGCGTCCACCGACCTCGTGCCGCTCGATGACCCGGCAGGCGTTCTGCACCGGCGACCCGGTCACGGTCGCCGCGAACATCGTCTCCTTGAGGACCTCCCGTACGTCCAGCGACGACTTCCCGCGCAGCTCGTACTCGGTGTGCGCGAGATGCGCCATCTCCTTCAGCCGGGGGCCGATGACGACCCCGCCCATGTCGCCGACCGTGCACATCATCTTGAGCTCCTCGTCGACGACCATCGACAGCTCCTCGATCTCCTTGCCGTCGGCGAGGAACTCGAGCAGATGCTCGGCGGTGGGCCCCTCGGCCGGGTAGCGGTACGTCCCGCTGATCGGGTTCATGACGACGGTGCCGCCGGACATCCGCACGTGCACCTCGGGGCTCGCTCCCACCAGCGTGCGCTCCCCGGTGTCCACGACGAACGTCCAGTACGCGCCCCGTTCGCCCACCAGCAGCCGTCGGAACAGGGCCAGCGCGTCGGCGCGTCCGAACCCCGCGATCTCACCTTCGTAGGTCCGCCGGATCACGAAGTTGGCGCCCTCGCCCCGCCCGATCTCGTCCCGCAGCACCCGCCCGACGATCTCCGAGTACTCCTCGTCGGCCACGTCGAAGCCGCCGCCCTCGACGCGCACGTCGTGCGACGGGAGCTGCTCCAGCGCCTCGGCCAGCGGGATGGCGTACGACTCCTGCGGGGTGAGGACCGACAGGGGAGTGCCGTCGTCGCGGACGTCGAAGCCGCGCTCGCGGATCTGCCGGAAGGGGACCAGCGCCAGGCCGTCCTCGGGGAGGTCGGCGAGGCGGTCGTACGTGGATACCGGGCCGATCAGGACCTCGATCAGATCGTGGTCGTGGCCCGGGGTGCGGCGGCGCAGCAGGGCGAACGGGCGGGGATCGTCGAGCAGGTCTGGCAGCTGCATGGGTCCGTTTTCCTTCTCACTGGGAGGAACGGACCCCGGACACACCGAAGGCCGCCCCTCGGGCGGCCTTCGCGAAGTTTTCGTACGCGCAGTCAGCGGGCCGCCGGATGAGCGGTCCACCACCAGTTCTGGGTCGAGTGCGCGAACATGCCCCGCACCCTACCCCAAGGTCCGGTGTCCGAGTCGTGTACCCCGTGTCTCAATTGCTGGGCATGGGGCAGGACGCCCGACACGACCCCGTAATGTTGAGGCGTGACCGTGAACGCTAAGACCAGCACGAGTGCTGGCAACACCTGGCGAGACCTGCCCGCGGCGCAGCAGCCCGAGTACCCCGACACCGAGGCTCTGCGCGCAGTCGTTGCGGAGCTGGAGTCGTATCCGCCGCTCGTCTTCGCGGGCGAGTGCGACCAGCTGCGCGCCCGGATGGCGGCCGTCGCCAAGGGAGAGGCGTTCCTCCTCCAGGGCGGCGACTGCGCCGAGGCCTTCGACGCGGTGTCCGCCGACCACATCCGCAACAAACTCAAGACCCTCCTCCAGATGGGCGCCGTGCTGACGTACGCCGCCTCGGTGCCGGTCGTGAAGGTCGGCCGCATCGCCGGCCAGTACTCCAAGCCGCGCTCCAAGCCGACCGAGACCCGCGACGGCGTGACCCTGCCGACCTACCGCGGCGACTCCGTCAACGGCTTCGACTTCACCGAGGCCGCCCGCATCCCGGACCCCGAGCGCCTGAAGCGGATGTACAACGCGTCCGCCTCCACGCTCAACCTGGTGCGCGCCTTCACCACCGGCGGCTACGCCGACCTGCGCCAGGTGCACGCCTGGAACCAGGACTTCGTGAAGTCCTCCCCGTCCGGCCAGCGCTACGAGCAGCTCGCCCGCGAGATCGACCAGGCGCTGAACTTCATGCACGCCTGCGGGGCCGACCCGGAGGAGTTCAGGACGGTCGAGTTCTTCTCCTCGCACGAGGCGCTGCTGCTCGACTACGAGTCCGCGCTGACCAGGGTCGACTCCCGCACGGGCCAGCTGTACGACGTCTCCGGGCACATGGTGTGGGTCGGTGAGCGCACCCGGCAGCTGGACGGCGCGCACATCGAGTTCGCCTCGAAGATCCGCAACCCGATCGGCATCAAGCTCGGCCCGACGACGACGGCCGAGGAGGCGCTGCAGTACATCGACCGCCTCGACCCCGAGCGCGAGCCGGGCCGGCTGACCTTCATCGTCCGCATGGGCGCCGACAAGATCCGCGACTGTCTGCCCGAGCTGGTCGAGAAGGTCACGGCGTCCGGCGCCACGGTGGCCTGGGTGACCGACCCGATGCACGGCAACACCTTCGAGGCGGCCTCCGGTCACAAGACCCGCCGCTTCGACGACGTGCTCGACGAGGTCAAGGGCTTCTTCGAGGTCCACAAGGGCCTCGGCACCCACCCGGGCGGCATCCACGTCGAGCTCACCGGTGACGATGTCACCGAGTGCGTGGGCGGCGGCGACGAGATCTTCGTCGACGATCTGCACCAGCGCTACGAGACGGCGTGCGACCCGCGGCTCAACCGCAGCCAGTCCCTCGACCTGGCGTTCCTCGTCGCGGAGATGTACAGGGACCAGTGACGGGGTTGCCTGTTACGGCGGCATGAGTGGGGCGCGGATCACATTCGATCCGCGCCCCACAGCACTTTTGCCGTTCCTGCGAGCCGGGTAAGGTTAGGTTAGCCTCACCGATCAAGGGGATGGCACATCGATCCCGCCGGGAGGTGAACCGCGTGTACGTCTGCAGTTGCTTCGGCATCACCGAGCAGCAGGTCAAGAAGCACGCGGAGGACGGTGCCTGCACTCCCCGCCAGATAGCTTCGGCCTGCAAGGCGGGCACGGACTGCGGGTCGTGTGTACGCCGCATCCAGGCAATCCTGGGCCGGGGCGCGTGCCCGCGCCGTGAGCTGGCCGACCAGGGCAAGCCGATGCTCACCGATCTGGCGGACGCGGCCTAGGCCTCAGCTCGGCTGCTCGATCTGCTGCGCGATGTAGAGCGCCTCACCGAGCTTCTCGATCAGTTCGAGCTGGGTGTCCAGATAGTCGATGTGGTGCTCCTCGTCCTCGAGGATCGACTCGAAGATGTTCGCCGACGTGATGTCGCCCTTGGTACGCATCACCTCGATGCCGCGCTTGAGGCGGTCGATCGCCTCCACCTCGACCTGCCGGTCGGCCTGGAACATCTCGGTCACCGTCTGGCCGACCCGGACGTGGAACAGCCGCTGGTAATTGGGCAGGCCGTCCAGCATGAGGATGCGTTCGGTCAGCTTGTCCGCGTGCTTCATCTCATCGATGGACTCTTCACGCGTGTACTTGGCGAGCTTGGTCCAGCCTTTGTTGTCCTGGATCCGGTAGTGCAGCCAGTACTGGTTGATCGCGGTGAGCTCGCCGGTCAGCTGCTCGTTCAGGAATTCGAGGACCTCGGGGTCGCCCTGCATCGCAGAGGCTCCTTCCAAGCGGGGGAACTGGCAGGTTGCGCCGCATGATTGCACCGGCGGGAAAGATCGTCCAGTAAGTCTTCACTTAGTAAGTAAGTGCATGCTTAGTCCTGTTTGGAGTGGTTTACGGAGGGTGGGGTCAGGTGCACTGCTTCGGGTCTGTCAGGATGGAGTCATGGGTCAGCCGGTGGAGCGCGAAAGCGGAGCAGCAGCACACTCCGAGCTTCCGCCGGGGCAGCGGGTGCAGCGTGGCTGGCCGGTCACGCACTACGGCCCGGTCCCGAAGTTCCGGCCCGAACGCTGGGAGTTCAGGGTGTTCGGGGCCACCGCCGACGGCGAGAAGCACTGCTGGACCCATGAGGAGTTCGCGGCCCTGCCGTACGCATCCGTCGTCGCCGATCTGCACTGCGTCACGAAGTTCAGCATGCTCGGCGCGGAGTGGGGCGGCATACCGGCCCGGACCATCCTGGAGATCGCTCCGCCCGCGCCCGCGGTCACTCATGTGATGGTGTGGGCCGAATACGGCTTCAGCTCCAACCTCCGCCTCGCCGACTTCGCCTCCGAGCGCACCATCTTCGCCACTCACAAGGACGGCGAACTGCTCACGGCGGAGCACGGCTTCCCCCTCCGTCTGGTCGTCCCCCATCTGTACGCCTGGAAGGGGCCCAAGTGGGTCCGGGGCGTGGAGTACATGACTGCCGATCGCCGCGGCTTCTGGGAGGAGCGCGGCTATCACAACATCGGCGATCCATGGCGGGAGCAGCGCTACTCGTACCAGGAGGAGCCCGGGGACGGCCCCGAGCTCTGACTCCTGGTCCCCGCGGCGGGGTTCAGTGGTACTCCGGTGTTCAGTGGTACTGGTGGACCACCGCGTGGCCCTTGCCGCGGCCGATCATCCACTTGTTGACCGGCGTGGTGAGGACGAAGGCGACACCCAGCGCGATCGCCAGCACCCACCAGAACAGCGGGTCGGTGAGCCCGGCGTCCATGGCGCCCGGCCACAGGACGATCACACCGTTGTCGACCAGTTCCATCACGGCGATGGACAGGGTGTCCGCCGCCAGCGCCACCTTCAGCGCGGCCCGCAGGCCGACGCCCGCCTTCAGTACTCCGCGCAGGGTGAGGGCGTAGCCGAAGAAGAAGGCCAGGACGATCGCCAGGATCAGGGTCGGTACGTTGCCCCAGCCGAGCGCGGTGCCGATCACCATGCCCAGCACCTCGCCGATGGCACAGCCGGTGAGGCAGTGCAGGGTCGCCTGGACGGCCACCGCCCAGCCGCCGGCGGCCGCCGCCTGCTGATGCTGATGGTGATCGTGTGCCGTGTGTGCTTCGTGCTGCATCACTGTCCCCAATGTCAGGTCACGGTTCCTGCACCGAGCAAGAACCGTATACCCCCCTGGGGTATTCCGTAACAGGCTATGAATCCCGGAGTTTTTTCAACCGCTCCACGTCCGCCGCGTGCCCTTCCTTCCCGCCGGGCGTCTCGATGATCAGCGGTACGCCCTCGGTGGCCGGGTGCGTCATCAGCGCCCGGAACGGGTCCTCCCCGATGTGACCTGCGCCGATGTTCTCGTGTCTGTCCTTGTGGGCGCCGACGACGTCCTTGGAGTCATTGGCGTGGATCAGCTTCAGCCGGCCCTCGCCGACGGTGTCCACCAGCAGGTCCAGGGTCTGGTGCATGCCGGACGGGCCGGTCAGGTCATGGCCGGCGGCGAAGATGTGGCAGGTGTCCAGGCACACGCCCAGCTTCGGATGGGCGTCCAGCGCCTCGAAGTACGGCCCGAAGTCCCAGGTGCGCGAGCACAGCGAGAAGCCCTGGCCCGCCGTCGACTCCAGCAGCAGGAACGGGTCGTCGTCGTGGGTCAGCTCGTCGAGCAACGGCAGCATGTGCTCCCGCACCTGGTTCAGGGCCACCGAGCGCTCCCGGCCGCCGGTCGCGCTGCCCGTGTGCACGACCACGCCCAGCGCGCCGATCTCCCGCCCGCGGCGCAGCGAGTGCCGCAGCGACTCCACGGACTTCTCGACGGTCGCCTCCGTGTGCGAGCCGAAGTTGATCAGATACGGCGCGTGCACATACGCCGGGATCGACTCGGCCTCGCACACCGCGCGGAACTCCTCGTCCTGCCGCGGATTCCCGACGGGCGTGGCCCAGCCGCGCGGGTTGGCGACGAAGACCTGGACCGTCTCGGCCTTGAGGTCGTGGGCGTAGGTGAGCCCGACGGAGGCCAGGCCGCCGGCCACGGGGACATGGCCGCCGACGGGGTTGCGGGAGGGGCCCGTGCGGGCGGTTCCGGACTGCTGCTTTGTCACCCGTTCAGGGTGTCATGCGGTCCTGGCCGCCCGATCACCGGTTAATGCGGGCTCAGGTCACCGGATCGTGATGGTGATCGTGGAGCCCTTCGGGGCCGTCTCGCCGCCCTCCACGGACTGCTCCTTGACCGTGTCGCCGAACAGGCCCAGCAGACCGCGGTCCTCATCGACCTCGAAGCCGGCGCCCTCCAGCGCCGCCTTGGCGTCGTCGACGCTGTCGCCGACCACGTCCGGAACCTCGATCATCTCGGGGCCCTTGGACAGCGTGAGCGTCACGGTGTCGCCCTCCGCGGCCTGCTTGCCCTCCCCGGGAGACTGCTGCGCGACCTTGCCCGCGCCGAACTCGGAGTTGACCCGTGCGGAGGCGATCTTCACCTTCAGACCGGCTTCCTGCAGCTCGGCCCTGGCGTCGGCCGGGTCCTCGCCGGTGACGTCCGGGATGTCCACCGGGCTGCCCTTGCTGACGAACAGCTTGACCGCGGAGCCGGAGCGGACCTCGGTACCGGTCCCGGGTTCCGAGGAGAGCACGGAGCCCCGGGTGACGTCGTCGTTGAACTCCCGGGTCACCATGCCCGGTTGGAGACCGCTCTCCTTCAGCTCGGCCCTCGCCTTGTCCAGCGGATAGCCCTCGACGTCGGGCACCTTCACCGTCTCCGGGCCGGCCGAGATGACCAGCTTCACGGAGTCGTTGTGCCGTATGCGGGCGCCCGTGGCCGGGTCCGTGCTGATGACGGTGCCGCGCTTGACGGTGTCGCTGTAGGCGCGCTCCACCTTGCCGACATCGAGCCCGGCCTCCTCCAGCCGGTCCTTCGCCTGCGCCTCGGTCTTGGACAGCAGCGGCGGGACCTGGGTGAACTGACCGGAGTTGATGTACCAGATGCCGACACCGAGGCCGAGGGCCAGCAGGACGGCGGCGACTATGACGAACGGCCCGCGCGGCCGGCGCGGAGCACCCGCCCGGCGGCCGGGCGGCGGCGGAGGCGGCGGGGTCTCCAGCCGGCTGGTCCGGTTGAAGTTGACCTCGGGCTCGTCCCCGTTGACCGGCAGCGGCCGCTGGATATTGAGACCGCGCGGGATGACGCTCGTACGGTCGTCGGAGTTGCTGTGCTGCGCGGAGAGCGCCTGCGGCGGCATCGCGTCCAGCTGGTCCGTGCTCAGCGCGGCACGCGTCTCACGGGCCTGCGCGAGCAGCGCCACGGCGTCGTACGGCCGGATCTGCGGGGAGCGCGCGGTGGCCGACGCGACCAGCTCGTCGAGCTCGTACGCCAGCCCCGGGACGATCGCCGAGGGCGGCGGAACGTCCTCGTGCAGGTGCTTGTAGAGCACCACGGCGGGGGAGTCCCCGTCGTGCGGCTTCTCGCCGGTGAGCATCTCGTAGAGGACGACACCGCACGCGTACACGTCGACCCGGGCGTCCGCCGTGCCCGGCTGCTCTATCTGCTCGGGCGCGAGATAGGAGACGGTGCCGAGTACGGCACCGGTGGTGCTGGTCACGGTGTCCACGGAGCGTACGAGGCCGAAGTCGGCGACCTTGACCCGCCCGTCATCCCCTATGAGGACGTTCTCCGGCTTCATGTCCCGGTGCACGAACCCGGCGCGGTGCGCGGCGCCGAGCGCGGCGAGCACCGGCTCCAGGATGTCGAGGGCGGCCCGGGGCTGCAGCGCGCCCCGGTCGCGCAGCACGTCACGCAGCGTGCACCCGGCCACGTACTCCATGGCGAGATAGACGTACGACCCGTCGGTGCCCTGGTCGAAGACCTGCACGACATTGGGGTGCGCCAGCCGGGCGACGGACTTCGCCTCCCGGATGAACCGCTCGACGAACGCCCCGTCGACCGCCAGCGCGGGGTGCATCACCTTGAGCGCGAGCACGCGGTCCAGGCGGGTGTCCAGGGCCCGGTAGACCGTGGCCATCCCGCCGACCGCGATCCGCGCGTCCACGCGATACCGGCCGTCGAGCACCTGCCCGACCAGAGGGTCCTGAAGGGTCGTATCCACGCAGGTGAGTGTACGAGCCGACACTGACAGGCCCGCCCGTTCGTCCGAGATAGGGGCGGGACTGAAGCCGACCTGTGACGGACGCCTCATGGAACGACGGGCTTCATCGAACGTGCGTTCAGAACGCGGGTCGTTCCGGATCCAGTCGTGCCATGCCGTCCACCGGGGACGACGCCTCCGCGAAATGGCGCTTCGGAATCCGCCCCGCCCGGTACGCCAACCGCCCCGCCTCCACGGCATGCCTCATGGCGTCGGCCATGAGCACCGGCTCCTGCGCCCGCGTCACGGCCGAGGCGAGCATCACGCCCGCGCACCCCAGCTCCATCGCGAGCGCCGCGTCGGACGCCGTACCGGCACCCGCGTCCAGGATGACCGGCACGCGCGCGTGCTCCACGATCAGCTGGAAGTTGTGCGGGTTGCGGATACCGAGCCCCGACCCGATGGGGGAGCCGAGCGGCATGATCGCCGCGCAGCCGGCGTCCTCCAGCTTCCGCGCCAGCACCGGGTCGTCGTTCGTGTACGGCAGCACCGTGAACCCGTCGTCCACCAGCGTCTCGGCGGCGTCCAGCAGCTCGATCGGATCGGGCAGCAGCGTCCGCTCGTCGGCGATGACCTCCAGCTTGATCAGATCCGTACCGAGCGCCTCGCGCGCGAGGCGGGCCGTCAGCACGGCCTCCCCGGCGGTGAAGCACCCCGCCGTGTTCGGCAGCACCCGGATCCCGAGCTTCTCCAGCACGGACAGCACCGAGCCGTGCACCGACGCGTCGACCCGCCGCATCGCGACGGTCGTCAGCTCCGTCCCGGAAGTGACCAGCGCCCGCTCCAGGACGTCCAGGCTGGGCGCTCCGCCCGTGCCCATGATCAGGCGGGACGTGAAGGACGTACCGCCGATGACAAAGGGATCGTCGGCCATGGTTCAGCCTCCTTGGACGGCGGTGAGGACCTCGACGCGGTCTCCCTCGGAGAGGGGCGTCGACGGCCACTGCGCGCGCGGGACGACGGTTTCGTTGAGGGCGGCGGCCACTCCGGAGGGCGCCGTGGTGACGGACGAGACGAGCGTGTCCAGAGCCGTGCCCGGCTCGATGGGCCGGCGCTCGCCGTTGACCGAGATGATGACCTGGACGCTCATGCGGGCTGCTCCGTGAGTGCGGCGGGAGTGAAGCGCCGGGGCGTGAACGCGCGGGCCTCTTCGGGAAGTTCACCGGTGGCCAGGACCTGCGCCATGGCGTCCCCGGTGACCGGCGTGAGCAGCACGCCGTTGCGGTAGTGACCGGTGGCCAGCGACAGCCCGGCCAGCTCGGTCGGGCCGAGCAGCGGTGCGTTGTCGGGGGAGCCGGGACGCAGACCCGCCCGCGTCTCCGTGAGCGGCAGTTCGGTGATGCCCGGCACCAACTCGTGGGCGTCGCGCAGCAGCTCGTACACGCCGCCCGCGGTCACCGTCGTGTCCCAGCCCAGCTCCTCACTCGTCGCCCCGACGACCAGCTCCCCGTTCTCGCGCGGCACCAGGTACACCTGGCTGCCGCGCACCACGGCCCGCACGGTCCGGCTCAGGAACGGCGCGAACCGCTGCGGCACGGTCAGCCGCAGCACCTGCCCCTTCACGGGACGCACGGGCGGCAGTACGGCGTCGGGCAGGCCCGCGAGCCGGCCGCTGAGGCTGCCGGCCGCGAGGACCACCTGGTCGGCGGCCAGCGTGGTGCCGTCCGTCGTGGTGACTCCGGCGACCCGGTCCCGTGCGACGTCGACGCGCTCGGCCCATGCGCGGTGCAGGACCACGCCCGCCCGCTCGCACGCGACCACCAGGGCCGCCGCCAGCCGCCGCGGGTCGATCTGGTGGTCCCCGTCCACCCGCAGCCCGCCGCGCACGCCCGGCGCGAGCATCGGCTCCAGACGCCGGCACTCGCGCCCGGACAGCCACTCGGAGTCCAGCCCCGACCGGCGCTGCAAGGCATGCAGTTCGCGCAGATGGGCGCGGTCGTCGGCGTCCAGCGCGACGGCGAGGGTGCCGCACCGGCGGTAGCCGAGGTCGAGGCCGGTGACCTCGGTGAGCTCCGCCGCGAAGTCCGGGTAGCGGCGGGCCGAGGCGAGGTTCAGGCCGAGCAGGGTCTGCTCGCCGTAGTGCAGTTCCGTGACGGCGGCCAGCATGCCCGCGGCCACCTGGGCGGCCCCGCCGCCCGGCTCGGGGTCCACGACGGCCGTCGTGAACCCGCGCCCGGCGGCCCGCCACGCCGTGACCAGGCCGATGATTCCGCCCCCTATGACGAGGACGTCTGACGTTCGCGTACGCGACATGGGCGTCCAGCCCCTCCCTTCGCCGGCATGACCCGGATCAGGTTCGTACGGTCGGAGGCCGCCAGCCTCCCTCTCAGCCCGGTGCGTCCGGGCTCCCGCGAGTGCTCTACGTTGGCCACCCTAGCCCGCCGCCCCAAGTATCAGTAAGGGAGCCTCACCGCATGGCCCGCTCGCTGGACGGACTCGTCCTCGCCCCCGTCACCGATCAGGCCCCAGGTCAGGTGGGTACGCGCACCCGGTTCACGTACCACGAGAACGACGGCGAGATCTGGGCCGAGTACGCCGGCGGGGACGTCGTACGCGGGCACCTCGTGGGCACCCGGGACGGCGACCGGCTGGACTTCCGGTACGTGCAGCTGAAGCGGGACGGGACGACGTCGTCGGGCCACTGTGTGTCGGTGGTGGCCGAGCTGCCCGACGGGCGGGTGCGCCTTGACGAGACCTGGGAGTGGGAGTCGCAGCAGGGCAGCGGCACCAGCGTTGTGGAGCAGGTCACCGAGCACGACTCCTGACTGACAAATAGTCAGTTGTCTATGGTGATCAGGTGAGCGAGCAGACGACGCAGTCGCAGCGGTCCGTGGTCGTCGCCGGCGCCGGCATGGCCGGTGTGCAGACGGCGGTGGCCCTGCGCGAACAGGGCTTCACCGGAACCGTCACGCTGATCGGCGCCGAGCCCCACCAGCCCTACGACCGGCCGCCCCTGTCCAAGGCCGTGCTGCTCGGCAAGGCCGAGGGTTCCGCCTTCGACGTCGACTTCGAATCCCTCGGCATCGACCTGTGGCTGGGACGCGAGGTCCTGGGCGTGCGCGTCGCCGACCGCGAACTGGACACCGAGGCCGGGCCCGTCCCCTACGACGTGCTCGTGCTGGCCACCGGCGCCGAACCGATCCGGCTGCCGGGCGCCGAGGGCGTGCCCGGCGTGCATCTGCTGCGCACCCTGGACGACGCCGAGCGGCTGCGCCCGGTGCTCGCCCGGCAGCACGACATCGTGGTCGTCGGCGCGGGCTGGATCGGCGCCGAGTTCGCGACGGCCGCGCGCGAGGCGGGCTGCGCGGTGACGGTCGTGGAGGCCGCCGACCGGCCGCTCGCCGGGGCACTGCCCGCGGAGGTGGCCGCGCCGATGACCGCCTGGTACGCCGACAGCGGGACGGTACTGCGCACGCACACGCGCGTGGCGCGCGTCGAGCCCGGCGCGGTGATCCTCGACGACGGCACGCGCGTGCCCGCGGACGCCGTCGTGGTCGGCATCGGGGCCCGGCCCGCCACGGCCTGGCTGGCCGGCTCCGGCATCGAGCTCGGCGAACACGGTGAGGTCGTGGCCGACGAACGACTGCACACCTCGGTACCGGACGTCTACGCGGTCGGCGACTGCGCGTCCTTCCCCTCCGGGCGCTACGGTGAGCGGCTGCTGGTCCACCACTGGGACAACGCCCTCCAGGGCCCGCGCACGGTCGCCGCCAACATCCTCGGCCAGACCCTCGCGGTCTACGACCCGGTGCCGTACTTCTGGTCCGAGCAGTTCGGCCGCTTCGTCCAGTACGCCGGCCACCACGCCGCCGCCGACACGATGCTGTGGCGCGGCGACCCGTCGGGCCCGGCCTGGTCGGTCTGCTGGCTGCGGGACGACCGCCTCGTCGCCCTGTTGGCGGTGGGCCGGCCGAGGGATCTCGCGCAGGGGCGGCGGCTGATCGAATCGGGCACGCCGATGAACGCCGAGCTGATGACGGACCCGGCGAGGCCGCTGAAGGCGGCCACGGCGTAGTGCGTCGCGGCGACGCCCGTCCCGGGTGGACCGGCCTGACTTCCGACTGTCAGTGCCAGATGGCAGGCTTGTTCCGTGACCGAGATTGACGCAAAGACTGATGCTCTCGTCCCCGCCTGGCTCACCCTGCCCGACATCGCCGAACAGCTCGGCGTCGAGGTGACCCGCGTCCGGCAGCTGGTCAAGGAGGGCCAGCTCATCGCCGTACGCCGTGGTGAGAACCGTGCGCTGCACGTCCCTGCCGCCTTCATCGACGGAGACAGGGTCGTCAAGGGCCTGTCCGGGACCCTGACGCTCCTGAGGGACGACGGCTTCACGGACGAAGAGATGCTGGAGTGGCTCTTCACGCCCGACGAGAGCCTGCCGGGCACCCCCGCGCAGGCCCTCAGTGAGAACCGCGGCACGGAGGTGAAGCGCCGCGCCCAGGCGCTCGCCGTCTGATCCGAAGCACGCCATACGCGCGAAGGGCGCGCATCCGAATACCGTCCGGCGTACAGGCCGGGGCTCTGGGCCGCGGTCGCGGTCGAGTGCGGCCGTGTCCGTGTCCAGGGGCTTCGGCCGACTGCGAAGGTGCGGCCGCGTCCCTGTCCGGAGGGCTTCGGCCCACTCCGAAGGTGCGGGGCGCGCGGTGGCAGTAGCTGCCGCGCGCACCCGTCCGCGACCCCCGGCGGTCTCCGGTCGGACCGGCCGCCGTGCGAGGACCGCGCGCAGAGGGCGGCGCTCACCGTGCCGCCGACTCCGGCTACCGTGTGCCACCGTCCGGCAACCGCCCGACCTCACCGGCCGGCCCCACCCGCCCGGCAACCCGATCACAGGGGGCACCGCATGTCCGACACCGTCACCGCAGGCACCGCCCGCGCGCAGCTCGCCGACGCCCGGCTCTACCTCTGCACCGACGCCCGTAAGCGGCAGGGCGACCTCGCGGAGTTCCTGGACGCCGCCCTGGCCGGTGGCGTCGACATCGTGCAGCTGCGGGACAAGGGCATGGAGGCGGCCGAGGAGCTGGAGCATCTGAAGGTCTTCGCCGACGCCTGCGCCCGGCACGGCAAGCTCCTCGCGGTCAACGACCGGGCCGACGTGGCCCACGCCGCCGGCGCCGACGTCCTGCACCTCGGCCAGGGCGACCTTCCGGTCCCCGCCGCCCGCGCGATCCTCGGGGACGACATCCTGATCGGCCGCTCCACGCACGCCGACCCGGAGGCCGACGCGGCCGCCGCCCAGGAAGGCGTGGACTACTTCTGCACCGGCCCGTGCTGGCCCACCCCCACCAAGCCCGGCCGCCACGCCCCCGGCCTCGACCTGGTCCGGCACACCGCCGCGCTCGGCACCGACCGCCCCTGGTTCGCGATCGGCGGCATCGACCTCGGCAACCTCGACCAGGTGGTGGAGGCGGGCGCCCGCCGTGTCGTCGTCGTACGGGCGATCACCGAGGCCGACGACCCGGCCGCCGCGGCGGCGGAGTTCGCCAAGCGGCTGCGACAGGCGTAGCCGCCGTTGGGGTGTGTCTCACCCAGTGGGCAGCCGTGCCGCTTCCCTGTGGCGCGATCCCCGTATTGGGCCGTTGTTCGGCCCTGGTTTGTCCAAGGCGTGGACAACCACCGGACAATTCGGGCAAATGTCCAGCGTCCGGTTGGGGGACGGGTGCCCCCTGGCTAACCTGCGAGTATGGCCCTCGGCACCGCATCCATCAGGTCGGACCACGCTCGTACCGTGCGCGAGATGCTCGCGACCGGCAAAACGACGTATTCCTTCGAGTTCTACGCGCCCAAGACCCCGAAGGGCGAGCGGAACCTGTGGAACGCGCTGCGCCGGGTCGAGGCCGTCGGACCCGACTTCGTCTCCGTGACCTATGGCGCGGGCGGTTCCACCCGCGCCGGCACGGTCAAGGCGACCGAGGCGATCGCCTCGGACACCACGCTCACCCCGATCGCCCACCTCACCGCCGTCGACCACTCGGTGGCCGACCTGCGCAACATCATCGGCCAGTACGCCGACGCCGGGATCCGCAACATGCTGGCGCTGCGCGGCGACCCGCCCGGCGACCCGCTGGGCGACTGGGTGCGGCACCCTGAGGGCCTCGCCTACGCCGCCGAGCTCGTCGAGCTGATCAAGGCGTCCGGCGACTTCTGCGTGGGCGTCGCCGCCTTCCCGGCGATGCACCCCCGCTCCGACGACTGGGACACCGACGTACGTCACTTTGTCGACAAGTGCCGTGCGGGTGCGGACTATGCGATCACGCAAATGTTCTTCGAACCCGAGGATTACCTGCGGTTGCGCGACCGTGTCTCGGCCGCCGGCTGCGACACCCCGATCATCCCGGAGATCATGCCCATTGCCAGCGCGAAGACGCTGGAGCGGATCCCCTCGCTCACCAACGCGGGCTTCCCGGCCGCCCTGAAAGAGCGGATCCTCACAGCAAAGGACGATCCGGCGGCTGTACGCTCCATTGGCATCGACTTCGCCACGGAGTTCTGCGCGCGGCTGTTGGCCGAGGGAGTGCCCGGTCTGCACTTCATCACGCTCAACAACTCCACGGCGACGCTGGAAATCTACGAGAACCTGGGCTTGCACCATCCCCCGCAGGCCTAGACCGGCCGTCCTGACATACGTCACACTGCGTAGGCGGCCACTGGGAGAGGGGCGTACATGGGCTGGACGGTCCTCTACATCGCGTTCGGCATCGTCGCGCTGTGGCTGCTCGGCGAGGTGCTGTTGCAGTACAAGGCGCGGCTGCGCTGGCGACTGCTCGCCTTCGTCGGCTTCCTCGGCGTCGTGGTCGGGGTGCTGATCCCGTCGGTCATCGTCATCGGCCTGGGCGCCGCCGCCTTCGCGATCGGCCAGACCTACGTCACGCTGTCGTTCCGCCGCGGCTTCTCGGCGGGCTGGGCGGTCTCCGCGCCGGCCCTGGGCCCCCTCGGCAACAAGCGCCGCCGCGACGAGCACGACCGCCAGGAGCCCACTCTGGAGGTCTCCGACCTGGAGGCGTCCGAGAGCGGATACGCGGGCCACGACGGTGCCTACGGTCAGGACGGCGTCGGATACGGCGACGACTACGACCGTGACGACGTCTTCACGCCCACCCGCGGTGGCCAGCCCACGCCCGCGGAGTCGACCGCCGTCTACGAGCCGCAGCCCATGCCGGAGGACACCGGCTCGTACGGCATATACAGCGACGCCGCCTATGCCGCCGCCGCCAACCAGAACTACGCCGCCGCCGGCCAGCCCCAGGACCAGTACGCGACGGCCGACCAGAGCTACGGGTACGACGCCTACGCCGGCTACGACCAGCAGCAGTACGGCTACGACCCGGGCGGTCAGCAGCAGTACGCCGCCTACTCCGACCCGTACATCGGCACCCAGACCTACGACGGCGCCTCCTACGACGCCTACGGCCAGCAGCAGTACGCCCAGCAGGGCTACGGCCAGGACCAGTACGCCACCGGCGGCTACGGCGAGACCCCCTCCAGCGGCGTCTGGGTCCCGCAGCAGCGCACCGACGAGGCCTACGGCGGCGAACTCCCGCCGGAGCAGCAGTACCCGTACCAGGGCAACGGCCAGCAGCAGGGTCAGGGGTACGACGAGCAGTACCGTTTCTGACGGTCCGCGCGGCCGGAGATCACTGTGAGCCCTGGAAGTCCGGCCCCTCCAGGATCAAACCGGCCACCAGCGCGCCCGACATGCCCGCGTGCGGGAGGCCCCCTCCGGGGTGGGACCAGCCGCCGACGGTGAACAGGCCGGACACGGCCGTGCTGTTCGACGCGTGCAGCAGACGTCCTTCGGCCGCCGCCAGTGCCGGCGCCGGAACCGCTCCGCCTGCCGCGCCGGTCGCCTCCGCGATGTCGGCCGGGGTGCGCACCTCGTGCCACAGGAGACGGTCGCGCAGATCGGGCACCGCCCGTTCGGCCACGGCGATCATGTCGGCGGCCTGCCGCTCGAAGACCTCCGGCCGGTCCTCCTCGGGCCGCGTGGGCAGCGTCGACGTGAGCGTGATCGCCTCATGACCGGCGTCCGGAACCAGCGCCGGGTCGTCGGGCCGCAGGACGGTGACCGTGGGCCGCGTGGCCATGCCGCCATTGCCACCGAACAAGGCGTCCAGTTCGGTCTCGCGGTCCTCCGCGTGCACCACCGTGCGGTGCACCGTGCCCTCCGGCCGGCCACCGCGCAGCGCCAGCAGCACCGTCAGCCGACTCGCCGCCCGGCGCTGGGGCGCGACCTCGCCCACGCCCTCGGCGCGCACCGCCGTACCGCGCATCAGACGGTCCAGCACTCCGGGAGCGACCCCGGAGACCACGAAGTCGGCCTCCTCCATCGTCCGGTCGGCCAACTCCAGCCCCGCCGCCCGTCCGTCCTTCTCCAGGATCCCGGTGACCTCGACCCCGAAGTGGAACTCGACCTTCCTGGCCAGGCACCGCTCGTACACGGCCCGCGCCAACTCCCGTATGCCGCCGCGCACATACCAGGTCCCGAAGGCATGCTCCATGTACGGCAGCACGGCCGCGTTGGCCGGGGAGGTGCCGGGGTCGAGGCCGTACGCCAGCGCGTGGCTCTCCAGCAGGGCGACGAGCCGGGGGTCGCGCAGCTCCCAGGCGCCGACCTCGGCGAGCGTGCCCGCCCGGCGGGTGCGCAGCAGGCGCTTGTGCGGGACCGCGGGGTAGGGCTCGCGCCCGGCCAGCACCTGCCAGTTGGGCCACAGGGGCTCCTCCAGCAGCGGTCTGCGGGTGCGGTCCCAGGTCTCCCGGGCGCGAATCAGGAAGTCGCCCCAGCGGGCGCCCGCCCCGGCACCCAGCGCCTCGTCCAGAGCGGCCACCACGCCCGCGCGCGAGGCGTTCGGCAGCGACACTTCGGTGCCGTCCGCGAAGACGTGCCGGGCGGACGGGTCGACCTGGACCAGGTCGACGCATGCCTCCAGCGGCTCCTTGCCGGTCTTGATGAACAGATCGCGGTACACGGCGGGGACCATGAGCAGCCCGGGGCCCGTGTCGAAGCCGAAGCCGTCCCGCTCGAAGCGGCGCACCGCTCCGCCGTACGTCTCCGTGCGCTCGTACACCGCCACCCGGTGGCCCGCGACGGCCAGTCGGGCAGCGGCCCCCATCGCGCCCATCCCCGCGCCGATCACCGCAATCCTCGCCATGCCAGGGACTTTATCGGCCGGCACTGACAACGGCGCACCGACCTGGGACGACGGCTCAGCCGGGCCGTTGGGCCACCGCTTGCCCGAGCCGTTTCTCCGCCCGCCGCTCGGCCCTGCGCCGCAGGAAGCGACGGATCCGGGAGACCAGGAAGTAGAGCAGGAACAGCCCGGCAAGCAACAGGGCGCCCGCGACGGTGGCCGCGGCGACGGGGTGGAAGATCGCGAAGGTGATGATCGCGGCGACCCCGAGGTCCTCGGCGAGGCTCACGATGACGTTGCTGAACGGCTCGGGCGAGGAGTTGACGGCCATCCGCGTCCCGGCCTTGACCAGGTGGCTGATCAACGCCGTGGAACCGCCGACCGCGCCCGCCGCCAGCTCCGGCACCGACCCGCTCTGCCCGGCGAGCAGCGCCGCGACGACCGCGCCCGACACCGGCCGGATCACGGTGTGCACCGAGTCCCACGCGGTGTCGACGTACGGGATCTTGTCGGCGACGGCCTCGATGAGGAACAGCACGCCGGCGGCTATCAGGACATCGGGCCGTTGCAGTGCCTCGGGCACCTCGTCGCTCAGCCCCGTCGCACCGAATATGCCGAGCAGCAGCACGACGGCGTAGGCGTTGATACCGCTGGCCCAGCCGCTTGTGAACACCAATGGGAGTACAGACACGGGGGCGATCGTAACCACTGGGCAACACCGGGTCTTGGGGATGAGCACGCAGCTCTGAGTACCCGTACCTAGCCCACGAGATGAGTACGCGCGCGGATGGGGCGCGACCTGCGTGAACGAGAGAGTGGAGGCACGGAGAAGGGGATCGGCTCCGGCACCGGCGACACGGGGCGCCGGAACGGAGCGTCCCCGGATCCGCTCCTTCCGCCGGCCACTGGTGTCGGCGGGAGTGAGACCGGGGGACCCGGGGGAACGACCGAACGGGGGTCCAGGGGGGATACGGGGGAAACGGGGGGCGTACGGGGGAACGGGGGAGCACGAGAGGGCGCCGGTTCGACAGTGGCCCGCGGGGGACGCGGCCACTTCGAACCGGCGCTTTCGTGTGTGCGCTCCGGCCGGCCTCAGCGCCGGCCGCTCACCCGGCCCTGCAACAGCCGGGACAGCGCCGCGTGCACATCGTCGAGGGAGCGCTCCGGCTGGAAGGACTGCCAGTCCAGCGCGGCCACCAGGACCATGCCGACCAGCGCGGCGGCGGTCAGCGGGACATCGATCTCGTCGCTGAACTCGCCGCTCTCCACGCCCTCGCGCAGCACGCCCTCGACGACCGCCACGGCCTGCTGGCGGACCACCATCAGCGTGGACTGCCAGGCCCGGTTCGTCCGCCACAGTTCGGCGACGTACAACTGTGTGAAGGACGGGTAGCGGTCGATGAAGACCAGCCCCGCGCGGATCATCGCGTCCAGGGCGTCCACCTTGTCGCCGCCCTCCCGCGCGGTCTGCTCGGCGGCCTCGCGCAGGGAGGCGGTCAGGAGGCCCACTCCGTGCCGCAGCAGCTCCTCGAAGAGGACCGACTTGCTGGCGAAGTTGTAGTAGACCGTGCCCTTCGCCACCCCGGCCCGCTCGGCGATCTCGTCGACCGTGGTGGCGGAGAAGCCCTGCTCGGCGATGAGCGTGACGGCCGCTTCGTAGAGCTTCTGCCGGGTGGCCTCACGGCGCGTGCTGCCGCCCGACGCGGCGCTGCTGCTTTCCATGGGGCTGATTGTGCCGCGCGCGCTCACAGGCTCAGCTCCGGGTGCAGCCGGTCGAGCGTCCACACCTGGCGGCGCCGGGCCGACAGCGCGGTCAGCGCGAGGGCGCCCGCGGTGAAGGCGACGAGCACCACGCACGCGTGCCACACCGGTCCCAGACCGCCGCCCGTGATGAGCCTCCTGAGGGCCTCCACGACGTAGCTCATCGGCAGGAAGGGATGGAGCGCGTTGAAGAAGCCCGGGCTGGTCTGGACGGGGTAGGTGCCGCCCGCGGACGTCAACTGGAGCATCAGGAAGGCCAGGACGAGGATCCGGCCGGCCGCCCCGAAGCGTGCGTTCAGCCACTGCACGATCGCCGCGAAGCACGCCGTCACCAGGAACAGGAAGCCCACCGTGCCCGCCGCGCGCGCCATCTGGAGCCCGACGGCCCAGTGCAGCACCGACATCAGGGCCACCGTCTGGAGCACCCCGATCGCCACCACGGGCAGCCATCCGGCCAGCGCGATCCGCCAGGCCGGGGCGCCCGCGGCGAGCGCACGCCGGTTCATCGGCGCGATCAGCATGTACGCCACCATCGCGCCCACCCATAGGGACAGCGGGATGAAGTACGGGGCGAACCCGGTGCCGTAGTTGGGTGCCTTGTGCAGGTCGTTGGAGAGCAGCTGGACCGGGTCGGCCATGACCTCGGTGCGCTGGTCGCGGTCCTTCTTGTCGTAGTCGGGGATCTGCTTCGCGCCGTCGTGCAGGCCGTCCGAGAGCTTCCCGGAGCCGTCGACGAGCTTGTAGATGCCGCCGTTGAGGTCGTACGCACCGGTCTTCAACTCGCCCACGCCGGTGTCCAGATCGGCCGCGCCGCCCTTGGCGTCGCCGAGCCCGGAGTGCAGCTTCTCGGCGCCCGCGGCGACCTTCGCGGCGCCCTGGTTGAGCTTGTTGATCCGCCCGACGGCGTCGTCGAGGTCCTCGGAGAGGCGGGGCGCGCGGTCGGCGAGGCCCTGGGCCTGCTTCTGGAGGGTGGCGAGGTGCTTGTCGAGCTTCTTCAGATCGCCGTCCTGGTCGGCGATCAGCGTGTTGAGGTCGTCGGCGATCAGCGCCACGTCGGCGGCGGACTGCTTGGCCTTCTTCAGGTCGGAGCAGGCCGGGTCGGGCAGTACGGGGTCCTCGCAGCGCGCCTTGTGGATGAGGGTCAGCGCGTCGGAAGCCGTGTGCGCGCCCTTGGCGGCGGCCGGAGCGCGCTCCACGAGGTCGTCGAGGTTGTTGCGGATCGCCCCCGAGGCGTCCGCGACCAGCTGGGCGGTGTCGCCGATGGTCTTCTCGTTGTCCTTCAGGAACGGGCCGATCTTCTTGTCGATCCCGTTGACCTTGTCGGCCAGCGTCTGCGTGCCCTCAGCGACCCGCCGGGAGCCGTCCTCCAGGTCGCCCGCGCCCTTGTTGAGCTTCTTCAGGCCGGTGGACAGCTTGCCGCTGCCGTCCTTGGCGTCCTTCAGCCCGTCGGCGAGGTCCTTGGAGCCCTTCTCGGCCTTGCCGATGCCGCCTTCGAGCCGGTCGGCGCCGTGCGCCGCGTCGACCGTCGCTCCGTGGATGTCGGAGAACGACACGAAGATCCGGTCCAGGAACGACCGCGACGCCTTCGTGGACGCCGCCTCGCGCACCTCGCTGAAGACCGTCCGCGAGATCTGCCCGACGATGTAGTTGTTCGCGTCGTTCGTCCGTACCTGAAGGGCGCCCGTCTCCGGCGCGTCGCCCGCGCTGGAGGCGATCCGCTCACTGAAGTCGGACGGCATCGTCAACGACAGGTAGTAAGTGCCGTCCTCGACGCCCTTCTCGGCCTCGGCCGCATTCACCTCGCGCCAGTCGAAGACGTCGCTCTCGCGCAGCCCCTTGGTGATGTCGTCGCCGGCCGTCAGCTTCTTCTCCCCGACGACCGCCCCCTTGTCGTCGTTCACGAGCGCCACGGGGATCTTGTCGAGCCGGCCGTACGGGTCCCAGAACGACCACAGGTACAGGGCTCCGTAGAGCAGGGGCAGCACCAGTAGCGCGACCAGTGCGGCACGCGGCAGCTTCCCCCGGCCGAAGCGCCTCAGCTCAAGCGCGGCCAGCCTCGGCGAGCGCATCGGCGGCCTCCTTTCCGTCGGATTCCTGCGCGTCTTCCTGTACGTCTTCCTGCGCGTCCTGGGAGGCCGGTGCCTCGTCCGGCGCGTCGGTGGGCTCGGTCGGCCCGGTCGAGACCCTGACCGTGCCTTCGGGTGCCTCGCTGCACACCGCGACGACCGTGGTCCCGTTCTCGGCGACCGACTTCAACAGCGCCCAGATATCGGCCCGTTCGGTGTCCGAGAGCTTGAGGTCGGTGTCGTCGACACCGAGGAGCTGCGGACGCCCGATCAGGGCCAGCGCGAGCGACAGCCGCAGCGCCTCCGGACGCTCCAGATCGCGTACGGCCGTGCGGGAGCCCTTGGGCAGGGACGCGCGGTCGAGCCCCGCCGCCTTCAGCGCGGCGTCGATCCGGAGTTGTTCCTCCGACCTGCGCTCGGCCCGCGGGCGCAGCAGCCCGCGCAGCGAGTCGCCGAACCGCCGCTGGAGCAGCGCCCGTTCGTGGAGGTGCTCGCAGACGGTCAGGGCCGGGTCCAGGTCGGTCACACCCGGAACGTGGGCCACGGCACTGACGCGCCGCACCGCCGCCATGCGTTTGGGCAGCGCCGTCCCGCCCACGGTCGCGCTTCCCTCGGTGGGCTTCATCCGCCCGGTGAGCGCCAGCAACAGGCACGTACGGCCGGTGCCAGACGGCCCCTCGATCGTGATCAGCGAGCCCGGCTCGGCCTCGAACGAGACCCCGCGGAACGCCCATCCGCGGGGCCCCTTGAGCCCGAGCCCCAGGGCCGTGACGCCGACTCCGGCCACGGTTCCCCCCATCCCTGCCCCCTCCAGATTTGAACTGACTGGTCAGTGCAAAAACTAGTCCGAACTCGCGATCGAAGCAAAGCCGCAGGTCAGAACGGATTGTCAGTGCCATACCTCACGATGGGCACATACGGCATCCCGTATCGGGCATGCCGTCACACAGACGACAGGAGGTTCGTCATGGCCAGCTACCACGCAGCCGCCGCCCGCCGGCGCCGCGCCACCGGCCCTGCCCCCTCACTGACCGGCCCGGCGAGCGACGTGCACCCCGTGCTCCGCCGGGCCACGGCCCCGCCCGCAGCCCTCGACCTGCTCGCCCAGGCCCGTGCCGGACTGGACGAGGCCGCCGTTCTGGAAACACCGAACGAGCGGTACGCGACTGCCCACCTCGCCGCCCTGCGCACCGCCGCCGCCGTGCTGGCCGCGCGCGGGCGCCCGGAGCCCACATCCAGGCGCCGGGCCCGCATCCGGAGCGCTTGGGAAGTGCTCCCCGAGATCGTGCCCGAACTCACCGAGTGGAGCGCCCTGTTCGCCTCGGGCGCCAGGCGTCGCGCCCGGGCCGAGGCCGGCATCCAGGGCGCGGCCAGCCGCCGGGACGCCGACGACCTGATACGCGACGTGGCGATGTTCCTGCGCCTCGTCGAGCGGATGCTGGTGCTCCAGCCGGTCCTGCCCCAGCCGCGCACGGACACGGACGCGAGCACCGAGGATCCGGGCACGCCGCACCGGGGGAGGGACGAGATGCCGGACGCTGGGTGAGAGGGGCCGGGCCGTCCGGCGGGCCGCCGGGAGAACCGGGCCGTCCGGCGGGGCGCCGGGAGAACCGGGCCGTCCGGCGGGGCGCCGGGGCAACCGGGCCGTCCGGCGGGGCGCCGGGACAACCGGCCAACTCGGCGTGCGGAGTGCGACCGGGGCGCCCGGCCTGCGGGGTGCGACCGTGCGGGCCGCGGGCCGTGCGGGCTGCTACCCGGCGGGCTTCTCGGCGTGCGGGAGATGACCGGGCCGCCCGGCGTACCGGGGACATGATCGACGCACGCGTTCCGCAGCGCGGACCGGTTCTCGTGCCCCAGGCACACGCACGCGTTCTGCAGCGCGGACCGGTCCTCGCGTCCCAGGCACGGCGGAGGGGCGTCCGTCCGGCACATGACCCCCGGTCACCGCGCTGCCCGGTGCCGCGTGTCCGTCGTGCGAGACGGACGGTGTCGCGAGGCACCGCGATGGCCGGGTGGGGCGTCGTAGGCAATAGGGTGGAGGGCGCCTGAAGCCTTCCCGCCCCCGACCCGGGCCGGTGGAGGCAGCCCGCTCGCTCCGCCGTGCCGACGGCGGTGCCCCGCCGAGGAGTCAATCGCCGTGTCGGACCCGATGCGCCCGCCCGTCTCCCACCAGCACCCCCAGACGGCGTCGCTGCGCTCCGACCCCTCCCGCCCCCGCGCCTCCCTGCGTACCGCCGTGGTCTGGGAGGTCCTCCAGGACGCCCTGGACCGCCGGGTGAAGGCCACGGGGCGCCAGGCGCTGGACGTCCTCGACACCGGCGGCGGCAGCGGCAACTTCGCCGTGCCCCTGGCCCGCCTCGGACACCGCGTCACCGTGGTCGACCCCAGCCCGAACGCGCTCTTCGCCCTGGAGCGGCGCGCCGCCGAGGCCGAGGTCGCCGACCGGGTGAAGGGCGTGCAGGGAGACGCCCACGGCCTGTTCGACGTGGCCGAGCGCGGCGGCTACGACGTCGTCCTGTGCCACGGCGTCCTGGAGTACGTCGACGACCCCGCCGAGGGCATCCGCAACGCGGTGGCGGCCCTGCGCTCCGAGGGCGTCCTCAGCCTGCTCGCCGCCGGTCTGGGCGGTGCCGTGCTGGCGCGCGCCCTCGCCGGGCACTTCAAGGAGGCCAAGCAGGCCCTCCAGGACCCGGACGGCCGCTGGGGCCAGGGTGACCCCATGCCGCGCCGTTTCACCGCCCAGCAGCTCACCGGGCTCGTCGAGGGGGCCGGGCTCAGGGTCGGTGCCGTGCACGGTGTGCGGGTCTTCGCCGACCTGGTTCCCGGGGTGCTGGTGGACACCGAGCCCGGGGCGCTCGAGGCGCTGCTGAAGCTGGAGGAGGCGGCCGCCGAGCTGTCCGCCTTCCACTCGGTGGCCACCCAGCTCCATGTGCTGGGCGAGACGACGGAGACCTCGGAGACCTGAGCCGTCCCCTGCGCCCGGACCGCCAGGGTGCGCCTTGATCAGGGACTTGGCTGCACATGGAGTACGCCACAGGCCCCCCGATCGAGCGCGCGGCGCCGTATGATCGAGGGAGACCGTTCCGGCATGACGGGTCGGCCGCTGGGGAATGAAGATCTCAGCGAGCCGGGACGCCCATGCCGGAGCCCGGTTGGCCAATTGGCGTAGAGGGGCGGGTTTCACGGGGGCGATTCCCTGCCTATCCTGAAGGGACCCCCCGGGTCGCCCCCGGCGACTGCACGATGAGGAGGACTCCGTGCCGCTCTCGGAGCACGAGCAGCGAATGCTCGAGCAAATGGAGCGAGCGCTGTACGCCGAAGATCCCAAGTTCGCGACAGCGCTTGAGGGAAGCGGGCTGCGTACGTACACCCGGCGACGGGTCTACCAGGCGGTCGCGGGCTTCCTCGTAGGTATCGCGCTCCTCATGGCTGGAATGGTCGCCAAGCAGGTGTGGCTCAGCGTGGTGGGCTTCCTCGTCATGCTGGGCTGTGCGGTACTCGCGGTGACCGGCTGGCGCAAGGCCCCCAAGCCGGGCGAACAGCCCTCCGGCGGCCAGCAGGCCCGCCGTCAGCCACGTCAGAAGCGTTCCCTGATGGACCGCATCGAACAGCGCTGGCAGCGCCGCCGTGACGAACAGGGCGGCCATTAATTCGAAGAGCTCCCGGACAGCTCCACGACATACGTCAGGGGGGTGACCACCGACCGGTGGTCACCCCCCTGACGTATGTCCCGGCCAGGCCGCCGCCGTCACCCCTGCTGCCCAGGCGTCGACGGCCTCCGCAGCGTCGGCCGGGCCGCTGCCGCGCGGCGCTTGACCGCGATCCACCAGTCCGACACCGCCCAGGCCACGCGCACGCCGGAGCGGGGGAGCAGCAGGGCGCGCACGTTGGTCGTCCAGCCGACCCTGGACCGGAGGTCGGAGCGCACCCGCCGGACGTCCTCGGCGAGGCCCGCCGTCGCGTGGGGAACCGGGGCGTAGAGGACCTGTTCCACCGCGTCCGCCACCCGGTGGACCGAGGCCGCGGCCGGCGGATCGAGACGGCCGAGGCGCACGATGCGGGCGGCCGTCTTGCGGGGCGTCTGGGAGTCGTCCGGCGGAATGCCGAAGTCCCAGGCGGTGTCCGTCAGTTCCTGCCACACCGACAAGGTGTGCACAGGGATGTCCGCCTCGGCGCGTCCATGTGCTCCCAGCCGTACCGATCTCATCCGCAGTCGCCACAGCATCGGTGCCGACGGGATCAGCAGCGCCACCGCGCCGCCGAGCGCCCAGGCCAGCAGGACGTACCACTTGGGGCCGTCACCGCCGACGGCCACCGCGGCCTCCGGCGACTCGCTCGCGCACAGCTCCGGGTTCTGCCCCGCGCAGCTCTCGCTGGTCGAGGGAGTGGCGGACGGGCCCGTGCTCGTCGACTGCGAGGGCCGCGCCACGTCCGGGAGCGTGGAGCCGGGCGCCTCCGCCTGGGTGTACGACGGTACCGAGCCACGGGTCGGCGTCGGCTCGAAGCGGGTCCAGCCCACACCCTCGAAGTACAGCTCGGGCCAGGCGTGCGCGTCCCTCAGCCCCACCGAGACGGAGTTGTCGCCCTGCGGGGTACCGGGGGCGAAGCCCACCGCGACCCGGGCCGGAATGTCCAGCGAGCGGGCCATGGCCGCCATCGCGAACGAGAAGTGGACGCAGAAGCCTTCCTTGTCCCGCAGGAAGCGGGCTATGGCCCCGGGGCCGCTGCCGACCTTCACATTCGTGTCGTACTGGAAGCCGCCCGTGATGGAGAAGTACTCCTGGAGCTTGACCGCCTGCTCGTACTGGCTGGTCGCGCCCTCGGTGACCTGGCGCGCGGTCCGGCCGACCACCCCGGGCAGCGATTCCGGCAGCTTGGTGAACTCGCGCTTCAGCGCGGCCGGCGGCTCCGGCGCGCCCGCGAGCTGGTCCGCCGTCGGCTGCACGTCGAGGCTGCGCACGGTGTACGTCGCCCCGCGCGTGGTCTGGCGGCGGTCGCCCACGACCGTCATGCCCAGCGGTTCGTACCGCCAGTTGCCGCTGATGTCCACGCTGCTCGGCGGGTACGGCATCGGCAGCCAGTTCTGGGCGTACCAGTCCGCCGCCGAGACGGTCGTCTCCACCTCGGCGCGCTTGACGTCCGCGCCCAGGCCGAAGGGCGTGGGGAACTTGTCCGGCACGGCCTCGATGCTGCGCTTGGACGGCTGCCAGGTGGTGCCGTCGAAGTCGTCCAGGGACACGATCCGCAGGTAGAGGTTGGACAGGTCGGCCGTATTGGTCTTCAGGGAGAGGACCTCGCGGTCCTCGTCCACGTTCAGACTGTCGCGCAGCGACACCAGTGGGTTCACCGCGGATATCGTGCCGCCGCCCCCACGGCCGGCGCCCACGCCCGTGCCCGCGGCGTCCAGCAGGCCGCCGTTCATCGAGGGCAGCGCCAGCGGCACCGCCAGGGCGATGCCCAGCGCGACCACGCCGATGCGCCGGCCGGTGCGGACCGGCGCCACCGCGCCGCTCGGCTCCCCGCCCGGGGTCCGCGGCGCCCCGCCGAAGACCCGGCCCCACTGCGAGAGCCGGTCGCGGCCCTCGGCCAGGAGCAGCATCAGATAGCCCATGGCGGCGACCAGGAACCACAGCCAGTCCGCGCCGCCGTCGGACAGCCCGGCGGCCACGGAGTACAGCGCCAGCAGGGGCAGCCCGGCCGGCGCGGCGCTGCGGAACGTCACCGCGAGGGTGTCCACCGCGAGTCCGATGATCAGGACGCCGCCGATGAGCATCAGCCGGATGCCGTCGGACAGCGGCGCCGGGATCGAGTACCGGCTGACGTCGTCCGCGCCGGACTGCAGCAGGTCGGCGAAGTGTGCGAACGCCTCCGGCCCCGGGATCACTCCGGCGATCGCCTGCTGGTTGGCGAAGGTCAGGGTCAGCAGCATCAGCGCGGCCAGGGCCTGCGCGGCCACCGTCACCGGCCGGGCCAGCGGGACCCGCCGGGTCGCCATGCCCACGCCCGTCTGGATGGCGAGCAGGAAGATCGCCTGCATCAGCCAGGTGACCGGCGAGACCAGCGGCAGCAGGGCGCACGAGGCCATCAGCGTGGCCGCAGCGGCGCACAGCGCCATCCGTGTCCGCCCGCTCATGCCGCTCCCCCCTCGCCCAGCGCGGCGGCGTCCGTACGCGCTCGGTCCGCCTGGCGCCACAGCTCGTTCAGCGAGGCGCCCCGCGGCACGCTCAGGGCCGTCCAGCCCGCCTCCCGCAGCATCCGCAACCGCTCCTCGCCCCTGTCCAACGCGCCGGGCACATCGGTGGGTTCCCGTCCCCAGGTCGCGCTGTCCAGCACGAACGCCACCGCGCCCCCGCTGCGCTGCCGCATCTTGGCGGCCACCGTCGCCTGCTCCTCGTCCAGGTCGCCGAAGAAGGCGACCAGCAGGCCCTCGTTGCCGCCGCGCAGCACGTCGTACGCCCGCGACAGACCCGTGCCGTCGGAGTGGTCGATCACCGCCAGAGTGTCCATCATCAGCCCCGCCGCGTCCGCCGACTCCTGACTCGCGCCAGCGAACCCGTCGGCTCCCTCACCGGGCACCGAACTGCCGGTGTCGGTCAGCAGCCGGACGGAGAAACCCCGCTCCAGCATGTGGACCAGCACGGACGCCGCGCCCGACACGGCCCACTCGAAGGCCGAGTCGGGTCCCGCGCCCTGGAAGGCCGGGTCCCGGGTGTCAAGGAGCACCGTGCAGCGGGCGCGCTGCGGCTGCTCCTCGCGGCGCACCATCAGCTCGCCGTAGCGGGCGGTGGAGCGCCAGTGGACGCGGCGCAGGTCGTCGCCGTAGCGGTAACCGCGCGGGATCACGTCGTCCTCGCCGGCCAGGGCCAGCGAGCGCTGCCGGCCGTCGCCGTACCCCTTGGCCTCCCCGCTGAAGCGCACCGGCGGCAGCGGCTCCACGCGCGGGATGACGGTGAGGGTGTCGTACGTCGAGAAGGAGCGGGTCAGTTCGCACATGCCGAACGGGTCGCTCAGGCGCAGCTGCAACGGGCCCAGCGGATAGCGGCCGCGCAGGTCGGAGCGCACTCGGTAGGACACCTCGCGGCGGCCGCCCGGCTCGACCCGGTCCAGCACGAAGCGGGGGCGCGGGCCGAGGACGTAGGGCACCCGGTCCTGGAGCATGAGCAGGCCGGTGGGCAGCCGGGAGACGTTGTCCATCCGCAGGTGCACCCGGGCCTCGCTGCCGGCGGGCACGCGCGCGGGGGAGAGCCTGCGGCTGCCCGAGACCCGGTAGCGGGTGCGGTAGAGCACCGTCGCGCAGACCAGCGGGAGCACCGAGAGCAGCAGTCCGACGCGCAGCAGGTCGCTCTGGCCGAGGACGTAGGCGCAGACGGCGGCCGCGATGCCGGCGGCCAGGAAGGAGCGCCCGCGTGTGGTCAGACCGGCCAGTGCCGTGCGGATCCCGCCCTTGTCGTCGCGCTCCGCCTCGGCCTGGCCCGTACTGCCGGAGGTCATCCGAGCCTCCGCGGCGGCTGCTGGCCGTACGGCTGAGTGCCGCGGCCCAGACCGCCGTAGCCGTGCTGCTGCTGTTGCGCGGCGGGCACCGGGGTGCGCTGGAGGATCTCCTGTACGACCTGCTCGGACGTGCGCCGGTTGAGCTGGGCCTGTGCGGTGGGCAGCAGGCGGTGGGCCAGGACGGCCACGGCGAGGGCCTGTACGTCGTCCGGCAGGGCGTACTCCCGGCCGCTGAGGGCCGCGGACGCCTTCGCGGCGCGCAGCAGGTGCAGCGTCGCGCGCGGGGAGGCGCCGAGTCTGAGGTCGGGGTGGTTGCGGGTGGCCGCGACCAGGTCGACCGCGTAGCGGCGGACCGGCTCGGCGACGTGCACCCCGCGCACCGCGTCGATCAGCTTCACGATGTCGTGCGCGTGGGCCACCGGCTGCATGTCCTCCAGCGGCGAGACGCCGCCGTGCACGTCCAGCATCTGCAGCTCGGCCTCCACGCTGGGGTAGCCGACCGAGACGCGGGCCATGAAGCGGTCGCGCTGGGCCTCGGGCAGCGGGTAGGTGCCCTCCATCTCGACCGGGTTCTGCGTGGCCACCACCATGAAGGGGCTCGGCAGCTCGTAGGTCTGGCCGTCGATCGTGACCTGGCGCTCCTCCATGGACTCCAGAAGCGCGGACTGCGTCTTGGGCGAGGCGCGGTTGATCTCGTCGCCGATCACGATCTGGGCGAAGATCGCGCCGGGCTTGAACTCGAAGTCCTTGCGCTGCTGGTCCCAGATCGACACACCGGTGATGTCCGACGGCAGCAGGTCCGGCGTGAACTGGATGCGTCGCACCGAACAGTCGATGGACCGTGCCAGCGTCTTCGCCAGCATGGTCTTGCCCACGCCGGGAACATCCTCGATCAGAAGATGTCCCTCGGCGAGCAGTACGGTCAGCGAAAGCCGTACGACCTCGGGCTTGCCCTCGATCACTCCCTCCACCGCGTCGCGGACTCGCTCCACAGTGGCGGTCAGATCAGTGAGGCTCGCTCGATCGTCATAGGTCGTCACCCGGCCCTCCTCGGCCCGTTCTTTCCGGGCCGACGCGATGCGCGGACCGGCCCACCCCTGGAACACGGACACCACGCGAGAAGTGTTCCGCGTGTTGCCACACCCGCATTCTTGCTGCCGTTACCGATTCGTGTCACTCGCCTGTGGACAACTGCCTGCGTTATGTCGGGTCTTACGCCGTTTTGGGCACGCCCGAGCGCAAATTGACAGCGGAACGACAGGTGTCACGGAATGCGCTGTGCCGGTTACGCGGGGTCGATCTCGCGCAGCAGACCCGTCTTCACGTCGAAGACGAAGCCCCGCACCTCGTCGGTGTGCAGCAGGAACGGCGAGGTGCGCACGCGCTGCATCGACTGCCGTACGTCCTGGTCGACGTCGCGGAACGCCTCCACCGCCCAGGCGGGACGCTGGCCCACTTCCAGCTCCAGCTCGTTGCGGAAGTCCTCGGTGATGCTCTCCAGACCGCAGCCCGTGTGGTGGATCAGGACGATGCTGCGGGTGCCGAGCTTGCGCTGGCTGATCGTGAGCGAACGGATCACGTCGTCCGTGACCACACCGCCCGCATTACGGATGGTGTGACAGTCGCCGAGCTCCAGGCCCAGCGCGTCGTGCAGGTCGAGGCGGGCGTCCATGCAGGCCACGACGGCGACGTGCAGGACAGGGCGGGCGTCCATCCCAGGGTCGGTGAAGGCGGCGGCGTACTGCTCGTTCGCCTCGACGAGACGGTCGGTGACCGTGCCGCGGCGGGCTATCGCGCCCTGGGAACCTGCGGGAACCGATGCAGAAGTCGTCATACCCATGACGTTACTGGTCACGTCCGGAGTGGGCTTGTTGTGAGGGGGGACAAAGAACGTCATCGAGGCTTGTTGTGAGCTAACCCACAAGGGTGGCGTGAGTGCCCCCATACGAGCCATTTTCCCGCCGGTACGACTTCCGCGGAATCCGAAGCGGCGACGCGCAGGCCGGTTGATTGACCGCGCGACACGGTGGACTAAAGTGACGCGGAGCGGGAGGCGAGACTCCCTGCTGGACTGTTTTTCCCGGAGACACCGGCGATTTTTTCCGGAGATCTCCCCGCGTGCGCGGCGCGTACGTACGGCTCGGCCTCCTCCCGCTCCCGGTCGGCTGACGCTTCCGGCGCCGGCAGGCCTCCCCGGGGACCCGGCGGTGCGTATGGCCCCGCCGGATCTGAGAGGGCCCCTTGAGTTCCAGTCGACATGTCCCGGTGATGCTCCAGCGGTGCCTGGACCTGTTGGCTCCCGCCCTGCAGCGCCCGGGAGCGGTCGTCGTCGACTGCACGCTCGGGCTCGGCGGACACAGCGAGGCCCTGCTGACGCAGTTCCCCGAGGCCCGGCTCGTCGCCCTCGACCGTGACAAGGAGGCCCTGCGCCTGTCCGGAGAGCGGCTGGCACCGTACGGCGAGCGCGCCACCCTGGTGCACGCCGTCTACGACGAGCTCCCGGACGTACTGGCCAGGCTCGGCCTCGCGCGCGTGCAGGGCGTCCTGTTCGACCTCGGCGTCTCCTCCATGCAGCTCGACGAGGCCGACCGCGGCTTCGCCTACGCCCAGGACGCCCCCCTCGACATGCGTATGGACCAGACGACCGGCATCAGCGCCGCCGAGGTCCTCAACACCTACCCGCCCGGCGAGCTCGTCCGGATCCTGCGCGCCTACGGCGAGGAGAAGCAGGCCAAGCGGATCGTGGCAGCCGTCGTGCGCGAGCGCGCCAAGGAGCCGTTCAGTAACAGCGCCCGGCTCGTGGAGCTGATCCGGGACGCGCTGCCGCAGGCCGCCAAGCGCACCGGAGGCAACCCGGCCAAGCGCACCTTCCAGGCGCTGCGCATCGAGGTCAACGGCGAGCTCTCCGTCCTGGAGCGGGCGATCCCGGGCGCCGTGGAAGCCCTCGCCGTCGGTGGGCGGATCGCCGTCCTGTCGTACCACTCGCTGGAGGACCGGCTGGTCAAGCAGGTGTTCGCGGCCGGTGCCGCCAACACCGCCCCGCCCGGGCTGCCCGTCGTCCCCGAGCAGTACCAGCCCCGGCTCAAGCTGCTGACGCGCGGTGCCGAACTTCCCACCGATGAAGAGATCGCCGAGAACCGGCGCGCGGCACCCGCGCGCCTGCGCGGGGCCGAGCGCATCAGGGAGTCCATCGGATGAAGGCCGTGAGGCAGGGGCGGGAGTCCGGCTCCACGATGCGAACCCATCGGTTGGAAAACCGGACCCGGGGGAGGGCCAGTGAGTAGGAAACCCGAACTGAGGGGGCGGGCCGCCCGGCTCGCGCGACTCCTGCCCCCGGGCGCCGGGCAGGCCGCCCGTGCCCCCTTCGTCCTCCTGGTCGTCCTTCTCCTCGGCGGCGGCCTCATCGGCCTTCTCGTCCTGAACTCCGCCCTCAGTGAGGGCGCCTTCCAGAAGGACGACCTCCAGAAGGAGATGAAGGCCCTCACCGACGAGGAGCAGTCCCTGCAACGGGACATCGACGCCTACTCCGCCCCCGACGCCCTCCAGCGCCGGGCCCGCGAACTCGGCATGGTCCCCGGCGGCGACCCCGCCTTCCTCAACCCGGACGGCACCGTCAAGGGCGTCCCCAGCGCCGCGCCCGCCGGGCAGACCGCCGCCCGCGGCCCCCTCGCTCTCGCCCCGGAAGCCATCCCCGGCTCGCCCGCCACGCCCTCCGCGACGACACCGGCCGCGCCCGGGGCCGGCCAGGTCACGCCGCAGACCGTGCCCGAGTACACGGTCCCCCTCCAGCAGTCCGCACCCTCCGCCCAGTCCTCCACGTACCCGACCCCCGGCAGGTGACGGAAGTGTCCGACAGGGAACCGCCGCGCCGCCGGGTGCCCGGACCCGCGAAGCCCGCCCGCTCCGGCGGCGCCCAGCGGCGCCCGGGCCCCGGCGCCCGCCCGGCCCGCCGCCCGGCACGCCCACGTCCCGGGGCGCCCGCCGCCATCCGGCTCGGCAGCCCCCGCCCCCGACTGCGCATGGTCAGCCTGGCCCTGACGCTCGTGCTGATCGCCTTCGTCGTACGACTGCTCCAGGTGCAGGGCGTCGACGCGAGCACCTATGCCGCCAAGGCGCAGAAGAACCGCTACGTCGGCTACACCTTGGCCGCCGAACGCGGCGGCATCACCGACCGCAACGGCGTGGCGCTGGCGACCAGCGTGGACGCGTACGACATCACGGCCGACCCCACGCTCTTCTCCCGCGAGCAGCTGAAGATCGACGACGGCCCGGAGCAGGCGGCCGCCCTGCTCGCCCCGATCCTCGGCCAGGACCAGGAGAAGATCGTCAACAAGCTCCGGCCCGCGAACAAGAACCTGCGCTACACCCTGCTGGCCAGCCGTCAGACCCCCCAGGTCTGGAAGCAGATCAAGGACCTGAAGAGCGCGCTGGCCACCAAGGCCGAGACCGACAAGACCGCGGTCAACGTCCTCGCGGGTGTCCTGTCCGTCGCCAGCAGCAAGCGCGTGTACCCGAACGGCGATCTCGCCGCCGGGATACTGGGCTGGGTCAGCGCCGACGGCAAGGGCGGCGGCGGTATCGAGCAGCAGCTGAACAAGGCGCTGTCCGGCAAGGACGGCGAGATCCGCTACGCCCAGTCCGGTGGCCGTCAGGTCCCCACCGTGGGCTCCACCGAGACGCCCGCCGTGCCCGGCAGCGACGTCGAGCTCACCATCGACCGCGACATCCAGTGGGCCGCGCAGAACGCGATCACCAAGCAGGTGCAGGAGTCCAGAGCGGACCGTGGCTATGTGATCGTCCAGGACACCCGCACCGGCGAGATCCTCGCCATGGCCAACTCGCCCGGCTTCGACCCGAACGACCTCTCCGAGGCCTCCAGCGCGAACATGGGCAACGCCGCCCTCCAGGACGCCTACGAGCCCGGCTCCACCGCGAAGGTCATGTCGATGGCCGCCGTACTGGAGGAGGAGGCGGCCACGCCCGGCACGCATGTCATCGTGCCCAACCGGCTGCACCGCGGCGACCGGCTCTTCAAGGACGACATCGACCACGACACCTGGTACCTCACGCTCAACGGCGTGCTCGCCAAGTCCAGCAACATCGGCACCATCCTCGCCACCGGCCAGCTCGGCAAGACCCAGCGGCAGTCCAACAAGGTCCTCTACGACTACCTGCGCAAGTTCGGCCTCGGCAGCTACACCGGCCTCGGCTTCCCCGGCGAGACCCCCGGCATCCTGGCCGCCCCCGACAAGTGGTCGACTTCGCAGCAGTACACGATTCCTTTCGGCCAGGGGCTGTCCCTCAACGCGATGCAGGCGGCGTCGATCTACTCGACGATCGCCAACGGCGGCGTACGCATCGAACCCACGCTGGTGCGCGGCACCGAGGGACCCGACGGACAGTTCACCGAGGCGGCGAAGCCCAAGAAGACCCGGGTCGTGAGCGCGAAGACGGCGAGGACCCTCGCCCAGATGCTGGAGTCGGTCGTGGACGACCGGGAGGGCACCGGCACCAAGGCGCGCATCCCCGGCTACCGGGTCGCGGGCAAGACGGGTACGGCGAACCGTGTGGATCCGGCCACCGGAAAGTACCGCGGCTACACGTCGTCGTTCGCCGGCTTCGCGCCGGCCGACAACCCCCGGGTCACGGTCTACTGCGCCATCCAGAACGCCACCCAGGGCAACTACTTCGGCGGCCAGATCTGCGGCCCCATCTACAAGCAGGTGATGGAGTTCGCGCTGAAGACCCTCCAGGTCCCGCCGACCGGGGCCAAGGCAGCCAAGCTCCCGGTCGCCTACAAACCCTGACCCCCTGATCAGCACCGAGCAGCCAGGAACCACCTCGTGACGACGATCACCCCCGACTCCGGGAACCAGGGCGCATCCCGCCCCTCACTTCGCTCTGATGCCGGTGCGCCCGGTACGCTCACCGCCGTGCCACACGCTGATCAGTCCCAAACCACCCAGAAGGGGCATCCTGTGACGTATCCGGGACCGCCCAGGCCGGCGCAGGTCTCCGCCACACCCCTCGCGGAACTTGCCGACCAGCTGGGTGTCCCCGCGCCGGAACACACGGACGGCTCCGCCGAGGTCACGGGCATCACCCATGACTCGCGAGCCGTCCGCCCCGGCGATGTGTACGCCGCACTCCCGGGTGCCCGCCTGCACGGCGCCGACTTCGTCACGCAGGCCGCGGGCCTCGGCGCGGTCGCCGTGCTCACCGACCCGACCGGCGCCGAGCGCGCCACCGAGACCGGCCTGCCGGTCCTGGTCGTCGAGGACCCGCGCGGGCGGATGGGTGAACTGGCGGCCACGATCTACGGCCGACCCGGCCGCGATCTGCTCCAGATCGGCATCACCGGCACGTCCGGCAAGACCACCACCGCCTATCTCGTCGAGGGCGGCCTGAAGACGCTCAGGTCGACCGGCCTCATCGGCACGGTCGAGATGCGCATCGGCGACGAGCGCATCAAGTCCGAGCGGACCACCCCCGAGGCCACCGACCTCCAGGCCCTGTTCGCCGTCATGCGCGAACGCGGCGTCGACGCGGTCGCCATGGAGGTCTCCAGCCACGCCCTGGTCCTCGGCCGGGTCGACGGCTGCGTCTTCGACATCGCGGTGTTCACCAACCTCAGCCCGGAACACATGGAGTTCCACTCCGACATGGAGGACTACTTCGGGGCGAAGGCGCAGCTGTTCACCCCGAAGCGCAGCAGGCTCGGCGTGGTCAACTTCGACGACGAGTACGGCCGCCGTCTCGCCGAGGAGGCCACCGTCCCGGTCGTCACCTTCTCCGCCGAGGGTCACCCCGACGCCGACTGGCGCGCCGAGGACGTCCAGGTCGGCCCGATGGACGCCACGTTCACCGTGATCGGCCCCAAGGGCGAGCGCATCGCCGCCACTTCGCCGCTGCCGGGCCCCTTCAACGTGGCGAACACCCTCGCCGCCATCGTCGCCCTGGCCGCCGCCGGCCTCGACGCGCAGACCGCCGCCGACGGCGTGGCCGCGGTGCCGGGTGTACCGGGCCGACTGGAACGGGTGGACGCCGGGCAGCCGTATCTCGCGGTCGTGGACTACGCCCACAAGACCGACGCCGTCGAGTCGGTGCTCAAGGCGCTGCGCAAGGTCACCGAGGGCAAGGTGCACGTGGTGCTCGGCTGCGGCGGGGACCGTGACAGGACCAAGCGGGAGCCGATGGGCGCCGCTGCGGCCCGGCTCGCCGACACCGCCGTACTGACATCGGACAACCCCCGCTCCGAGGACCCCCTCGCGATCCTTGCAACCATGCTCCAGGGCGCGGCGTCCGTGCCGGTACACGAGCGTGGCGAGGTCCAGGTCTTCGAGGACCGGGCCGCCGCGATCGCCGCGGCCGTCGCGCGCGCCCAGCCCGGCGACACGGTGCTGGTCGCGGGCAAGGGCCATGAGCAGGGCCAGGACATCGCCGGAGTGGTCCGTCCCTTCGACGACCGCCAGGTGCTTCGCGAAGCTATCCAGAAGACCCAGGGATGAACTTGTGATCGCCCTCTCTCTCGCCGAGATCGCAGAAGTCGTCGGCGGGCAGACCCACGACATACCGGATCCGTCGGTCCATGTCACCGGATCCGTCGTCCGGGACTCCCGTGAAGTGGAGCCCGGCAGCCTCTTCGTCGCCTTTGTCGGCGAGCGCGTGGACGGCCACGACTTCGCGGAGGCCGTCGTCGCGGCCGGAGCGGTCGCGGTCCTCGGCTCGCGGCCGGTGGGCGTGCCCGCGATCGTCGTGCCGGACGTGCAGAAGGCGCTCGGCGCCCTCGCCCGCCATGTCGTCCAGCGGCTCGGCGCGACCCTCGTGGCGCTGACCGGCTCGGCCGGCAAGACCAGCACCAAGGACCTGATCGCCCAGGTGCTCCGGAGCAAGGCACCGACCGTGTTCACACCGGGCTCGCTCAACAACGAGATCGGGCTGCCGCTGACCGCCCTCAGCGCCACCGGGGAAACGAGGTTCCTCGTCCTGGAGATGGGCGCGCGCGGCATCGGCCACATCCGCTACCTCGCCGATCTGACGCCGCCGAAGGTCGGCCTCGTGCTCAACGTCGGCACCGCCCACATCGGCGAGTTCGGTGGCCGCGAGCAGATCGCCGAGGCCAAGGGCGAGTTGGTGGAGAGCCTTCCGGAGGACGGCGCGGCGATCCTCAACGCCGACGATCCCCTCGTACGGGCCATGGCGTCCCGTACGAAGGCGAAGGTGATCCTTTTCGGAGAGTCCGGCGAAGCGGACGTACGCGCCGAGAACGTGCGACTCACGGACAGCGGTCAGCCCTCCTTCCTGCTTCACACACCCTCCGGGTGCAGCGATGTGACCATGCGCCTGTACGGTGAGCACCACGTGTCGAACGCGCTCGCCGCGGCCGCCGTCGCCCATGAGCTGGGCATGTCCGCGGAAGAGATCGCCACCGCGCTCTCCGAGGCGGGCTCCCTCTCCCGCTGGCGTATGGAGGTCACCGAGCGCCCGGACGGCGTGACCATCGTCAACGACGCCTACAACGCGAACCCCGAGTCCATGCGAGCCGCTCTGCGCGCCCTCGCGGCGATGGGCAAGGGACGCCGGACGTGGGCGGTGCTCGGCAAGATGGCCGAGCTCGGGGACGAGGCGCTCGCCGAGCACGACGCGGTCGGACGGCTCGCCGTCCGGCTCAACGTCAGCAAGCTCGTCGCGGTCGGGGGCAGGGAAGCGTCCTGGCTGCAACTGGGCGCATATAACGAGGGTTCGTGGGGTGAGGAGTCGGTGCACGTGTCCGACGCACAGGCGGCGGTCGACCTGTTGCGCAGCGAGTTGCGCCCAGGGGACGTCGTGCTCGTGAAGGCGTCCCGTTCGGTGGGTCTGGAGAGCGTCGCCGAGGCGCTGCTCACGGGCGGTGCCGAGGGTGAGGTTGCCGCCCGATGATGAATCAGATCCTGTTCTCGGGTGTCATCGGTCTGTTCCTGACCCTGGTCGGCACCCCGCTGCTGATCAAGCTGCTGGCCCGCAAGGGCTACGGCCAGTACATCCGTGACGACGGCCCGCGCGAGCACCACAGCAAGCGCGGTACGCCGACCATGGGCGGTATCGCCTTCATCCTGGCGACGATCGCCGCGTACTTCCTGTCCAAGCTGATCACCGGCAAGCCGCCGACGTTCTCCGGCGTCCTGGTGCTCGGTCTGATGGCCGGCATGGGTCTGGTCGGCTTCCTGGACGACTACATCAAGATCGTCAAGCGTCGTTCGCTGGGTCTGCGGGCCAAGGCCAAGATGGCCGGACAGCTGCTCGGCGGTATCGCCTTCGCCGTGCTCTCGCTGCAGTTCGCGGACAACCGCGGCAACACCCCGGCCTCCACGAAGCTCTCCTTCGTGCAGGACTTCGGCTGGTCCATCGGCCCGGTGCTGTTCGTCATCTGGGCGCTGTTCATGATCCTCGCCATGTCGAACGGCGTGAACCTGACGGACGGTCTGGACGGCCTGGCCACCGGCGCCTCCGTACTGGTCTTCGGTGCCTACACCTTCATCGGCGTCTGGCAGTTCCAGGAGTCCTGCGCCAACGCCCAGACGCTCGCCAACCCGGGCGCCTGTTACGAAGTGCGAGATCCACTCGACCTCGCCGTCGTCTCCTCGGCGCTGATGGGTGCCTGCCTCGGCTTCCTGTGGTGGAACACGTCGCCGGCCAAGATCTTCATGGGCGACACCGGTTCGCTGGCCCTCGGTGGCGCGCTCGCCGGTCTCGCCATCTGCTCGCGCACCGAGCTGCTGCTCGCCATCCTCGGCGGCCTGTTCGTGCTGATCACCATGTCGGTGGTCATCCAGGTCGGCTCCTTCCGCCTCACCGGCAAGCGTGTCTTCCGCATGGCGCCACTCCAGCACCACTTCGAACTCAAGGGCTGGTCAGAAGTGCTCGTAGTGGTCCGCTTCTGGATCATTCAGGGCATCTGTGTGATCGTCGGACTGGGCCTCTTCTACGCGGGATGGGCAGCGGACAAGTGACCGACTGGCAGGGGAAGAACGTCACCGTCGCCGGACTCGGTGTCTCCGGGGTCCCGGCGGCCAAGGTGCTGCACGGCCTCGGCGCGAAGGTCACCGTCGTCAACGACGGCGACGACGCACGCGCGCGTGCCCAGGCGGCCGAACTGGAGGCCCTCGGCATCGCCGTACGCCTCGGTGACGGGGCGACCCTGCCCGTAGGCACCGAACTGATCGTCACCGCGCCCGGCTGGAAGCCGGACAAGCCGCTGTTCACGGCGGCCCGTGAGGCGGGCGTCGAGATCTGGGGCGACGTCGAGCTCGCCTGGCGGCTGCGCGGCCCGGACGCCGCGCCCTGGCTCGCCGTCACCGGCACCAACGGCAAGACCACGACCGTCCAGATGCTCGCCGCGATCCTGAAGGCGGCGGGCCTGCGCACCGCCGCCGTCGGCAACATCGGCGTCTCGCTGCTGGACGCGGTGCTCGGCGAGGAGCAGTACGACGTCCTCGCCGTGGAGTTGTCCAGTTACCAGCTCCACTGGGCGCCCTCACTGCGGGCACACTCGGCTGCCGTGCTGAACCTCGCGCCCGACCATCTCGACTGGCACGGCTCCATGGAGGCGTACGCCGCCGACAAGGGCCGTATCTACGAGGGCAACCGCGTCGCCTGCGTCTACAACGTCGCCGACAAGGCCACCGAGGACCTGGTGCGCGAGGCGGACGTCGAGGAGGGCTGCCGGGCCATCGGCTTCACGCTGGGCGCCCCGGCCCCCTCCCAACTCGGCGTCGTCGACGGCATCCTCGTCGACCGTGCCTTCGTCGAGAACCGGCAGAAGAGCGCCCAGGAGCTCGCCGAGGTCTCCGACGTCAACCCGCCGGCCCCGCACAACATCGCCAACGCCCTTGCGGCGGCGGCCCTCGCCCGGGCCTTCGGGGTGCCCCCCAGGGCCGTACGGGACGGCCTGCGGGCCTTCACCCCGGACGCCCACCGCATCGCTCACGTGGCGGACGTCGCCGAGGTCTCCTACGTCGACGACTCCAAGGCCACCAACACGCACGCGGCGGAAGCCTCGTTGGCGGCGTACGAGTCCATCGTGTGGATCGCGGGCGGGCTCGCCAAGGGCGCCGTCTTCGACGAACTGGTCGCCAAGTCGGCCGGGCGGCTGCGCGCGGCGGTCCTCATCGGCGCCGATCGTGGCCTGATCCGGGAAGCCCTCGCGCGACACGCGCCGGAAGTACCCGTCGTCGACCTCGACCGGACCGACACTGGGGCGATGCTCGCGGCAGTCCAGGAGGCGCAGCGGCTCGCCCGGCCCGGCGACACGGTGCTCCTCGCCCCCGCGTGTGCCTCGATGGACATGTTCGCCAACTACAACCAGCGCGGTGACGCGTTCGCGGAAGCGGTTCGCGAACTCGGCGCGGGCGCGGGCGCCTGACGGCGGGTCTCGACCGCGCCGGCGCCACGGGACGCTTGGAGGGCGCGTGACTCGGATGTGGCCGATTCGTTGCCGACAGCGCGATGTCGTTCGGCTGCGGGCCCTGGGGGCTGGGCGCGCCCCGCGGCGGAGCCGCACATGGACACAGCCCCGCGCCCCTAGGGCATTGCAGCCGACGTGCGCTGTTCTGCCGGCGGTGAATGATGCCCAGTAGTCGTACCGGAAGGCCGCCCGTGCAGCGGGCCGTTCGGCGGCCCGTGGCCTCGGGGCCGCCGCGCGACAACGCGGTACGGCGGCTCTACACACGTCTGCACCGGGCGTGGGACCGGCCGCTGACCGCGTACTACCTGATCCTCGGCGGCAGCCTGCTGATCACGGTGCTCGGTCTGGTGATGGTCTACTCGGCCTCCCAGATCACCGCGCTGCAGATGTCGCTGCCCGGGTCGTACTTCTTCCGCAAGCAGCTGCTGGCCGCGGTGATCGGCGCCGGGCTGCTGTTCGCGGCCTCCCGGATGCCGGTGAAGCTGCACCGGGCGCTGGCCTATCCGATCCTCGCGGGCGCCGTCTTCATGATGGCGCTGGTGCAGGTGCCCGGGATAGGAGTCGCGGTCAACGGCAACCAGAACTGGATCGCCCTCGGCGGCTCCTTCCAGATCCAGCCCAGTGAGTTCGGCAAGCTGGCGCTGGTGCTGTGGGGCGCCGACCTGATCGCCCGCAAGCAGGACAAGAAGCTGCTCAACCAGTGGAAGCACATGCTGGTGCCGCTGGTACCGGTCGCTTTCATGCTGCTCGGGCTGATCATGCTCGGCG
This sequence comes from Streptomyces coerulescens, assembly GCF_042657965.1. Classification (NCBI taxonomy): domain Bacteria; kingdom Bacillati; phylum Actinomycetota; class Actinomycetes; order Kitasatosporales; family Streptomycetaceae; genus Streptomyces; species Streptomyces coerulescens. The sequence goes on from NZ_JBHSKM010000007.1 coordinate 80,008, forward strand.
GCGACATGGGTACGGCGATCATCCTGTCGGCGATCCTGTTCGGCCTGTTGTGGCTGGCGGGGGCCCCGACCAGGCTGTTCGTGGGCGTCCTCTCGGTCGCCGGGATGATCGGGCTGGTGCTGATCAAGACCAGCGAGAACCGTATGGCCCGCCTGCAGTGTCTCGGCGCCACCGAACCGCGCGGCGGCGCCGTCGACTGCTGGCAGGCCGTGCACGGCATCTATGCGCTCGCGTCCGGCGGAATCTTCGGCTCCGGACTGGGTGCGAGTGTGGAGAAATGGGGCCAACTCCCCGAAGCCCACACCGACTTCATCTTCGCCGTCACCGGTGAGGAACTGGGCTTGGCGGGGACGCTGTCGGTGCTCGCCCTCTTCGCGGCTCTAGGCTATGCGGGTATCCGCGTGGCCGGACGCACGGAGGAACCCTTCGTGAGGTACGCCGCGGGAGGCGTGACCACCTGGATCACCGCGCAAGCCGTGATCAACATCGGTGCGGTGCTCGGCCTGCTGCCGATCGCCGGCGTCCCCCTGCCGCTGTTCTCGTACGGAGGGTCCGCCCTGTTGCCGACCATGTTCGCCATCGGGCTCCTCATCGCCTTCGCACGTGATGAGCCCGCTGCGCGGGCAGCGCTTTCCGTGCGGCAACCCCGCTTTGGTAGAAAGCGTGCGGGAGGCGCCGTGCGTGACCGGGGGCCTCGGAGATGGAACACGATGCGACGGCGTGCCTCGGCGGCGCGTTCGTCCGGAGAGCGGTGAATTTCGGTGCATGTCGTACTCGCCGGTGGGGGGACCGCCGGCCACATCGAGCCCGCGCTCGCCCTCGCGGACGCCCTGCGCAGGCAGGACCCGACCGTGGGGATCACGGCCCTGGGCACGGAGCGCGGCCTGGAGACCAAGCTGGTGCCGCAGCGCGGCTATGAACTCGCGCTGATCCCGGCGGTACCGCTGCCGCGCAAGCCCACTCCCGAGCTGATCACCGTCCCGGGCCGGCTGCGCGGCACGATCAAGGCGACCGAGCAGATCCTGGAGCGCACCAAGGCGGACGCCGTCGTCGGCTTCGGCGGCTATGTCGCACTGCCCGGCTACCTCGCCGCCAAGCGCCTCGGCGTGCCGATCATCATCCACGAGGCCAACGCCCGCCCGGGCCTGGCCAACAAGATCGGCTCGCGCTACGCCGCCCAGGTCGCCGTCTCCACCCCGGACAGCAAGCTCCGCAACTCGCGCTACATCGGCATCCCGCTGCGCCGGACCATCGCCACCCTCGACCGGGCCGCCGTCCGGCCCGAGGCCCGCGCCGCGTTCGGCCTCGACCCGAACCTGCCCACGCTGCTGGTCTCCGGCGGCTCGCAGGGCGCGCGTCGGCTCAACGAGGTCGTCCAGCAGGTCGCGCCCTGGCTCCAGCAGGCCGGTATCCAGATCCTGCACGCGGTCGGCCCGAAGAACGAACTGCCGCAGGTGCACCAGATGCCGGGGATGCCCCCGTACATCCCGGTACCGTACGTGGACCGGATGGACCTCGCGTACGCCGCGGCCGACATGATGCTCTGCCGCGCGGGCGCGATGACCGTCGCCGAACTCTCCGCCGTCGGACTCCCGGCCGCATATGTCCCGCTGCCCATCGGCAACGGCGAACAGCGGCTGAACGCCCAGCCGGTGGTCAAGGCCGGCGGCGGACTGCTGGTCGACGACGCGGAACTCACGCCCGAATGGGTGCAGCAGAACGTCCTGCCCGTGCTCGCCGACCCGCACCGGCTGTACGAGATGTCCCGCGCCGCAAGCGAATTCGGCCGCCGGGACGCCGACGAACTGCTCGTCGGCATGGTGTACGAGGCGATCGCCTCGCACCGCCGCCAGTAACCGTGTGACGGAGGGCAGGGAGCGTGGCCGGACCGACGACCGCCGAGCGCGGTGAACGCAAGCAGGAGTCGTCCGACCCGCCCCTCGCCCGGCGGCGGTTGAGGCTGTCGCGTCTTCGTATGATCATCATCCTTGCCGTCCTCCTGGTACTGCTGGGGGCGGGCTCCGGGTGGCTGCTCTACGGCTCCAAGTGGCTGCGCGTCGAGCGTGTATCGGTCGCGGGGACCCGGGTTCTGACGCCCGAGCAGGTCCGCGAGGCGGCCGACGTCCCCGTCGGGGCCCCACTGATTTCCATCGAGACCGGTGCGATTGAGGCACGCCTGCGCCGGAAATTGCCCCGAATTGACGAGGTTGACGTAGTCCGCTCCTGGCCGCAAGGAATCAGCCTGAAAGTGATGGAGCGGACTCCGGTTCTGATGGAGCAAAAAGGCGGAAAGTTCATCGAAGTGGATGATGAAGGTGTCCGTTTCGCCACAGTTTCCACGCCTCCGAAAGGCGTTCCCGTACTGGAATTGACGGTGACCCGGTCCAGCTCCGCGGCCGCGAGTCTGCGCCGTTTCGGAGACGACCGTCTGGTGCGCGAGGCGGTACGGGTCGCCGGCGCCATTCCGGCCGCCGTCTCCCACGACACCCTGGTCGTCAAGGTCCGTTCCTACGACGACATCTCGCTGGAGTTGCGCGACGGCCGGACCGTCGCGTGGGGGAGTGGCGAGAAGGGGGCCGCCAAGGCTCGCACACTCACCGCTCTCATGAAAGCCTCGCCGCGTGCGCGGTACTTCGACGTGAGCGTTCCCACCGCCCCGGCGTCATCGGGGAGTTGACGCACATCTGCGCAGGCCAGCACCCTGGTTGGGCAGCGACATGGCTGATCACATAGGGTGAAAAGAAAAACGGGAGGTTCGGCGTGTTCGTTGAACGTGCGCCACTTGTCGACTTAGTGTCCTGTTCAGAAGACTTCAAGGAACAGACACACTGGTAACCCTAAACTTCAGGGTTAGGGTTCGGGTCGGCGCTACGGACCGTCCCATTCGGCATCAGTCGCCGGTTCCAGAAGCTGACCCGCTTCCCATGAACCGACGACCCGTAACTCGAGGCGAGAGGCCTTCGACGTGGCAGCACCGCAGAACTACCTCGCAGTCATCAAAGTCATCGGTGTCGGCGGCGGTGGTGTCAATGCCATCAACCGGATGATCGAGGTCGGTCTCAAGGGCGTCGAGTTCATCGCCATCAACACTGACGCACAGGCGCTGTTGATGAGCGACGCCGACGTCAAGCTCGACGTCGGCCGTGAACTCACCCGCGGACTCGGCGCCGGAGCCAACCCGGCCGTCGGCCGCAAGGCCGCCGAGGACCACCGCGAGGAGATCGAGGAGGTCCTCAAGGGGGCCGACATGGTCTTCGTGACGGCCGGTGAAGGCGGCGGCACCGGCACCGGCGGCGCGCCCGTCGTGGCCAACATCGCCCGCTCCCTGGGGGCCCTCACCATCGGTGTGGTCACCCGCCCGTTCACCTTCGAGGGACGGCGCCGCGCCAACCAGGCCGAGGACGGCATCGCCGAACTCCGCGAAGAGGTCGACACCCTCATCGTCATCCCGAACGACCGGCTTCTGTCCATCTCGGACCGCCAGGTCTCGGTGCTCGACGCCTTCAAGTCGGCCGACCAGGTCCTGCTCTCCGGTGTCCAGGGCATCACCGACCTGATCACCACGCCCGGCCTGATCAACCTCGACTTCGCCGACGTCAAGTCGGTCATGTCCGAGGCCGGTTCGGCCCTCATGGGCATCGGCTCGGCCCGCGGCGACGACCGCGCGGTGGCCGCGGCCGAGATGGCGATCTCCTCGCCGCTCCTGGAGGCGTCCATCGACGGCGCCCGCGGCGTGCTGCTCTCCATCTCCGGTGGCTCCGACCTCGGTCTGTTCGAGATCAACGAAGCGGCCCAGCTGGTCAGCGAGGCCGCCCACCCCGAGGCCAACATCATCTTCGGCGCGGTCATCGACGACGCCCTCGGCGACGAGGTCCGGGTCACCGTGATCGCGGCCGGCTTCGACGGCGGACAGCCGCCGGCCCGCCGGGACAACGTCCTCGGCTCGACGTCCTCCACGCCCCGCCGCGAGGAGCCCACCCCGGCACGCCAGCCCGAGAGCCGTCCCTCCTTCGGCTCGCTCGGCAGCGTCACGCCGAAGGAGGAGCCGGAGCCCGCGCCGGATCCGGTGGCCGACATTCCGGTCGCCCCGCCGGTCCCGCCGTCGCGCACCTACGCCGACAGCGCGGCGGAGGAGCTGGACGTCCCGGACTTCCTTAAGTGATCCTTCTGACGTGATAGGACAGCGCGACACCGTGAGCGGCGCGCACTTCGCCTTCACCGACCGGTGGGGCGGGGTGAGCGCCGCTCCGTATGAGGAGCTCAATCTCGGCGGAGCGGTCGGCGACGACCCCGGGACCGTGACCGCCAACCGCGAGCTCGCAGCCAAGTCGCTCGGGCTCGACCCCGGCGACGTCGTCTGGATGAACCAGGTGCACGGAGCGGACGTCGCCGTGGTCGACGGACCATGGCGTGATCGTCCGGTGCCCGAGGTCGACGCGATCGTCACCGCACGGCGCGGTCTCGCCCTCGCCGTCCTCACCGCCGACTGCGTGCCGGTCCTGCTGACCGACCCGGTCGCCGGGATCGCCGCCGCGGCCCACGCGGGACGGCCCGGCATGATCGCCGGGGTCGTCCCGGCGGCGCTACGCGCGATGACGGAACTGGGCGCCGACCCCGCCCGGATCGTCGCCCGCACCGGCCCCGCCGTGTGCGGCCGGTGCTACGAGGTGCCGGAGGCGATGCGCGCCGAGGTGGCCGCCGAGGAGCCGACGGCGTACGCCGAGACCAGCTGGGGCACACCGGCGGTGGACGTGGCCGCCGGGGTGCACGCCCAGCTCGCGCGGCTCGGAGTGCGCGACCGGGCGCAGTCGCCGGTGTGCACGCTGGAGTCGGGCGACCACTTCTCGTATCGCCGTGACCGCACCACAGGGCGGCTCGCGGGATACGTCTGGCTGGACTGAATGGACATGACGGACCGCAAAGACGAACTCGCCGCGAACCTGGCGCAGGTGGAGGAACGAATCGCCGCCGCCTGCGCGGCCGCCGGACGTGCCCGCGAGGAGGTGACCCTGATCGTGGTCACCAAGACCTACCCCGCGAGCGATGTGCGGATCCTGTCGGAACTCGGTGTGCGCCACGTCGCCGAGAACCGCGACCAGGACGCTGCCCCCAAGGCCGCCGAATGCTCGGATCTGCCGCTCGTCTGGCACTTCGTCGGCCAGTTGCAGACCAACAAGGTGCGGTCCGTGGTCGGTTACGCGGACCTCGTGCAGTCCGTCGACCGCGCCCGGCTGGTGACGGCGCTCTCGAAGGAGGCCGTACGGCAGGAGCGCGAGGTGGGCTGCCTGATCCAGGTGGCGCTGGACGCCGGCGAGAGCGCCCGAGGTGAGAGGGGCGGTGTGGCGCCGGGTGGCATCGAGGAGTTGGCCGAGCTCGTCGCGAAGGCTCCGGGGCTGCGGCCGGCCGGGCTCATGACCGTAGCCCCGCTCACCGGGGAGTACGCGGGGCGCCAACGGGCGGCATTCGAGCGGTTGATGGATTTGTCGACCGACCTGCGCCGAGCTCATCCGGCTGCGAACATGGTGTCGGCAGGGATGAGTGCGGATCTCGAAGAGGCGGTGGCGGCGGGTGCGACACATGTGCGCGTCGGCACTGCGGTACTCGGAGTCCGCCCCAGGCTCGGGTAACGTCGCCAAGAAGTCGGACCACAGCAGAAAATATGGTCAATGTCGCCGAAAGGCGGGCGTAACGACCGCGTGGATCGCGGGCACTTGGCAGTCGTCGATCCACCACAGAGCGGAGGACTCAGAGCATGGCCGGCGCGATGCGCAAGATGGCGGTCTACCTCGGCCTCGTGGAGGACGATGGGTACGACGGCCGGGGGTTCGACCCCGATGACGACTTCGAGCCCGAGCTGGACCCGGAGCCCGAGCGGGACCATCGACGGCATGAGCCGTCCCACCAGTCGCACAGTGCACATCAGTCCCAAAGGGACGAAGAGGTGCGAATCGTTCAGCCGCCCGCGCCTCGTGAACCTGTGGCCCGTGCGACTTCGCTACCCGCGGAATCCGGCCGCCCGGCGCGCATCGCGCCCGTGGCGTCCATCACACAAGAACGCGCAAGCCTGGAGAAGAACGCACCGGTGATCATGCCCAAGGTCGTGTCGGAACGAGAGCCGTACCGGATCACCACACTTCACCCCCGGACCTACAACGAGGCCCGTACCATCGGGGAACACTTCCGTGAAGGTACCCCGGTGATCATGAATCTGACTGAGATGGATGACACAGACGCGAAGCGACTTGTCGACTTTGCGGCAGGTTTGGTGTTTGGTCTTCACGGCAGCATCGAGCGGGTGACGCAGAAGGTGTTCCTGTTGTCGCCTGCTAACGTCGATGTCACGGCGGAGGACAAGGCCCGCATCGCAGAGGGCGGGTTCTTCAACCAGAGCTGAGACGCACCACCGGAAGAACAGCACGGAACTGGGAAAACAGGGGAGAGGGAAACACCAGTCATGAGCGTGGTCCTGCAGGTTCTCTACATCGCGCTGATGGTGTTCCTCATCGTGCTCATCTTCCGGTTGGTCATGGACTACGTCTTCCAGTTCGCCCGCTCATGGCAACCCGGCAAGGCGATGGTGGTCGTTCTGGAGGCCACCTACACTGTCACTGATCCACCGCTGAAGCTTCTGCGGCGGTTCATCCCGCCGCTGCGTCTCGGGGGCGTGGCGCTCGACCTGTCCTTCTTCGTACTGATGATCATCGTCTACATCCTGATCACCGTTGTACGGAGCGCGATGTGAACGATGTGACAGATACGGTCTTGCCGACTGCCGACGACTACGTTGAGGTGAAGAGATGCCGTTGACCCCCGAGGACGTGCGGAACAAGCAGTTCACGACCGTCCGCCTCCGAGAAGGCTATGACGAGGACGAGGTCGATGCCTTCCTCGATGAGGTCGAAGCCGAACTGACGCGCCTGCTCCGCGAGAACGAGGACCTGCGCGCCAAGCTGGCCGCGGCCACGCGTGCTGCTGCCCAGAACCAGCAGAACATGCGCAAGCCTCCGGAGGGGCCCGGCGGTCCGCAGGACCAGCAGGGCGGTATGCCTCAGCAGGGCGGTATGCCCCAGGGCGGAATGCCGCAGCAGGGCATGCGCGGTCCCGGGGCTCCTGTCCCCGCCGGCATATCGGGCCCGCCGCAGCAGCAGATGGGTGGCCCCATGGGTGGTCCGCCCCAGCTGCCCAGCGGTGCCCCGCAGCTGCCCGCCGGTCCCGGCGGTCAGGGTGGCCCTCAGGGTCCCGGTCCGATGGGCCAGGGTCCGGGGCCGATGGGCCAGCCCCCCATGCAGCAGATGGGCGGCCCGATGGGCGGTCCTATGGGTGGCCCGATGGGCGGTCCCGGTCAGGGCGGCCCCGGCGGCGACAGCGCCGCACGCGTTCTGTCGCTCGCGCAGCAGACCGCCGACCAGGCGATCGCCGAGGCCCGCTCCGAGGCCAACAAGATCGTCGGCGAGGCGCGTTCGCGTGCCGAGGGTCTTGAGCGTGACGCCCGTGCCAAGGCCGACGCCCTGGAGCGGGACGCGCAGGAGAAGCACCGTGTCGCGATGGGCTCCCTTGAGTCCGCCCGCGCCACGCTGGAGCGCAAGGTCGAGGACCTGCGCGGCTTCGAGCGCGAGTACCGCACGCGGCTGAAGTCCTACCTCGAGTCCCAGCTGCGCCAGCTGGAGACCCAGGCAGACGACTCGCTCGCTCCGCCGCGGACCCCGGCTGCGGCGTCCCTCCCGCCGTCCCCGGCGCCTTCCATGGCTCCGGCCGGCGCGAGTGCCCCGTCGTACGGCGGCAACCAGGGCATGGGCGGCGCCCCGTCCCCGGCTGCTCCGTCCTACGGCGGTCAGCAGCAGATGTCCCCGGCGATGACCCAGCCGATGGCTCCGGTCCGGCCGCAGGGTCCGTCCCCCATGGGTCAGGCCCCGTCGCCGATGCGCGGGTTCCTCATCGACGAGGATGACAACTGACGGTTGGTAGTACGCCGTAGGCGTCGGCAGCGTTCAGGGCGGGGCCCCGGATTTCGATCCGGGGCCCCGCCCTTTTGCTACGCGTGTTCACGGGGTTTGCGGTGTTTGTTCGGAAGCGGCCGAGGTGTCCTACGGACACAACGCCGAAGGCCCGGACCGACCAAGATTTTCTTGGCGGGCCCGGGCCTTCGGGGCGCCGGCGCCCCCTCAGGGGCGCGGGGAACTGCGCGATCAGCCACGACCTACCCGCAGACGCGGGACAGCCGGACCCGGCAGACGCGACGCCCCTCAGCGAAGCACTACGCCTTACGCAGGCGGAACGCCAGGGTCAGTCCCTCATCCGTAAAGGCGGAGCCATACGTGCCATCCGCCTCGCCCTGGGCGAAGTCCGTCGCCAGCACCTCGTCGGCGATCAGCCCGGCATGCTCGGCGAGAGCCTCGGCCACCGCCGGGTCCGTCGCCGTCCACCGCAGAGCGATCCGGTCGGCCACGTCCAGGCCGCTGTTCTTGCGGGCCTCCTGGATCAGACGGATCGCGTCACGGGCCAGGCCCGCACGGCGCAGCTCCTCCGTGATCTCCAGGTCCAGGGCGACCGTGGCACCCGAGTCGGACGCCACCGACCAGCCCTCACGCGGGGTCTCGGTGATGATCACCTCGTCCGGGGCGAGCGTGATCGTCTCGCCGTCGACCTCCACCGAGGCCGTGCCCTCGCGCAGCGCCAGCGACAGTGCCGCCGCGTCCGCGTTCGCGACGGCCTTCGCCACGTCCTGGACGCGCTTGCCGAACCGCTTGCCCAACGCGCGGAAGTTGGCCTTGGCGGTGGTGTCGACCAGGCTGCCACCGACTTCGGAGAGCGACGCGAGCGAGCTGACGTTCAACTCCTCGGTGATCTGCGTGTGCAGCTCGGGGTCGAGGCTCTCGAAGCCCGCGACGGCCACCAGAGCCCGGGACAGCGGCTGGCGGGTCTTCACGCCCGACTCCGCGCGCGTGGCACGGCCCAGCTCGACCAGCCGGCGCACCAGCACCATCTGCTTCGACAGTTCGGGGTCGATCGCCGTCAGGTCCGCCTCCGGCCAGGAGGACAGGTGGACCGACTCCGGGGCGCCCGGCGTCACCGGCACGACCAGGTCCTGCCAGACCCGCTCGGTGATGAACGGGGTCAGCGGGGCCATCAGCTTGGTGACCGTCTCGACGACCTCGTGCAGCGTGCGCAGCGCCGCCTTGTCGCCCTGCCAGAAGCGGCGACGCGAGCGGCGGACGTACCAGTTGGACAGGTCGTCGACGAACGCCGAGAGCAGCTTGCCGGCGCGCTGGGTGTCGTACGCGTCCAGGGACTGGGTCATCTGGTCGACCAGCGCGTGCAGTTCGGACAGCAGCCAGCGGTCCAGGACCGGGCGGTCGGCCGGGGCCGGGTCGGCCGCGGAGGGCGCCCAGTTCGACGTACGGGCGTACAGCGCCTGGAAGGCGACCGTGTTCCAGTACGTCAGGAGCGTCTTGCGGACGACCTCCTGGATCGTGCCGTGACCCACGCGGCGTGCCGCCCACGGGGAGCCGCCGGCCGCCATGAACCAGCGCACCGCGTCGGCGCCGTGCTGGTCCATCAGCGGGATCGGCTGGAGGATGTTGCCCAGGTGCTTGGACATCTTGCGGCCGTCCTCGGCGAGGATGTGGCCGAGGCAGACGACGTTCTCGTACGACGACTTGTCGAAGACCAGCGTGCCGATCGCCATCAGCGTGTAGAACCAGCCGCGGGTCTGGTCGATGGCCTCGCAGATGAACTGCGCCGGGTAGCGGGCCTCGAACAACTCCTTGTTCTTGTACGGGTAGCCCCACTGCGCGAACGGCATCGAGCCCGAGTCGTACCAGGCGTCGATGACCTCCGGCACGCGCGTGGCCGTCTTGGCGCACTGCGGGCAGCCGAAGGTGACGTCGTCGATGAACGGGCGGTGCGGGTCCAGGCCCGACTGGTCGGTGCCCGTCAGCTCGGTCAGCTCCGCGCGGGAGCCGACGACGGTGAGGTGGTCGTCCTCGCAGCGCCAGATCGGCAGCGGGGTGCCCCAGTAGCGGTTGCGGGACAGCGCCCAGTCGATGTTGTTGTTCAGCCAGTCGCCGTACCGGCCGTTCTTCACCGTCTCCGGGAACCAGTTGGTGTTCTCGTTCTCCTCGAGGAGGCGGTCCTTGATGGCGGTGGTGCGGATGTACCAGGACGGCTGTGCGTAGTAGAGCAGCGCGGTGTGGCAGCGCCAGCAGTGCGGGTAGCTGTGCTCGTACGGGATGTGCCTGAAGAGCCGGCCGCGCTGCTGGAGGTCCTCGGTGAGCTTTTCGTCGGCCTTCTTGAAGAAGACGCCGCCGACCAGGGGGACGTCCTCCTCGAAGGTGCCGTCCGGGCGGACCGGGTTCACCACGGGCAGGCCGTAGGCGCGGCAGACCTTGAGGTCGTCCTCACCGAAGGCGGGGGACTGGTGGACCAGACCCGTGCCGTCCTCGGTGGTGACGTACTCGGCGTTGACCACGTAGTGGGTGCCGCTCTCGGTCTCCGGGAACTCCACGAGCTCGAACGGCCGTTGATACGTCCAGCGCTCCATCTCGGCGCCGGTGAAGGACTGGCCGGTGGTCTCCCAGCCCTCGCCCAGGGCCTTGGCGAGAAGGGGCTCGGCGACGACGAGCTTCTCCTCGCCGTTCGTCGCGACGACGTAGGTGACCTCGGGGTGCGCGGCCACGGCCGTGTTGGAGACGAGCGTCCAGGGCGTGGTCGTCCACACCAGGAGCGCGGCCTCGCCGGCGAGCGGACCGGAGGTGAGCGGGAAACGGACGTACACGGACGGGTCGACGACCGTCTCGTAGCCCTGCGCCAGCTCGTGGTCGGACAGGCCGGTGCCGCAGCGCGGGCACCAGGGGGCGACGCGGTGGTCCTGCACCAGCAGGCCCTTGTTGAAGATCTCCTTCAGCGACCACCAGACGGACTCGATGTACTCGGGTTCCATCGTGACGTAGGCGTCGTCGAGGTCGACCCAGTAGCCCATGCGGGTCGTCAGATCGGAGAAGGCGTCGGTGTGGCGCAGCACGGACTCGCGGCACTTGGCGTTGAACGCCGCGATGCCGTAGTCCTCGATGTCCTTCTTGCCGCTGAAGCCGAGCTCCTTCTCGACGGCGAGCTCCACCGGGAGGCCGTGGCAGTCCCAGCCGGCCTTGCGGGCCACGTGGTAGCCGCGCATGGTGCGGAAGCGGGGGAAGACGTCCTTGAAGACGCGGGCCTCGATGTGGTGGGCGCCGGGCATGCCGTTGGCGGTGGGCGGGCCCTCGTAGAACACCCACTCGGGGCGGCCCTCGGACTGCTCCAGGCTCTTGGCGAAGATCTTCTGCTCGCGCCAGAAGTCGAGCACGGCGTGCTCAAGGGCGGGCAGGTCGACCTGGGCGGGCACCTGGCGGTACGTCGGCGTTGTCATCAGCGAGCTTCCTCCGGCGGACTTGCTGCCTTCCGTCCGGAGGGACGAGAGCCGAGTCTTCCTTACGCCGGTTTCGGCGCGCTCCCGCGGTACCACCCTCCTTGGCCCTCCGACGCGGGGTGTGCGTCGGCGAGCCCCCTCATTGGGGTCGCGATGCCGGTTCTACCAACCCTGGGAGGGTCTTCTTCCGGCGGCTCCGGGGTGATCTTCACGTCGCGCTCGCCCCCGGGCTTCCACCGTCCCCGGGTCGCTCTGGGCTGCGTACGTCGCTACTCGTCCCCATCCACGCTTTTCGCTCCGCCCAGTGTACGGCGCCGCACGGACAGCGGCCGACCGGATTTCCGGAGCGCCGGGGCAGGGATCGTGTTCGGGCAGCGCTGACCCGAATGGTGCGGTACGCCTGTTCGGATTCTGGGACGTCCGGCTCGTCTGCATACCCGGCGGGGAGCTGGGCACAACGCATGCATGTCTCCCGCGCGGCATGCGCGAGGCGGGCGAATCGGGCGGTGTGCCCCGTTGCCGCGGGACTCAAGTCGATTTATCGTCCCAGCACGATTCGCGTGCAAGATCACAATATGTGAAGGGGCCGCGGCATGGTGGCGAAGAAGACCGCCGTACAGCAGTCGGCGTCGAGCAGATCCACACATGCGCGTGCCGGTGCCTCCGCTGGGGCGGCCAAGGACGTGAGCGGGAAGAAGACCACGCGGGGGCGCGCCGCGGGGACCGGGAACGGGAAGCCGGTCAGGACGGGGCGGGGGGACGGCGAATCGGCGGCCGAGAGGGCCCCGGAAGGGAAAGCCGCGGAGGAGAAGGTCGCGGAGGGGAGCGCGAGGGAGAAGGTCGCGGAGGAGAAGGAGAAGGGCGGGAAAGGGGCCGGCCGGGAGGCCGGCAAGGCGTCCGGCAAGGGCGCCGGGAAGAAGACCGCCACTGCTCGTACGACAGCCCCCAAGGCGGCCGGGAAGAAGGCGTCCGGCAAGAAGGCCGTCAGTAAGAAGAAGGCGGTCGCGGCGAAGGCGGCCGAGGGGGAGGCCCACAAGGAGGCGGAGGCCGAGCAGACGGCAGCAGGCAAGCCCGCGTCCAAGGGGAAGACGGCGAAGGGACGAACGGCCAAGAAGGCCGTGACCAAGGAGGGCGCGGGAGAGAAGAGCGCTGCCAAGGAGAGCGTCGCTAAGAAGAGCGCGGGAGAGAAGAGCGCCGCCAAGGAGAGCGTCGCTAAGAAGAGCGCCGCCAAGAAAAGCACCGCCAGGAAGAGCGCGGCCAAGCGGAGTGTGGGCGCGCAGGGTGCGGCCGGGAAGCGTGCGGCCGCCGAGAGCAGGGTCAAGAAGGTGGGCGCGGCGCAGGCCGCGGAGCAGACGGGAGCCACGACGGTGGTTGCGAAGAAGACCCCTGGCACGGCCACGGCGGCCAAGACCGCCGTTCCCAAGGCACGCATCGCCGCGGCGGTGGAGCCCGGCGAGCTCGCGGTGCGCCCCGGCGAGGACCCCTGGACGGCGGAGGAGGTCGAGGAGGCGCGGGCGGAGCTGATGGCCGAGGTGATGCGGCTGCGCGACGAGATCGAGTCGTCCGAGCAGTCCCTCGTCGGCCTGATGCGGGACTCCGGGGACGGAGCGGGCGACGACCAGGCCGACACCGGCGCCAAGAACATCACGCGCGAGCACGAGCTGGCGCTCGCCGCGAACGCCCGCGAGATGCTCACGCAGACCGAGCGGGCCCTGGAGAGGCTCGACGCGGGCACCTACGGCCTGTGCGAGAACTGCGGGAACCCGATCGGCAAGGCCCGTATGCAGGCCTTCCCGCGCGCGACGCTGTGCGTCGAGTGCAAGCAGAAGCAGGAACGGCGGTACTGACCGGTGGCCCGGGCCCCGCGGGACGTGTCGTACTCTCGTCCTCAGTCAGGTACCTAGGTCGAGGGACTCACGTGGCAGAGGCGGAGCGCATCATCGGTACGCCGGATACCCCCAAGCCGGCGGCAGCCGAGCCGGAGCAGTCCGGCGCGGACGCGCGGGGCGCCGACGACGCCGGCAGCACGGCGTCGGCCGAGTCGTCCGGCGAGGCGGCGCAGGACGCCGAGGCCCGGCGGCCCCGGGGCAAGCGCCGGATCGCCGTGCTGTTCGGCGTCGCCGCGTTCGCGTATGCCCTCGACCTGATCAGCAAGATGATCGTGGTCGCCAAGCTGGAGCACCACCCGCCGATCGAGATCATCGGGGACTGGCTGAAGTTCGAGGCGATCCGCAACGCGGGCGCGGCCTTCGGCTTCGGCGAGGCCTTCACCGTGATCTTCACGGTGATCGCGGCGGCTGTGATCGTGGTGATCGCCCGGCTCGCCCGCAAGCTGTACAGCCTGCCCTGGGCGATCGCTCTCGGCCTGCTGCTCGGCGGTGCGCTCGGCAACCTCACCGACCGGATCTTCCGCTCGCCGGGCGTCTTCGAGGGCGCGGTCGTGGACTTCATCGCCCCCAAGCACTTCGCCGTGTTCAACCTCGCCGACTCGGCGATCGTGTGCGGCGGCATCCTGATCGTGCTGCTGTCGTTCCGGGGCCTGGACCCCGACGGCACCGTGCACAAGGACTGATTCCCGCAAAGAGCCGCCACGGGGGGTCGGGGGAGTTATCCACAGGCTCCGTACGGGGGTGGCGGCCCGGTCCGGCATACTCGTCGGGTGAGCACGATTCCCGAGATCCGTACCCTGCCCGTGCCCGACGGCCTGGAGGGCGAGCGCGTCGACGCCGCCATCTCCCGCATGTTCGGCTTCTCCCGTACGAAGGCGGCCGAGCTTGCCGCGGCGGGGAAGGTCATGGTCGACGGGTCGGTGGTCGGGAAGTCGGAGCGGGTGCACGGCGGGGCCTGGCTGGAGGTCGAGATGCCGCAGGCGCCCGCGCCCGTGCAGATCGTCGCCGAGCCGGTCGAGGGCATGGAGATCGTGCACGACGACGATGACGTGGTCGTGATAGTCAAGCCGGTCGGCGTCGCCGCGCATCCGTCGCCGGGCTGGAGCGGGCCGACGGTCATCGGCGGGCTCGCCGCGGCGGGCTACCGGATCTCGACGTCCGGCGCCGCCGAGCGCCAGGGCATCGTGCACCGCCTCGACGTGGGCACCTCGGGCCTCATGGTGGTCGCCAAGTCGGAGCGCGCGTACACCTCGCTCAAGCGTCAGTTCAAGGAGCGCACGGTCGACAAGCGGTACCACACGCTCGTCCAGGGCCACCCCGACCCGACCAGCGGCACCATCGACGCCCCGATCGGCCGCCACCCGAACCACGACTACAAGTGGGCGGTCACGGCCGACGGCAAGCCGTCGATCACGCACTACGACCTCATCGAGGCGTTCCGCGCGGCCTCCCTGCTCGACGTGAAGCTGGAGACCGGGCGCACCCACCAGATCCGCGTCCACATGGCGGCCCACCGGCACCCCTGCGTCGGCGACCTGACCTACGGCGCCGACCCAACCCTCGCCAAGCGGCTGCGGCTGACCCGCCAGTGGCTGCACGCCGTGCGGCTCGGCTTCGAGCACCCCGGGGACGGGCAGTGGGTCGAGTTCGAGAGCGAGTACCCGGCCGACCTCCAGAAGGCGCTCGACCAGGTCCGCGAGGAGACGTGGGGATGAGCCCGGTGACCTACGCCGTGCGTGTCGCCGACGACCCCGCCGACCGGGAGGCGTGCTTCACGGTGCGCAAGGAGGTCTTCGTCGTCGAGCAGGGCGTCCCGCAAGAGATCGAGTACGACGCCCACGACACGGATGCCGTGCATGTGCTGGCGGTCCGCGAGGACGGGCTGCCGCTCGGCACCGGCCGGCTGCTGTACGGCGAGGCGGCCGCGGCCAAGACCGACGGCGACCCGTCGGTGGGCTCGCTGGGGCGTCTCGCCGTGACGCGGGAAGCCCGCGGGCTGGGCGTCGGGGCGGCCCTGGTGCGGGCGATAGAGGACGCGGCACGCGCGCGTGGCCTCGCCGCCGTGGACCTGCACGCGCAGACGCACGCCCTGGGCTTCTACGAGCGGCTGGGGTACGTGCCGTACGGGCCGGAGTTCCCGGACGCGGGGATGCCGCACCGGGCGATGCGGCGCGCTCTGTAGCGGAGGGCCCGTAAGCCCTGGTGGCAGGGTCGGCGTGGCAGGCTTGAGGTCTGCCCTGTGGATGCCGAGTCACCGGAGCGCTGACCGTGGATCAGTTGGCCCTGTTGTTCGTGCTGTTGCTCGGGGCCGTGGTGAGTGTCCCGGTGGGGGACCGGTTCGGATTGCCCGCGCCGGTGCTGATGACGCTGCTCGGGCTCGTGCTCGCGCTGCTGGAGTTCGTGCCCAACGTCGAGGTGCCGCCGGACCTGATTCTCCCGTTGCTGCTGCCGCCCCTGCTCTACGCGGCCGTACGGCGGACCTCGTGGCGGCAGTTCGCGGCGAACGTACGCCCCATCTTCCTGCTGGCCGTGGCGCTGGTGTTCGTCACGACGTTCTGCGTGGCCGCCGTCGCCCACGCGATCGTGCCGGGGCTGCCGCTCGCCGCCGCGGTGGCGCTGGGCGCGCTCGTCGCGCCGCCCGATCCGGTCGCCGCGACCGCCGTCGCCGGGCAACTCGGGCTGCCGAGGCGTCTGGTGTCCATCCTGGAGGGCGAGGGGCTCTTCAACGACGTGACGGCCATCGTGCTGTACCACGTGGCCATCGCCGCCGCCGTGAGCGGCCACTTCACCGCGTGGGAGGCGGGACTCGACCTCGTCCTGTCCGCCGTCGTCGCACTCGCCGTCGGGCTCGCCCTCGGGTGGGGCGCCTACAAGCTGATGGACCTGCTCGGCGACGCGACCCTCCAGATCGGGCTCTCGCTGCTCGTGCCGTACGCCTCATATGTGCTGGCCGAGGAGCTGCACGGCTCCGGTGTGCTCGCCGTGCTCGTCACCGCCATGTTCCTCGCCGAGTACGCCACCGACGCCGACGACGTGATGACACGGCTCGCCGGGCACACCTTCTGGGACATCGTCGACACGCTGGTCACCGGCGTCGCGTTCGGGCTGATCGGGCTCGAACTGCACATCGCGGTGCGCACGGCGTCCGGCCGCTGGAGCGAGCTGCTCGGCTGGGCGGCGACGGTCGTCGGCGTCGTCGTGGTCGTGCGGCTGCTGTACCTGCTGCCGGCCACCTGGCTCACCAAGCGCATGCACGCCAAACGGGACTACGACGAAGAGGTCCCGATGAGCTGGCGCGAGACGGTCGTGATGTGGTGGTCGGGGATGCGGGGCGTGGCGTCGGTGGCCCTGGCGCTGGCCATCCCGCTGGAGACCGACTCCGGTGAGCCCTTCCCCAACCGCAACGAGATCGTCTTCATCGCGTTCGGCGTGATCATGGCGACGCTGGTGGCACAGGGGCTGACCCTGCCGTGGCTGGTGAAGCGGCTGGGCGTGCGCGCCGACAGCGACCGGGAGGAGGAGTTCGAGAAGCAGCTGGCGGTGCGCGCGGCGAAAGCGGCGAAGCGGCGGCTCAAGGAGATCGAGGCGGTCGAGGATCTGCCCGAGGAACTGTCCGAGCAGATGCTGCGGCGGGCGTTCGAGATCGGGGTGCGGATCAGTCCCGACATGGGCGAGGACGAACGCCGCGAGGCGCATCAGCAGCGGGTGCGGCGGATGAAACGGGTACGGCGGATCCAGAGCGAACTGCTGAGCGCGGCACGGCACGAGGTGCTGGCGGCGCGCAGCGAGCCGGGTGCCGACCCGGAGGTGGTGGACCGAGTGCTGCGGCATTTGGACGTGCGCAGTCTGCGCTGACCTCGCCGTGGGCGGCTCCGGCTTCGTACGATCTGATCATGGCTCGCAACGTTGTCATCAGTGGTGGCGGTACCGGGATCGGGCTCGCGGCGGCCCGGCTGTTCGCGCAGGACGGGGACCGGGTGCTGCTGCTCGGGCGGCGCGCCGAGGTGCTTCAGCGGGCCGATGTGCCCGGAGCCCTCACCTACGCGGCGGATCTGAGCAGGCCACGCGGGGTGCGGGGGGTGGAGCGGTTCGTGGCGTCGGAGCTCGGCACCGTGGACGTCCTCATCCACAGCGCCGGCGGCTCCGGGTACCGGGAGCCCAAGGTGGACAGCGACGAGCCCCTCGACGTCGTCCTGCACAACTGGACGCTCAACTTCGGCCTCAACACCCTGACCGCGGCCCTGCTCACCGAGGCCCTCAAGGACCGGCTCGCGGACCCCGGCGGGCGGGTGCTGTTCATCGGCTCCATCGCCGCGTTCCGGGGGTCCGGCAACGTGGCGTACGCGGCGTCCAAGGCCGCGCTGCATCCGTACGCCCATGATCTGGCCCGGCAGCTGGGGCCGCGCGGGATCACCGTGAACGTGGTCGCGCCCGGCTATGTCGAGGACACCGAGTTCTTCGGCGACGGGATGGACGAGGAGCGGCGCGCCCTGCGGATCGCCGAGACCTCGACCGGGCGGGCCGGTACGCCGGGGGATGTCGCGGCGACGCTGCACTGGCTGGCTTCGCATGGTGCCGGGCACATTACGTCGCAGATCATTCAGGTGAATGGAGGGGCTGAGCGGGGTCGCTGAGCGCTCGGCCTGGGACGCGACGCCGGGAGGGTCCGTGGCTGGCTGCGGCGCCGTTGGGGCTGGTCGCGCAGTTCCCCGCGCCCCTTTTTTTACCGGCGTTGCCGGTCCCGGGGTCAGAAGCGGTCCGGGCGTTGTAGTGGGGAGTGGTCGGGCTGGTGGGTGCGGCGGGCCGTGAGACGGTCGGGTGTCGGGTAGCCGGGCGGCAGGGCCGCGTCCGCCGCGTTGACGCGCGGCAGTGCGTACGGGTGTCCCTCCGCCAGCCAGCGGATCAGCTGCTCACGCACCGTGACCCGGACCGTCCACAGGTCGTCCGCGTCCTTCGCCGTGACCAGGGCCCGCACCTCCATCGTGCTGGGCGTGGAGTCCGTGACGACCAGGCCGTAGTCCCGGCCGTCCCACGCCGGGCATTCCCGCAGGATGTCGCGGAGCCGCTCGCGCATGGCCTCCAGCGGCGCCGAGTGGTCGACATGGAAGAAGACGGTGCCGGTCATCTGGGCGCCGCCGCGCGACCAGTTCTCGAAGGCCTTCGACGTGAAGTACGACACCGGCATGGTGATCCGGCGCTCGTCCCAGGTCCGCACCGTCAGGAATGTCAGGGTGATCTCCTCGACGGTGCCCCACTCGCCGTCCACCACGACCGTGTCCCCGATGCGCACCATGTCGCCGAAGGCGATCTGGAGCCCGGCGAACATATTGCTCAGCGTGGACTGGGCCGCGACACCGGCGACGATGCCGAGGATGCCGGCCGAGGCCAGCAGCGAGGCACCGGCCGCGCGCATCGCCGGGAACGTCAGCAGCATCGCCGCCACCGCGACCACGCCGACGACCGCGGAGACCACCCGCATGATCAACGTCACCTGCGTGCGCACCCGGCGGACCCGGGCCGGATCGCGGTGCACCCGGGCATAACGGCTGTACGTCGTCTCCACGACGGCCGCCGCGATACGGATCGCCAGCCAGGCCGCCGCCCCGATCAGCACCAGCGTCAGCACCCGGCCGATCGCGACCCGGTTCGCCTGGAACAGCTCGGCCTCGTCGTAGGACCCTCTGAGCAGGGCCGTGCACAGCACGAGCTGGTAGGGGACGCGGGCCCGGCGCAGCTGACCCCACAGCGGTGTCTCGCTGTGCCGTTCGTCGGCCTTGCGCATGAGGCGGTCGGTGGCCCACCCGATGATCAGCGTGAGCAGCACCGAGCCACCGATGACGATCAGCGGTCGGAGTATGTTCTCCATGCCTCCGAACGTAACCAGCCGAGGGGGGTCATGAACATCCGCGTCGGTGAGGCGGTGGTCACGGCACTGTCGGACCCGGCTGGCACCATGGCCTCATGAACATCATGCTGTTTCACTCGACGTACGGCCTCAGGCCTGCCGTGCGCCAGGCCGCG
This sequence comes from Streptomyces coerulescens, assembly GCF_042657965.1. Taxonomy (NCBI): domain Bacteria; kingdom Bacillati; phylum Actinomycetota; class Actinomycetes; order Kitasatosporales; family Streptomycetaceae; genus Streptomyces; species Streptomyces coerulescens. Next base: position 99,319 of record NZ_JBHSKM010000007.1, read on the forward strand.
GACCGGCTGCGCGCCGCCGGACACGAGGTGTGGACGCCGGACCTCTTCGAGGGCCGCACGTTCGACACGGTCGAGGAGGGCATGGAGTTCAACGAGCGGATCGGCAAGGACGAGCTGCTGAAGCGGGCCGTGCTCGCCGCCGCGCCCTACTCGGAGCGGGGGCTGGTCTACGCCGGATTCTCGCTCGGCGCCTCCATCGCCCAGACCCTCGGACTCGGTGACGAGAAGGCGCGCGGACTGCTGCTGGTGCACGGCACGTCGGACATCGCGGCGAACGCCTCGGTGGACGAGCTGCCGGTGCAGTTGCATGTCGCCGAGCCGGACCCGTTCGAGACGGACGACTGGCTGAGCGCCTGGTATCTCCAGATGGGCAGAGCGGGCGCCGATGTCGAGGTGTACCGATACGCCGGGGCCGGCCACCTCTACACCGATCCCGACCTGCCGGACTACGACGAGGAGGCCGCCGAGGCCACCTGGCGGGTGGCGCTCGGCTTCCTCGAAACCCTCTAGCGGCCGCGTCACACGGGGTCGTAGGTGCGCTCGACCTTCTGCGTGCCGCTGCGCGTGCGGTAGGAACGCGCCCAGGACGCGCGGGAGTCCTGCTTGGTCTTGTCGGACAGGACGTAGTAGTCCATCTGCGCCCGGTCGGCCGTGATGTCCAGGATGCCGTAGCCGTGGCGGTCGGTGTCGACCCAGTGGACGTGCCGGTTGGCCGCCCGGATGATCGGCGAGGCGATCGCGGAGACGGTGCCCTCGGGGACCTTCACGATGTCGTCGAGGTTGTCGGAGGTGACCGACGTGACGACGAACTCGGTGGCGGCGGAGGCCGACAGCGGGTAGGTGCCGGCGTCCACCGGCACGTCGTTGGCCCACGCCATGTGGATGTCTCCGGTCAGGAACACGGTGTTGCGGATCGCGTTCGAGCGCAGATGGGCCAGCAGTTCGCGGCGGTCGTCCGTGTAGCCGTCCCACTGGTCGGTGTTGAGGGCGAGGCCCTCCTGCGGCAGACCCAGCAGCTTGGCCAGCGGCTTCAGCAGGTCCGCGGAGAGGGAGCCGATCGCGAACGGCGAGATCATCACCGAGTTGCCGACGAGCCGCCAGGTGGTGTCGGAGGACTTCAGGCCCGCCTTCAGCCAGTCGAGTTGGGCGCGGCCGGTGAGTGTGCGGTCCGGGTCGTCGACGTCGCCGTTGCCGACCTTGACCTGCTCGGAGCGGAAGGAGCGCAGGTCCAGCAGGGACAGGTCGGCGAGCTTGCCGAAGCGCAGCCGCCGGTAGGTGGTGCCGGCGAGGGCCGGACGCACCGGCATCCACTCGAAGTACGCCTGCTTGGCGGCGGCCTGACGCGCGGCCCACGCGCCCTCGGCGCCCTCGGTGTGGTTCTCGGCGCCGCCCGACCAGGCGTCGTTGGCCATCTCGTGGTCGTCCCAGATCGCGATGACGGGCGCCTTCGCGTGCAGGGCCTGGAGATCGGCGTCGGTCTTGTACTTGCCGTGCCGGCCGCGGTAGTCGGCGAGCGTGAGGATCTCGTTGGCGGGCGCCGTGGGCCGTACGACGGTGCCGCGCGTGCCGTACTGGCCGGTGCCGTACTCGTAGATGTAGTCGCCGAGGTGCAGCCAGGCGTCCAGGTCGCCGCGGGCGGCGAGGTGGCGGTACGAGGAGAAGTAGCCGGCCTCCCAGTTGGCGCAGGAGACCACGCCGAAGCGCAGGCCGGCCACGGAGGCGTTCGCCGCCGGCGCGGTGCGGGTGCGCGCCACCGGAGAGTCCGTGCCGCCCGCCGAGAAGCGGAACCAGTAGTCGGTGGCCGGCTCCAGGCCCCGTATGTCCGCCTTCACCGTGTGGTCGGAGGCGGCGGTCGCGGTGGTCGAGCCTTTGGCGACTATGTTCGTCAGCGCTTTGTCGCGGGCGACGATCCAGCTGACCTCGGTGTTCGGTCCGAGTCCGGAGCCGGGCGTCGCGTCGGCGGTCGGCGTCACGCGGGTCCACAGCAGGACGCCGTCGGGCAGCGGGTCGCCGGAGGCGACGCCGTGCAGGAAGGCGGGACCCTGTTCGGCCGCGCGCGCGGGCAGCGCCGCGGCGAGCGGACCCGCCAGGACAGCCGTCGCCGCCGCGGCCTTGACGACCGTACGGCGGCGAGGGGTAGGGGAGTTGAACGGCTCGGATGATCTGTATCGACTGGTCACAGCCGATCAGGTTACTGAGCGGTATGAACAAGAGCGGGCGAACTCGTAAATGTTCGCCCGCTCTTCTCCTCCAGGTCGGTTCAGCCCTTGAGGGCCGCGTCCACCGCCTTGTTGAAGTCCTCCACCGAATACGGCTGGTTGGGCTGGGCGACGGTGAGCTTCTTGCCGTCCATGACGAAGCCCGGGGTGCCCGTCACGCCTTCCTTGTTGGTGTCGAAGGTCTTCGACATGGCCAGCGCCCAGGCGTCGTAGGTGCCCTTCTTCACGGCGTTCTCGAACTTGGCGTTGTTCTTCAGGGCGGGGACGGTGCCAGCGATCTCGATCAGGTAGCTGTCGTCCTTGAACTTGTCGTCCGACTCCTGCGGGTGGTACTTCGCCGAGTAGAGCGCGGCCTTGTACTCGAGGAACGCCTCGGAGCTCACATTCAGCGCGGCGCCCAGGGCGCTCATCGCGTTCTTGGAGCCCTCGCCGCCGGCACCGATCTTGCCGTCCTTCAGCGAGTCACCGTCGAGGAAGGTGGCACCGATGAACTGGATCTTGTACTTGCCGGCGTCGATGTCCTTCTTCACGGTCGAGCCGACCGTCTGCTCGAAGTTGGCGCAGACCGGGCAGCGCGGGTCCTCGTAGACCTTCAAGGTCTTCTTGGCGCTGTCCTTGCCGATGACGACGGTCGTGCCGTCCGTGCCGCTGGTGTTGGCCGGGGCGACGACCTTCTTGTCGTCCTTCACGGCCTCCCAGTGGCTGGGCTTGTTGGCCTGGACGACGGCGTAGCCGACGCCGCCGGCGGCCGCCAGGACGCCGACGATCGAGGCGGCGACGATGATCTGCCGCCTGACCTTGGCCCGCTTGGCCTCGCGCTCGCGCTCGGCGCGCAGCCGCTCCCGGGCAGCCGTCTTCGCGGCCTGGCTGTTTCGCTTGCTCATGTCGGTGTTCTCCATGGGGACACGCACACACGTCGTGTGCGGGATACGTATGGGTGGGCTGTGCTGCTCAGATGCCGTTCACGTGGGTCACGCGAAGGCGGGCGAGCACGGCGGTCCACGTCGTCCCAGGGAGTGCACGAGGAGGCTGCTGCGGGCGGCGGCCGTACGGTCGGTGGGGCGCGGCAGACGGCGGGCCGGGGCGGTCGGCGGGACCGTCACCGCGGCGACCGCCAGGAGCAGCGGCCGGAACGTGGTCGCGGCGACCGCGCTCAGCAGCTGGGCCAGCGCCCGCTCGCCGCGGCGCAGCCAGGCCGCGGCGAGGAGGCCGACGGTGACGTGGGCGCCGAGCAGCAGCCAGGCGGTGACCGGGTCGACATGGGCGAGCAGGCCGCCCAGCCGGTTGGGGTCGGTACCGGTGACCTGCGCCAGCGGGGCCCCGACCTGGGTGCCCTCACCGCACAGCACGTCCCAGCCGACCGACGCCAGGGGGCCCGCGACCGGGCCGCCCGCCCTGCCGTAACAGACGTGCTGGCCGGTGGTGAGGACGGTGTCCGCGGCCAGCTCCAGCGGGACCAGCAGGACGGCGATCCGGCCGAAGGTCCGCTCACGGCCCGCCAGGGCGAAGGCGAGGACGAACACGGCGGCCGTGAGCAGGGCCACCGTGTTCAGCGGCAGGGGGGCACGGGACAGCAGCACGTGTGACGCGGTGCTCAGTGTCACGACGAGTGCCGTGAAGAGCGCCGCGCGTACGGCTCGCAGCTGGGTCCCGGATATGTCCATGGCGTGGAGAGTCTGTCACGTGCTCCTGTAAGAGACCCCTAAAGGCTGCCTGTGAACGGCTCAGGAGCGCCGGTGAGCGACCTTTTTCGTCACAGACCCGGGATCCGGCCGTTGCGGAACAGGTCCACGAAGATTTGGTGGTCGGCACGCGCGCGTGCGCCGTAGCCGTGGGCGAAGTCGACCAGGAGCTCCGCGAAGCCGTCCTCGTCGGCCGCGATGGCCGCGTCGATGGCGCGCTCGGTCGAGAACGGCACCAGGGACTCGCCGGAGGTGTCGTCCGCCGCCGCGTGCATGGTGGCCGTGGCCCGGCCGAGGTCGGCGACCACCGAGGCGATCTCCTCCGGGTCGTCGATGTCGCCCCAGTCCAGGTCCACCGCGTACGGCGAGACCTCGGCGACCAGCTGGCCCGCGCCGTCCAGCTCGGTCCAGCCCAGCCACGGGTCGGCGTGCTGCTGGAGGGCGCGCTGGGAGATCACCGTGCGGTGGCCCTCGTGCTGGAAGTAGTCCCGCAGCGCCTGGTCCGTGACGTGCCGGGAGACCGCCGGGGTCTGGGCCTGCTTGATGTAGATCACGACGTCGTTCTCGAGGGCGTCGGTGTGGCCCTCCAGCAGGATGTTGTACGACGGCAGCCCGGCCGAGCCGATGCCGATGCCGCGCCGGCCCACGACGTCCTTGACCCGGTAGGAGTCGGGGCGGGCCAGGGAGGCGTCCGGCAGCGTCTCCAGGTAGCCGTCGAACGCGGCGAGGACCTTGTAGCGGGTGGCCGCGTCCAGCTCGATGGAGCCGCCGCCGGGGGCGAAGCGGCGCTCGAAGTCACGGATCTCCGTCATGGACTCCAGCAGCCCGAAACGGGTCAGCGCGCGGGCGTCGCGCAGCGCGTCCAGGAGCGGCCCCTGAGCGGTGTCCAGCGTGAACGGCGGCACCTCGTCGCTCTTGGCGCCGGTGGCCAGGGCGTGCACGCGCTCGCGGTAGGCGGCCGCGTAGATCCGCACCAGCTCGCTGATCTGGTCGTCGCCGAACGCCTTGGCGTACCCGATCAGGGCGATGGAGGCGGCGAAGCGCTTGAGGTCCCAGGTGAAGGGGCCGACGTAGGCCTCGTCGAAGTCGTTGACGTTGAAGATCAGCCGGCCGTTGGAGTCCATGTACGTGCCGAAGTTCTCCGCGTGCAGGTCGCCGTGGATCCACACGCGCGAGGTGCGCTCGTCCAGGTACGGGCCGCCCCGCTTCTCGGCGTCCAGGTCGTGGTAGAAGAGGCACGCCGTGCCGCGGTAGAACGCGAACGCCGAGGCCGCCATCTTCCGGAACTTCACGCGGAACGCGGCCGGATCGGCGGCCAGGAGCTCGCCGAAGGCGGTGTCGAAGACGGCGAGGATCTCGTCGCCGCGCTGCTCGTCGTTGAGCTGGGGGACCGACATCGCTGGGTGCCTCCTGGTGCATGTGTACGACAGCGTTTCTGTCGTATCCAACGGGCGGGCCGACCGGAAAGTGCCCGAAGCCCTCGCTGTGAAGGTACGCGGGGGAGCCCCGCGAGTGTCAGTGCCGAGGCATAGACTTCGACGCTGTCCCCAGAAGTGTCCGTCCGCCTGTCACCGAGCGTTTTCCATGGAGGCCAAGCCGTGTCAAAGCCGCCGTTCACGCACCTGCACGTCCACACCCAGTACTCCCTGCTGGACGGTGCCGCGCGGCTGAAGGACATGTTCGACGCGTGCAACGAGATGGGCATGACGCACATCGCCATGTCCGACCACGGCAACCTCCACGGGGCGTACGACTTCTTCCACTCCGCGAAGAAGGCCGGAGTCACCCCGATCATCGGGATCGAGGCGTACGTCGCCCCCGAGTCCCGGCGCAACAAGCGCAAGATCCAGTGGGGCCAGCCGCACCAGAAGCGCGACGACGTGTCCGGTTCCGGTGGTTACACCCACAAGACGATGTGGGCCGTGAACAAGACGGGCCTGCACAACCTCTTCCGGCTGTCCTCGGACGCGTACGCCGAGGGCTGGCTGCAGAAGTGGCCCCGGATGGACAAGGAGACGATCTCCCAGTGGTCCGAGGGGATCGTGGCCTCCACCGGCTGTCCCTCCGGCGAGCTCCAGACCCGGCTGCGCCTCGGCCAGTACGACGAGGCCCTGAAGGCGGCGGCCGACTACCAGGACATCTTCGGCAAGGACCGGTACTTCCTGGAGCTGATGGACCACGGCATCGAGATCGAGCACCGGGTCCGTGACGGCCTCCTGGAGATCGGCAAGAAGCTCGGCATCCCCCCGCTGGTCACCAACGACTCGCACTACACGTACGCGCACGAGGCGACCGCCCACGACGCCCTGCTGTGCATCCAGACCGGCAAGAACCTCTCCGACCCGGACCGCTTCAAGTTCGACGGTACCGGCTACTACCTGAAGTCCACGGACGAGATGTACGCCATCGACTCCTCCGACGCCTGGCAGGAGGGCTGCGCCAACACGCTCCTCGTCGCCGAGATGGTCGACACGGCCGGCATGTTCGAAAAGCGCGACCTCATGCCCAAGTTCGACATCCCCGAGGGCTTCACCGAGGTCACCTGGTTCAAGGAGGAGGTGCGCCGCGGCATGGAGCGCCGCTTTCCCGGCGGCATCCCCGAGGACCGCCAGAAGCAGGTCGAGTACGAGATGGACGTCATCATCCAGATGGGGTTCCCGGGCTACTTCCTCGTCGTCGCCGACTTCATCATGTGGGCCAAGAACAACGGCATCGCGGTCGGCCCAGGGCGAGGCTCCGCGGCCGGCTCGATCGTCGCCTACGCCATGGGCATCACCGACCTCGACCCGATCCCGCACGGCCTGATCTTCGAGCGGTTCCTCAACCCCGAGCGCGTCTCCATGCCCGATGTCGACATCGACTTCGACGAGCGCAGGCGCGTCGAGGTGATCAGGTACGTCACCGAGAAGTACGGCGCCGACAAGGTCGCCATGATCGGCACCTACGGCAAGATCAAGGCGAAGAACGCCATCAAGGACTCCGCGCGCGTGCTGGGCTACCCGTACGCGATGGGCGACCGCCTCACCAAGGCGATGCCCGCCGACGTCCTCGGCAAGGGCATCGACCTCGACGGCATCACCAACCCCTCGCACCCGCGCTACAGCGAGGCGGGCGAGATCCGCGGGATGTACGAGAACGAGCCGGACGTCAAGAAGGTCATCGACACCGCGAAGGGTGTCGAGGGCCTGGTGCGGCAGATGGGCGTGCACGCCGCCGGCGTGATCATGTCCAGCGAGCCCATCGTCGACCACGCCCCGATCTGGGTGCGGCACACCGACGGCGTGACCATCACGCAGTGGGACTACCCGCAGTGCGAGTCGCTCGGCCTGCTGAAGATGGACTTCCTCGGCCTGCGCAACCTGACGATCATGGACGACGCCGTCAAGATGGTGAAGTCCAACAAGGGCATCGACCTCGACCTGCTGTCCCTGCCGCTGGACGACCCGACGACCTTCGAACTCCTCCAGCGCGGTGACACCCTGGGCGTCTTCCAGTTCGACGGCGGCCCGATGCGTTCGCTGCTGCGGCTGATGAAGCCCGACAACTTCGAGGACATCTCCGCCGTCTCCGCGCTGTACCGTCCGGGCCCGATGGGCATGGACTCGCACACCAACTACGCCCTGCGCAAGAACAAGCTCCAGGAGATCACCCCGATCCACAAGGAGCTGGAGGAGCCCCTCGAGGAGGTCCTGGCCGTCACCTACGGTCTGATCGTCTACCAGGAGCAGGTGCAGAAGGCCGCCCAGATCATCGCCGGGTACTCGCTCGGCGAGGCCGACATCCTGCGCCGCGTGATGGGCAAGAAGAAGCCCGACGAACTGGCGAAGAACTTCGTCCTCTTCCAGAAGGGCGCCCGCGACAAGGGCTACAGCGACGAGGCCATCCAGGCCCTGTGGGACGTGCTGGTCCCCTTCGCCGGCTACGCGTTCAACAAGGCGCACTCCGCCGCGTACGGCCTGGTGTCGTACTGGACCGCCTACCTCAAGGCGAACCACCCCGCCGAGTACATGGCCGCCCTGCTGACCTCCGTCAAGGACGACAAGGACAAGTCGGCGGTCTACCTCAACGAGTGCCGCCGCATGGGCATCAAGGTGCTCCCGCCGAACGTCAACGAGTCGGTGCACAACTTCGCCGCCCAGGGCGACGACGTGATCCTCTTCGGCCTGGAGGCCGTGCGCAACGTCGGCACCAACGTCGTCGAGTCGATCATCAAGAGCCGTAAGGCCAAGGGCAAGTACGGCTCCTTCCCCGACTACCTCGACAAGGTCGACGCGACGGCGTGCAACAAGCGCACCACCGAATCGCTGATCAAGGCGGGCGCGTTCGACAGCCTGGGGCACACCCGCAAGGGCCTCACCGCGCACTTCGAGCCGATGATCGACAATGTGGTCGCGGTCAAGCGCAAGGAGGCCGAGGGCCAGTTCGACCTCTTCGGCGGCATGGGCGAGGAGGAGAGCGACGAGCCCGGCTTCGGCCTCGACGTCGTCTTCACCGACGAGGAGTGGGACAAGACGTATCTGCTCGCCCAGGAGCGGGAGATGCTCGGTCTGTACGTCTCCGACCACCCGCTCTTCGGCCTGGAGCACGTGCTCTCCGACAAGGCCGACGCGGGCATCGCCCAACTCACCGGCGGTGAGCACGCGGACGGCGCGGTCGTCACCATCGGCGGCATCATCTCGGGCCTCCAGCGCAAGATGACCAAGCAGGGCAACGCCTGGGCCATCGCCACCGTCGAGGACCTCGCCGGTTCCATCGAGTGCATGTTCTTCCCCGCGACGTACCAGCTCGTGTCGACCCAACTCGTCGAGGACGCCGTGGTGTTCGTCAAGGGCCGCCTCGACAAGCGCGAGGACGTGCCGCGGCTGGTCGCGATGGAGCTCCAGGTCCCCGACCTGTCCAACGCGGGCACCAACGCGCCCGTGATCCTCACCATCCCGGCGACCCGCGTCACCCCGCCGATGGTGAACCGGCTCGGCGAGATCCTCAGCCACCACAAGGGCGACAGCGAGGTCCGGATCAAGCTCCAGGGCCCGACCAAGACGACGGTGCTACGGCTGGACCGGCACCGTGTGAAGCCGGACCCGGCGCTGTTCGGTGACCTGAAGGTGCTGCTCGGACCGTCCTGCCTGGCCGGCTAGCCGAAGCCGTGCGAGAGGGGCGCACCCCGCGCGCGGGTGCGCCCCTCTTCGTGTGCCCGGGCCGCAAAGCCCGTCCTTCGGATGTCAGTTGTGGCCGAAGCGCTTCTGCTTGCCCTTGCGTGCCATGTCGGCGGGTGTCGCCTGCGGCATGTGCTGCTCGGTCTGCGCCTCCATCGAGGAGCGCTGCGCCTGCTGCTGAGCACGCTCGGACTGCGGCTGCTTCCGGTCCTGCTTCTTGTTCTTGGCCATGGTGATCTGCCTCCTGTGGGGAACTAGGGGCCAGGGCCGGGACCAGATTCACATAGGCTGATAAAGAACGCATTTCGGATAATTACCGTCTGTGACAGCGGTTGTCGGGGCGTGAGGCATGGCGCGCCGCGGATCCGATGCCCCGAAACGCCACGCCGAAGATCGAGTTCGGCCCGTTAACCCCCGCGCGGTCGGGCAGACTCGAAGGAAGCCCAAAGCAAACCTCCCGGGAAGAGGGTGAGTCGCGTGGACCGCTGCATCGTCCTGGTGGACGCCGGGTATCTGCTGGGGGCCGCCGCCAGCCTGCTCGCCGGGGAACCCTCCCGGTCCCGGATCACCGTCGACCACACCGCCCTCATCCAGGGGCTGCGCGAACGCGCCGAGTCCGACACCCAGCAGCCCCTGCTGCGGATCTACTGGTTCGACGGTGCCCCCGACCGCGTCCCCCAGCCCGAGCACCGCAGGCTGCGCGTGATGCCCCGGGTCACCGTCCGGCTCGGCGCACTGACCCGCAGTGACGGCCGCTGGGCGCAGAAGGGCGTGGACGCCGCGATGCACGCCGAGCTCACCGAGCTGGCCCGCAACCGCGCCTGCTCCGACGTGGTGCTGGTGACCGGGGACGGTGATCTCCTGCCGGGCATGATGGCGGCCAAGGAGCACGGCGTCGCCGTACATCTGTGGGCCGTGCAGGCCGCCGACGGTGACTACAACCAGTCCGAGGACCTGGTCGCCGAGGCCGACGAGCGGCGGGTCCTCGACCGTACGTGGATCACCAAGGCCGTACGCGCCAAGGAGCTCACCGGAGTGTGTGCCCCGCCGCCCGTTCCCCGGCCGGAGATCGCCGCGATCCTGTCCGCGCCGCTGCCCGACTCGGCGCTCGGCGCGGCGACCGAGCGGCCCCCCGCGGAGGTCGAGCACGCGACTCCGGCCACCGCCTCGGAGAACGGCACACAGGAGCGGGTTCCGGCGCCCAAGGGCGTGCCCACGCCGAAGGATCTCGCCGCGCTGCGCGCCCCCGGCGTCCAGCCGGCCCAGCATCCGGCGAACGCGACGCTGCGCTGGTCCTCCGACAAGGGCTGGGTCGACCGGCCCGGTGTCGCGGGCGAGTCGGCCGAGGCCGCGTCCATGCCGACGCTGGCACAGCTGACCACGGCCGAGCAGCGATGGGCCGACCGCGAGGAGGACATCACCACGGTCGGCGGCGATCCGTACGAGGTGGGCCAGGTCTTCGCCCGTCGGTGGATGGCACGGCTCGGGGACCAGAGCCATTTCCAGCGGCTGTCCGGGATGTATCCGCGGATTCCGCACCGGATCGACGGCGAGCTGCTCCGCTACGCGGCCCGGTTCGGGCTCCTCGCGCACAAGGACGACCAGATCGACGAGCACGACCGGTACGCGATCCGGGCCGGGTTCTGGCGCGAGATCGATGTGCGCACGGCGGCGGAGCACGCGCCGGCGGGCGAGTGAGCCGCACGGCGGCGCCGGGTCCGGGGCCGCCGGACGACGCCGCGTGGTGAGTGGCTTTATGGCGGTGAGCGGTCGATTTGTGCCGAGTGGCCGACCCGAGGGCGGATCAGCCCTGTGGACCCCGTAGTCTCGTCCCTTGTGAGTACGCGCGCGGCACAGGTATTTCGGCACGATGGTGATGTCGTGTGTGCCGTGCGCGGGCTGACCAAGACCTACCCGGCGGTGCGTGCACGGCGCGGGGCGCCCGGGACTCCCGAGGTGCGCGCCACCGACGACGTACGGCTGGACATCAGGCGCGGCGAGATCTTCGGGCTGCTCGGGCCCAACGGCGCCGGCAAGACCACCCTCGTGCGGCAGCTGACCGGCCTGATGCGGCCCGACGCCGGCAGCGTCGAGATCCTCGGGCACGACATCGTGCGCCACCCCGAGCGGGCGGCGCGCATCCTCGCCTACCTCGGGCAGGAGTCGACCGCCCTCGACGACCTGACCGTGTCGCTCGCCGCCGAGACGACCGGACGGCTGCGCGGCCTGGACGTGCGGCAGGCGCGGGCCGAACGGGACGCCGTGCTCGACGAGCTGGGCCTCGGGCCGCTCGCCGGGCGGCCGATCAAGAAGCTGTCCGGCGGCCAGCGCCGGCTCGCCTGCTTCGCCGCCGCGCTGGTGGGGGAGCGGCCGCTGCTCGTGCTCGACGAGCCGACCACCGCGATGGACCCGGTGGCGCGGCGGGCCGTGTGGTCGGCCGTGGACCGGCGGCGGGCCGAGTACGGGACGACCGTCGTCCTCGTCACCCACAACGTCATCGAGGCCGAGACCGTGCTCGACCGGGTCGCCGTGCTCGACCGGGGCCGCGTGATCGCCTGTGACACACCGTCCGGACTCAAGGAGCGCGTCGCCGGCGAGGTCCGGGTCGAACTGCTGTGGCGGGAGCGGGCACCGCTGGACGTGCCCGAGGTCGCAGCCCTCCAGGACCGGGTCGTGGAGTCCGGCCGCCGCTGGACGCTGCGGCTGGCCCCCGAGGAGGCCCGCGCGGTCGTCGCCACCGTCACCGGCGGGGCCGCCTTCGCCGCGCTCGACGACTTCACGCTCGCCACGCCCAGCCTGGAGGACGTCTATCTGTCGCTGGGCGGGGCCGCGCAGCAGGGGCTGGTGAAGGCGTGAGCACGCAGACCGTCGCGTCCGTACAGAACGCCGTACGGAACAGGGCCACCCGCCCGGTGATCCCCCGTGTGAAAGGGAGCAGCGCCACGTGAGTGTCGTACCCGCCGAGGTTCTGCCGGGCAGCGCCCTGGCCGTGGACGAGACGGCCGGCCGGGCCGCGGCCGAGCTCGGGCCGCGCGCGCGGCTGTGGCCGTCGCTGTGCGCCGTGTACCGGGCGCAGCTCTCCCGGGCCCGGGTCGCGCGCATCCCGCTGCTGTTCGTGGCGACCTTCCAGTCGATCGGGATCATGATCCTGATGCGCGGGGTCGTCGACGGCGGCGCCGAGGCGCAGGCCGTGGTCGCCGGTTCGGCGGTGCTCGTCGTGGCCTTCGTCGCGCTGAACCTGCTCGCGCAGTACTTCGGACAGCTGCGGGCGAGCGGCGGGCTCGACCACTACGCCACGCTGCCGGTGCCGCCGGCCGCGGTGGTGCTGGGGGCGGCGGGGGCGTACGCGTCCTTCACCGTGCCGGGGACCGTGGTGACGGCCGTCTTCGGCTGCGTGCTGTTCGGGCTGCCGATGGCGAACCTCTGGGTGCTCGTCGCGGTGATCCCGCTGGCCGGCGCCGCGCTCGCAGGGCTCGGGGCGGCGCTCGGGCTGCTCGCCCCGCGCCCCGAACTGGCCACGCTGCTCGGGCAGCTGGGCATGTCGGCGGCGCTGCTGCTGGGCGTGCTGCCCGCCGACCGGATGCCGGAGGCGGTCCGCCTCGCACGGGACCTGCTGCCCTCGACGTACGGCGTGGAGGCCTTCGCACGGACCTTCGGGGAGCGGCCGGACTGGGCGTTCGTGCTCGGTGACCTGGCCGTGTGCGGTGTCGTCGGCGTCGTCTCGCTGGCCGTGGCCACCTGGGCGTACCGTCGGGCGGCCGTCCGGTGACGCGCCGCACAGACCGGCCTGGCACGATGGCAGGGTGACCGCTCCGCTGACTCCTCCACCGCCACCGCGTGAACCGTCCCCGAACGGGGGATGGCAGCAGCCCGCTGCCCGGCACGCGGCCGCCGTGCCGCCGCACGACGCCATACCCGGTGCCCCGGGCGGGATACCGGGCCATCCCGGCTCTCACGGCCCGTACGGCATGTATGGCTCGTACGAACAGGACGGTCCCGGAATGAAGACCGAACTGCGAGAGGCCGCGATCGTCACGGTGGTGGTGGCGCTCCTCGGCGCGCTCCTCGGGGTGCTGTGGTGGCGGCTGGCGCCGAGCGTGCCGCTGGTCGGGGACGTCGTCGACGACAGCTGGGTCGTCTACTTCAAGGATTCCGAGGGGGAGCAGGCCATCGGGGTGGACGGAACGTTCACTCTGCTCGCGCTGGCATTCGGCCTGGTCAGTGCGGTCGCCGTCTTCCTGTGGCGGCGGCGCGGCGGTGTACCGCTGGTGATCGGGCTGGCCGTGGGGGCGTTCCTCGGGTCGCTGCTCGCCTGGTGGCTCGGCGTCCGGCTCGGGCCCACCGAGGACGTGATCGCCCACGCCAAGGAAGTGGGCAAGGGCGTCGCCTTCTCCGCCCCGCTGAAGCTGGGAGCCAAGGGCGCGCTGCTGGCCTGGCCGCTGGCCGCGCTGGTCGTCCACCTCGGGCTGACGGCGCTGTTCGGTCCCCGGGACGCGGACCCGTACCAGCAGCATCCGCAGGAGCCCGGCAAACAGGGGCCGTACGGGGCGCCGAGGGCCTAGCGCCGGGGATGCCCAGGGGGCCGTGGCCCCCTGGGACGGTGGATCGTCATGCCGGGCGGCGTCCGTGGTTCGAGCGGCCCTTCTTGATGCGCCACTTTCGTTTCCGCGTTTTCTTCGACATGTCCCTCGTACTTAACCGAGGACACCCCCGCCGTCGAGAGGTCAGGCACGTCCGATGGGCGCGAGGACCGCTTCCGTGAGCTTGGCCAGGTCGTCGGGGGAGAGCTCGACCTCCAGGCCGCGACGGCCCGCCGAGACGCAGATCGTGGCGTGGGCGGAGGCCGAGGCGTCCAGGACCGTGCGCAGCTTCTTGCGCTGGCCCAGCGGGGAGATGCCGCCGCGCACATAGCCCGTGGTGCGTTCCGCCAGGGCCGGGTCGGCCATCGCCGCGCGCTTGCCGCCGACCGCCGACGCCAGGGACTTCAGGTCCAGTTGCCCGGCCACCGGGACCACCGCCACGGTCAGGCTGCCGTCCACGTCCGCCACCAGCGTCTTGAAGACCCGGTCGGGGGACACGCCCATCGCCTCGGCGGCCTCCTCGCCGTACGAGGGGTGCGCGGGGTCGTGGTCGTAGGAGTGGACGGTGTAGGCGACGCCCGCGGCCGTCAGGGCGACCGTCGCGGGAGTGCCGCCCGCTTGCTGCTGGTTCTTCTTCGACTTCTTCGCCATGGTGGCCGGTTCCCCAGTGGTCGTGCGTCAGTTGAGGCTCGTCGGGCCGCGCGTCAGGTCCGACGACGGCAGCGACGGCAGGCTACGGATGATCGAGGTCTCGGTGCGAAGGAGTTTCAGCTCGTCGCGCAGCCGGGACGCGGTGTCCGGGGCCTGGAGCAGGCGCTGCTTCGTGGGGGTGTCCAGCATCATCGCGGCCGCCACCAGGTAGGACACCACCGAGGGCTGGTCGGGCAGCTCGGCCCCCGTGGACAGGGAACGTTCACGGGCGCCCGCCAGCCGCTTCTGGTACTGCCGGAACGCGCGTAGCACGCCCTCAGCCAGCGCCCCCGCCTCGTCGCCGGGCTCCTCCTCCAGCTCTTCCAGCTCCGCCGTCAGGAAGGGGCCCGAGGCGTCCACCGACGTCAGCCGCACCCGCGTCGTGCCCGTCGCCAGCACCTCGAAGGTGCCGTCGGCCCGCTCCCGGATCGTCGCCGCGTCCGCCACACAGCCCACCCCGTGGAAGGACTTGACCGGGTCCGGGCCGAAGCCCGCGGCGGGCCCGCGGTCGGGCAGCGCCGTGGGGTCGGGCATACCGGGAGCGCTCGGGGCCACCTCGTGGCCGTCGCGGATCGCCACGACGGCGAAACGGCGCGGCTCCTCCTCGGGGGTCTTCAGCAGCTCGCGCATCATGGCGCGGTACCGCTCCTCGAAGACGTTGAGCGGCAGCACGAGTCCCGGGAACAGCACCGAGTTCAGGGGAAACAGCGGAAGGCGGACGGTCACGGCGCCAAAGCCTAGTGGTCGCCGGAGTGAACGCGTCCTGCGTGCCCACTCCGTGGATGTCCGCCGACGGCGCCCCGCGCGGCGGAGCCGGCCGCCCGGCGCCGTACCTCGTCGCGCATCTCCAGGAACCGGCCCAGTGGATCCTCCGAGAGCCTGCTCCACGGGAACGAGGTGGCGTACGGCCCGATCAGGGTGAGCTGCTCCAGGGCGTCCTGCCAGCGGCCCAGCCGTACCAGCACGTACGTCAGCTTGTTGCGGATCGCGGCCGGCCACAGATCGGCCGCCGGGAACCGGGCGGACAGCGCGACGGCCCGGTCGGCCGCCTCGTCCAGCCGCTCGCGCGGCACGCCCGGACCGCAGTCGTCGTCCAGGTAGGCGAGGACGGCCCGCGTCGGCAGCGCCTGTACGAGGGAGTCGGCGGGGGCGTCCTGCGCGGCCCGGTCGGCGAAGTCCAGGCACTCGCGGTGGGAGCCGTGCCAGGAGGAGGCCAGATAGCGCAGGGCGGCCACATGACAGCCGTAGTGGCGCGGGGCGCGGCGCAGCGCCGCCTCCCACAGCTCCCCGAAGTAGGTGTGGCCGGCGCGGGAGCCGCGGGCGTGGTCCAGGGCGATCCGCCAGGGCACCGGGTCGCGGTCGTCGGTGCGCGCGGCGGCGGTGATCAGCGGGCTCACCCCGCGCAGCACCTCGGCCCTGGCCGGCGAGCCCCAGGCGTGGTCCACCGCGAGCTGTGCCCTGATCAGCAGCGCGTCCGGGTCCTGCGGGGCGGCCGCGTACCAGGTCTGAAGCCACTCCGGGCGCGAGCGCGCGAAGGCCGCCAGGTGCAGCGTGTAGCGGTCGCGGTGCTCCCACGCGGTGTGCCGCCGCGTGTGGGCGAGCAGGTCCGCGGCGGGTTCGTACTCGCCGCGCCCGGCCGCGACCAGGGCGGGACCGAGGCGGTCGTCGGGCGCGTCGAGCAGCACCTCGTCGTCGGCGGGCAGTGCGACGGCGGGGTGCTCTGCGGTCTTTGTCGTCCGGGACGCACGGCCGAACGGAAGCATCAGAGCCATGGTGTCGACCATTGAAAGACCGCTGGTCACGCCGCGCCAGAGGGAACGGCCAACATGTCGAAAGTTGTACGCCGAGAGGTCAAGAACGGGTAAAGGTCAACAGTTCAACAACTGTCCGACATCTGCTTCTTCGCCTCAGCGGTCCCACAGGTCCCACAGGTTCCACCGGCCCCAGCGGACCCGGCGGGTCAGTTGCGCCGCAGCATGCGCGTGGCTCCCGTGGCCACGGTCGTCGCCAGGATCCAGCCGAGCAGGATCATCGCCGCGGCCAGCCACTGCCAGGCCCCGCTCAGCTGCCAGAACCCGACCTGGCCCAGATCGATCACGGGAAGCAGCAGGTCGAGAGCGAACAGCGGCGGATTCCAGGTCGGATGCTCGCCGCCCTTGATCGGCGGATGGTCGGCGTGCGCGAACGCCACCGAACTCGCCGCCCACAGCACCGCCATCCACACGGCGGCCCGGCCGGGCCGATATCCGTAGGCGACCATCCAGTCCTGGGCGTAGCCCCACAGCTTGGCCGCCGGCGGCAGCGTCTCGCGGCGGCGGCGCTGCTTGGCGAGCAGCACCTCGCGCGCGTCCTCGTCCTCGCCGCCGGCCCGCAGCACGGCGGCGAGCCGCTCGTACGGCTCCGGGTTGTACTCCGCGGTCGCCGCGGCCACCCACTCCAGCCGCCGCTCCAGCGGGAACGGCCCGCGCGGCACGAGGTTCTCGTAGGTGAAGCCGCTCATGTGCAGCAGCCCGGGGTCCGGCCAGGCGTCCGCGCGGTCCATCAGATTGACGATCCGCGCCCCCGACAGCACCACCCCGCCGCGCTCCGGCCGCTCCCCGAGGAAGCGCAGCTCGGGCGTCTGGATGCGGCGCAGCGACAGCTCCTGCTCGTCGGTGAAGGTGAACCGGGCCCGCTCCAGGTCCACCGCGTCCCCGAACCGCCCGTCGTCGAGGCGCACCCCGCCCTGGCACGCGAACCGCTGGATGCGCGTCCCGCGCGCGGGAGTACGGCCGCTCAGCAGCGAACTGCCGACGCCGGCCGGGGTCATGTACAGCGTGCGCCCGACGGTCAGCTGCGGCGCGTTCAGTGCGAGCCTGGTGTACGGGTTGACCAGCCGGGCGCCGCGCAGGCTCAGCGACACGCCGATGCTCGCGCCGCGCAGGCTCAGCTCGCCGTGCGACTCCAGCATCTCGGCCTGGAGGTCCTGGCCGACGCTGATGCCGTCCGCGGCGATCGAGCGCCCGCTGCGGTCGCGGTAGACGATCGCCTGGTTCAGCAGCAGATCCGTGCCGATATGGGCGTCGGTGAGCCGTACGCCGTTGTGGAACCGGCAGCGCGGCAGATGCAGATCGCCCTCGGTGTGCACCCGGGCCGCCTCCAGACGCGGCACCGAGCAGTCCACCAGCCGTACGGTCGTGAAGCGGGCCTCCGGCAGCCGGACCTCCCGGTCGAAGCGGCAGCCGCGCAGCTCGACGTACGGCACCACCGTGCCGCCCGCGAGGTCCATCGGGTCGCTTATCCGCACGCCGACCAGCTTCAGCGAGGACACCCGGCCCGCGAGGGCGGGCGGCCCGTCCAGCAGCAGCCAGCAGATGATCCGCGCGCGCACGGTCCGCTCCGGGCCCCAGGGATGCCCGCCGTGCGGGTCGTCGACGACCGTGTCGCCGCTGCTCAGGTCGTACACGCTGCCGTTGCGGAAGGCCTGCCACATGCCGAGCTCCGCGGCGGTCAGGTCGTTCGGCAGGTCGTCCGGCAGGTCCCCGTCGCGGAGACCGCCCCGTTCGGTCACGTTGCGCCCATCCCCCTCAGCTACTCGCGGGTTTAGTACAACCGTTCATGCCCGCTGGGTGACGTCCCGAACGCTGGACGTGCTGTGCTTTGTGGGGGGACACCCCCCACACCCCCCTGATCTTCCGGGTTCCGGCAGTGTTCTGTATCAGCCATTGATACGCGCGGACGACGCCGGACCCGGGTCTGAGAGAATTGCACCCGTGATCTCCCGAATCGATCTGCGCGGCGACGCCCTCCCCGAGGGCCCCGCCCTGCGCGACCTGCTGCCCCGAGCCGACTTCGACGTCTCGGCCGCCCTGGAGAAGGTGCGTCCGATCTGCGAGGCCGTGCATCATCGGGGCGACGCGGCGCTGATCGACTTCGCGGAGAAGTTCGACGGGGTCAGGCTCGACCAGGTGCGGGTGCCCGCCGAGGCGCTCACCAAGGCGCTCGACGAGCTCGACCCGGCCGTGCGCGCGGCCCTGGAGGAGTCCATCCGCCGCGCCCGTCTCGTGCACCGCGCCCAGCGCCGTGAGACCCACACGACCCAGGTCGTGCCGGGCGGCTCGGTGACCGAGAAGTGGGTGCCGGTCGACCGCGTCGGGCTGTACGCGCCCGGCGGACGCTCCGTCTACCCGTCGTCCGTGATCATGAACGTCGTCCCGGCCCAGGAGGCCGGCGTCGAGTCCGTCGCGCTCGCCTCGCCCGCGCAGGCCGAGTTCGGTGGCCTCCCGCACCCGACGATCCTCGCCGCCTGCGCGCTGCTCGGCGTCGACGAGGTGTACGCCGCCGGCGGCGCCACGGCCGTCGCGATGTTCGCGTACGGCACCGAGTCCTGCCCGCCCGCGAACATGGTCACCGGCCCCGGCAACATCTGGGTCGCCGCCGCCAAGCGCTACTTCACCGGCAAGATCGGCATCGACGCCGAGGCCGGCCCGACCGAGATCGCGATCCTGGCCGACGCCACCGCCGACCCGGTGCACGTCGCCTCCGACCTGATCAGCCAGGCCGAGCACGACCCGCTGGCCGCCGCGGTCCTCGTCACCGACTCCGTCGAGCTCGCCGACGCCGTCGAGAAGGAGCTGGAGCCGCAGGTCGCGGCCACCAAGCACATCGACGACCGGATCGTCCCGGCGCTCAAGGGCAGGCAGTCCGCGATCGTCCTGGTCGACGGCGTCGACGAGGGCCTGAAGGTCGTGGACGCGTACGGCGCCGAGCACCTGGAGATCCAGACGGCCGACGCCGCCGCCGTGGCGGACCGCGTCCGCAACGCCGGCGCGATCTTCATCGGCCCCTGGGCGCCGGTCTCGCTCGGCGACTACGCCGCCGGCTCCAACCACGTCCTGCCCACCGGCGGCTGCGCCTGCCACTCCTCGGGCCTGTCCGTCCAGTCCTTCCTGCGCGGCATCCACATCGTCGACTACACGAAGGACGCGCTGGCCGAGGTCGCGCATCACGTGGTCACGCTGGCGGAGGCGGAGGACCTGCCGGCACACGGCGCGGCGGTCAAGGCGAGGTTCGTCGGAGACGAACAAATGTCGCGTGGCTGGAAGGTACCCGGAAGCAAGTGACTGGCATCGACGATCTCCCCGTACGGGACGAGCTGCGCGGCAAGTCCCCCTACGGCGCGCCCCAGTTGGACGTCCCCGTACGGCTGAACACCAACGAGAACCCTTACCCGCTGCCCGAGCCGCTGGTCGAGCGGATCGCCGAGCGCGTCCGCGAGGCGGCCCGCGACCTCAACCGCTACCCGGACCGGGACGCGGTCGAGCTGCGCACACAGCTCGCCAAGTACCTCACCGACACCTCCGGCCACGAGGTCGGCCTGGCCAACGTCTGGGCGGCCAACGGTTCCAACGAGGTCATCCAGCAGCTGCTGCAGACCTTCGGCGGTCCCGGCCGCACGGCGATCGGCTTCGAGCCGTCGTACTCGATGCACGGGCTCATCTCCCGCGGCACCGGCACGGGCTGGATCTCAGGGCCGCGGCGCGACGACTTCACGATCGACGTCGAAGCCGCCACGAAGGCGATCACCGAGCACCGCCCCGACGTCGTGTTCATCACGACGCCCAACAACCCCACGGGCAACGCGGTCCCGCGCGAGACCGTCCTCGCGCTGTACGAGGCCGCGCAGGCCGCGAAGCCGTCGATGGTCGTGGTCGACGAGGCGTACATCGAGTTCAGCCACGGCGACTCGCTGCTGCCGCTCATCGAAGGCCGGCCGAATCTCGTCGTCTCCCGGACGATGTCGAAGGCCTTCGGCGCGGCGGGGCTCAGGCTCGGCTATCTCGCGGCGCACCCCGCCGTCGTGGACGCCGTCCAGCTCGTACGGCTGCCGTACCACCTGTCGGCCGTCACGCAGGCGACCGCCCTGGCCGCCCTGGAGCACACCGACACGCTGCTGAAGTACGTCGAGCAGCTGAAGTCCGAGCGGGACCGGCTGGTCGCCGAACTGCGGGCCACCGGATACGAGGTCGTCGAGTCGGACGCGAACTTCGTGCAGTTCGGACGGTTCGAGGACTCGCACACGACCTGGCAGAAGATCCTCGACCGGGGCGTCCTGGTCCGGGACAACGGCATCCCGGGATGGCTGCGGGTGTCCGCAGGAACTCCCGAAGAGAACGACGCGTTCCTCGACGCGGTACGTGAACTGAAGAAGGAGCAGAGCACATGAACCGCGTAGGACGCGTGGAACGCGTGACGAAGGAGACCTCGGTCCTCGTCGAGATCAACCTCGACGGCACGGGCCAGGTCGATGTGGCGACCGGCGTCGGCTTCTACGACCACATGCTCGACCAGCTCGGCCGGCACGGTCTGTTCGACCTGACCGTGAAGACCGAGGGCGATCTGCACATCGACTCCCACCACACCATCGAGGACACCGCCCTCGCGCTGGGCGCCGCCTTCAAGCAGGCCCTCGGCGACAAGGTGGGGATCTACCGCTTCGGCAACTGCACGGTCCCGCTGGACGAGTCCCTCGCCCAGGTCACCGTCGACCTGTCAGGACGCCCCTACCTCGTGCACACCGAGCCCGAGAACATGGCGCCGATGATCGGCGAGTACGACACCACGATGACCCGGCACATCCTGGAGTCCTTCGTCGCCCAGGCCCAGATCGCGCTGCACGTGCACGTGCCGTACGGGCGCAACGCCCACCACATCGTGGAATGCCAGTTCAAGGCGCTCGCGCGGGCGCTGCGGTACGCGAGCGAGAAGGACCCGCGCGCGGCCGGCATCCTGCCTTCCACGAAGGGCGCGCTGTGAACGGGCTGTCCACCGTCCTGATCGTCGTCGGCCTCTTCCTCGTCGGCGGCATCATCTCCTTCGCCAAGCAGGGGATGCCCAAGAGCCTCATCACACTGCTCTCGATAGGCGCCGCGATGTGTCTCCTCGCGGGCGTCCTGAGGCTGGAGGTGTGGAATTGAGCGGCAAGAAGGTCGTCGTCTTCGACTACGGCTTCGGCAATGTGAGGTCGGCCGAACGCGCCCTCGCGCGCGCGGGCGCCGACGTCGAGATCACCCGTGACTTCGACAGGGCCATGAACGCCGACGGGCTGCTGGTGCCGGGCGTCGGCGCCTTCGCGGCCTGTATGAAGGGGCTCACCGAGGCCCGCGGCGACTGGATCATCGACCGTCGGCTGTCCGGCGGACGCCCCGTGATGGGCATCTGCGTCGGCATGCAGATCCTCTTCGCGCGCGGCATCGAGCACGGCGTCGAGACCGAGGGCCTCGGCGAGTGGCCGGGCTCGGTGGAGCCGCTGCAGGCCGACATCGTGCCCCACATGGGCTGGAACACCGTCGAGGCCCCGGGCGACTCCGAGCTGTTCGCCGGCCTGGACGCCGACGCGCGCTTCTACTTCGTGCACTCCTACGCCGTCCACGACTGGGCGCTGGAGGTCCACAACCCGACGATGACCGCGCCCAGGGTCACCTTCTCGACGCACGGCAAGCCCTTCGTGGCCGCCGTGGAGAACGGCGCCCTGTGGGCCACGCAGTTCCACCCCGAGAAGTCCGGCGACGCCGGAGCGCAGCTGCTCACCAACTGGATCGGAACCCTGTAGAGACATGGCCAAGCTCGAACTCCTCCCCGCCGTCGACGTCCGCGACGGCCAGGCCGTGCGCCTCGTGCACGGCGAGTCCGGCACCGAGACCTCCTACGGCTCCCCGCTGGAGGCCGCGCTGGCCTGGCAGCGCTCCGGCGCCGAGTGGCTGCACCTGGTCGACCTGGACGCCGCGTTCGGCACCGGCGACAACCGCGAGCTGATCGCCGAGGTCGCGCAGGCCATGGACATCAAGGTCGAGCTGTCCGGCGGCATCCGCGACGACGCCTCGCTGGCCGCCGCCCTCGCCACCGGCTGTACCCGCGTGAACCTCGGCACGGCCGCCCTGGAGACCCCGGAGTGGGTCGCCAAGGTCATCGCCGAGCACGGCGACAAGATCGCGGTGGGCCTGGACGTACGGGGCACCACGCTCCGCGGCCGCGGCTGGACCCGCGACGGCGGCGACCTCTACGAGACGCTGGAGCGCCTCAACAGCGAGGGCTGCGCCCGCTACGTCGTCACCGACATCGCCAAGGACGGCACGCTCCAGGGCCCGAACCTGGAGCTGCTGAAGAACGTCTGCGCGGCGACCGACCGCCCGGTCGTGGCCTCCGGCGGTGTCTCGTCGCTGGACGACCTGCGGGCCATCGCCGAGCTGGTACCGCTCGGTGTCGAGGGCTCCATCGTCGGGAAGGCCCTGTACGCGAAGGCGTTCACCCTGGAAGAGGCCCTGGAGGCCACGTCTTGAAAAGGGACACAGTGTCATGACGTCCGATGCCGTACGGCGTGTGCAGAGCGGTAGCCCCTGGGAAGAGTCCTTCGGGTTCGCACGCGCCGTGGCGGCGGGCGACCGCGTCCTGGTGGCGGGCACCACGTCCTTCAAGGGGCAGGTGCTGTACGGGGAGGGCGACCCGTACGAGCAGGCCAAGGTGGCCTTCACCAGCGCGCTGGAGGCGATCGCCGGGTTCGGGCTCGGTATCGAGTCGGTGATACGGACCCGGATGTACCTGAGCCATCAGCGGGACGTGGACGAGGTGGGCCGGGCCCACAAGGAGATCTTCGACGCGGTGCGACCGGTGTCCACCCTGCTGGTCGTGGAGGGTTTCGTCGACCCGCGCATCCTGGTCGAAGTAGAGCTAGAGGCATACAGAGGAGCCGTGGATTCATGACCCTGGCGGTCCGAGTCATCCCCTGCCTGGACGTGGACAACGGCCGGGTCGTCAAGGGCGTCAACTTCCAGAACCTGCGCGACGCGGGCGACCCCGTCGAGATGGCCAAGGTGTACGACGCCGAGGGCGCCGACGAGCTGACGTTCCTGGACATCACCGCCTCGTCGGGCAACCGCGAGACGACGTACGACGTGGTGCGCCGCACGGCCGAGCAGGTGTTCATCCCGCTGACGGTCGGCGGCGGCGTCCGTGCGGCCGAGGACGTGGACAAGCTGCTGCGCGCGGGCGCGGACAAGGTGGGCGTCAACACCGCGGCCATCGCCCGCCCCGACCTGATCCGTGAGATCGCCGAGCGCTTCGGACGGCAGGTGCTGGTCCTCTCGGTCGACGCGCGGCGCACTCCCGAGGGCACCTTCGAGGTCACCACCCACGGCGGCCGCAAGGGCACCGGCATCGACGCCGTCGAGTGGGCCCACCGGGCGGCGGAGCTGGGCGCGGGCGAGATCCTGCTGAACTCGATGGACGCCGACGGCACCAAGGACGGCTACGACCTGGAGATGATCCAGGCCGTACGCAAGCACGTGACGGTTCCGGTGATCGCGTCCGGCGGCGCCGGGAAGCTCGCGGACTTCTCCCCGGCCATCGAGGCGGGGGCGGACGCGGTCCTGGCCGCGTCGGTGTTCCACTTCGGCGATCTGCGGATCGGAGAGGTGAAGGACGCGCTGCGCGGAGCGGGCCACCCCGTCCGCTGACCTCAGATGCCGAGCTGCTTCGACTCGTGCAGCTTGGCGATCGCGTTCTCGTCGCCGTCCAGCTCGACCTTGGCGGCGTTCTGCCGGCCGTAGGCGAACATCAGCAGCTCGGACGGCTCGCCGGTCACCGTGACGACCGGCGTGCCCTTGTGGGCCACCGCCGTCTGGCCGTCGGGACGCCGCAGCACCAGGCCCGTCGGCGCGGTACGGCCCACCAGACGCGCGGAGCGCTCCAGACGGGACCACAGGGCGTCCTGGAAGACCGGGTCGAGCTCGCGCGGCGTCCAGTCCGGCTGGGCACGGCGGACGTCCTCGGTGTGGACGTAGAACTCGATCGTGTTCGACGCCTCGTCGATCTGCTTGAGCTGGAAGGGCGAGAAGCGCGGCGGGCCGGTGCGGATGAGCTGGATCAGCTCCTCGTACGGCTTCGCCGCGAACTCCTCCATCGCCTTGTCCAGGCGCGGGGCGAGCGGCTTGATCAGCAGACCGGCGGCGGCGTCGGGGCGGCGCTCACGCACCACCACGTGCGCGGCCAGCTCACGGGTCTGCCAGCCCTCGCAGAGGGTGGGGGCCTCGGGGCCCTCGGCCTCCAAGAGGTCGGCGAGCAGAAGTCGTTCACGCTGGGCGAAGGTCGACATACAGTCAGCCTACGACCACCCCCCAGGTCCGCCCAGTGGACAGCGGACGGTCGCTGTCAGTCGCGCGCGGCACAATGGCAGGTATGACCACGAGCACGCCCCGTCGGCCCAGCCGGCTGGACCCCGAGATCGCCGCGCGCCTCAAGCGCAGCGCGGACGGGCTCCTGCCCGCCATCGCCCAGCAGTACGACACCCAAGAGGTGCTGATGCTCGGCTGGATGGACGACGAGGCGCTGCATCGCACGCTCACCACCGGCCGCTGCACCTACTGGTCCCGCAGCCGCCAGGAGTACTGGGTCAAGGGCGACACCTCAGGTCACTTCCAGTGGGTGAAGTCCGTCGCCCTGGACTGCGACGCCGACACCCTCCTCGTCCAGGTCGACCAGGTGGGCGCCGCCTGCCACACGGGCGCGCGTACCTGCTTCGACGAGGACGTACTGCTCAAGGACGGCGCCGATTCCGGCACACCGGCCTCGGGTCAGCCGGCCTCGGATCAGTAGGGTCAGCCGCCATGGACCTTGAGACGTTCCGCAAGCTCGCCACCGACCGCCGGGTCATCCCGGTCACCCGCAAGCTCCTCGCCGACGGCGACACCCCGGTCGCCCTCTACCGCAAGCTCGCCGCCGAGCGCTCCGGCACCTTCCTGCTGGAGTCCGCGGAGAACGGCCGCTCCTGGTCTCGCTACTCCTTCGTGGGCGTCCGCTCGGCCGCCACGCTCACCGCGCGCGACGGCCAGGCCCACTGGCTCGGCACCCCGCCCGTCGGCGTCCCCGTCGAGGGCGACCCGCTGGCCGCCCTGCGCGCCACCATCGAGGCCCTCCACACCCCGCGCGACCTCGCCCACGACCTGGGCCTGCCGCCCTTCACCGGCGGCATGGTCGGCTACCTCGGCTACGACATCGTGCGCCGCCTGGAGAAGATCGGCCCCGGCGAGCGCGACGACCTGAAGCTGCCCGAGCTGACCATGCTGCTCACCAGTGACCTCGCCGTCATGGACCACTGGGAGGGCTCGGTCTGGCTGATCGCCAACGCGATCAACCACAACGACCTCGACACCGGCGTCGACGAGGCCTACGCCGACGCCGTCGCCCGTCTGGACGCCATGCAGGCCGACCTGACCCGCCCGGTCGCCCAGCCCCCGGCAGTCCTCCCGCCCTCCGAGCTGCCCGAGTACTCCGCGCTGTGGGGCGGCGAGGACTTCCAGGAGGCCGTCGAGGACATCAAGGAGCGCATCCGGGCCGGTGAGGCGTTCCAGGTGGTCCCCTCCCAGCGCTTCGAGACGCCGTGCACGGCGAGCGCGCTGGACGTCTACCGGGTCCTGCGGGCGACCAACCCCTCGCCGTACATGTACCTGTTCCGCTTCGACGGCTTCGACGTCGTCGGCTCCTCGCCGGAAGCGCTGGTGAAGGTCGAGGACGGCCGGGCCATGGTCCACCCCATCGCCGGCACCCGCTGGCGCGGCGCCACCCCGCAGGAGGACCAGGCCCTCGCCGACGAACTGCTCGCCGACCCCAAGGAGCGCGCGGAGCACCTGATGCTGGTCGACCTGGGCCGCAACGACCTGGGACGGGTCTGCGAGCCCGGCTCGGTGGAGGTCGTCGACTTCATGTCCATCGAGCGGTACTCCCACGTGATGCACATCGTCTCCACGGTGACCGGCCGCGTCGCCCCGGGCCGCACGGCCTTCGACGTCCTCACGGCCTGCTTCCCGGCCGGCACCCTCTCCGGCGCCCCCAAGCCCCGCGCGATGCAGATCATCGACGAGCTCGAACCCTCCCGGCGCGGGCTGTACGGCGGCTGTGTCGGCTACCTCGACTTCGCGGGCGACTCCGACACCGCCATCGCCATCCGTACGGCCCTCCTGCGGGACGGCACCGCCTACGTCCAGGCGGGCGCGGGCATCGTCGCCGACTCCGACCCGGTCGCCGAGGACACCGAGTGCCGCAACAAGGCGGCGGCGGTCCTGCGCGCGGTGCACACGGCGAACCGGCTCGGGTGAACCCGCGCGGGACTTCGTAGTCCGTCTCACATGAACCCCGGGTGACTGATCGCCCGGGGTTCGGGCGATAGTGGAGTACGTGACTGCCGTACCGCACCCCCGTTCCGAAGCCCCCGGCTCCGCCCGGGCCGGCCGTATGAGCCTCGCCGTAGCCCTGCTGTGCGGGGCGGTCGGCGCGGCCGTAGCGCTGCTCGCCACCCGGCAGCGCTGGTCGGAGGGCACCGCCACGGTGGCCGGCGGCCCGTTCCCCCTGACCGTCAAGGGCAGTGACGTCACCGGCGTCCCCGCGGCCCTGGCCATAGTGGGGCTCGCCGCGCTCGTCGCCGTCTTCGCCGTCCGCCGCGCGGGCCGCTTCATGGTCGCCGGTCTGCTCGCGCTCTCCGGCGCCGGCACCGTCGCCGCCGCCCTGCTCGGCGCCTCCGACAGCACCGCGCTCGACGAGAAGGCCGCGCAGGCGTCCGGCGACACCTCGGCCAGTGTCGAGGCCCTCACCCACACCGCCTGGCCCTACGTCGCGGCCGTGGGCGGGGCCCTGCTCCTGCTCGCCGGACTGCTGGCCCTGCGCTACGGCCGGCTGTGGCCCGGTATGTCCGGCCGCTACGAGCGAAACGGCACACCCCGGCCGCGCCGCAGGGCCGAGGCCGCCGGTGACCCCGACCGCCCCGAGGAACTCTGGAAGGCACTGGACCGGGGTGAGGACCCGACGTAGCGCTCCGCGCCCCTTTGGGGCGCGGCCCCACTCGGCGTCGAACCACTCGGGCTACCCCCGATCACCGCAGCCGTACGCGTGCGGGACAATGACTGCGAGCGTCCGGCTCGACACGTACTTCAGCAACGAGGAGCAAGCAATGGCGGGCAGCAGCCACGGTCACACCCCGGCCGCCTGGACCGGTGTCACGATCGCCTTCATCGGTTTCTGCGTGGCGGGCGCCTTCATGGTGATGGACCAGCCCGCGGGCTTCTGGGCCGGCATGGGCGTCGTGGTCCTCGGCGGCATCATCGCCTGGATCATGAGCGCGATGGGCATGGGCCAGCCCAAGGACGCTCACAAGGCGCTGCTCACCACGCAGCAGAGCGAGGCGGCGAGCGCCAAGGGCTGAGTCCCGTACGACTTCGCTGAGGGGCGACCCGGCACCGATGGGTGCCAGGGGGCGCCCCTCACGCGTGTGCGGGGCACAATGCATGACGTGAACGCCGACAGTCAGAGGGTGACACAGCCCCCTCCCGGCACCCTGTGGGGGCGCCTTGCCGTCCCGGCGGGCCTGCTCGCGGCCGTGGCCGGTGCCTTCGCCTACGTCGGCGCCGTGGACCCGAACGAACCCGGCCACTACCCGGCCTGCCCCCTCCTCCAGTACACCGGCATCTACTGCCCCGGCTGCGGTGGACTGCGCAGCGCGCACGCCGTCGTGCACGGGGACTTCGCGGCGGCGCTCCAGGACAACGCGCTCGCCGTCGCCGGCTACGCGGTCTTCGCCGTGGTGTGGACCGTCTGGGTGGTCCGCACGGTGCGCGGCCGGCCGCTGCGGATCGATCTCGGGCCGGTGCAGCTGTGGGCCGCGGGCTTGTTGCTGCTGGTCTTCACCGTCGTCCGGAACCTGCCGTTCGGTGGCTGGCTGCACCCTTGATCGACTGAGGAACGTCCAGGTATTGGGACCGGCGTCAACCGGATGTGAGGCCTACGCCCTGCTCCGGATACCATCGCAGTGACCACCGGTTTCGTACCGCTTTCACAGTCAACCGTCTGAAAGGGGGCCGCTCGCGTGAGTGTGCTCGACGAGATCATCGACGGAGTCCGTGCCGACCTCGCGGAGCGGCAGGCGCGCGTCAGCCTCGACGAGCTCAAGGAGCGCGCGGCGAAGGCTCCCGCGGCCAAGGACGGAGTGGCCGCGCTCAAGGGCGACGGCGTCAAGGTCATCTGCGAGGTCAAGCGCTCCAGCCCCTCCAAGGGCGCGCTGGCCGCGATCGCCGACCCGGCCGGGCTCGCCGCGGACTACGAGGCGGGCGGCGCGGCCGTCATCTCCGTCCTCACCGAGCAGCGCCGCTTCGGCGGCTCGCTGGCCGACCTGGAGGCCGTCCGCGCCCGCGTGGACATCCCGGTCCTGCGCAAGGACTTCATCGTCACGTCGTACCAGCTGTGGGAGGCCCGCGCGTACGGCGCCGACCTCGCGCTGCTGATCGTGGCGGCCCTGGACCAGCCCGCTCTGGAGTCCCTCATCGAGCGCGCGGTGTCCATCGGTCTGACCCCGCTGGTCGAGGTGCACGACGAGGACGAGGTCGAGCGCGCCGTGGACGCGGGCGCGAAGATCATCGGCGTCAACGCGCGCAACCTGAAGACCCTGGAAGTCGACCGCGGCACGTTCGAGCGGGTGGCCCCGGAGATCCCCGACACCCTCGTCAAGGTGGCCGAGTCCGGCGTCCGCGGCCCGCACGACCTCATCGCCTACGCCAACGCCGGCGCCGACGCGGTCCTGGTCGGCGAGTCCCTGGTGACGGGCAAGGACCCGAAGTCCGCCGTCTCCGACCTGGTCGCGGCGGGCGAACACCCCGCACTGCGGCACGGCCGCGGCTGATCACCCGATAGGGTTGACCCGATGACGCTCACGACGACGACCACGGACAGGTACGCCCGCCTCGCGCGCGGCTGCCGCCCCCGTGGCTGCCGCGCGCCCGCACGCCGGGTGCACGGCCGTCGAGTCCGTTACGTCATCGGAGACGAACCCGGGCAGGTCAACGGCCGCCGATGGCAGCGCGCCCCTTAGGGGCGCGGGGAACTGCGCGAGCAACCACACACGGCCCGCAGCCAGGCGATAACCCCCCGCCCCACGGCGAATAGTGTCTTTTCCACGCACTCACCGTGAGGTACACGCATGCCCAGCGACTTCTTCATCCCCGACCCGGAGGGTCAAGTCCCCAGCGCCGAGGGCTACTTCGGCGCGTTCGGCGGCAAGTTCATCCCGGAGGCCCTCGTCGCCGCCGTGGACGAGGTGGCCGTCGAGTACGACAAGGCCAAGCACGACCCCGAGTTCGCCCGCGAGCTCGACGACCTGCTGGTGAACTACACCGGCCGCCCCAGCTCCCTCACCGAGGTGCCCCGCTTCGCCGAACACGCTGGCGGCGCCCGCGTGTTCCTCAAGCGCGAGGACCTCAACCACACCGGCTCGCACAAGATCAACAACGTGCTCGGCCAGGCCCTGCTCACCAAGCGCATGGGCAAGACCCGCGTGATCGCCGAGACCGGCGCAGGCCAGCACGGCGTCGCGACGGCCACGGCCTGCGCCCTGTTCGGCCTCGAATGCACCATCTACATGGGCGAGATCGACACCCAGCGCCAAGCCCTCAACGTGGCCCGGATGCGCATGCTCGGCGCCGAGGTCATCGCCGTGAAGTCGGGCAGCCGCACCCTGAAGGACGCCATCAACGAGGCGTTCCGCGACTGGGTGGCCAACGTCGACCACACCCACTACCTCTTCGGTACGGTCGCGGGACCGCACCCCTTCCCCGCCATGGTCCGCGACTTCCACCGCGTGATCGGCGTCGAGGCCCGCCGCCAGCTCCTGGAGCGCGCCGGCCGCCTCCCCGACGCCGCCGTGGCCTGTGTCGGCGGCGGCTCCAACGCCATCGGCCTCTTCCACGCCTTCATCCCCGACACGGACGTACGCCTCATCGGCTGCGAGCCGGCGGGCCACGGCGTGGAGACCGGCGAGCACGCGGCGACCCTGACCGCCGGTGAGCCCGGCATCCTGCACGGCTCCCGCTCCTACGTCCTGCAGGACGAGGAGGGCCAGATCACCGAGCCGTACTCGATCTCGGCCGGTCTGGACTACCCGGGCATCGGACCCGAGCACTCCTACCTCAAGGACAGCGGCCGCGGCGAGTACCGCGCGGTCACCGACGACGCGGCCATGCAGGCCCTGCGCCTGCTGTCGCGCACCGAGGGCATCATCCCGGCGATCGAGAGCGCCCACGCGCTCGCCGGAGCCCTGGAGGTCGGCAAGGAACTGGGCAAGGACGGCCTGATCGTCGTCAACCTGTCCGGCCGCGGTGACAAGGACATGGACACGGCCGCGCGCTACTTCGGCTTGTACGACACCGACGCCGAGGTCGCCGCCGATGCGAACGGCGCCGCGGAGATCCAGGGGGACGCCAAGTGAGCGGCAACATCCAGCTGTTGACGGACACCCTCAAGGCCGCCAGGGCCGAGGGCCGCTCCGCGCTCATCGCCTACCTCCCGGCCGGGTTCCCGACCGTGGACGGCGGCATCGAGGCGATCAAGGCCGCCCTCGACGGCGGCGCGGATGTCGTGGAGGTCGGGCTGCCGCACAGCGACCCCGTCCTCGACGGCCCGGTCATCCAGACCGCCGACGACATCGCCCTGCGCGGCGGCGTCAAGATCGCGGACGTCATGCGCACGGTCCGCGAGGCGCACGAGGCCACCGGCAAGCCGATCCTCGTGATGACGTACTGGAACCCCATCGACCGCTACGGCGTCGAGCGCTTCACCGCCGAGCTGGCGGAAGCGGGCGGCGCGGGCTGCATCCTGCCCGACCTGCCCGTCCAGGAGTCGGCGCTGTGGCGGGAGCACGCCGAGAAGCACGGCCTCGCGACGGTCTTCGTCGTGGCGCCGAGCAGCAAGGACGAGCGGCTCGGCCAGATCACCGCGGCCGGCAGCGGCTTCGTCTACGCCGCCTCGCTGATGGGCGTCACCGGCACCCGTGAGTCCGTGGGCGCACAGGCCCAGGACCTGGTGGAGCGCACCCGGGCCACCGGCACCGACCTGCCCGTCTGCGTCGGCCTCGGTGTCTCCAACGCCGACCAGGCCGCCGAGGTGGCCGGCTTCGCCGACGGCGTGATCGTCGGCTCGGCCTTCGTCAAGCGGATGCTGGACGCGCCGGACGACGCGGCCGGGGTCGAAGCCGTGCGCGCGCTCGCCGGTGAGCTGGCGAAGGGCGTGCGCCGCCAGGCGTAGCTCTGACCTGCTATGACCCCCCTGAGCAGGGACATCTTCAGAAGAAGGGCCTTCCGTACGAGTCGCTCGAACGGGTGGACCTGAGGCCGGGGAGGCGCGCTGCGCCTCCCCGGTTCGTTCTGCGGGTGTGAGCGAAAAGAATCGTGAGGGAAAGCGGACCGCCCGTGAGCGGCTGGCGGTCGAGCGTGAGAAGCAGAAGGCCGCCGACAAGCGGCGTCGTGCGCTGATCGTGGGCGCGAGCGTCGTCTGCGTCCTCGGACTCGCGGCGGTGATCGGAGTCGTCGCGGCCAACGCCGGCAAGGACAGCGGCAGCGACGCCGGGCCCGTCGTGGGGCCCTCGGGGGCACAGGGCAAGGACGGTCTCGCGATCCCGGTCGGCCAGGAGAGCGCCAAGTCGACACTCACGGTCTGGGAGGACTTCCGCTGCCCGGCCTGCAAGTCCTTCGAGGACGCGTACCGGTCGACGATCCACGAGCTGACGGACGCCGGCAGCCTCAGGGTGGAGTACCACCTGGCGACGATCATCGACGGCAACATGGGCGGCACCGGCTCGCGCAACGCCGCGAACGCGGCGGCCTGCGCCCAGGACGCCGGGAAGTTCACGCAGTACCACGACGTGCTGTACGAGAACCAGCCGCCGGAGGTCGACGACGCCTTCGCCAAGAACAGCAAGCTCTTCGAGCTCGCCGGCAAGGTCAAGGGCCTGGACACACCCGCCTTCCGCAAGTGCGTCGAGGACGGCACGCACAACAGCTGGGTGGAGAAGTCCAACGACGCGTTCAAGAGCGGCGGCTTCACCGGTACGCCGACGGTCCTGCTCAACGGCAAGAACATCTACCAGGACCAGACGATGACTCCGGCCAAACTGAAGCAGATGGTGGAGGAAGCCGCCAAGGGCTGAGTCCGGCGCCTGTTATGGACCCGTAGCCGGGCTGCCCGACATCGGTAGCGCCCGGCAGGGTAGCGTCGACCTTGCCATGGAACTTGCCTACATTCCCAGCCCGTCGCGCGGGGTCATCAACCTCGGGCCCATTCCGCTGCGCGGCTACGCCTTCTGCATCATCATCGGTGTCTTCGTAGCCGTCTGGCTCGGCAACAAGCGCTGGATCGCCCGGGGCGGGCGGTCCGGCACGGTGGCCGACATCGCGGTCTGGGCCGTCCCGTTCGGACTGGTCGGCGGGCGCCTCTATCACGTGATCACGGACTACGAGCTGTACTTCAGCGAGGGCCGTGACTGGGTGGACGCCTTCAAGATCTGGGAGGGCGGCCTCGGCATCTGGGGCGCCATCGCGCTCGGCGCGCTGGGCGCATGGATCGGCTGCCGCCGCCGCGGCATCCCGATGCCCGCGTACGCCGACGCCGTCGCCCCCGGTATCGCCCTGGCCCAGGCGATCGGACGCTGGGGCAACTGGTTCAACCAGGAGCTCTACGGCCGCGAGACCGATCTGCCGTGGGCGCTGAAGATCACCTCCTCGACGGACGGCCGGATGCCGGGCACGTACCACCCGACGTTCCTGTACGAGTCGCTGTGGTGCATCGGTGTCGCGGTGCTGGTGATCTGGGCCGACCGCCGCTTCAAGCTGGGACACGGGCGCGCGTTCGCGCTGTACGTCGCCTCGTACTGCGTGGGCCGGTTCTGGGTCGAGTACATGCGGGTCGACGAGGCCCATCACTTCCTCGGGCTGCGGCTGAACAACTGGACCGCGCTGATCGTGTTCCTGCTCGCGGTGGCCTACATCGTGATCTCGGCGAAGAAGCGGCCGGGGCGGGAGGCCGTGGTCGAGCCGGGCGCGAGTGCCTCCGGCGGTGAAGCCGACGACGAGACGGATGCCGACTCCGACGCCGACGCGGAGGCGAAGGACGAGGACGGCACCAAGGCCGAGGCCGAGGAAGACATCAAGGACGAGGCCGGGTCGGCGACGAAGAAGACCTGAGGTTCGGCTCTACGACGACGAGGGCGCCCGGATTTCCGGGCGCCCTCTGTTGTGGGAAGGCCCGGGGTCAGGTGCGGCGGGCCAGTGCCAGGGTCCGTTGTGCCGCCGTCACCACCGCCGCGTCGATGAACGTGCCGTCCTGGAGGGCCTGGGCGCCCTGTTCCGTGGAGGCCGCCTTGATGATCGTCTCCGCCTGTTCCAGTTCCTCCTCCGTGGGGAGGTAGGCCCGTTCGATCACCGGGAGCTGGCGCGGGTGGATGGCGGCCCGGCCCAGGAGGCCGAGAGTACGGCCGTGGGCGCAGGAGGCCGCCAGGCCCTCCAGGTCGCGGATGTCGGGGTGGATCGACTGCGCGGGCGGGGGCAGGCCCGCCGCACGTGCGGCCACGACGACACGCGAGCGGCACCAGTCGAGGCCGGCGTCGCCTCGTACGCCCAGGTCGGTCCGTAGATCCGCCTCGCCGAGGGAGATGCCGCGCAGGGCGGGGTGGGCGGTAGCGATGGCGTGGGCGCGTTCGATGCCCAGGGCAGATTCCAGCAGGGCGTGCAGCGGGGTGGTGCCCGGAGCGGTAGGTGGGGTGGTCTGGGCGAGGCGGATGATCTGCTCGGCCGAGGTCACCTTCGGCAGGCGCAGCGCGGCCAGACCGGGGAGGGCGGCCAGGACCGCGAGGTCCTTCGCGGCGGGCGGGGTGTCCAGGGCGTTCACCCGGACATGGACGGGGACGGGGTGCTCCGGGTCCGCGAGCAGGTCGGCCGTGGCCGCCCGGGCGTAGTCCTTGCGGTCCGGGGCGACGGCGTCCTCCAGGTCGACGATGACGACGTCGGCGCCGGACAGGAGGGCCTTGGCCACCACGTGCGGGCGGTCGCCGGGGGCGTACAGCCAGGTCAGGGGGTAGGAGGCGGCGGTCCTCGCCCGGACGGTCACAGGGCGCCTTCCTCGCGCAGGGCCGCCAGGTCGGCGGCCGTCAGACCCAGGCCGGTGAGGATCTCCTCGGTGTCCGCGCCGTGCGGGCGGCCGGTCCAGCGGATCGTGCCGGGGGTGGCGGAGAGGCGGAACAGGACGTTCTGCATGCGCAGCGGGCCGAGTTCCGGGTCGTCGACGGTGGTGAAGGTGTCCAGGGCCGCGTACTGCGGGTCCGTCATCACCTCCCGTACGTCCTGGATCGGCGCCACCGCCGCCTCCGCCTTCTCGAAGGCCGCGAGGACGTCGGCGCGGGTGTGGCGGGCGATCCAGCCGCCGACCGCCCGGTCGAGGACGTCGGCGTGCCGGGCCCGGTCGGCGCCGGTCGCGAACCACGGCTCGTCGATCAGATCCGGGCGTCCCACCAGGTGCATCACGCGCTCGGCGATGGACTGGGCGGACGTGGAGACGGCGACCCAGGTG
The DNA here is from genome assembly GCF_042657965.1 of Streptomyces coerulescens. Classification (NCBI taxonomy): domain Bacteria; kingdom Bacillati; phylum Actinomycetota; class Actinomycetes; order Kitasatosporales; family Streptomycetaceae; genus Streptomyces; species Streptomyces coerulescens. Next base: position 134,055 of record NZ_JBHSKM010000007.1, read on the forward strand.
CCGTCCGCGGTGCGGTAGGTGTTGCGCGGGGCGTTGTTCGCGGAGCGGTTGCCGGTGCGTTCCTGCACATAGCCGAGCTGGTCGTACCAGGTGGCCTGGGGACCGAGGGCCAGCAGCATCGGCTCGATCAGGGCCAGGTCGACGACCTGGCCCTCGCCGGTGCGCTCGCGCGCGGCCAGGGCCGTCATCACCGCGTAGGCCGTCGCGAGGGCCGCGATCGAGTCGGCCAGGCCGAACGGAGGCAGCGTCGGGGGCGCGTCCGGTTCGCCGGTGAGCGCGGCGAAGCCGCTCATCGCCTCGGCGAGCGTGCCGAAGCCGGGGCGGTGGGCGTAGGGGCCGAACTGGCCGAAGCCGGTGACCCGGGTGAGGATCAGACGGGGGTTGGCGGCGGAGAGCTCCGGCCAGCCGAGGTCCCATTTCTCCAGCGTGCCGGGGCGGAAGTTCTCGATGACGACGTCCGCGGTCGTGGCCAGGCGCAGCAGGGTGGCGCGGCCGCCGGGCTTGGACAGGTTCAGGGTGATCGTGCGTTTGTTGCGGCCGAGGACCTTCCACCACAGGCCCACGCCGTCCTTTGATGGGCCGTGGCCGCGCGACGGGTCGGGCCGGTCGGGGTGCTCGACCTTGACGACCTCGGCGCCGTAGTCGCCGAGCATCGTGGCGGCGAGAGGGCCCGCGAAGAGGGTGGCCAGGTCGAGGACGCGCAGGCCGGTCAGGGGCGCTGCCCGGTCGGTCCCGGTCATGACGCGTACGCCTCCTCGATCTCGGGGCGGTACGGCATCGCCACCGAGGCGCCCTCCCGCTGGACCGACAGCGCGGCCGCCGCGGCCGCCCATTTCAGGGCGTCCGGCATGGGGCGTCCCTCGCCGAGCGCCACCGCGAGCGCGCCGACGAAGGTGTCGCCGGCGCCGGTGGAGTCGACGGCGGTGACCTTCGGGGCGGGCACCGTCAGGGGTTCGGCGCCGCGGGAGACGTACAGACTGCCGGCGGCGCCCAGGGTGACGACCACCTCGGGCACCAGGTCAAGGAGCGCGGTGGCCGCCTCCAGCGGATCGGTGCGGCCGGTGAGGGCGGTGGCCTCCAGCTCGTTGGGGACCAACAGGTCGACGGTGGCGAGGAGTTCGTGCGGGAGCGACTGGGCGGGGGACGGGGTGAGGACCGTACGGACGTCGTGGCGGTGGGCCGCCGTGGCGCCGGCGAGGACCGCGGGGAGCGGGATCTCCAGCTGGAGCAGCAGGGTGCCGGCGGCCGCGATGACGCCCTCGTCGCCGGGGCTGAGGTGGTCGAGCGTGCCGTTCGCGCCGGGGATCACCACGATCGCGTTGCCGCCCTCGTCGTCCACGACGATGTGCGCGGTGCCGGACGCGCCCTCGGCGGTGCGCAGGTCGTCGGTGTCGACGCCGGAGTGTTCGAGGTTGGCGCGCAGCCGGGTGCCGAAGGCGTCGTTGCCGACCGCGCCGATCATCGAGACCATGCCGCCCGCGCGGGCCGCCGCGATGGCCTGGTTGGCGCCCTTGCCGCCGGGGATCGTGCGGAACTCCCGGCCCGTCACGGTCTCCCCGAGCTGCGGGGCCTTCTCGACGTAGGTGACGAGGTCCATGTTCGTGCTGCCGAGCACGACGATGTCGGTCATGGGCGAGCTGCCTCCCGGGGGGTGTGCTGGTGGGTGAGGTCGTGGGTGAGCCGGGCCAGCGCGTCGAAGCCGGTGCCGTTGAAGTCGGCGACGGACGTGGCGAGGCGGTTCTTCAGGGGCGCCGTCCAGCGGTCGGGGAGCGCGGCCGGGGTGCCGGCGAGGAGGGCGGCGACGCTGCCCGCCGTCGCGCCGGCCGAGTCGGTGTCCCAGCCGCCCGACACGGCACGGCAGATGGAGCCGGTGAAGTCGCCGTCCGCGTGGGTGAGGGCGGCGGCGATCAGGGCCGTGTTGGGGATGGCGTGGACCCAGTGGTGGGTGTCCGCGTGGGTGGCGTGGAGTTCGTCGACGACCGTGTCGAAGTCCTCGTGGACACGGGCCAGTCGGATCGCGTGCATGACGGCTTCCGCCAGCCGGGACCTCGGCGGGATCACCGTGAGGCCGGTGCGCAGACACGTGTGGATGTCGTCGGGGGCCGTCGCCACCGCCGCCTGTGCGATGACCGCGGCCGTGAACATCGCCGCGTAGACGCCGTTGGCGGTGTGCGTGAGGGTGGCGTCGCGATGGGCCTGCTCGGCCGCGGCGCCGGGGTCGCCCGGGTTGGTCCAGCCGTGCACGTCCGCGCGGATCAGGGCGCCGATCCACTCGCGGAAGGGGTTGCGGTGGCGGGCCGTGTGCGGAGGCTCGATGCCGAGGAGGAGGTTGCGGTACGCGACCCGCTCGGCGGTGAAGGTGCGGCCGGCCGGGAGCTCGTCCAGCCACAGGCGGGCCACGTCGGTCGTGGTGAAGTCCCGGCCGTGGCGCTGGAGCAGGAGCAGGTCGAGCAGGGGGTAGTTGAGGTCGTCGTCCTCCGGCATGCCGTCGATGTTCTCGGCGAGGGAGGTAAGGGCGGAGCGACGGTTCCAGGGGTGGGCCGCGAGGAGTTCCGGGGGGACGCCCCTGGCCGTGAAGTACGTGTTCAGGGGCCGGTTGCCGGTGGCCGCGGCGAGCCTGCGGATCGCTTCCAGGGGGAGCTTCTCGACGGGCTTGCCGAGCAGACACCCGACAGCCCGGCCGAGCCAGGCGGCCTCGTAGCGGGATACGGGCGGCGCGGCGGGGCGTGGGGCGGGTCGGGATGCGGGCGGTTCGGCCGGGGGTGGAGCCGGTCGGGATGCGGGCGGTTCGGCCGGGGGTGGGGCCTGTCGGGATGCGGGCGGTTCGGCCGTAGACGGGGGCGGTGCGGGCCAGGACGGGCAGCTCGCCTTGATTCTCGCGAGGTCGGTGGGCTCGCTGTCCGCCAACCTGCTCGGCAGGTCCGCCAGTTCGTCCAGCAGGTCCTCGGCGAGGGTCCGCAGATAGCGCGACGTCGGCTCCGGTGACGCCCCCGCGCGCAGCGGTGCCTCCCGGCCGCCGGCCGCCCGCCATCTCGCCGCGATCCTCGACGGCTCCCGGCCGTCCAGGGCCGCCTGGCGCAGCTCGTGGCCGATCAGGTCCTCCGGCTGGACCCAGGTCAGTCGGAGCACGGTCGGCCCTCCAGCGCTGCGAACGCCGCCTCCTGGGCGCGGCGCCGGCCTACGTCCCGGGCGTGGATCTCCCGTGTGACCTCGGTCAGGGTTCGGGGCGGTTCCCACAGGTCCAGGCGGCTGGCCTCCGCGACCGCCTTCGACCAGTCCTCGGGGACCGGGGAGCCGAGGGCGCCCGCCAGGGCACCGGCCATCGTCGCGATCGAGTCGCAGTCACGGCCGTAGTTCACCGCGCCCAGGACCGCCCGACGGTAGTCGCCTTCGGCGATCAGCAGCATGGCGAGCGCGATGGGGAGTTCCTCGATGGCGTGCAGGCGGGAGGGACGGCGCGCGCCGAGGGAGGGACGACGGTAGTCCGGGCCGACGGTGTCGTACGGGGCGACCGCCTCCCGGAGGGGGACCAGCGCCGACTCGAAGTCCCGGTGGGCGCCCGCGACTTCGCAGACCTTCTCGATCGCCGTCCGCGTGCCGTCCTTCGCCGGAGACAGACAGGCCGCGACGACCGAGTCCGGTGACGCGCCCGGTGCGCAGGCCGCCGCGACCGCCGCCGCGAAGACGCCCGCCGCCTCACGGCCGTACGACGACTGGTGGGCGCCCGCGATGTCCAGGGCCTCCGTGTACGCGGCCCTCGGGTCGGCCGCGTTGACCAGGCCGACCGGGGCCATGTACATCGCGGCACCGCAGTTGACGATGTTGCCGACGCCGGCCTCACGAGGGTCCACATGCCCGTAGTGCAGGCGGGCCACGAGCCATTTCTCCGCCAGGAAGACCCGGTGCAGGGGCAGCGCCTCCGCCTCCAGCTCCGGGATCCAGCGCGGGTTCGTCATCAGGTCCGGGACCAGGTGGTCGGCGATCGCGTACGCGTCGAGGTGGTCGCGGACGGATCCGTAGACCCGGACCAGGGCGTGCGTCAGCAAGGTGTCGTCGGTGACGTGCCCGTCGCCCTTGTGGTACGGCGCGATGGGGCGGGCCGTGCGCCAGGCGTCGCCGTTCCAGGGGCCGACGATGCCGTGGACCCGGCCGCCGTGGCGCTGAAGGATCTGGTCGGGGGAGTAGCCCTCCACCGGGCCGCCGAGGGCGTCGCCGACCGCCGCGCCGACCAGGGCGCCGGTGATCCGCTCGTCCAGACGCGGGCCGCTGCTTTCTTCTGCTTTGGGCGTCATGCCCCGAATCATCCTCCTGGTCGGGCCGGTTGTGTGGCTTCCAGGAGTTCGGCGAGTTCCACCAGGTCGGTGCCGGTGAGGCGGGGGAGTACGCAGCCGGAGAGGATGCGGCAGGTGTCGCGCCAGGACGCGGGGATCGACGTACCGCCGCCGAGTGCGCCGGTCAGCGCGCCCGCCAGCGCCGGGGCCGAGTCGGCGACCCGCGAGAGGCACGCGGCGGCGGGGACCGCCTCGGCGATACGGCCGTCCGCGGCGACCGTGAGGGCGAGGGCGACCGGGACCGTCTCGGCGGCGGCGATGCCGTAGCTGTAGACGTGGTCGACGATCTGGTGTTCCAGGAGGGGGATCAGGGCGAAGGCGCTGTCGGCTGCGTGGGCGAGGTGCAGGGCGTGCCGGGCGTTGCGGCCGATCTCCGTCTCCTCGGGGAGTTCGGCGAGGGCGGCCGTCACGCAGGCGGTGGCGTTCGCGCCGGCCAGGGCGAGGGCCACGGCCGCGGCCATCGCCCTCGCGCCGTGCACGCCGTCGCCGTCCTGGGTGTAGCGGGCGTCGAACTCGGCGAGGTCGGCGGCGCGGTGGGGGTCGCCGGGGTGGGCCACGGCGAGGACGCAGGCGCGGACGCAGGCGGCGTCGTCGAAGTAGTGCGGGTTGTCGTGGCCGGTGGCGGGTGGGCGCAGGCCGGTGGCGAGGTTGCCGAGTCCGGCGCGGACGGAGATACGGGCGCGCAGGGGGAGGATGGCCGACTCGATCTCAGGGGCGCGGTCGGCTGCGGCGGCGACCTCGCTGGCGACGGCGTTCCAGGTGAGGTCGATGGCGGCTCGGGTACGGCGTTCTCTGCTGAGGTCGCCGAGGGCGGTGTCGTCGCCGGCGCGTAGTACGGCTTCTGCCGCGAAGGTCGCCCATTCCGCGTCGTCGGAGGGGCCGAGGCGGAGGGGTTCGGGGGGTTGGTTGAGGGCGATGGGGACGGGGAGGGTGGTGGTCGCGTTCTGCTCGGCGAAGGTGTCGAGTTCGCGGGTGAGGCGGCGGGTCCATTCCGGCATGCGGGCGGCTCGGTGACGGGCGGCGGGCCAGCCGGCGGCGTCGCCTGCGGCGAGGCCGAGGAGGAGGCCGAGGACGCGTTGACCGGCCTCGGCTCCGCCTTCGGCCTGCTGTCTCCCACCCGCACCACGCGTGCGACTTTCGTCGTCGACCGCGGGTGGCCCCACCGGCACTCCCTCGCCGTCGGCGGCTGCGGGTGCGTTCGGGGGCGTGAGCGGCTTGGTTTCGGTTGCCGTGGGGTGGTTCGGGGCGGCGGGTGGCGGGGGCGCGATGTCCGTGGGGTCGTGCGGCGCGGTGCGTGGCATGGGGCCGCCGTCCGCGGGGCCGGGTGATTGTGTGCGCGGAGTCGGGGCGGTGTCGGCAGGTGCGTTCGGGGCCGCCGTGGGGTCGGGGGAGTCGGTGAGGAGCGTTGGGTCGGGGGGTGGTGGGGGTGGGGTCGGGGATTCCTCGGTCCAGGGGGTCGGGGGGGTCATCGGGTCGCTCCTTCGCGTGGTGTCGGTGGCTCGGGTGGGGTGAGGCCGCCCGTGACCCACTTTCTGTCCTCGCCGGGGACCAGTAGTTCCGCCACGTCCAGTACGTGATGGCCGGCCATCGACGGCAGGCAGCTTCCGCGGGCCGGGCCGATCGCCGCCGCCCAGTCCGCCGGGATCGCCGACTCGCCCTGGGTCGCGCCCGCCAGTGCCCCCGCCACCGCGGCCGTCGTATCGGCGTCGCGGCCCATGTTCACCGCCGTGAGGACCGCCTGGACGACGTCGCCGTCCGCCGCCGCGTACGCCCCGAAGGCCAGCGCGACCGCCTCGGGGGCCAGGTCGGTCCACGGGTAGCCGCCGATCACGACCGCGGAGCGGACCGCGCGTTCGCCCCGGTGGGCCACCGCCACCGCCCGGCGCAGGGAGCGGGCCGTCCAGGAGTCGTCCGGGACCACCGCCAGGGCGGAAGCGACCACCGCGATCGTCGGCGCTCCCGCCATCGCCGCCGCCACCCCGGCCGCCACCGCCTGACCGCCGTAGATGCCCTCGCCGTCATGGCTCACCGAGCCGTCGATCGCCACCAGGCGGGCCGCTTCGGCGGGGCGCCCGGCCGCGAAGACCCCGAACGGCGCCGCCCGCATGGCGAGACCGTCGCTCCAGGCGTGCCGGTGCTGCGCGGAGATGGGGGCAGCCAGGCCCCGGCGGAGGTTCTCCAGCGTGCCGCGCTCGCTGAAGCCCGCGCCCCTGAAGGGGCCCTCGGCCCGGTCCGCGATCCACTCGTGCCAGGCGGCCTCCACATGGCCCGGTGTGAGGGCCGAGCCGTGCCGGGCGAGGAGGAGGCCCGAGAAGATCGCGTACTCGGTGTCGTCCGTGCCGCAGGGGTTGTCGGTGACGAACCCCGTGACACGACCCCAGCGGGCGCGGATCTCGGAGGGCTTCATGTTCTCCGCGGGGGCGCCGAGCGCGTCGCCGACCGCCAGGCCCAGCAGCGCGCCGCGCGCCCGTCGGCGCAGTTCGGCGGCGTCCCCGGGCGCCGGAACCGAGGGGATGCAGGCGATCGATGCCATACGCGGCCTCTCCTCCGGGGGCTCCACCCAGGGCGCGGAGCCCTTTGCGGATGTGTCCCACCGTCGGCGGTTGACCTGAGCCTCGGAAGCCTCAGAGTCACCCGGTCGACATCTGTGCGCACCCTTACACGAATGAGCGTTCTAGGTAAAACCGCAGGTTAGACGAGCCTTTCCTTGCTGGCGGGAGGGAATGTCACGGCGTAGATTTGGCGTTGTCGAAGAGTAGAACGTGTCTAAAGACAGCCTTACCTGAGTCAGCTGGGGGACCTTCATGGCCATCATCGAAACCGAGGCCGCGCTCCACGAGGCGCACCGTGACAATCACACGCACCGCGATGTCAACGGCGGCTGGCTGCGCCCCGCGGTCTTCGGCGCGATGGACGGTCTGGTCTCCAACCTCGCTCTGATGACCGGTGTCGCGGGTGGTGCGGTGGGTCAGCAGACCATCGTGCTGAGCGGGCTCGCGGGCCTTGCCGCCGGCGCCTTCTCCATGGCCGCCGGCGAGTACACCTCCGTCGCCTCGCAGCGCGAGCTCGTCGAGGCCGAACTGGACGTCGAGCGCCGGGAGCTGCGCAAGCACCCGAAGGACGAGGAGGCAGAGCTCGCGGCACTGTACGAGGCCCGAGGCGTCGAGCCCGAGCTCGCGAAGGCCGTCGCCGAGCAGCTCTCCCGTGATCCCGAGCTGGCCCTGGAGATACATGCCCGCGAGGAACTCGGCATCGACCCCGGCGATCTGCCGTCGCCGCTGATCGCGGCCGTCTCGTCGTTCGGCTCGTTCGCGCTGGGCGCCCTGCTGCCCGTACTGCCGTATCTGCTCGGTGCGACCACGCTGTGGCCGGCCCTGCTGCTGGCGCTCCTCGGGCTGTTCCTGTGCGGTGCGGTCGTGGCCAAGGTGACCGCGCGGAGCTGGTGGTACAGCGGATTGCGGCAGCTCGCGCTGGGTGGTGCCGCCGCCGGTGTGACGTACGCCCTGGGCAGTTTGTTCGGAACGGCCGTAGGATAGCTCGGCTGGAACTTATGCGATGGGCCGCATAAGTAGCCGTTACTCGCTGGTTTCGGATGCGTGACCACCGGGCATGAGCCGTAAGCGCTGTGGGCAATGACGCCTGGGGCGCACTCGCGGGGTCGGCGACGACGCCTCCTCCGCCCCCTGGATCGTCGGACATGGACCTGTCCTGCTCGGTCCCCACATACTTTGAGCCACGTGCGCGGAACCCTGCCGCAGCCCGTGGTGTCCGCATGGTGGAACGGATTATCCCGCTTCCCGAGAACCGCCCCATCATGTAACCTGCACGAAATTTTGCACTCACGCAGAGGGCCAACGTCGTCCCTCGGCAATTTGCTCCCCCAGAGCCTTAAGGGCCTGGGAGGTGCCCCCAGCCAAATGACGACGACGGGAGAGCCGATGCGTACACCGCGCCAGCCGTCCCAGCACTCCGCGAATGGCCAGAACTGGTCGTTCATGGATGCTCGCCCTGCTGCGCAGGGTATGTACGACCCCCGCAACGAGCACGACGCCTGTGGCGTCGGCTTCGTGGCCACCCTCACCGGTGAGGCGAGCCACACGCTGGTCGACCAGGCGCTCACCGTTCTGCGCAATCTCGAACACCGCGGCGCCACGGGCTCCGAGCCCGACTCGGGCGACGGCGCGGGCATCCTTTCCCAGGTGCCGGACGCCTTCCTGCGTGAGGTGGCCGGATTCGAGTTGCCCGAGGCCGGTGCGTACGCCGTCGGTATCGCCTTCCTGCCGGAGGACGGGACCCAGGACGCCGTCTCGAAGATCGAGACGATCGCTTCCGCCGAGGGCCTGACCGTCCTCGGCTGGCGAGAGGTCCCCGTCGCCCCTGAACTGCTCGGTGCCACCGCCCGGTCGACCATGCCGGTCTTCCGTCAGGTCTTCGTCGCGGACGGTTCCTCGAAGGACATCGCCCTCGACCGCAAGGCCTTCGTGCTGCGCAAGCGCGCCGAGCGCGAGGCCGGGGTCTACTTCCCGTCGCTGTCGGCCCGCACCATCGTCTACAAGGGCATGCTGACCACCGGCCAGCTGGAGCCCTTCTTCCCGGACCTGTCCGACCGCCGCTTCGCCTCGGCCGTCGCCCTCGTCCACTCGCGCTTCTCGACGAACACCTTCCCGTCGTGGCCGCTGGCGCACCCGTACCGCTTCGTCGCGCACAACGGTGAGATCAACACCGTCAAGGGCAACCGCAACTGGATGCGGGCGCGTGAGTCGCAGCTGGTGTCCGACCTGTTCGGCAGCAAGGACCTGGAGCGCATCTTCCCGGTGTGCACGCCGGACGCGTCCGACTCCGCCTCCTTCGACGAGGTGCTGGAGCTGCTCCACCTCGGTGGCCGCTCGCTGCCGCACTCCGTGCTGATGATGATCCCGGAGGCGTGGGAGAACCACGACTCCATGGACCCGGCCCGGCGCGCCTTCTACCAGTTCCACTCCACGATGATGGAGCCCTGGGACGGCCCGGCCTGTGTCACCTTCACCGACGGCACCCAGGTCGGCGCCGTGCTCGACCGCAACGGCCTGCGCCCCGGCCGCTACTGGGTCACCGACGACGGCCTCGTCGTCCTCGGCTCCGAGGTCGGCGTCCTCGACATCGACCCCGCCAAGGTCGTCCGCAAGGGCCGCCTGCAGCCCGGCCGTATGTTCCTCGTGGACACCGCCGAGCACCGCATCATCGAGGACGACGAGATCAAGGCCCAGCTCGCCGCCGAGCAGCCCTACGCGGAGTGGCTGGAAGCCGGCGAGATCGAGCTCTCCGACCTGCCCGAGCGTGAGCACATCGTGCACACCCACGCCTCGGTCACCCGCCGCCAGCAGACCTTCGGCTACACCGAGGAGGAGCTGCGCGTCATCCTCGCGCCGATGGCCAAGGCCGGTGCCGAGCCGATCGGTTCGATGGGCACCGACTCGCCGATCGCCGCGCTCAGCGAGCGCCCGCGTCTGCTCTTCGACTACTTCACCCAGCTGTTCGCGCAGGTCACCAACCCGCCGCTGGACGCCATCCGCGAGGAGCTCGTCACCTCGCTGAACTCCTCGCTGGGCCCGCAGGGCAACCTGCTCGACCCGACGGCCGCCTCCTGTCGCAGCGTCACCCTGCCCTTCCCGGTGATCGACAACGACGAGCTGGCCAAGCTCATCCACATCAACGCCGACGGCGACATGCCCGGCTTCAAGGCCGCGACCCTGTCCGGTCTGTACCGGGTGCACGGCGGCGGTGACGCGCTGGCCGCGCGCATAGAGGAGATCTGCGCCGAGGCCGACGCCGCCATCGAGAACGGCGCCCGGCTGATCGTCCTGTCGGACCGCCACTCCGACGCCGAGCACGCGCCGATCCCGTCGCTGCTGCTCACCGCGGCCGTCCACCACCACCTCATCCGCACCAAGCAGCGCACCCACGTGGGCCTGCTGGTCGAGGCCGGCGACGTCCGCGAGGTCCACCACGTCGCCCTGCTCATCGGCTTCGGCGCCGCGGCCGTCAACCCGTACCTGGCCATGGAGTCCGTCGAGGACCTGGTCCGCGCGGGCACCTTCCTCTCGGACATCGAGGCCGAGAAGGCCATCCGCAACCTGATCTACGCCCTCGGCAAGGGCGTCCTGAAGGTCATGTCCAAGATGGGCATCTCGACCGTCGCCTCCTACCGCGGCGCGCAGGTCTTCGAGGCCGTCGGTCTCGACGACGCCTTCGTGGAGAAGTACTTCAACGGCACGGCCACCAAGATCGGCGGCGTCGGCATCGACGTCATCGCCAAGGAGGTCGCCGCCCGGCACGCCAAGGCGTACCCGGCGAGTGGCATCGCGCCCGCCCACCGCGCCCTCGAGATCGGCGGCGAGTACCAGTGGCGTCGCGAGGGCGAGCCGCACCTGTTCGACCCGGAGACGGTCTTCCGCCTCCAGCACTCGACGCGTGCCAACCGCTACGACATCTTCAAGAAGTACACGGACCGGGTGAACGAGCAGTCCGAGCGTCTGATGACGCTGCGCGGCCTGTTCGGCTTCAAGTCCGACCGCCCCTCGATCTCCATCGACGAGGTCGAGCCGGCGTCCGAGATCGTCAAGCGCTTCTCCACCGGCGCCATGTCGTACGGCTCCATCTCCAAGGAGGCGCACGAGACCCTCGCCATCGCCATGAACCAGCTGGGCGGCAAGTCCAACACCGGTGAGGGCGGCGAGGACCCGGAGCGCCTGTACGACCCGGCCCGCCGGTCGTCCATCAAGCAGGTCGCCTCCGGCCGCTTCGGTGTCACGTCCGAGTACCTGGTCAACGCCGACGACATCCAGATCAAGATGGCTCAGGGCGCCAAGCCCGGCGAGGGCGGCCAGCTGCCCGGCCACAAGGTCTACCCGTGGGTCGCGAAGACCCGTCACTCGACCCCGGGCGTCGGTCTGATCTCGCCCCCGCCGCACCACGACATCTACTCCATCGAGGACCTGGCTCAGCTGATCCACGACCTCAAGAACGCCAACCCGCAGGCCCGCATCCACGTGAAGCTGGTCTCCGAGGTCGGCGTCGGCACGGTCGCGGCCGGTGTGTCCAAGGCCCACGCGGACGTGGTGCTCATCTCCGGCCACGACGGCGGTACGGGCGCCTCCCCGCTCACCTCGCTGAAGCACGCGGGCGGCCCCTGGGAGCTCGGCCTCGCCGAGACCCAGCAGACCCTGCTGCTCAACGGCCTGCGCGACCGCATCGTCGTGCAGACCGACGGCCAGCTGAAGACCGGCCGTGACGTCGTCATCGCCGCGCTGCTCGGCGCCGAGGAGTTCGGTTTCGCGACCGCGCCGCTCGTCGTCTCCGGCTGCGTCATGATGCGCGTCTGCCACCTGGACACCTGCCCGGTCGGCATCGCCACCCAGAACCCGACGCTGCGCGACCGGTTCACGGGCAAGGCCGAATACGTCGTGAACTTCTTCCAGTTCATCGCCGAGGAGGTCCGCGAGATCCTCGCCGAGCTGGGCTTCCGCACCATCGAGGACGCCGTCGGCCACGCCGAGACGCTGGACGTCACGCGTGCCGTCGACCACTGGAAGGCGCAGGGCCTGGACCTGGAGCCGCTGTTCCACGTGCCCGAGCTGCCCGAGGGCGCGGTGCGCCACCAGCTGATCGAGCAGGACCACGGCCTGGAGAAGGCGCTCGACAACGAGCTCATCAAGCTCGCCGCCGACGCGCTGGCCGCGGACTCCGCGACCGACGCCCAGCCGGTGCGCGCCCAGATCAAGGTCCGCAACATCAACCGCACGGTCGGCACCATGCTCGGCCACGAGGTGACGAAGAAGTTCGGCGGTGCCGGTCTGCCCGACGACACCATCGACATCACCTTCACCGGCAGCGCGGGCCAGTCCTTCGGCGCCTTCCTCCCGCGCGGTGTCACGCTCCGCCTGGAGGGCGACGCCAACGACTACGTCGGCAAGGGCCTCTCCGGCGGCCGTGTGATCGTCCGCCCGGACCGGGCCGCCGACCACCTCGCCGAGTACTCGACGATCGCGGGCAACACCATCGCCTACGGCGCGACCGGTGGCGAGCTGTTCCTGCGCGGTCGCACGGGCGAGCGGTTCTGTGTCCGCAACTCCGGCGCGACGGTCGTCTCCGAGGGCGTGGGCGACCACGGCTGCGAGTACATGACCGGTGGCCACGCGGTGGTCCTGGGCGAGACGGGCCGTAACTTCGCGGCCGGTATGTCCGGCGGCATCGCCTACGTCATCGACCTCGACCGCGACAACGTCAACGTCGGCAACATCGGTGCCGTCGAGGCCCTCGACGACACCGACAAGCAGTGGCTGCACGACGTGGTCCGCCGCCACCAGGAGGAGACCGGCTCCACGGTCGCCGAGAAGCTCCTGGCCGAGTGGGACACCGCCGTCGAGCGCTTCAGCAAGATCATCCCCAGCACGTACAAGGCAGTGCTCGCCGCCAAGGACGCCGCCGAGCGAGCCGGTCTCTCCGAGACCGAGATCACCGAGAAGATGATGGAGGCGGCGATCAATGGCTGACCCGAAGGGCTTCCTCAACCACGGGCGCGAGGTCGCCAAGTCCCGCCCCGTCGACGTACGCCTGAAGGACTGGAACGAGGTCTACGTCCCCGGCTCCCTGCTGCCGATCATCAGCAAGCAGGCCAGCCGCTGCATGGACTGCGGCATCCCGTTCTGCCACAACGGCTGTCCGCTCGGGAACCTCATCCCCGAGTGGAACGACTACGCCTACCGCGAGGACTGGGCCGCCGCCAGCGAGCGGCTGCACGCGACCAACAACTTCCCGGAGTTCACCGGTCGCCTCTGCCCCGCTCCCTGTGAGTCGGCGTGTGTGCTCGGCATCAACCAGCCGGCCGTCACCATCAAGAACGTCGAGGTCTCCATCATCGACAAGGCGTGGGACAGCGGCGATGTCGAGCCGCAGGCCCCGGAGCGTCTGTCCGGCAAGACCGTCGCCGTCATCGGCTCGGGCCCCGCGGGCCTGGCCGCCGCCCAGCAGCTCACCCGGGCCGGCCACACGGTCGCCGTCTACGAGCGCGCGGACCGCATCGGAGGCCTTCTCCGCTACGGCATCCCCGAGTTCAAGATGGAGAAGCGGCACATCAACCGCCGTATCGAGCAGATGCGCGCGGAGGGCACCCGCTTCCGTACCGGCATCGAGATCGGCCGCGACCTCAAGGCGACCGACCTGAAGAAGCGGTACGACGCCGTCGTCATCGCCGCCGGTGCCACCACCGCCCGTGATCTCCCCGTCCCCGGGCGGGAGCTCAAGGGCGTCCACCAGGCGATGGAGTACCTGCCGCTGGCCAACAAGGTCCAGGAGGGCGACTACGTCACCTCCCCGATCTCGGCCGAGGGCAAGCACGTCGTCGTCATCGGCGGCGGCGACACCGGCGCCGACTGCGTGGGCACCGCCCACCGCCAGGGCGCGGCCTCCGTGACGCAGCTGGAGATCATGCCCCGTCCGGGCGAGGACCGTGCGCCGCACCAGCCGTGGCCGACCTTCCCGATGCTCTACAAGGTCACCTCGGCGCACGAGGAGGGCGGTGAACGGGTCTACTCCGTCTCCACCACCCACTTCGAGGGCGACGAGGACGGCAACGTCCAGTGGCTGCACCTCACCGAGGTGGAGTTCATCGACGGCAAGCTGACCCCGAAGCCGGGCACCGAGCGCAAGATCCCGGCCCAGCTGGTCACCCTCGCCATGGGCTTCACCGGCACCGACCGGGAGAACGGCGTGGTCGAGCAGTTCGGCCTGGACCTGGACGAGCGCGGTAACATCGCCCGTGACGCCGACTTCCAGACCAACGTCCCCGGTGTGTTCGTCGCCGGTGACGCGGGCCGTGGCCAGTCGCTGATCGTGTGGGCCATCGCGGAGGGCCGCTCGGCCGCCCGCGGCTGCGACCGCTTCCTGACCGGCGCCAGCGACCTGCCGGCCCCGATCAAGCCGACGGACCGCTCGCTGATGGTCTGATCCGGAGGATCACCGAAAACGTCCCGTACAACGGCGTACGGAACACTGACGGCGCCTGCCCCTTGTCCCCGACCGGACGAATGGGCGGGCGCCGTCGCCTTTCCCGGAGGCCGCTCAGGGCACCTGGTACGTCTCCCCGTACACCTGCCACCGCAGCGGTGTCCTCAGCTGGAGATTCCCGTCGTACAGGAACTGCCGCTGGGCCGTGTCGATGCGGCTGGTGTCGGTGCCGGGACGCTTCTCCTTCATGGCCTTGCGGCGGATGTCGAGGAAGATGTCCAGGTACGCCTTCTCGGAGCCGCCCTGGGACGGGGAGTCCGCCTCGCGCAGGGCACGCTCGCGCAGGACGTAGAAGCCGTCGTCGTCGATGCCGGGGCCGTGGAAGACCATCGCGTCGAAGTAGATGAACTGCCCCAGCGTGCCGAGGCCGTCGAGCTTGGCGAGGCGGACCGCCGGTTCGAAGTAGGAGCGGTCCCGCTCGGCGAGCTGGGCCTCCTGGAACGCGGGCCGCTCGGCCTCCGCCTTCCACGCGGCCGTGAAGCCGGGGTCGAGGCCCTCGTGGGAGTCGGTGCCGTCGACCGCGCGCAGGGCGGGCAGGTACTTGGCGAGCCCGTTGTCCGGATGCTGGTCGGTGTAGCGCTCGACCAGCGTGCGCAGGTCGTTCGTGCCGGTGCAGAAGCCGATGACGCCGGCCGTGTAGCCCTGCCCGTCGCCGATGTCCTCGATGTAGCCGAAGGTGTCACGCCAGTTCAGGGTCGAGTTCTCGGCGCTGGACACCAGTTGCTGGGCCAGCGTCCGCATCGCCGGGGTGGCCAGGCCCGGCGGCCGGCTCGCGATCAGCTTGTCGTCGGCCGCCCGCTCCTGCTCGGCACGGCTCTTGGCCTCCTGGCGGGAGGAATGCTCCGTGGTGACGACGGACGGCTCGGCCGGGCTGTCGGCGGAGTCGGTGGGGACGAGGAAGTAGGCGGCCGCGGTGATCGCCACGGGGACGGCCGCGAACAGCAGGATGCCGGTACGTCTCACTGGGCCACGCCTCCACCGGTCAGCTCGGACACCTTGGCGAACGCGACCGCCGCCAGCAGCACCAGCACGCCCACACAGGCGGCCGTCTGGATCAGGGCCTGCCGCGGTCCGCGCGGGGCGTACGCGTAGGCGAACGTCACGGCCGCACCGGTCAGCAGGCCGCCGAGGTGCCCCTGCCAGGAGGTCAGCCCCGCCGACAGCAGCAGCCACAGCAGCAGGAAGACCATGAACCGGTTGACGGACCGCATGTCGGCGCCGATCCGGCGGGCGAGCACGTAGTACGCGGCGCCGAGGCCGAAGATCGCGCCCGAGGCACCGACCGACTCCACGTTCACCTCGGTGAGCAGCAGCTCGAACACCGAGCCGCCCAGGGTCGCCAGCAGATACAGGGCGACATAGCGGATCCGGCCCAGCATGGGCTCCACGACCCGGCCGAGCTGCCACAGCGAGAGCATGTTCATCACGATGTGCAGCAGCCCGAACGTGCCCTCCGTCGGCGGCAGATGAAGGAAACCGCCGGTGAGCAACCGCTCCCACTGCCCGGCGACGAGGCCCTCGGCGTGGAAGTCCGACGGGTACCCGGGCTGGTAGAGGTAGAAGCCGCCGTCCGGCCCGACCAGCCGGGCGCTGAGCATCGAGAACCGGTCCAGGATCTCCGGGCGCACGACCTCGGCCAGATAGGCGAGGACGTTCAGCCCGATGAGCACCGAGGTCACCAGCGGTGTCGCGGCGATCCGGCCACCGACGAGGGTCCGCGCCTGCCGCACCGACCGGGCACCTTCCCGCACGCACTCCACGCACTGGTGGCCGACGGCTGCCTCACGCATGCAGTCCGGGCAGATGTACCGGTCGCAGCGGGTACAGCGGACGTGCGACTCGACCTTGGGATGGCGATAGCAGGTCGTGACGGTGGGCTGGGCGGACTCGGACTGGGTGGGCTCGGGCTCCACAGCCGGCTCCTCGGTGGACTGGACGAACGGTGAGCCGGTGGGGGCGGCGGCGAACAAAATATCGAACACCTGTGGACGGAGGGAGAGGCGGGGCCCATGGTGTCGTAATCTCGGCAGCCAGTGTGACGCGCGAGGGGGAAAGCATATGGCGGCGATCAGTCTCAGCAAGGTGGAGGAGACCGCGCCCGCGCTGGTCAGCCTTTACAAGAGCGCCGGGGTGTCGCTCCACAAGCACGGGCTCGACGGGGTGCGGGCCGCGGTCTATCTGGTGGTCGACTACTCCGGTTCGATGAAGCCGTACTACAAGGACGGCAGCGTGCAGGCGCTCGCCGACCGGGTGCTCGGGATGTCGGCGCACTTCGACGACGACGGCACGGTTCCGGTCGTCTTCTTCTCCACCGACGTCGACGCCGTCACCGACATCGCGCTGAGCGACCACCGCGGCCGGATCGAACGGATCGTGGCCGGGCTCGGGCACATGGGCAAGACCAGCTACCACCTGGCCATGGACGCCGTCATCGACCACTACCTGGACAGCGGCTCCACGGACCCGGCCCTGGTCGTGTTCCAGACCGACGGCGGCCCCATCAACAAGCTCGCCGCGGAACGCTATCTGTGCAAGGCCGCCCGGCTCCCGCTGTTCTGGCAGTTCGTCGGCTTCGGGGACCCGACCAGCAAGCAGTTCGACTTCCTGCGCAAGCTCGACGACCTCGCCGTACCGCAGAAGCGGGTGGTCGACAACGCCGGCTTCTTCCACGCGGGCGCCGACCCGGGCAAGGTCTCCGAGGCCGAGCTGTACGACCGCCTGGTCGGGGAGTTCCCGAAGTGGCTGGTGGCCGCGCGGGCGCAGGGGATCGTACGGCCGTAGGGAGCGGACTTTCCGGCCTGTCCGCACCGTTGGCCGCGCCCGTACCGCCGTGTCACCCTGTGAGGTGATCCGACGGGAGGGCGACGATCTATGGACGGCGCGGGATCGGGGAACGGTGCGGCGGCCGGGGCTCGACGGGCCGCGCCGCCGGGGAAGGGCGAGCGGGTCGCGGACTGGGCGGACGGGCGGCTCGGGCTGTACGCGCTGGCCAAGGCCAATATGCGCAAGGTCTTTCCGGACCACTGGTCGTTCATGCTGGGCGAGGTCTGCCTCTACAGCTTCCTGGTGCTGATCCTCACCGGCGTCTACCTCACCCTGTTCTTCGAGCCGAGCACCGCCGAGGTCGTGTACAACGGCACCTACGAGCCGCTCAACGGCGTCCTGATGACCCGGGCCTACGAGTCCACGCTAGACATCAGCTTCGATGTGCGCGGCGGCCTGCTCATCCGGCAGATCCACCACTGGGCGGCACTGGTCTTCGTCACCGGCATGCTCGTGCACATGATGCGGGTGTTCTTCACCGGCGCCTTCCGCAAGCCGCGCGAGCTGAACTGGGTGTTCGGCTGGACCCTGCTGATGCTCGGCATCATCACCGGCCTGACCGGCTACTCGCTGCCCGACGACCTGCTCTCCGGCACCGGACTGCGGTTCGCGTACGGCGCGATCCTGTCGGTGCCGATCGTGGGGACGTATCTGGCGTTCTTCCTCTTCGGCGGGGAGTTCCCCGGCGAGGACTTCATCGCCCGGCTGTACCCGGTCCACATCCTGCTGCTGCCCGGGATCATGCTGGGCCTGGTCGTCGCCCATCTGATCCTGGTCTTCTACCACAAGCACACGCAGTACCCGGGTCCCGGCCGCGACCAGAAGTCGGTCGTCGGCATGCCCTTCCTGCCGGTGTACATGGCCAAGGCGGGCGGCTTCTTCTTCCTCGTGTTCGGTGTGCTGGCGCTCATGGGCGGCGTCGCCAGCATCAACCCCGTGTGGGCGTTCGGGCCCTACCGGCCCGACCTGGTGACCACCGGCGCCCAGCCGGACTGGTACCTCGGCTTCTCCGAGGGACTGATCCGGGTGATGCCGGGATGGGAGCTCAACGCCTGGGGCCACACCCTGGAACTGGGCGTCTTCATCCCCTTCTCGCTCTTCCCGCTGATCCTGCTCGCCCTCGGTCTGTATCCCTTCCTGGAGGCGTGGGTCACCGGCGACAGACGGGAGCACCACATCCTCGACCGGCCGCGCAACGTACCGGTGCGCACCGGGCTGGGCGCCGCCTGGCTGAGCCTTTACGTGGTGCTGCTGATCGGCGGCGGCAACGACATCGTCGCCACGCATCTGCATCTGTCCATCAACGTGATCACCTGGTTCGTGCGGATCGCGGTGTTCGTGGTGCCGGTCCTGACCTATGTCGTGACCAAGCGGATCTGTCTCGGACTGCAGCGCCGGGACCGGGACAAGGTGCTGCACGGCCGGGAGACGGGCACCGTCAAACGGCTGCCGCACGGCGAGTACATCGAGGTCCACGAGCCGCTCACCCAGGGCCAGCTGTTCACCCTCACCCAGCACGAGCAGCATCCGCCGTACGAGATCGGGCCGACGGTCGACGCGAACGGCGTCCGGCGCCGGGTCACTCCCGCCCAGCGGATGAGGGCCGGGCTGGCGCGCGTGATGTTCGGGTCGGCGGCGCGGATCGAGAAGCCGACGGTGGCGGAGTACCGCGAGGTCACCAGCGGCGATCACCACCACTGAGCACCGCGGCTCGGCACTCCTGCGGGCTGCCCCACGCGGTGCGCAGGACGCGGGCCTTGGTCAGCCACAGCGACAGGTCGTACTCCGCCGTGTAGCCGATCGCGCCATGCAGCTGGAGCGCGGTCCGGGCGGTGGCGTACGCGGCCTCGCAGGCGGTGACCTTGGCGGCGGCGACGTCGGCAGCGTCCATGGTGAGGGCGGCGCCGAAGAGGAGGGGCCGGGCGAACTCCAGACCCACCTTCGCGTCCGCGAGGCGATGCTTGACGGCCTGGAAGGAGCCCACGGGGACGCCGAACTGAGTGCGCTGCTTGACGTACCCGACGGTCCTGTCGAGAAGGGCGAGACCGACGCCGAGGGCCTGGGCGGCCGTGGCCAGACGGGCCCATATGAGGGCCTCGGCGGTGGGCGGGTCGGGGCTGAGGAGTTCACCGCCGGCTTCCAGCGGGGTGAGACGGCGGGCCGGGTCCAGGGAGAGGCGCACCGGGCCATGGCCGGGGGAGAGGTACAGGCCCTCGGGGGTGAGCGCGAGGCGGGTCGTGGCCACGTCGCCGTCCAGGGCGTACGGCGTCCGCCACGCCAGCGTCGCCATGGCGTCCCCCGCCGCCAGCGCCGGCAGGAGCCGCTTGGCCGGGCCGGGGTCCGGCAGGCCGGCGAGCAGCGCCGCCGCCGCGACCGTCTCCACCAGCGGCCCCGGCACCGCGTGGCGGCCCAACTCCACGAACGCGACGGCGAGTTCGACGGGCCGCAGGCCCAGCCCCTCGTGGGCCTCGGGAACCGCCAGCGCGAGCACCCCCGCTTCGGCGACCCGGGACCACAGCGCCCGGCCCCTCGTCTGCTCGCCCCGGCTCCACGCCCGTACCACCGACGGTGTGTCCGCCGCCGTCAGCATCGCGTCCAGCGAGCCGGCGAAGGCACGCTGCTCGGCGTCGAGGAGGAACCTCATCGGCGAGGTCCCTTCGGAAGCGGCGCGGTTGCCGTCGGCGTCCGAGTCGGTCCTGCGGACGGGGCCGGCGCTCGCTCCGGCATGAGTACGGCCCTCCCTGCAGCCGAGGCATTCCCGTCGGCGGAGCCCTTGCGCATCAGCGGCGCCCCTTCGGCAGGCCGAGCAGCCGCTCGGCGATGATGTCGCGCTGGATCTCGTTCGTCCCGGCGTAGATGGGTCCGGCCAGCGAGAAGACATAGCGCTCGGACCAGTCGGTGTCGGCGGCCTCGCCTTCGGCGCCCAGGAGGTCGAGGGCCGTCTCGTGCAGCGCGATGTCGTACTCCGACCAGAAGACCTTGTTCAGGCTGGACTCGGGGCCGATCGACTCGCCGTCGAGGAAGCGGGAGGCGGCGGCGTAGGTGAACAGCTGGTAGGCGCGGGCGCCGATCAGGGCGTCGGCCACGGCGTCGCGCGCGCTCTGCGGGCATCCCTGGGCCTGCCACAGGCCGTGCAGACGGTCGGCGCTCGCGAGGAATCGGCCGGGGGAGCGCAGCATCAGACCGCGTTCGTTGCCCGCCGTCGACATCGCGATCCGCCAGCCCTGGCCGGGCCCGCCGATCACGTCCTCGTCGGGCACGAACACCTCGTCCAGGAACAGCTCGGCGAAGGCGGGCTTGCCGTCGAGGCGGGCGACGGGGCGGACCGTGACCCCGGGGGCCCGCAGGTCGAACATCAGATAGGTCAGGCCCTCGTGGGGTCTGGGGGTGTCCGGGTCGGTGCGGAACAGGCCGAACGCGCGGTCGGCGAAGGCGGCGCGCGAGGACCAGGTCTTCTGACCGCTGAGCAGCCAGCCGCCGTCCGTGCGCACGCCCCTGGACCGCAGCGATGCCAGGTCCGAGCCCGCCTCCGGCTCCGACCACGCCTGCGCCCAGATCACCTCGCCGGTGGCCATGGACGGGAGCACGCGCGCGCGTTGCTCCGCGGTGCCGTGGTCGAAGAGGGTCGGGGCCAGGAGACTGACGCCGTTCTGATTCACGCGGCCCGGCGCACCCGCCGCGTAGTACTCCTCCTCGAACAGCAGCCAGCGCGGCAGCGAGGCGTCCCGGCCGCCGTACTCGGCCGGCCAGCTCACCACCGACCAGCGGTCCGCGGCGAGTTCGGCCTCCCAGGCCCGGTGCGCCGCGAAACCCTCCTCGGTCTCCAGGGAAGGGAGCGGATCGGGCGGCACACGCGCGTCCAGCCAGGCACGGGCCTCGGCGCGGAACGCCTCGTCGGCGGCCGAGTGACGAAGATCCACGGTCGCGCTCCCTCCCTACGGGCCTTACCGTCTTCCCTAACAAGTGTTTGGTAGGTTAGCGTGCTGCTATGACAAACGTCGAGGCGCCGACGTACGTTCCCGGGCACGGACTGCTCCGCGGGCGCACGGCCGTCATCACCGCGGCGGCCGGTGCCGGCATCGGCGGGGCGACCGCGCGCCGCTTCCTCGAAGAGGGCGCGCAGGTACTGATCAGCGACGCGCATGCGCGTCGGCTGAAGGAACACGAGGCCGAGCTGGCGCGGGAGTTCGAGGGCGCGGTGAGCTCCGCGGTCTGCGACGTCACCGACGAGGCACAGGTGCGCGCACTGTTCGACACCGCCGTGCGGGAGCACGGCCGGCTCGACGTCGTCGTCAACAACGCCGGTCTCGGCGGGACTTCTCCCCTCGCCGACATGACCGACGAGCAGTGGTCGAGGGTCCTCGACGTCACCTTGAACGGCACCTTCAGATGCACCCGTGCCGCCCTGCGCCGGATGCGGGAGACCGGCGGCGGCGTGATCGTCAACAACGCCTCCGTCGTCGGCTGGCGCGCCCAGGCCGGGCAGGCGCACTACGCGGCCGCCAAGGCGGGCGTGATGGCGCTGACCCGGTGCGCGGCGATCGAGGCCGCCGGGTACGGCGTGCGGGTCAACGCGGTCTCGCCGTCCCTCGCCATGCACCCGCACCTCGCGAAGGTGACGACCCCCGAACTGCTCGGCGAACTGACCGCGCGCGAGGCGTTCGGACGGCACGCCGAGCCCT
This sequence comes from Streptomyces coerulescens, assembly GCF_042657965.1. Lineage (NCBI taxonomy): Bacteria > Bacillati > Actinomycetota > Actinomycetes > Kitasatosporales > Streptomycetaceae > Streptomyces > Streptomyces coerulescens. The sequence goes on from NZ_JBHSKM010000007.1 coordinate 155,935, forward strand.
GGGAGGTGGCCAACGTGATCGTCTTCCTGGCCTCGCCCTACTCCTCGTACATGACCGGAGAGATCGTCTCCGTCAGCAGCCAGCACGCCTAGGACGACAATGGACCCGTGCCGACCAAGAAGAAGCCCCAGGTGACCGCCGCGGCCGCGCGGCGCCGTGAACTCCTCGAAACAGCCGCCGAGGTCTTCGCCGAGCAGGGCTACAACGCCACCACCGTACGCAAGATCGCCGACCACGCGGGCATGCTCGCGGGCAGCCTCTACTACCACTTCGACTCCAAGGAGTCGATGCTCGAAGAGATCCTGCGGTCGTTCCTCGACGAGCTGTGGAGCGGCTACGACTCCGTCCTGGAGGCCGAGCTGGGCCCACGCGAGACGCTGGAGGCCCTGGTCACCGAGTCGTTCCGGGAGATCGACCGGCACCGGGCCGCCGTCGCGATCTACCAGAAGGAGAACCGCCAGCTCGTCGCGCAGGAGCGGTTCGCGTTCCTCGCCGAGTCGCAGCGCAAGTTCGAGAAGGCGTGGCTGTCCACGCTGGAGCGCGGGGTCGCCGCCGGGGCCTTCCGGTCCGACCTCGACGTCCGGCTCACCTACCGGTTCGTGCGCGACACGGTGTGGGTCGCCGCGTCCTGGTACCGGCCCGGCGGACAGCACAGCCCCGAGGAGATCGCCCGGCAGTACCTGTCGATGGTGCTGGACGGGATCGCCGTACGCACATAACCCACTGTTCCCACCGGGGAGTTGCCATGGCCGAGGCCTACATCGTCGAAGCGGTCCGTACGCCTGTCGGGCGGCGCGGAGGAGGGCTCAGCGGGGTCCATCCGGCCGATCTGGGCGCGCATGTGCTCAAGGCGCTCGTGGAGCGGGCGGGCATGGATCCGGCGGCCGTCGAGGACGTCGTCTTCGGCTGTCTGGACGCCGTCGGACCCCAGGCCGGGGACATCGCCCGGACCTGCTGGCTGGCGGCCGGGCTGCCCGAAGAGGTGCCGGGCGTGACGGTGGACCGGCAGTGCGGGTCCTCGCAGCAGGCCGTGCACTTCGCCGCGCAGGGCGTGCTCTCCGGCACCCAGGACCTGGTGGTCGCGGGCGGTGTGCAGAACATGTCGATGATCCCCATCGCCTTCGCCACCCGGCAGGCCGCCGAGCCGCTCGGACTGACCGCGGGGCCTTTCGCGGGGAGCGAGGGCTGGCGGGCGCGGTACGGGGAGAAGCCGGTCAATCAGTTCGTCGGTGCCGAGATGATCGCCGGCAAGTGGGGGATCACCCGGCAGGACCAGGAGGAGTTCGCCCTGCGCTCGCACCGGCGGGCGCTGCGCGCGATCGACGAGGGCCGATTCCAGCGGGAGACCGTGGCGTACGGCCAGGTCGGCGTCGACGAAGGGCCGCGCCGGGACACCTCGCTGGAGAAGATGGCCGGGCTGAAACCGGTCGTCGACGGCGGCACGATCACCGCCGCGTGCTCCTCACAGGTCTCCGACGGCGCGGCGGCGATGCTGCTGGCCTCGGAGCGGGCGGTGCGCGAGCATGGGCTCACGCCCCGGGCCCGGGTGCACCACCTCTCGGTGCGCGGTGAGGATCCCATCCGCATGCTCACCGCCCCGATACCCGCCACCGCCCATGCCCTGAAGAAGACCGGGCTGTCGATGGACGACATCGACCTCGTCGAGATCAATGAGGCGTTCGCGCCGGTCGTGCTGGCGTGGCTGAAGGAGACCGGGGCGGATCCTGACAGGGTCAATGTGAATGGTGGGGCTATTGCGCTGGGGCATCCGTTGGGGGCGACGGGGGTGAAGCTGATGACCACGTTGCTGCATGAACTGGAGCGGACGGGCGGTCGGTTCGGGCTTCAGACGATGTGTGAGGGCGGGGGACAGGCCAACGTGACGATCATTGAGAGGGTTTGAGGGCCGGTGCGGCGCCGTTGTGGCTGGTCGCGCCCACGCGGCGGAGCCGCATATCGATACAGCCCCGCGCCCCTTGAGCCGGCTGCCGAACCCTGAATGCTAGAGGCACCCGAGTCGCTCTCGTGTCTCCTCCGCCTCCTTCATGATCCGTTCCACCAGTTCCGCGCACGACGGCAGGTCGTCGATCACCCCGGCGACCTGCCCGGAGGCCATCACGCCCAGGTCCGTACGGCCGTCCACCATCGACGCCTTGAGCAGCATCGGTGTGTTCGCGGCGAGCAGGACCTGGCTCCAGGTCAGGTCCTTGCCGTGCCGCAGAGCCCGGCCGTCGAGGAGCATGCGCAGCCGGCTCGTGCCGGACAGCTTCCGGTAGTCCGCCGCCCGGCGGACCGCTTGCAGGAGGGTCCTCGCTCGGCCCGAGCGCTCCAGGGACTCCACCAGGTCCGTGCGCAGCATGCGGTGGGGCAGCCCGTCCACGGCCGTGGTGACCGTGACGTCCCGTACGGTCGCCGCCAGATACCGCGCCTTCACCGCGTCCGGCACCGTCGAGTCCGACGTCAGCAGGAAACGGGTGCCCATGGCGACACCGGCGGCCCCGTAGGACAGCGCCGCGACCAGTCCGCGCCCGTCGAAGAAGCCGCCCGCCGCCACGACCGGTATGTCCACGGCGTCCACGACCTGCGGCAACAGCACCGTCGTCGCCACCTCGCCGGTGTGCCCGCCGCCCTCCGCGCCCTGCACGATCACCGCGTCCGCACCCCAGGCCGCGACCTTCTCGGCATGCCGCCGGGCGCCGATCGAGGGGATCACGACCACGCCCGCGTCCTTGAGACCGATCATCAGCTCACGGGACGGCGCGAGTGCGAAGGACGCGACCCGCACCCCCTCGTCGATCATGACGCGGACCCGGTCGCCGGCGTCCGAGGCGTCCGCCCGCAGATTCACGCCGAACGGCGCGTCCGTACGGGACTTCACCTCCCGGATCGCCTCCCGCAGCCGGTCGACGGTCATCGTCGCGGAGGCCAGGATGCCGAGCGCCCCCGCGTTCGCGGTCGCCGACACCAGCCGGGGCCCCGCCACCCAGCCCATCCCCGTCTGCACGACCGGGTGGCGCACCCCGACCAGCCGGGTCAGCGGTGTCTCCATCACGCGGCGACCTCCCTGGCGCGGGTGTTCCCCGGGTCGATCACCTCACGGATGAGCCGCAGCTCCTCGGCGGTGGGCGGACGGGTCGTCGGTACGTCGTCCGGGACGGCCAGGTCGAAGGACGTCGCCTCCATTACCTGCTCCACGGTGACGCCCGGGTGCAGGGAGGCGAGCCGCATCGAGTGGTCGGGCGTGGCGAAGTCGAAGACGCCCAGGTCGGAGACGACACGCGGGATGCGGTGGTGGCGGGCGTCGGCCGCATGGTCGTATCCGACCCCGCACACCATGTCGACCTTCTCCACGAAAACCCGCCGGGAGTGGCGCGGGATCCAGTAACTGGTCGGGTTGTTGAGGGTGTTGACGGGCGCGCCCCGCACCCCGAGCAACTGCCTCTTCGGCTTGGCCCAGTCACCGATGCAGGAGATGTTCTGGTTGCCGTACCGGTCGATCTGGCTCGCGCCCATCATCACGTGTCGACGGCCGCTGGTCACCAGGGTCAGGTGTTGGCGGTACGGCAGCCATCCTTCGACCGTGCCGTCCGGGGCGACGATCATCGCCTCGCCGTCGGTCAGCAGCAGGTCCGGCGAGAAGGTGCGGCGGGCGAGCCGGGCGCCGATGGACGGGATCAGGCCCATGGGGCTCGCCAGGATCTCCCCCGCGTCCCGCCATGCCTCGGCGCAGGCGATCACGCAGGTCTCGGCGCGGGTGGCCACCGCCGACTCGGTGCTGCCGCCTGTCTCCGTCATCCCTGCCACGTCCCCTCCCTGACCGCCGACTGGTACGCCTGCTCGTCCCCGCCCAGGAACCGCGCCGCGAAGTCCGCCCAGGGCGTGGTCGCGTACGCCTTCTGTACGCCCTCGTCCCGGCCGTAGTCGGGGGCGCAGGACGTGAAGTGCGCGCCGTTCGGCGCTTCGATGACTCCCGTCACCGTGTGCCGCTTGATCAGCAGCGACTGCGGGGGCGCCTCCTTCGTCAACTCGGCGGTGTCGACTACCCGTTCGCACGAGACGTACGCCGTGTCCGCGGCCTCGCAGAACAGGTCGTCGAAGTAGGGGTCGGGGCCGAGATACTGCCCGTTGCCCAGCCGGTCCGCGCGGTTCACATGCACCAGGGCGGCATCAAGCCGCAGCGCGGGCATGGCCACGAATGTCTCCCCGTCGTCGTACGGCGAAGTCACCGTCCGCAGTCCCGGGTTGACCCGCATGACGTCCGAGCCGAGCCCCGCCCGCACCGGCAGGAACGGCAGCCGGTTCCCGGCGGCGTGCAGTCCCCACATGAACATCGCCTCGTCGATCTCCATGAGCTCGAAGGCGCCGCGCTCACGGGCCGCGCGGTAGTGCGGTTCCAGCGGGATCGAGTCGAGGGTGACGAAGGGGGCGATCAGTTTCCGTATCCGCCCGGCTGCGGCCAGCATGCCGACGTCCGGGCCGCCGTACGAGACGATCGTGAGGTCCGTGACGTCGGAGCGCAGCAGCGCGCGCACCAGGGCCATCGGCTTGCGGCGCGAGCCCCAGCCGCCGATGCCGAGCGTCATGCCACTGCTCAGTCGCGCCGCGACCTCGTCCGCGGTCGTGGTCTTGTCGCTCACTCAGCCACCGTCCCTTCCGAAGGTGTCCCGGACCCGGTCGGCCACCCCGCTGAGGCCGGCCTCGAAGGTGAAGCCCTGCTCGAAGCGGTAGCTACGGCGGACGTCGACCGGGTCGATGCCGTTGATCGCGGCCTTGGCCAGGCGCAGCAGCCGCCCGTCCTTCGCGGCGATCTCACGCGCCAACTCCAGGGCGGCGGCGCGTAGTTCCACGCGTGGCACCACCCGCCACACCGAGCCGTGCGCGTGCAGCTCGGCCGCGGTCGCCGTACGCGAGGTGTAGTACAGCGCTCGCATCAGGTGCTGGGGGACCAGGCGGGCCAGATGGGTGGCCGCGCCCAGGGCGCCCCGGTCCAGCTCGGGCAGCCCGAAGGTGGCGTCCTCGCTCGCCACGATCGCGTCCGCGTTGCCCACCAGGCCGATGCCGCCGCCCAGACAGAAGCCGTGCACCGCCGCCACGACGGGCACCTCGCAGTCGTAGACCGCCGCGAAGGCGTCCGCGCAGCCGTGGTTGACGCCGATCAGCGCGTCGTTCCCGCCCCGCTGGAGCTCCTTGATGTCCACGCCGGCGTTGAACCCGCGCCCCTCCGCCGCGAGGACCACACACCGGACCTCCGGGTCGCGGCCCGCCGCCCGCACCGCGTCGGCCAGGGCGAACCAGCCGTCCACCGGCAGGGCGTTCACCGGTGGGAAGTCGACCGTGACGACGGCGATTCCCTCTTCTTCGGACCCCTTTTCCGGGGACGAGGTGGAGACACCCATGGCCGCATCAGCTACCTTTCCACCAAACGTTTGTTAGGTGGAAGGGTAGCCGCCAATGGGGCTGGACGGGAAGGTCGTTGTCGTCACGGGGGGTACGCGCGGCGTCGGCGCGGGGGTGACGAGGGCCTTCGCCGAGGCCGGCGCGCAGGTCGTGGTCTGTGCCCGCAGACCCCCCGAACTCCCGCTCCCCGGTGTCGAGTTCAGGTCTCTGGACGTGCGTGACCCGGATGCCGTACGGGCCTTCTTCGGCGCTCTGCCCCGGCTGGACGTGCTCGTCAACAACGCGGGTGGCACACCGTACCGGCGGTTGACGGACGCGGACGCCGAGCGGCACGCGCGCGTGATCGAACTGAACCTCGTCGCCCCGCTGACGGCGTCCCTGGCCGCGTACGAGCACCTGGAGCGGTCGCGGGGGTCCGTCGTGATGATCGGCAGCGTCAGCGGCGGGCGGCCCTCGCCCGGGTCGGCGGCGTACGGCGCGGCCAAGGCGGGGCTGGAGAACCTGGCCCGCTCGATGGCGGTGGAGTGGGCGCCGCGGGTGCGCGTCAACACGCTCGTCGTCGGCATGGTCCGCACCGAACTGTCCCACCTGCACTACGGGGGCGAGGACGGCATCGCCGCCGTCTCGGGCACCGTCCCGCTCGGCCGCCTCGCCGAACCGGCCGACATCGGCGCGGCCGCCGTCTTCCTCGCCTCCGACGCCGCCGCCTACATCAGCGGGGCGAGCCTTCATGTGCACGGCGGGGGCGAGAAGCCCGCGTTCCTGGACGCCGCAACGGTCAACAAGGAGGCCTGACATGAGCCGGATGTGTGAAGGACGGGTCGTCGTCGTCACCGGTGCGGGCCGGGGACTCGGCCGCGCGCACGCGCTCGCGTTCGCCGCCGAGGGGGCGAAGGTCGTCGTCAACGACCTCGGCGTCGGCCTCGACGGCACACCGGGCGCCGACGGCCCCTCCCTGCGCGTGGTCGAGGAGATCCGCGCGCACGGCGGCGAGGCGATCGCGCACGGCGGTGACGTGGCGACGAGCGCCGGGGCCGCCTCCCTGGTCGCGGCCGCCCTGGAGACCTACGGCCGGCTCGACACCCTCGTCAACAACGCCGGGTTCCTGCGCGACCGGATGCTGGTCAACCTGGACGAGGACGACTGGGACGCCGTCGTACGCGTCCACCTCAAGGGACACTTCCTCCCCCTGAAGCACGCCGCCGCGCACTGGCGGGCGGAGACGAAGGCGGGCCGCACCCCGGCCGCCCGGATCGTCAACACCAGCAGCGGGGCCGGGCTGCTGGGCTCCGTCGGGCAGTCGAACTACAGCGCCGCGAAGGCCGGGATCGTCGGCCTCACCCTGGTCGCGGCCGCCGAACTCGCCCGCTACGGCGTCCAGGTCAACGCGATCGCCCCGGCCGCCCGCACCCGCATGACGGAGCACACCTTCGCCGACACGATGACCGCCCCCGAGTCCGGCTTCGACACCATGGCCCCCGAGAACGTCTCCCCCCTGGTCGTCTGGCTGGGCGCGGAAGCGAGCGCCGGCGTCACGGGCCGCGTCTTCGAGACGGAGGGCGGCAGGATCACGGTGATGGAGGGCTGGAGGGCAGGGCCGACGGCGAACAGGGGGGCACGATGGACACCGGAGGAGGCGGGACAGACGGCAAGGAAGTTGCTGGGAGAGGCGGAGGCGCCGGGTCCGATCTACGGGGCCTAGCGTCGACGCCCCTCGTTCAGGGGCGCGGGGAACTGCGCGACAAGCCACAACGAACCCGCAGCCGCCCACGGACCGAACCCCCCACCCCATTGGGCGCTCAGGTATCACATTCGAGCACCGTCCGGCACAACCCACACCGCGCCCGAACCCGCCCCTTAACCGGCACCCGAATCCGCTGCTGACACGTAGGACACGGGAACGACACCCGCAACGGCCCACGCCCGTCAGGCGTGAACGCATACCCCACCCCGGCCTCAGAACCGCCCCCGTGCCGCTCCTGCGCATGCCGCCGATCGCGGGCGTACCGGCGCCGCCCCGCCCAGCCGGCCGCCGTCAGCGGAGGCTGCTGCTCGTCGCGCCGGGCCTGCGCCACGCCCTTCCCGTACGCCGTGTACGCCTGCGGGCTGGTGAACCAGATCGACGGGTCCTCGTCGAAGACCTGCGCCCGCTTGGCGAGGACGTACCCGAACTCCTCCGGGGTCAGATACCCCAGCTTCTGCGAGGACGCCGCGTCCTCCCGGTACGCGTCGAGCAGCAGCCAGCCCGCACCCAGATAGGTGGTCACCGTGTCCGTGAGGATCTCGTTGTCGCGGGTGCCCGGGAAGGACAGGTCGAGGCGGTGCAGATACACATGCGTCACCTCGTGGGCGAGCGCCGCGCCGACGTCCCGGCGATGGGTGCGGAAGCGGTCGTTCAGCTCGACGAAGTACTCGGGCCCGGCGGCGAGTTCGACGTTCGCCGCGTGGGTCATCTCGCGGAACCCGACGATCAGCCGGGCGTCCGGCAGCCGGAAGTGCCGCACCAGTTCGCGGGCCACCCGCTGTGCGCCCAGATGCAGATCGTCCGTGTCGCAGAAGGCCACGTCGGCCGGGGCCACGCTGGCCGCGAAGGTCCGCACGGTGTCGTACGACAGCCGTCTGTAGAGCGCGGTGATCGAGGCCCGCACCGTCTCCAGGTGCGGGAAGCCGTGCTGGACCGGTCCGCCGTTCGCCACGCCCGTACCCCCAAGACGCCTGGAAACCGATTCCACTCTACGGGGATGTGAGGGGATTTTCCCTGGTGAGGTTCCATCGCCGGGACGTGAGATCCGTCCTTGTCATGGACGCCCCTCGATCTTCATACTCCGGGTCGCTCAACCCCCCACGAAAGGACGAATGTTGAGCCATCACATATCCCGGAGAACCGGCATCTCCCTGGTGAAGAGAGCCGCCGCGGCCGGCGCCGTCGCGCTCGCCGTCGCCTCCCTCCAGCCGGTCAGCGCGCATGCCGCGTCCACCCGTATCGTCGGTGGAACGCCTGCCGCGCAGAACGAGTTCCCGTTCATGGTCCACCTCTCCATGGGCTGCGGCGGGGCGCTCTACAAGAAGGACGTCGTGCTGACCGCGGCCCACTGCATGGAGGGCTCCGGCAACAACACCAGCATCACCGTCACCGCGGGTGTCAACGACCTCAACTCTTCGGCCGCGATCAAGGTGAAGTCGAAGAAGGTCAAGGTCGCCCCGGGCTACAACGGCACCGGCAAGGACTGGGCGCTGATCAAGCTCGCCCGGCCCATCGACAAGCCGACGCTGAAGATCGCCACGACGGACCAGTACAACCGCGGCACGTTCACGATCGCGGGCTGGGGCGACACCGAGGAGGGGGCCGGCACGGGCACGACCAAGCTCCGCAAGGCCAACGTTCCCTTCGTCGCCGACCGCGTGTGCAAGCGCCACTACGGCAACCGGCTGGTGTCGAAGGAGGAACTGTGCGCCGGCTACCAGAGCGGCGGCATCGACACCTGTCAGGGCGACTCCGGCGGTCCCATGTTCCGCAAGGACGACGCGGGCAAGTGGATCCAGGTCGGCATCGTCAGCTGGGGCGACGGCTGCGCCCGTGCCGGGGTGCCCGGTGTCTACACGGAGGTCAGCCACTTCGCGAGCGACATCGCCCGCGCGGCGTCCGCGCTGTAGGCAGCCGCCGCGGCACGGTCGTCAGACGGCCCGCAGGATCGGGGTTCCGGCCTCGCCGGACCCGGCCCTGCGGGCCGTCCCTTCCAGCTCCAGCACCCACAGCTCGTTGCCGCCCTCGCGCAGTACGGGCCCCGGCACGAACAGAGTGCGCTGCGGGCCCGCGGACCAGTAGCGGCCCAGACCGAAGCCGTTGATCCAGACGAACCCGCGGGTCAGGCCCGGCAGCTCCAGCCGGGCGTCACCGGCGCCCCGCACCGTGACCGTGCCCCGGTAGAGCCCCGGGGCACCGTCCTCGGGCAGCTCCCGCGACGCCACCGCCCGCACCGCCTCCACGTCGTCCAGCGCCTCCAGCCGCAGTCCACGCGCGCGTACGCCGTGCAGGAACTGCCGCTCGTGCAGGACGCCCCCGGTGATCCCCTTGGACTCGCCCAGCCGCGGCCCGTAGTTGACCCGGCCCAGGGACTCCACCCACAGCTCCACGCGTGCGTGCCCGGCGACGGGCTCCTTCAGGCACGGGTCCTCCTCGGTGAGCACCCCGGCCGGCACCCCGTCGACGTACACCACGGCGTGGTCCCGCAGCCCGCGCACCGTCAGCGGATACGGCCCGCGCGGCCCCGGCACCGTCACCTCGTAGCGCACCAGGCCCCGCTCGACGCCCAGTTCCTCGAAGGTCGGCGGGACGGGACCGCAGGCCCCCGCCCCGCCCAGCGACTCCAGTACGTCCGTCAGGGGCGCCCAGCCGGTCAGAGCCGCCTCGGCCGGGGCCGCCAACGCCACGGGCGGGGGCGGGACTTCGGGCAGCGGGCCGTCGGCGTACTCGGCGAGGATCTCGCGGAAGGCCCGGAACTTCGCGGTGGGGCGGCCGTACTCGTCGATCGGGGCGTCGTAGTCGTACGACGTCACATCGGGCTCCAGCGGCCCGTCGTGCAGCGCTCCGCCGCCCCGGTTGGCGCCCGCCCAGCCGGCGAAGCTCGTGCCGCCGTGGGCCATGTACAGGTTGACCGAGGCTCCGCAAGCGAGGATCTCGCGCAGGGCCTCCGCCGCGTCCCCGGCGTCCCGTACGGCGTGCTCGCCGCCCCAGTGGTCGAACCAGCCGCACCAGAACTCCATGCACATCAGCGGCCCTTCGGGGCGGTGCCGGCGCAGCGCATCGAACGCCACACGCGCGTGGGAGCCGAAGTTCACCGTCACCAGGACCCCTGGGACCGAGCCGGCGGAGAGCATGTGGTCCTCGGGGCCGTCGGAGGTGAACAGCGGGACCGTGACACCCAGTTCGCGCAACAGATCGGCCAAACTGCGCAGATACTCCGCGTCCGAGCCGTAGCTGCCGTACTCGTTCTCGACCTGCACCATGATCACCGGTCCGCCACGGTCGATCTGCCGGGGCACGATCTCCGGCAGCAGCCGCCCGAACCAGTCCGACACGTGCCCCATATAGCGCTCGTCACGGGTACGCGCGCGTGCGCCCACCTCGGCCGTCAGCCAGTACGGCAGCCCGCCGTTCTCCCACTCGGCGCAGATGTACGGCCCCGGGCGCACGATCGCCCACAGGCCCGCCTCCCGGGCCGCGTCCAGGAACCGGCCCAGCGCGGCCACGTCCCGGGTCCGCCCCGGCGCGGGCTGGTGCAGGTTCCACGGCACGTACGTCTCCACGCAGTTCAGGCCCATCGCCCGCAGCATCGCCAGGCGGTGCCCCCACTGCGCCTCGTGCACCCGGAAGTAGTGCAGCGCGCCGGACAGCAGCCGTACCGGCCGCCCGTCCAGCAGAAAGTCCTCGTCCCCCACCCCGAACTCGCTCATGCGCCCACCCTCGCCTCTGGCGAAGGTCAGGGTCCATGGACAAAGATCGGCGCTGCTTGGACCGAAGCGACCGGAGCGACCGAAACAACCGGAGCGATCGAAACAGCCGGAGCGACCGACGGGAGGTACGGGATGTACCGCACCTGGATGCGGTTCTTCACGCCCGGCCCCGCCCACCACCGCCTCGGCCTCGTCTGCCTCGGCGTCGGCCTCCAGTACGGCGCCCTGCCCACCGTCGGACCCCGGGTCCTGGACCACCACGTCGCCGTCGTCATCAGCACCGGCACCGGCTGGTACGCCGACCCCGACGGCCGCCGCACGCCCGTCACCGCGCCCGCGCTGCTCTGGCTCACCCCCGGCGTCCCGCACCACTACGCGCCCGACCCGGGCACCGGCTGGGACGAGGGCTTCGTCGACTTCGCAGGGCACGCAGCCGCCTCGTACACCGAACTCGGCTACATCCAGCCGGACCGCCCCGTCGTGCCCCTCTCCGACGCCGCCGGGCCACGCGCCGTCATCGGGCGCATGGCCCGCGCCGCACGCCCCGACAACCCCCTCCTGGAGGTCGAGACCGGCGCCGCCGTCCACGAGCTCCTCGTCGCCCTGCGCCGCGCCCGCGCCGACCTCGCCCCCGACGGCGAGGCGGTCCTCAAGGCCCTCGCCCGCGACGCCTGTCTGCCGCTGAGCGTCGCCGACCACGCCGCCCGGCACGGCATGACCCCGGCCGAACTGCGCACCGCCGTCCGCAGGGGCGCCGGATGCAGCCCCAAGGACTATCTGCTCGGCATCCGCCTCGGCCGCGCCAAGGAACTCCTCGCCGCCACCGACCTGCCGGTGGCCGCCGTCGCCCGCCGCGTCGGCTACGACGACCCCGCCTACTTCTCCCGCCTGTTCACCCGGCGGGTCGGCATGCCACCGGTCCGCTTCCGCGGCCGGCAGAGCCGCACCGTCCCCGGCGGCTGGAGCGACCAGGTACCCGATCCCGCCGATCCACCCGTGATCGGCCGAACGACGACCTGGAGGGCCCCGTAGGCTGAGCGCCCATGACCAGCAACACGTCCCCAGGCGACATCGACCCCGCCGTCCGCGAGGAGCTCGCCCGGCTGCGCGACAGCATCGACAACATCGACGCGGCGGTCGTCCACATGCTCGCCGAACGCTTCAAGTGCACCCAGCAGGTCGGCCACCTCAAGGCCCGCCACCGGCTCCCGCCGGCCGACCCGGCCCGGGAGACCCGCCAGATCGCCCGGCTGCGCACCCTCGCCGAGAACGCCAAGCTCGACCCGGCGTTCGCCGAGAAGTTCCTCAACTTCATCATCGCCGAGGTGATCAGGCACCACGAGAGCATCGCCGAGGACGCCGTCAACGGCGCTGCGCCGACGGCGAACTGACGCCTGCCGGCCGGCCGGGGGGTGACACGGCGGCCCGCGCGGGGCATGCTGCGCTGTGCACCGCATGCCAGCTGACGAACACGCTCCGTCAGCACCCCCGGACATACCTGTATGTCCACGCGGGAGGGACGTCGGGCCATGCCGTCGGATGCCAAGATCCTCATCGTCGACGACCACGAGGAGACGCTGTACGCCCTGGAGAGCGCCCTGGCCCCGCTGGGCTACCGGCTCGCCCGCGCCACCAGCGGGGACGAGGCGCTCAAGCAGGTGCTCCGCGGCCAGGTCGGCCTGCTGCTCCTGGACGTCCGTATGCCGGGCGTCAGCGGACTGGACGTGGTGCGGTACATGCGGCGGGTGGAACAGACCCAGAACATACCGGTCATCCTCCTCACGGGCTTCGGCGCGGACCAGGAACTGACCGCCACCGCCTTCGGGCTCGGCGTGGCCGACCTCGTGATGAAGCCCACCGACCCCTGGGCACTGCGCACCAAGGTCCGCTACCTGTACGACGCCTACCAGCGCCACCGTGCCCTGGAGGAGGAGGTCCGTGAGTTGCGCGCCCTGGTCAAGGGCCACACCGACGCCCCGAGGCCCCCCGCACGCCCGGCTCGGCCCCACTCCGACACACGCGTCCCGCCCCAACGCGACAGCCCCGCCGCAAAGAATCGGACATAACGTACGTAGCGATCCGCCCCTGTGCCTGGTCAGCGGCATCAGGCAGCATGTCGTGCATGTCCGTACTCACGCGCGACGAAGCGCAGACTCGTGCCCAGCTCCTCGACGTCCACCGCTACACGATCGAACTCGACCTGACGACCGGGGACGAGACCTTCGACTCCCGTACCGTCATCGCGTTCACCGCGCGCACCGGCGCGGACACTTTCGTCGAGGTCAAGCCGGCCGAGCTGCGCTCCGTGACGCTGGACGGCCGTCCCCTGGACCCGGGGACCCTGGACGGCAACCGACTGCCCCTGAAGGATCTGGCCGCCGGTGAGCACGAGCTGCGTATCGACGCGGCCATGCGCTACTCCCGCACCGGCGAGGGCATGCACCGCTTCACCGACCCCACCGACGGCGAGACCTACCTGTACACCCAGCTGTTCATGGAGGACGTCCAGCGCGTCTTCGCCGCCTTCGACCAGCCCGACCTCAAGGCCGTCTTCGAGCTGTCCGTGACCGCCCCCGAGGGCTGGACCGTCCTCGCCAACGGCCGCACCGAGCACACCGGCGACGGCCGCTGGCAGGCCGCGCCCACCCCGCTGATCTCCACCTACCTCGTCGCGGTCGCGGCCGGCCCCTGGCACTCGGTGCGCACCGAGCACCGCGGCCTGCCCTTCGGCATCCACTGCCGCCGCTCCCTGGCCCCCTACCTGGACGCGGACGCCGACGAACTCTTCGAGGTCACCCGGCAGTGCTACGACCGCTACCACGAGAAGTTCGACGAGCCCTACCCCTTCGACTCCTACGACCAGGCGTTCGTCCCCGAGTTCAACGCCGGCGCCATGGAGAACCCCGGCCTTGTCACCTTCCGCGACGAGTTCATCTACCGCTCCGCCGTCACCGACACCGAGCGGCAGACCCGCGCCATGGTCATCGCCCACGAGATGGCCCACATGTGGTTCGGCGACCTCGTCACCCTGCGCTGGTGGGACGACATCTGGCTGAACGAGTCGTTCGCCGAGTACATGGGCTACCAGACCCTCGTCGAGGCCACCCGCTTCACCGACACCTGGACCGACTTCGGCGTCGCCCGCAAGTCCTGGGGCTACGACGCCGACCAGCGGCCCTCCACCCACCCCGTGGCCCCCGAGGCCGTCGACGACACGGCCTCCGCCATGCTCAACTTCGACGGCATCTCCTACGCCAAGGGCGCCTCCGCACTGCGCCAACTGGTGGCCTGGCTCGGCGAGAAGGACTTCCTCGCCGGCATCAACACCCACTTCGCCCGGCACAAGTTCGCCAACGCCACCCTCGCCGACTTCATCGACTCCCTCGCCTCCGCCACCGACCGCGACGTCCACGCCTGGGCCGACAGCTGGCTGCGCACCACCGGCGTCGACACCCTCACCCCGCACGTCGCACGCGGCGACAACGGCACCTACAGCCTCACCGTCGACCGCGCGGGCAGCCGCCCGCACCGCGTCGCCGTCGGCCTGTACGACCTGGACCTGGGCGACGACGAAGGCCGCCACCTCACCCTGCGCGACCGCCTGGAGATCGACGTCCCGCAGAGCGACCCGCGGCCCATCGGCAAGCGACCGGCGCTGCTGCTGCTCAACGACGGAGACCTGACCTACGCCAAGGTCCGCTTCGACGCCGAGTCCTTCGCGACCCTGAGTGAGCGGCTCTCCGGCCTGCCGGACCCGCTCACCCGCGCGGTCGTCTGGAACGCCCTGCGCGACGCGGTCCGCGACGGCGAACTGGCCGCCACCGCCTATCTGGAGGCGGCCCGCGCACACCTGCCCCGGGAGACCGATCTCGCCATCGTGCAGGGCGTCCTGGCCTTCGCCGCCGGCCAGATCGCCGACCGTTACCTGCCCGCCGAGGAGCGGCCCGCCGCCCTGGCCACCCTGTCCGCCCTGTGCCGCGACCTGATCCGCCGCACCGAGGACGGCGACAACCCCGGCCTGCGGCTGATCGCCGTACGCCACTTCATCTCCGTGGCCGCCCACCCCGACACGATCGCCGCCTGGCTCGCCGACGGCACGGTGCCCGGCGGACCCGAGCTCGACCCCGAGCTGCGCTGGCGGGTCCTGGGCCGCCTCGCCGTCCTCGGGGCCGTCGACGAGGCCGCCATCGCCGCCGAGCTGGAGCGCGACCCGAGCGCCACCGGCCAGGAGGGCGCCGCCCGCTGCCGGGCCGCCCTGCCCGACGAGGACGCCAAGGCGCGGGCGTGGGAGGCGCTGTTCGCCACCGACGAGAGCAGCGACCTGTCCAACTACCTCTTCACCGCGACCGCCCAGGGCTTCTGGCAGCCCGAACAGGCCGACCTCGTGAGCCCGTACGTGGCGCGCTTCTACAAGGACGCGGTCGCCCTCGCCGCCCGCCGCGGCCCCGCCATCGCCGAAGCCGCCGGCCGCTACGCCTTCCCGGTGCACGCGGTGGACGCCGAGGCCCTGCGACTGGGGGAGGAGTGTCTGCGCGACGGCGAGCCGATCCCGGCGCTGCGCCGTAAGCTGGCCGACCAACTCGACGACCTGGCGCGGGCGTTGAGGGTGCGCGAGGGCCAGAAGTCCTAGTACGTACGACGTAGGGGGCGCCCGTTCACCCGGCCGCCCCTTACTCCGCCGAAGTCCGCACACCGCATCCGACACGCTTTCCTCGCACGGAAGTACCCCCTTTCGGGTTCCGGTCATTGGGCTTTTCGGGCGCCGTCGTCCATCCGGGTACAAGCTGGAAGTCCTTCTTCGCCCAGCGCCCGGGAGGACACGATGAGCACGCCTGCGTCGCTCGCGTCAGGCCCCGAAGGTCCGCACGCCCTGCGGCCGTTGCTGGACACCGTGCTCGACGCGCTGGACGAGGGCGCGCTGCTGCGCCGGGGGCCACTGCCCGCGGGCGGGCCGGACGCGGTGGCCGCGCGGATGCGGGCCGCGGTCGGGGACGTCCTGCCGGACCGCGGCGACCCGAACGCCCTGCACACCGTCGTCCGGGCGCTCGCGGAGACCGCCGCCGACCCCGCCGACCCCTTCTGCACCGCACACCTGCACTGCCCGCCCCTCGCCCTGGCCACCGCCGCCGACCTCGCCGTCTGCGCCCTCAACCCCTCCCTCGACTCCTGGGACCAGGCCCCGGGGGCGTCGGAGCTGGAGGCACTGGTCACGGGCGCACTCGCGCGCGAGGTCTTCGACGTGCGGGCCGGCTCCCCGCGGGAGGCAGCCGATGCCGCGGGGCGCCCCGCGCGGGAGGCCGTGGGCGATCGGGCGGCGCCGGAGGCCTTCGACGGCGCCGGCGCACTGGTGCCGAAGGCGTTCGCCGGGGGTGCGGCCAGGAGGCGAGACGGTGATACGGCCCGGCAGGCACCCGCCGCCCTCATCACCACCGGCGGTACCGAGTCCAACCAGGTCGCCCTGCTGCTCGCCCGCGAGGCGCGCGGGGCCGGGGTGCGCCTGGTGCACGGGGCCAACGCCCACCACTCGCTGCAGCGGGCCGCGTGGCTGCTCGGGCTGGCCGAACCCGTCGTCGTGCCCGCCCCGGCCGGTGCCCTCGACCCCGCCGCCCTCGACGAGGCCCTCACCGCGCTGCCCGGCCCGCACCTCGTCGCCGCCACCGCCGGCACCACCGACGCCGGGATCGTCGACCCCCTCCCCGAGATCGTGGCCGTGTGCGCGGCGCACGGCGCCCGGCTCCACGTGGACGCCGCCTACGCCGGTGGCCTGCTCTTCAGCGACCGCTACCGCGACCTGCTGGCCGGCCTGGACGCCGCCGACACCGTCACCCTCGACCTGCACAAACTCGGCTGGCAGCCCGTCGCCGCGGGCCTCCTCGCCGTCCGTGCCGCGGCCGATCTCACCGTGCTCCACCACCGCGCCGACTACCTCAACGCCGACGACGACACCGAAGCGGGCCTGCCCGATCTGCTCGGCCGCTCCCTGCGCACCAGCCGCAGGCCCGACGCCCTCAAGATCGCCGTCACCCTCAAGACCCTCGGCCGCAGCGGACTCGGCCGGCTGGTCGAGCAGGTCTGCGACGGCGCCCGCGGGTTCGCCGCCCTCGTCCACGACCACCCCGGATTCGAACTCCACGACCGGCCCACCCTCAGCACGGTCCTGTTCCGGCCCGCGCACGCCGCCGACGACGCCGTCGCGGCCGTACGCCGAACACTCCTCACCGACGGCCGAGCCGTCCTCGGCCGGGCCCGCATGGACGGGCGCCTGTGGTTGAAGGTGACCCTCCTCAACCCCCGTACGCGCCCGGACGACCTGGCCGCCCTCCTGACACTGGTGGAAGGAAACACCCCCCGATGAGCCCGCAGTCGAACCCACCTGCCGACCCGCACCCCAACCTCCCGGGCCAGGACCCCGACACGCCCCGAGACCTCGTCGGCATCGGCATCGGCCCCTTCAACCTCTCGCTGGCCGCCCTCGCCCAGCCGCTCGCCGAACTCGACGCCGTCTTCTACGAACAGCGCACCGCCTTCTCCTGGCACCCGGGGCTGCTCATCGACGGCTCCCGGCTCCAAGTGCCCTTCCTCGCCGACCTGGTGACGCTCGCCGACCCCGCCAGCCCCTGGTCGTTCCTGAACTACCTCAGGCACCGCGACCGGCTCTTCCCCTTCTACTTCGCCGAGCGCTTCCACATCCAGCGCGCCGAGTACGACGCCTACTGCCGCTGGGTCTGCGAGAACCTCACCGGGCTGCGCTTCGGCCACCAGGTCGACGCGGTCCGCTTCAACCCCGAACGCGATGTCTTCGAGGTCGACTTCACCCAGATCGCGCCCGACGGCGAGGCCGAGGCGCTCGGACGCACCTACGCCCGCAACATCGTCCTCGGCATCGGCACCGAGCCGTACGTCCCCGACCCGCTGCGGCCCCTGGTCGAGGCGCCCGCCGTGCCCGTCATCCACGCCGCCGACTATCTCGACCACCGCGAGAGACTGCTCGCCGCCGAGCACATCACCGTCATCGGCTCCGGACAGTCGGGTGCCGAGATCTTCCTGGACCTGCTCCGGCACCGCCCCGCCGGCCGGGAGAAGCTGCACTGGCTCGGCCGCACCGAGGCCTTCGCGCCGATGGAGTACTCCAAGCTCGGCCTGGAGCACTTCACCCCCGACTACACCCGCTACTTCCACGCCCTCGCCGAACCGGTCCGCGACCGGCTCCTCGACTCCCAGTGGCAGCTCCACAAGGGCATCGACGCCGCCACCCTCGCCGCGATCCACGACGAGCTCTACCGCCGCACCACGCTCGGCGGCTGGCCCGACACCGTCCTCACCCCGGGCGTCCGGGTGCGCACCGCCGGCCGGATCGCCACTACCAAGGTCGAGCTCCATCTGGAGCACGTCCAGCAGAACACCCGCTCGCGCATGACCACCGACGCGGTCGTCCTGGCCACCGGCTACCGCGAGCGTTCCCTCGACCGCATCCTCGCAGGACTCGACCCCTACATGCGCCGCGACAGCCGGGAGCGCCCCCGGATCGACGACCGGTACCGCCTGGTCCTGGACCCGTCCGTCACCGGCGCCGGCTGCCATGTCTACGTCCAGAACGCCGAGCGCCACACCCACGGCATCGGCACCCCGGACCTCGGTCTCGCGGCCTGGCGCAGCGCCGGCATCCTCAACTCCGTCACCGGCAAGGAGACCTACGCCCTGCCCGGCCGCACCGCGTTCACCACTTTCGGCCTCGAACAGCAGCCGCGTATCCCGGCCGCACGCCAGGCGCCGGTGCTCACGCCGCTGGTCGAGAGGCGGACCCACGCATAGTCCCGAAGTGTCACTCCCGTCGCTTCCACAACAGGCTGGCGGGTAACTGTGCGACCGGGGTGAAGAATTGCGGAAGGGGGCGCGGAAAAGGCACCCGGATATCCCCGTTCCCTCCCGCCCGCCCGGGCGCGCTGATACCTTCGGCCCCGGCAACCCCGCTGCTCCACGCATCGCGCCCCACCTCGGAAGCGTCCCTCGCCGTCTTTTCCGCGAGCGGATGTCCGACCACCGGAAATGGCCGATTTCCATCGCCGTCGGAAATCCGAATGACGCCGCCGCTCTCGAAACGGACGTGCACCACCAGAGCCCGAAAACCGAGAGGAGGAAGAAAAAGCCATGACCACTCCCACCCTCAAATGCCCGCGCTGCCAAACGGACAACGACCGCGACTACACCACCTGCGTCAACTGCGGCCTCTTACGCGGCGCCGACCCGGCCAAGGGCCCGAGCCCGACGCCGCCCACCATCCCCGCCGTACCGGCACAGCCCCCGGCGGACGCCAAACGCGCCGCCCCCGCCCCGGACGCGCCCCCGAGCACCCGCTTCGCCCCCGACATCACCCGGTACCTGTGCACGGCCGTCCACACGGACACCAAGTTCGCCCGCCGGGCCGTCGAGCAGATCGTGGAGGAGCCGCGCCGCGCGGTCGCCTCCTCGCCCGGCGTCGACCTCGGCTGTGTGCTCCGGCACGCGCTGGCCGCCCGGCGCCGCCAGGTGGGGCGGGACGTCCTTCTCGCCGTGCTGCTGCTGATCGTGGTGATCATGCTGCCGAGTGCCTTCGGCTCGGCGGTCGTCCTGGGCTGGCTGGTGGCCTGGATCATCGTCGCCGTCGAGTCCCTCACGGTGCACTACGGCGTGGTCGCCAAACAGCTCAGCCGGGAGAACTTCGCCCCGGACAAGGCCCCTGAGCCGGCCCGCCCGGAGAACCGGCGGCGCATCCAGGAGATCGAGCGGCGCGACCGCGGCAACGTCGTCGTCTCCTCGATGTACGCGCCCTTCGTCGGGTACGGAGAGACGACGAGCACCTGGTCGTTCGCGCTCGACACGGCACGCCCCGCCGAGGGCAAGCAGGTCGTGCCGTTCACGGTGCACGAGCTCAACGCCCATCTCGCCGCCCGGGTCGGGGACCTGAAGCTGCCCGGCGTCCACGTCGAGGACCTGCTGCTGGTCAACGGCAAGGACCTGCAGTACGCGGTGGACGACCGCAGCCGCTCCGAACTGCTGCCGAACTCCGCCGGACCGCCCAGCGCGAGAGTCTCGCCGGAGCTCCTCGACACGCTGCGCGAGGACGGCAAGGGCCGGGCCCGCCCCTATCTCGCCATCCGGGTCACGGGCTGGAGCGGCGAACTGGCCATCACCTTCTTCCTGCGGTGCGCGCTGCTGTCCGACCGCAAGATGCTCTTCATCGAGGGCAGCAGTTCCCTGCTCGCCCCGGTGCGCGAGCGCTACCGCATCGCGGACCAACTGCTCGACTCGCCGACCTTCCGCCAGTGGTGGGCCCTGGTGGCCCAGGCCGGCCTGCGCGCGCCGCTGCTGCTGGTCGGTTCGCCCTTCTCCGTCGCCGCCGGCCTGCTCGGGCCGTTCAACCAGCACGGCAAGCAGCGTCGCCAGGCACAGGAGATCCGCCACCGCACCTTCGACTACGGGGCGTCCTTCAGCATCAGGGACGCGGCCAGCGACCGGCTCTACTACCGCTACTTCCAGCAGCTCGACCGGGAGTTGTACGCCAAGACCGTCGAACACCGCGTACTGGACGCCCTGGTGGAGTTCCTGGAGGACCACGACATCGACACCAACGAACTGATCCAGCGTCAGACCACCATCTACAACACCGGTTTGTACGCGGGCGGCGACGTGACCCTCAACGGCTCCGCCGTCGGAGTCGGCGGCAGTGTCGCCGGTGTCTTCCGGCGCGGCCAGGCCACGGGGGCGGCAGGGCAACCGGCGCCCGCCCCATCTCCGGGCGCCGCCCCGCCCGCCAACCGAGGAAGGTGACGACATGACAGGGACCGGCGCCGGCGACAACAGCGGCATCCGGGCCGGCGGCGACATCCGCATCGACAGCAGCGCGGTCGCCGTCAACCGCTCTACCGCGACCACCGGAGCCCCGGCCGCGGCCGACCGCGAGGCGGCCGTCGCCGAACTGCGCGCCGCCGCACGGCTGCTGCTCGAACAGGTACGTACCCACCAGGACGAGTACGAGGACGGCGAGGAACTGGTCGAGGCCGCCGAGCGCGTCGAGGCAGAGCTCGCCCAGGACGAGCCCCGCCGGGGCGTCCTGCTGCGTTGGCTCGGCTTCCTCGCCCCCGGCGTGGCGGCCACGGCCGCCGTCGCGGGCGATGTGGCGGCCATCCAGGACAGCGTGGCAAGCCTGTTCTGAACGGAGGGGAAGGCCACGGCCGTTCGAGCCGTCGGTCTTCCCTGCCCGGCTCGGCTCTAGAAGACGGGCGTGCCGTTGCGCGTCAGCTTCCAGTCCACGGACGCGAAGTCCTTCGGGTCCAGCACGCCCTTCGCGGTCACCCACTCCGCGATCCGGGTGCGGATCTCCGTCGACTCCGACCACAGCTCCTGGGCCGCCGCCACATGCGGGAACGCGCCACCGCCGTTGGCCCGGTAGTTGTTCACGGCGAACACGAACTTCTGCGCGTCGTCGAGAGCGGCACCGTTGTACGTCACGTTCTTGATCCGCGAACCGGCCGCCTGCGCGATGTCGATGTCGTACGACAGCCCGGAGACGTAGTCGTAGTTGTAGTCGGGGCGGTTGCCCGCGTTCGTCAGCTTCTCGACGTCGACGGCTGCGTCGGGGGCGGTCTGCACGAAGTACTCGGCCGAGTACTCCAGGTACGCCTTGAGCTGAGCGCCCGTCATCAGCTTCGCGACCAGCGTGTTGTCGTACACGTACAGGCTCGACAGATCCCGGATCGTCACCTCGCCGGCCGGGATCTCCGAGGTCCGAGAGAACGGCGACGCCTGCGCGATGACCGGCAGCGAGGCGTGCTCCGTGCCCGCAAGGGCCGCCTTGACGACGTCCTCCTGGACCTTGGTGATCAGGTCGATGATCGGGGCGTCCTTGTAGCGGGCGTCGACCGTGGTCAGGGTCGCGGTCGCGGTGCCGACGACCTGGTTGACGTACGCGACGACCTTCTCGTGCTCGTCGGAGAGCAGCTTGGTGATCTTCGGGTCGTCCTCGACCGTGTTGGAGTTGAGGACCGACGCGGCGACCTTCTCGACCGTCCAGCGGCCCTTGGCGAAGGTCAGCTCGATGTCGAACAGCGACAGCCGCTCGGCGAAGCACAGCGGCTCCGAGAGCACGACCGTCCTGCCGGTCTTCTCGTTGACGACCTTCAGCTCCGGGATCTCCACGTGCGCGTGGCCGACCAGGATCGCGTCGATGTCCGGCACCTGCTGCGCCACCAGTGCCGCCGAGTTCTCGACGTAGGGCAGCTGGTCACCGTAGGACGAGGTGCCCGAGGAGCCGGAGTGCGCCGAGACGATCACCACGTCCGCGCCCATCGCCTTCAGCTTCGGCACCCACTTGGCCGCCTGCTCCTCCAGGCCGGGGAAGGTCAGCTTGCCCTGCACATAGGCCTTGTCCCAGATCGCGATGCCGGGGTTGGTCAGACCGAGCACGGCGACCTTCACGGGCGGGGCGCCCGGCACCCGGAAGCTCTTGATGAAGTACGGCGGGAAGGCGGGCTTCAGCGTCTTCGCGTCCAGCGCGTTCGCGCCGAGGAGCGGGAAGTGGCACTGCTCCTCGAACTTGCGCAGTGTCTCGATGCCGTAGTTGAACTCGTGATTGCCGAGCGCCACCGCGTCGAAGCCGATGGCGTTCATCGCCTGCGCCATCGGGTGCACCGGGCCGCCCTTGGCGGTGATCGGGTCCACCTTGGCGTAGTAGTACGTCAGCGGGGTGCCCTGGATCGTGTCGCCCGCGTCGATCAGCAGCGTGTTGCGCCGGCCGCGCTCCGCCCGGATCCGGTTCACCAGCGTCGACACGCGCGCGAGGCCCTGCGCGTTGCCCTTGGCGTCGGTGTACTCCGCGTTCTTGAAGTAGTCCCAGTTGAAGACGTGACCGTGCAGATCGGTCGTCCCCAGCACCGTCAGCGCGTACCGCTTCTCGCACTTCTTCGCCGTCATGGCCTCTGCTTCCGCCGCCTGTGCCGTCGGCGCCGCCGCGCCGGCCAGTGCCACCCCCGCCCCGGTCACGGCGGACTTCTTCAGGAACTTCCGGCGGTTCAACGGCATGAGTGCTTCTCCCGTGGGAATGGTCGACAACGCGCGTAGATTCTGACCTGCTCATGGCGAGCGGCAACAGACCTGTGAGGTTTCGATCTGGTGACCCGCGGGGGCCGTAACCCAGCAAGCGATGACAGAGTGGGACGTATGACCGTGCCCTCAGAGGAACTTCAGCCGGCCGTCCCCTACGGCACCCCCGACGCCCCGCGGATCGCCGTGCGCGGCGAGGCCCGTCTGGAGGTCGACCCCGAGATCGCCCGCATCGGCATCACCGTCGCCTCCCGCGGCAAGGACCGCCGCGCCGCGCTCGACGACCTCACCCGCCGCAACGCCACCGTGCTCGACCTCGTCAAGACCTACGGCGACGCGGTCGAACGCCTGGAGACCGGCGCCTTCTCCATCAGCCCGGAGCTCAAGGACAAGGGCCGCGGTGAACGCGTCCACGCCTACCACGGCCGCGTCCACATCACCGCCGTCCTCACGGACTTCACCGCGCTCGGCGAACTGACCACCCGTCTGGCCGACTTGGATCTCACCCGCGTGGACGGACCCTGGTGGGCCCTGCGGCCCGACTCGCCGGCCCACCGCCAGGCGCGTCAGCAGGCGGTACGGGAGGCCGTGCAGCGCGCGCGGGAGTACGCGGAGGCGCTGGGGGCGTCCCTGGCGGCGCTGGTGGAGCTCGCCGACATCGGCGCGGAGAACGCCGCGCCGCCCTATCCGCAGGCGCCCGGCGGACGGATGCGCTCGATGGCCTACGGCGCCGCGGAGGACGCGGCGGCGGCCCCGCTCGATCTGGAGCCCCAGCGCCAGCACGTCCACGCCCAGGTCAATGCCCGCTTCACCATGACGCCGCCGCAGCTGTGAATTGCCGCGGCGGGGTGTTTCGAACGCTCATCGGAGCGCCCCGCCGCACAATTCAACACTTGTCAATAGCCCTTCACGCAAAGGTTGTTGAGTAGTCACGCTGGGCCAATTCTCTACCCGCCGGTAAGTCATAGAGTCGAAACATGCGCCGAGCGAAGATCGTCTGCACCCTGGGCCCCGCCACCGACTCGTACGACCGGATAAAGGCACTGGTCGACGCCGGAATGGACGTCGCCCGATTCAACCTCAGCCACGGCGGTTACGCCGATCACGAGGAGCGCTACCAGCGCGTGCGAAAGGCCTCCGACGAGACCGGCCGCAGCGTCGGCGTGCTCGCCGACCTTCAAGGCCCGAAGATCCGCCTCGGCCGTTTCACCGAAGGACCTGTACTCCTTGAACGCGGCGATTCCTTCGTCATCACCGTCGAGGAGGGCGCGGAAGGCGACCGGCAGCAGTGCGGCACCACCTACTCGGGCCTCGCCGCCGACGTCACCGCCGGTGAGCGCATCCTCGTCGACGACGGCAAGGTCTGTCTGGAGGTCACCTCCGTCGACGGCCCCCGTGTGCACACCGCCGTCGTCGAGGGCGGCATGGTCTCCGACAACAAGGGCCTGAACCTCCCCGGCGTCGCCGTCTCCGTCCCCGCTCTCTCCGAGAAGGACGAGGCGGACCTGCGCTGGGCGCTGCGCACCGGCTTCGACGTCATCGCCCTGTCGTTCGTCAGGAGCGGCCGCGACATCGAGGACGTGCACCGGATCATGGACGAGGAGGGCCGCAGGCTCCCCGTCATCGCCAAGGTGGAGAAGCCGCAGGCCGTGGACGCGATCGACGACATCGTGGCCGCCTTCGACGGCATCATGGTGGCCCGCGGCGACCTGGGCGTGGAGATGCCGCTCGAGCAGGTCCCGATCGTCCAGAAGCGCGCCGTCAAGCTGGCCAAGCGCAACGCCAAGCCGGTGATCGTGGCGACGCAGATGCTCGACTCGATGATCGACAACTCCCGCCCGACGCGCGCGGAGGCCTCGGACGTCGCCAACGCCGTCATCGACGGCACCGACGCGGTGATGCTGTCCGGCGAGACCAGCGTCGGCAAGTACCCCATCGAGACCGTCCGGACGATGGCGAAGATCGTGGAAGCGGCCGAGGAGGACATCCTCGCCAAGGGCCTGCCGCCCCTGACCGAGCGCAACAAGCCCCGCACCCAGGGCGGCGCGATCACCCGCGCGGCGGCCGAGATCGGCGACTTCCTGGGCGCGAAGTTCCTGGTCGCCTTCACCCAGTCCGGCGACACGGCCCGCCGGCTGTCCCGCTACCGCTCGCCCATCCCGCTGCTGGCCTTCACCCCGGAGCCGGCCACGCGCTCGCAGCTGAACCTCACGTGGGGCGTGGAGACGTTCCTGGGCCCGCACGTCGATTCGACGGACGCGATGGTCGACCAGGTGGACGAGCTGTTGCTGAAGTACGGCCGTTGCAAGAAGGGCGACGTCGTCGTCATCACCGCCGGATCACCGCCCGGCGTTTCCGGCTCGACGAACATGGTCCGCGTCCACCACATCGGCGAGGACGACAGCCCCCGGTAGAAAATCCCGGAAAAGCTTTAGGGCCCCTCATACCGGAGGGGCCCTCATTGCGACCTTGAAATCCAAGGAAAAGTGCCCCGGGTCGGACTCGAACCGACACTGTACGGGTTTTGAATCCGTTGCCTGCTGCCAATTGGGCTACCGGGGCTCGAAGAATCCAAGGTTTCCCCTGACCCTCCGCGCGTCCACCATACCGTAGCTAGGTAGGCTCTTGTCAGCAGCACCCCTGCCCCTGAACGAGGAGCCTTCGTGACCGCCCCCGAGTCGCCCCAGCCCGTAGACGCGCCCGACGACGACAAGTCGCACGTGCCTCCGCTGACGACCCGCGTCGTCATTGCCGAGGACGAGGCGTTGATCCGGCTCGATCTCAAAGAGATGCTCGAAGAAGAGGGGTACACCGTCGTCGGTGAGGCCGGTGACGGTGAGCAGGCCGTGGAACTGGCCCGTGAGCACCGGCCCGACCTCGTCATTCTCGATGTCAAGATGCCCAAGCTGGACGGCATTTCGGCGGCCGAGAAGATCGCCGAGGAGAGCATCGCCCCGGTGCTGATGCTGACGGCGTTCTCGCAGCGCGACCTCGTCGAGCGGGCCCGGGACGCCGGTGCGATGGCCTATCTGGTCAAGCCGTTCAGCAAGAGCGACGTCGTACCGGCGATCGAGATGGCCGTCTCGCGGTTCACCGAGCTGAAGGAACTGGAGAAGGAGGTCGCCGACCTCACTCTGCGCCTGGAGACCCGCAAGCTGGTCGACCGGGCGAAGTCCATCCTCCAGACCGAGTACGGACTGACGGAGCCGGCCGCGTTCCGGTGGATCCAGAAGACCTCCATGGACCGCCGTATGTCGATGCAGCAGGTCGCCGAGGCCGTCATCCAGGACGCCGACGAGAAGAAGGCCGCCAAGGGCTGACGTACCCGGGAACACGAACGAGGCCCGTGCCCCTGACCGGGGGGCACGGGCCTCGTCGTTGAGGTGATCAGTCCTCGCCGAGGTAGGCCTTGCGTACCGACTCGTCGTGCAGGAGGTCCTGCCCGGAGCCGGAGAGGACGATCTTGCCGACCTCCATCACATGGCCGTGGTCGGCCAGCGAGAGCGCGGCCTGGGCGTTCTGCTCGATGAGCAGAATGGTGGTGCCCGCGGCCTTGAGCTCCTGGATGGTCGCCATGATCTTCTGCATCATGATCGGCGACAGACCCATGGAGGGCTCGTCGAGCATGAGCAGCTTCGGCCGGGACATCAGCGCCCGTCCCATGGCGAGCATCTGCTGCTCACCGCCGGAGAGGGTGCCCGCGGCTTGCTTGCGGCGCTCTCCGAGGATGGGGAAGAGGTCGTAGGCGCGCTGGATGTCCTTCTCGATGCCTTCCTTGTCGGAGCGCAGGAACGCTCCGAGGCGGAGGTTGTCCTCGATCGTCATGCGGGGGAAGATGTGCCGCCCCTCGGGGGAGTGGGCGAGCCCCAGCGAGACGACCTTGTGGGCGGGGATCTTCTTCAGCGACTTGCCGTCGAACCTGATCTGGCCGGACAGCGGCTGGAGCAGACCCGACAGCGTGCGCAGGGTCGTGGTCTTGCCGGCGCCGTTGGTGCCGATGAGGGTGACGACCTCGCCCGCGTTCACCTTGAACGAGATGCCCTTGACGGCCTCGATCTTGCCGTAAGCGACCCTGAGGTCCTCGACCTCGAGCAGTGCGGTCACTTGTCATCCCCTTCCGTGGTGCTCTGCGCCTCGGCCTCGGCGGCCTCGACCTCGGCCGCCTCCGCCGCGCCGGGCGCACCCTCGAAGGGCGTGCCCAGGTAGGCGGCGATGACGCGCTCGTCGGCCTGGACGACCTCGGCGGGGCCCTCGACGATCTTCTCGCCCTGGACCAGCACGGCGACCCGGTCGCAGAGGTTCATGATGAACCGGATGTCGTGCTCGATGACGAGGACGGCGATGCCCTGGTCCCGGATGGCGAAGATGAGCTCCTCGGCCGCCCGGGTCTCCTGCGGGTTCATACCGGCGGTCGGCTCGTCGAGGAGGAGCAGACCGGGCTCGCTCGCCAGCGCCCGGGCGATCTCCAGCTTGCGCTGCTCGCCGTAGGGCAGGTTGCGGGCGAGGTGGTCGGCCTTGGCGGCCAGACCGGTGAACTCCAGGAGTTCCATGGCGCGGGCCCGGGACGCGTCCTCGGCCTTCTTGAAGCCGGGCAGGCGCAGGAGCGCCGACCAGAGGCCCTCCTTGGTCCGGGTGTGCCGTCCGACCAGCACGTTCTCCAGAACGGTCATATTGGCGAAGAGCCGGATGTTCTGGAACGTACGGGCGATGCCGGCCTGGGTGACCAGGTGCGGCTTGGGCGGCAGGACCGTGCCCTTGTAGGCGACCTTGCCCTCGGTCGGCACGTACAGGCCGGTGAGGCAGTTGAAGAAGGTCGTCTTGCCGGCGCCGTTGGGGCCGATGAGGCCGACGATCTCGCCGGAGTTCACGGTGAGGTCCACGTCGCGTACGGCGGTCAGACCGCCGAAGCGCATGGTGACACCGCTCGCGTCGAGCACCGTGGTCGTGCTGGGTGCGGTTGTGGTGGTGGTCATGGCGGTCACGCCCCTGCCTTCGCGACGCCGGTCGCGCCTTCGGGCAATGGCTTGTCCTCCGGTACGTCGAGCTGTCCGGTCTCGTGGAATTCGAGCTGCTTCCTGCGGTCGGCGACCAGGCCCTCGGGACGGAAGCGCATCAGCAGCATCAGCGCGATGCCGAAGAGCAGCAGCTGGTACTCCGCCATGAACTGGAGCTTGGCCGGGATCAGGTAGAGCAGCGCGGCGCCGATCAGCGGGCCGCTGATGGTGCCCATGCCGCCGAGGATGACGGCGGCGAGCAGGAAGGCCGAGTTGGGCGGCACGGAGCCGGCGAACTGGTACTGCTCGGGGGTGACGCTGTAGGACACATGCGCCTGGACGGTGCCCGCGAGACCGGCGAGGGAGGCGCCGAGTGCGAAGGCGAGGAGCTTCAGGCGGAAGCCGTTGATGCCCATCGCGGTCGCGGCGGTCTCGTCCTCGCGGATGGCGACCCATGCGCGGCCGATACGGGACTCCGCCGAGCGGCGGAAGACCATCACGACGACCGCCGTGAACACCAGCATCAGCAGGTAGTAGTTGGCCGAGCGGGTCAGCTCGTGGCCGAGGACGTTGTGCGGGACTCCGAGGTTGAACCCGAAGATCTCCAGGTCGGGGATCTGCGGGATGCCGTTGGAGCCGTTGGTGACGTCCGGGCCGCTGTTGCCGTTCAGGTTGTTCATCGTGATGCGGAAGATCTCACCGAAGCCGAGCGTCACGATGGCGAGGTAGTCGCCGCGCAGCCGCAGGGTCGGGGCACCGATCACCACGCCGAAGATCAGCGAGGCGCCGGCGCCGGTGAGAACGGCCGCCCAGAACGGGAACTGCACGCCGATGGTCGACGACGGCGAGCCGGAGACCAGGGCGGCGGCATAGGCGCCGACGCCGAGGAAGGCGACGTAGCCGAGGTCGAGCAGGCCGGCGAGGCCGACGACGACGTTGAGACCCAGGGCGACCGTGGCGAAGATCAGGATGTTCGCGCCGATGAGGGCGAACTGGTCGTTGGTCTGGGTGAAGGGGAAGCAGATCGCCGCCGCGAACGCCGCACCGAGGGTGACGTTGCGGTGCTTGGCGGTCAGGGCCGACAGCCGCTTGAGCAGACCGGCGCGGGTGACGGCGGTGAAGCCGAACGCCGCGATGATCAGGAAGCCGATGAACAGCTCGGAGTACTCGGTGGCGATGCCGTAGGTGAAGACGTACAGACCGATGCCGAAGCCCGCCGCGATGATCAGGATCTCCGCCCAGGAGGGCAGTTCCTCGGCCCGGCCGGGGTCGGGCGCGGTGAGCGAGTGGCGGATACGGCCCCACAGATTGGGGGTCGGGTCGCCCGCGTCGTAGGGCTGGTCGACGGGGAGGCCGAGGGCACCGATCACGGCGACGAGGGCGCCGATGCCGGAGACCCAGGCGCCGGGCTCCAGGTTGACCAGGCCGCCGAGCTCCTGGGTGATCGCGCCGATGGCGTAGCCCGTGGTGGCGAACACGCCGAGGGAGGCGAGCAGCACGGGGCTGTTCTTGCCACCGGGGGTGAGCCAGCCCAGGCCGCGGATGCCGTAGCCGGAGAGGGCGAACAGCAGCGTCAGCAGGGAGCCGAAGAGGGTGAGGACCTGAAGGCCGCCGGGGTAGCCGGTGACGGTCAGGTTGCCCGGGAAGTCCTCGGTCCAGGTCCAGGCGAGGAACGTGCCCACGAGGGCGACGGCGGAGCCGGCGACCGTCACTCCACGGGCCAGGGCCTGCGGCAGCGGGACGATCGGGGTGGCTTCGGCCGGGGACACCTTGGCGGTGTCGGTGGTCTTGTCCATGGGGATCTCGGTGGTCATGGGTATCACGCCCGATCCGCGACGCGTTCGCCGAGCAGACCCTGTGGCCTGAACAGCAGGACGAGGATGAGGAGGGCGAAGGCCCACACGTCCTTCCAGGCGCCGCCGCCGAAGAGGTCCATGCCCGGGATCTCACCGATGTAGCCGGTGGCGAGGGACTCGGCGACACCGAGGACCACACCGCCGAGCATGGCGCCGTAGATGTTGCCGATGCCGCCGAGGACGGCCGCGGTGAAGGCCTTGAGGCCCATCAGGAAGCCCATACGGAAGCCGACCTGGCCGTTCTTCAGGCCGTAGGCGACGGCTGCGATGGCGGCGAACGCGGCACCGATGGCGAACGCCATGACGATGATGCGGTCGGTGTTGATGCCCATCAGCTTGGCGGTGTCGGGGTCCTGGGCGGTGGCCTGCATGCCGCGGCCGGAGCGCGTCTTGGTGACGAACAGGCCGAGGGCGATCATGCACAGCGGGGCGGCTATGAGGACGAAGAGGTCACCGCGCTGGACGTTGGCGCCGAGGATGTCGATGGGGCCGCCGTGGAACTGGGGGAAGGGGACGTCCTTCTTGGCGTCCGGGAACCACATCCACACGGCCTGCTGGAGGACGATGGACAGACCGATGGCGGTGATGAGTGGCGCCAGTCGTGGCGCGCTGCGCAGCGGGCGGTAGGCGAACCGTTCCGCCGCCGTTCCGACGGCGACCGAGACGAGGACGCCACCGATGATCATGAGGGGTACTGCGGCCCCGAGGCCGAAGCCGTCGGGGAGGACCAACCAGACGGTGAGGGCCCCGAAGCCCCCGACCATGAAAATCTCGCCGTGGGCGAAGTTGATGAGCTGGACGATGCCGTAGACCATCGTGTAGCCGATCGCGATGAGTCCGTACATCGCGCCGAGGATGAGTCCATTGGCCAGCTGTTGCGGCAGTTCGTTCACCGCAGGGCCTCCGTGGAGTGGTTCGGATATGGCGCCGCGCGGGGAGCGCTGGTGGGCGCTTCCCGCGCGGCCTGGATCAATGTGTGAGGTGGGGAGTCTCTACTCGTCCTTCGTCAGCCGAGCTTGGGTTCGCCGCTGAACTCCGGCGCCCACGCGTTGCTCTTGACCTTGTACGCGGTCATCGTGTGGTTCGTGGTGTCACCGAACTCGTCGAACGAGATGGTGCCGGTGACGCCGTCGAACTTGACCTTGGCCATGGCGTCCAGGACCGCCTTGCGGCCGTCGGACGGAACCTTGCCGTCGTTGCCCTCGACCGCCAGCTTCACGGCCTCGATGATCGACCAGGTGGCGTCGTAGGTGAGGCCGCCGTAGGCCTCGTAGTCGTCCTCGTAGCCCCCGGCCTTGTAGTTCTTGATGAACGTCTGGGCGGAGTCGAGCTTCTCGACGGGCTCGCCGACGGAGGTCGCGAGGTCGCCCTCGGCCTTCTTGTTCAGCTTCGGGAACTCACCGGAGTAGATGCCGTCGCCGCCCATGAGCGGGATGTTCTGGCCGCTGTCCTTGAGCTGCTGGCTCAGCGGACCGGCGGCCGGGTACTCGCCGCCGTAGTAGAGGGCCTGGGCACCGGTCTTCTTGATCTTGGCGACCACGGCGTTGAAGTCACGGTCGTCGGGGTTGATGTGGTCCGTGCCCACGATCTGACCACCGAACTTCGTGAAGTTCGCCTTGAAGGAGGCGGCGAGACCGGCTCCGTAGGTCTTCTGGTCGTCGATCAGGTAGACCTTCTTCAGCTTCGCCTGGTTGTACAGGTAGTCCGCTGCGAAGGCGCCCTGGATCTCGTCCGTGGTGGCCGTACGGAAGAAGGTCTTGAACTGGCGGACCGAGTTGCCGGTCTTCCAGCCGTCGCCCTGGGTCAGCTCCGTACCGGTGTTGGCCGGGGAGACCTGGGTGAGGCCGGCGTCGTTGAACGGCTTCTGCATCTGCTGCGAGACGCTGGAGTTCAGCGGGCCGACGACGCCGAGGACGTCCTTGTTGTTGATGAACTTGACGGCGTTCTGCTGGCCCACGGTGGGCTGCGCCTGGTCGTCGAGGGCTTCGATCTTGAACTCGACGCCCTTGACGTACTCCTGCTTGTTGGCCGTCTTGGCGGCCAGGTCGGCGGAGTTCTTGATGCCGAGGCCGAGGGCCGACAGGTCGCCGGTCAGCGGGGCGTCGACACCGATCACAACAGTGGTCTTGTCGCCGTTGCTGCTGCCGCCGTCGTCGTCACGCGACCCACAAGCCGTGAGTGTCAGCGATCCCGCCGCGAGCGCGGCGGTTATGGCGATGATCGAACGTTGACGCACGAATCAGGTCCTTTCCCTGGCACGGCGGCTCCCCATGGAACTCGCCGAGTCGAGCGCTGGGCCGAAGTGACTTCGAATCCGATGGCGCGGTGACTGGCGGTGACTCTAAGCGCGGGTGGGGAACATGGAGGAGGCTCTGACCAAGGCTGTGACGCTCTTGTTATGACACGGGGTAACACAGAGCGGTACTCCGTGGGGGGAAGAGCGGATTTCCGGCCGATTCGCCCTGTCCGCATTGTGAGAACTCGCAGCGTTCGCGCGTAGCTTCTTCACGAGTGTTCACGCGTTTCGGTCATTACCGAGGTCGTTGCTGGAGGCTGCCGGAGGGTCTCGGGTGCCTTGTGCGAATGTCGATCACCACAGGGGGAGCGTTGGTTCGCATTGCACCCGTATTACACAGAGTTACGAATGTGAAAGGTGTTCGGCGCCCCGGCCTTTTCCGTGCATAGGGCAACGAAAATGGAATTGCGGAATGCGGCCCTCAGCCCCATGGGCCCCCGGTCGGTTCGCCTTCGCGGTACCGCGCCGCGCACAACTCCCGTGCCCTGCGGTCGATCAGCCGCTCCGCCGCCCGTTCGTCCGCGCGCTCGGCCCGCGCGGCATCGACGACCTCGCGCAGGATCTCGTACTGGCCGTCGGACAGGCCCATCGACTGGTAGTCCCCGTAGGTGTCGCCCGTCAGGGACCGGCGCGCCCAGTAGCCGATGAGGTGCGCGCACAGCTGGGCGGGCGGAGTCGCCGGCGGGGAAGGGGAGTTGGCGCTCACCCGGGGCTCGGCCGTCTCGCCCCCGGCGCCGGGGGCGGCCCCGCAGCCGGCCGTCGATACGGCGGCCAGCAGCGCCAGTCCGAGCGCGGCCCCCTTGCGGCGGTGCCCTCCCGTCGTCATGCCCCTGACGTTATGCCGTCGGGAGCCGGTGTTTCAACGGTCGGCGGGCGCAAGGGGGTTGTGGTCACATCGTTGTCGTCGAGGCGTCGGCGTCAGTTCGCCGACCGGAGGTGCTCCCCGTCGCCCGGGTTCACGTCCCGCAGCAGACAGGTGAGCCGCGCGGTGCACACCCGCCGCCCCTGCTCGTCACTGATCGCGATCTCGTACGTCGCCGTCGAGCGGCCCTGGTGCAGCGGCGTGGCCACGCCCGTCACAAGTCCGGAGCGCGCACCCCGGTGATGGGTGCAGTTGAGATCGACGCCGACCGCGATCTTGGAGCTCCCGCCGTGCAGCATCGACCCCACCGACCCCAGCGTCTCGGCGAGCACCGCCGAGGCACCGCCGTGCAGCAGCCCGTAGGGCTGGGTGTTCCCCTCCACCGGCATGGTCCCGACGACCCGCTCGGCGGACGCCTCCACGATCTGCACGCCCATGCGCGTGCCGAGGTGCCCGGCGGAGAACAGGGCGGGCAGGTCGACGCCGAGCGCGGCGTACTCGTCTATGACCTCTTGCGGGAACTTCACGTGCTGCTGCTCGCCCATGGGGTCGGCTCCGTTCGGGGTGCTCGGTCGCTGGGGACGACTGAGCAAACGCTCAGTCGGTCGCCGATTGTTCCAGACGGACGACGACGGACTTGCTGGCCGGGGTGTTGCTGGTGTCCGCGGTGGCGTCCAGCGGGACCAGCACGTTGGTCTCCGGGTAGTACGCGGCCGCGCAGCCGCGGGCCGTCGGGTAGTGCACCACCCGGAAGCCGGGCGCCCGCCGCTCGACGCCGTCCTTCCACTCGCCGACCAGGTCGACGTACGAGCCGTCGGCGATCTTCAGGCGCTGTGCGTCCTCCGGGTTGATCATGACCACCCGGCGGCCGTTGCGGATACCCCGGTAACGGTCGTCGAGGCCGTAGATCGTGGTGTTGTACTGGTCGTGCGAGCGCAGCGTCTGCAGCAGCAGCCGCCCCTCGGGGACCTCCGGGTACTCGACCGGGGCCGCCGTGAAGTTGGCCTTGCCCGTCGCCGTCGGGAAGCGGCGCTCGTCGCGCGGGCCGTGCGGGAGCGTGAAGCCGCCGGGGCGGGCCACGCGCGCGTTGAAGTCCTCGAAACCGGGGACCACGCGCGCGATACGGTCGCGGACCGTCGCGTAGTCCTTCTCGAACTCCTCCCACGGCGTGACGCTGCCCTCGCCCAGCACCCGCCGCGCCAGACGGCATACGATCGCCGGCTCCGACAGCAGCTGTGTGCTCGCCGGCTCCAGCCGGCCGCGGGAGGCGTGCACCATGCCCATCGAGTCCTCGACGGTCACGAACTGCTCGCCGCTGCCCTGCAGATCGCGCTCGGTGCGGCCCAGCGTCGGCAGGATCAGCGCGCGGGCGCCCGTGACGGCATGGCTGCGATTGAGCTTCGTCGACACATGCACGGTCAGCCGGACCCGTCGCATCGCCGCCTCGGTGACATCCGTGTCGGGCGTGGCCGCCACGAAGTTGCCGCCCATCGCGAAGAAGACCTTCGCCTCGCCGTCGCGCATGGCCCGGATGGCCCGTACGACGTCGAAGCCGTGCTCACGCGGGGGCGCGAAGCCGAACTCCTTCTCCAGGGCGTCCAGGAAGGCCGGGGCCGGCCGCTCGAAGATGCCCATCGTGCGGTCGCCCTGCACGTTGGAGTGACCGCGCACCGGGCACACGCCCGAGCCCGGACGGCCGATGTCGCCCCGCAGCAGAAGGAAGTTGACGACCTCGCGGATCGTCGGCACCGAGTGCTTGTGCTGGGTCAGGCCCATCGCCCAGCACACGATGGTGCGCCGCGAGGCGAGGATCATCGACATGGCCTTGTCGATGTCCTCGCGCGTGAGGCCGGTCGCCGTCAGCGTCTCGTCCCAGTCGGCGGCGCGGGCGGCCTCGGCGAACTCCTCGTAGCCATGGGTGTGTTCGCGCACGAACTCCTCGTCGACCGCGTCCTCGGTCTCGAGGATCAGCTTGTTGAGGAGACGGAACAGGGCCTGGTCGCCGCCGATGCGGATCTGGAGGAACAGGTCCGTGAGCGCGGCGCCCTTGAGCATGCCCTGCGGGGTCTGCGGGTTCTTGAAGCGCTCCAGGCCCGCCTCGGGCAGCGGGTTGACGGTGATGATCTTCGCGCCGTTCGCCTTGGCCTTCTCCAGGGCGGACAGCATGCGCGGGTGGTTCGTGCCCGGGTTCTGCCCGGCGACGATGATCAGCTCGGCCTTGTACAGGTCGTCGAGCAGGACGCTGCCCTTGCCGATGCCGATGGTCTCGGAGAGGGCCGACCCGGACGACTCGTGGCACATGTTGGAGCAGTCCGGCAGGTTGTTCGTGCCGAGCTCGCGTGCGAAGAGCTGATAGAGGAACGCGGCCTCGTTGCTGGTGCGGCCGGAGGTGTAGAAGACGGCCTCGTCGGGGGAGCCGAGGGCGGCGATGTCCTCGGCGACGATGTCGAAGGCCCGCTCCCAGGTGACCGGCTCGTAGTGCGTGCCGCCCTCCGGGAGGTACATGGGGTGAGTCAGCCGGCCCTGCTGTCCCAGCCAGTAGCCGCTGCGGGTCGCGAGGTCGGCCACGGAGTGCGCGGCGAAGAACTCCGGGGTGACCCGGCGCAGGGTCGCCTCCTCGGCCACCGCCTTCGCGCCGTTCTCACAGAACTCCGCCTTGTGCCGGTGGTCCGGCTCCGGCCAGGCGCAGCCCGGGCAGTCGAAGCCGCTCTTCTGGTTGACGCTGAGCAGCGTCAGCATCGTCCGCTTCACGCCCATCTGCTGCTGCGCGATACGCAGGGTGTGCCCGATGGCAGGCAGCCCCGCCGCCGCATGCTTCGGCTCGGCGACCTGCGGCGCGTCCTGAACCGGATCACCCTTGGGCGGCTTGGTGGCCATCGCGCACTCCTCTTCACGTACACGTGTGAGCTACATCTCCGATCCTCGCATGCGGGACCGACAACGCGGTGGGGGGTCCCGGCACCTGAGATCTCCCGCCCCACGGGCCCGCACAGCCCCTCCACAGGGCCGCACCCCCGATGGGGACCGACTGTCAGTGGGGCGTGGCAGGATCGGGGGCGTGGCAGAGACAGCATCGAAGAAGACCGAGACCACCCCCGGCGGCAGCCGGCCCCGCCTGATGCTCATGGACGGGCACTCGCTGGCCTACCGCGCGTTCTTCGCGCTCCCCGCGGAGAACTTCACGACCGCGACGGGCCAGCCGACGAACGCGATCTACGGCTTCGCGTCGATGCTGGCCAACACGCTGCGCGACGAAGCGCCCACGCACTTCGCCGTGGCCTTCGACGTGTCCCGCAAGACCTGGCGCTCCGCGGAGTTCACCGAGTACAAGGCGAACCGCTCCAAGACACCCGACGAGTTCAAGGGCCAGGTCGAGCTGATCGGCGAGCTCCTCGACGCGATGCACGTCTCGCGCTTCGCGGTCGACGGCTTCGAGGCCGACGACGTGATCGCCACCCTCGCCACCCAGGCCGAGGCCGACGGTTTCGACGTGCTGATCGTCACCGGCGACCGTGACTCCTTCCAGCTGGTCAGCGACCACACCACGGTGCTGTACCCGACGAAGGGCGTCTCCGAGCTGACCCGCTTCACCCCGGAGAAGGTCTTCGAGAAGTACGGACTGACGCCCGCCCAGTACCCCGACTTCGCGGCCCTGCGCGGCGACCCGTCCGACAACCTGCCGGGCATCCCGGGCGTCGGCGAGAAGACCGCCGCGAAGTGGATCAACCAGTTCGGTTCGTTCGCGGAGCTGGTCGAGCGCGTCGAGGAGGTCAAGGGCAAGGCCGGCCAGAACCTCCGCGACCACCTGGAGGCGGTCAAGCTCAACCGCCGCCTCACCGAGCTGGAGCGCCGGGTCGAGCTGCCCAAGACCGTCACCGACCTCGCGCGCGAGCCGTACGACCGCAAGGCCGTCTCGATGGTCCTGGACACCCTGGAGATCAGGAACCCGTCCCTGCGCGAGCGGCTCTTCGGCGTCGACCCGGGCGCCGAGGAGGCCGAGGCCACGCCGATCGCGACCGACGGCGTGGAGATCGACGGCGCGGTGCTCGGCACCGGCGAGCTGGCGCCCTGGCTGGCGGAGCACGCGGGCGAGGTCCTCGGCGTCGCCACCGTCGACACCTGGGGGCTGGGCACCGGCTCGGTCGCCGAGGTGGCGCTCGCGGCGGGCGACGGCGCGGCGGGCTGGTTCGACCCGTCGCAGCTGGACGAGGCCGACGAGCAGGCGTTCGCGGCCTGGCTGGCCGACGCCGCCAAGCCGAAGGTCTTCCACAACGCCAAGGGCGCGATGCGCGTCTTCGCCGAGCACGGCTGGAGCATCGAGGGCGTCCGCATGGACACCGCGCTCGCCGCCTACCTGGTCAAGCCGGGCCGCCGCTCCTTCGACCTGGACGCGCTGTCCCTGGAGTACCTCCACCGCGAGCTGGCCCCGGCCGCCGCGGCCGACGGCCAGCTGGCCTTCGGTGCGGACGACGGCGCCGAGGCCGAGGCGCTGATGATCCAGGCCCGCGCGGTCCTGGACCTGGGCGAGGCGTTCGAGAGCCGTCTGGAGGAGGTCGGCGCCGCTGACCTGCTCCGGGACATGGAGCTGCCGACGTCCGCCCTGCTGGCCCGCATGGAGCGGCACGGCATCGCGGCGGACCGGGCCCACCTGGAGGCCATGGAGCAGATGTTCGCGGGCGCCGTCCAGCAGGCCGTGAAGGAGGCGCACGCCGCGGCCGGGCACGAGTTCAACCTGGGTTCGCCCAAGCAGCTCCAGGAGGTCCTCTTCGGCGAGCTCGCGCTGCCCAAGACGAAGAAGACGAAGACCGGCTACACCACGGACGCCGACGCCCTGGCCTGGCTGGCCGGCCAGACCGAGAACGAACTGCCGGTCATCATGCTGCGCCACCGCGAGCAGGCGAAGCTGCGGGTGACCGTCGAGGGCCTGATCAAGACGATCGCGGCGGACGGCCGTATCCACACGACGTTCAACCAGACCGTCGCGGCAACCGGTCGCCTCTCCTCCACGGACCCCAACCTCCAGAACATCCCGGTCCGCACCGACGAGGGCCGGGCGATCCGCAGGGGCTTCGTGGTCGGCGAGGGCTTCGAGTCCCTGATGACCGCCGACTACAGCCAGATCGAGCTGCGCGTGATGGCCCACCTCTCCGAGGACGAGGGCCTGATCGAGGCGTTCACCTCGGGCGAGGACCTGCACACCACGGCCGCCTCACAGGTCTTCGCCGTGGAGCCGGCCGCGGTGGACGCGGAGATGCGCCGCAAGATCAAGGCGATGTCGTACGGCCTGGCATACGGCCTCTCGGCCTTCGGCCTCTCCCAGCAGCTGAACATCGACGCGGGCGAGGCGCGTGCCCTGATGGACGCGTACTTCGAGCGCTTCGGCGGCGTACGCGACTACCTCCGCCGCGCGGTCGACGAGGCGCGGGCGACCGGCTACACGGCGACGCTCTTCGGCCGCCGCCGCTACCTCCCCGACCTCAACAGCGACAACCGCCAGCGCCGCGAGGCGGCCGAGCGCATGGCTCTCAACGCGCCCATCCAGGGCACGGCGGCGGACATCGTCAAGATCGCCATGCTGAACGTGGACCGGGCCCTGCGCGAGGAGAACCTCACCTCCCGCATGCTCCTCCAGGTCCACGACGAAATCGTCCTGGAAATCGCCCCCGGCGAACGCGAGGCGGCCGAGACCCTGGTCCGCCGCGAGATGTCCGACGCCGTCCACCTCAACGTCCCCCTGGGCGTCTCGGTGGGCGACGGCACGGACTGGGAATCGGCAGCGCACTAGCGCCTCCGGCGTCACAGCCATGCGATGTGCCGGGGTCGGGCTGTCACCCGCCCCCGGCACACCGCGCCCCACCAGGGGCGCGGGGAACTGCACGACGAGCGACGACGCACCCGCGGCCGTGAACGAGGTCGCAACCCGGCAGACGCAGCGCCCTTCAGGGGCGCGGGGAACTGCGCGACCAGCCACAACGCACCCGTGGCCGCGGACGAGGGCGCAACCCGGCAGACGCAGCGGGCTTCTCAGGGGCGCGGGGAACTGCGCGACCAGCCACAACGCACCCGTGGCCGCGGACGAGGGCGTAACCCGGCAGACGCAGCGGGCTTCTCAGGGGCGCGGGGAACTGCGCGACCAGCCACAACGCACCCGTGGCCGCGGACGAGGGCGCAACCCGGCAGACGCAGCGGGCTTCTCAGGGGCGCGGGGAACTGCGCGACCAGCCACAACGCACCCGCAGCCCCGGACGAAAGCGCAACCCGGCACACGCAGCGGCCCCGGCCCACCCCCGGAGGGACCCGTCACTCGCGTGGCCCCCGCAAACACGCTCCCGCCACCCACCGCCCGTAAGGATGCGGGCATGGGTATACACACGCTCCACCGCCGGACGGCCCCGGCACCGGCGAACGTGAACAGCGAGGACGCCCCCTCCACAAAGCCGCCCTCGGCCCCGCCCTTCGCCGCCGACGCCGGCACCGCCCGCCTCCCGGCCGACCTCACGGCACCCCTGCGGCGGACGGCGGCAGCCCTGAGCGGCCGACTGGCCCTCGCCCGCGCCGCGCTCCTGCGCTACCGCCCCGTCCGTGTCATCACG
The DNA here is from genome assembly GCF_042657965.1 of Streptomyces coerulescens. NCBI lineage: Bacteria > Bacillati > Actinomycetota > Actinomycetes > Kitasatosporales > Streptomycetaceae > Streptomyces > Streptomyces coerulescens. Next base: position 195,465 of record NZ_JBHSKM010000007.1, read on the forward strand.
ATGTTCCTCGCGACCGCCCGAGCTCTGAGCGAGCAGCTGGACGGCTCGGCTCCCGCTCGGCCCCACCGGCACCCGCACTGCCCGGGCGCGGAACCGGACGCCACACCCTGACCCCGAGGGCGTACAGCACCAGCCCGAGGACGAGCCCCGCGCCCGCGCCGAAGCACAGCGTGGGAATCAGCTCCCAGTACTTCGCGGTCGACCCCCAGTACGCCCACCACCGCGACGCCCGCTGCACGGCGGCCACCGCGGCCAGGCCGCCGATCACCGCGCCGGCCAGCCACCGGTCCCGCACCGAGAGGGCCGCAACCCCGACCGACGCGGCCGGAACCGTCCGCCGCAGGGCCACCACCACGAACGCGGCGATGACGACCGCCGCCACCGCCGAACCGCCGTACTGGAGGTACCAGTACAGCGGCGACCCCGCGATCTCCTCGCCCAGCACGGGAAACAGCCGCATCCCCCAGCGGTCGAGATGCGTGAACGCGTCCCACACGACATGCGTCAGAGCTCCGATCACGGCCGAGACGTACCAGCGCGCCGCCACCGACGGCCGGACACGCGCGCGTGGCGCCCCGCAGCGCAGCAGCGTCGCCACCCGCGCCTGCCGCCGCACCGGCAGCAGTGCCACGAGCGGTTCGCGCAGCAGGAGCCACAGCCCCACCAGCGCCCAGGCGACCACCACATCGACCGTGAACACACCCGCGAACGAGTGCGTGACGTCGCCGAACTCCATCGCCCCGGGCAGGACACCAGCCGCGTAATAGGTCATGTCGGGAGCGAAGGAACCTGCCACCAGCACGGCCGGTACGAGCGTGCCGCGGCCGGATCCGTCGGTGCGGACGGCCGGCAGTACGGCCGCCGCGTGGCTGAGCGTGAACGGCAACGGGGCTCCTCGTGCGGGGTGTTGCGGGACCGGTCCATCCAGGCCGTCAAAGTAGCCGGTATGGCGGGCGTACGACGAACAGCTCTCACATGACCAAGGGGTAAAAATCGGGCACCAACGGGTGACCCTGCAAAGGAAGTTGTCGTAGGGTCGCCTGGGTCGCCGCCGCAAGGGTATGCGGTCGAACAGATGAACAGCGAAGAAGGCGCGCGGCGGGGGCAACTGTCGCGGCCGGTCGATCGTCACTACAAGGGCGAGCACGGCGGCTCGACAGACAGAGATGGGCGCGCAAGGCGTCCGCGGGAGGGGTCCAATCCATGGCGGCGCAATTCGGCAGGCTCCGCAAGGGCGCGGTGAACACCACGGTCGCCGCGGTCGTGGTCGCGGCACTGGCCGCGTCCCAGGCTCCGGGAGTGACGACCGACGACGCCGGCAGAAAGGTCACCACCGGCACCCAGCCCTCCCCGGACACGCCCGCCGAGGACAGCGCGACCGGCAACTCCCCGTACTACACGGACCTGCCGCCCCTCAACAGCCCCAACCCCTCGCCCACCACCGGCACCCCCGCCAACCAGGGCGCCGGCGAGGCGGGCATCCCCGCGACCGTTCTCGACGCCTACAAGAAGGCCGCGACCGCCCTCCAGGACGCCAAGCCCGGCTGCAACCTCCCCTGGGAGCTGCTCGCCGCCATCGGCAAGGTCGAGTCGGGCCAGGCCCGCGGCGGCCGGGTCGACGCGAACGGCAACACGCTCTCCAAGATTCTCGGCCCGCAGCTCAACGGCAACGGCTTCGCGAGCATCAGCGACACCGACGGCGGCGCCTACGACGGCGACAGCGCCTACGACCGTGCCGTCGGGCCCATGCAGTTCATCCCGTCCACCTGGGAGTGGGCCGGCCGCGACGGCAACGGCGACGGCAAGAAGGACCCCAACAACGTCTACGACGCCGCGCTCGCCGCCGGCCACTATCTGTGCCGCTTCGGCTGGGACCTGTCCACCAAGGCGGACCTCGACAGCGCGATCCTCAGCTACAACAACTCGCAGGACTATCTGAACCTCGTCCTGAGGTGGCTGGAGTTCTACCGCAAGGGCACCCACGAGATCCCGGACGGCACGGGCACCCTCCCGTCGGACCGCAGCGACGACACGGCGGGCGCGAGCCCCACGCCGACGAGTCCCGGCACACCGACGACACCCGCGTCGCCGAGCACCCCCAGGCCCGGCGGCGGCAACGACGGTTCCACGAGCCCCCGGCCGACCCCGCCGCCGAGCACGACGCCGCCCGCCACGCCGTCGCCCACGCCGACCCCCACCCCCACCGACACCGTGCACCACCTGGAGGACGCGGGGACCGCCAAGCTCAGCGCGATGGCGGGCGACACCTTCACCGAGAAGATCACCGCCCGCGCCGAGACCGAGGCCGGCAAGGCCGTCGCCAAGGTCCGGATCCGCTTCACGATCATCGGCGACACCGACGCCGCCTTCAGCACCGGCGAGAAGTACGCCACCGTTCTCACCGACACGGCCGGCAAGGCGCTGGCGCCCGCGCTCAAGGCGGGCGAGGACACCGGCGAGTTCGTCGTACGGGCCACCGTGGTCGGCCGCATAATCGCCGGCCTCGACTACACGGCCACCGTCACCGAGCGCGCCGCCGACACCCTCGCCCGTACCGCCGACACCGCGCTGACCTGCATCCCGGGCGGCGAGTTCGCGGACCAGGTCGAGGTGAAGGCCACCTACAAGGGCGCCGTGGCGGACAAGGTCGCGGCCACCGCCACCCTCATCAAGTCGGCGGACGACGCGACCGAGAACGACAAGGGCCCGTACTTCAAGGACGCCGACGGCAAGACGGTGCGCACCCTGAGCGGCCTGACGACTGACGCCGACGGCCTGCTCAAGCTGCCCAAGCTGTACGCGGACGACACCACCGGCACGTTCCTGCTCCGCATCAACACCGCGGGCGGCGCGACCCTCACCGTCGAGCTGAAGGTGGCGCCGGCCGAGACGTCGCCCGGCGCGACCCCCTCGGACTCCGCGAGCCCGTCCGCCTGAACCCCGCACGATCCGACGAGGGGCGCCCCTCCGCCACGGCGGACCGGTCGCCCCTCGTCCGTGTGCGCAACGTGTTCTCATCTCGCCCGCCCGTTGCTACGGTGCCGGACCTGACGATGTATCAGTTCCCATTGGCAGGGAGGCAGGCATGCGCGCCCTGATCGCCGCCGCGACCGGTCTCGCCGTCGCGCTCGCCCTGGTCCTCGCGCTCACCGCGATGGGCTCACCGGCGGGCGAGACCTCCCCGAAGCCGCTGCTGACGACGGTGCCCGCACACCCGTAGAACCGCCCCGTCCGGGAGGGAGGCCGAGATGCGCCGCAAGGCCAGTCTGATCCTGCTCGCCCTTGCCGTGTTCTTCGCGGCCCTGTCCCCGCTGCTGCGCTGGTACGCCTTCCCGCGCCTGGCGAAGATCCCCGCGAACCAGTACCAGGACATGGTCCTGGAGGCGAAGGACGCGACACTCCTCGACTACGGCACGATGAAGGCCCGCAAGGTCCCCAAGGTCACCATCGTGCAGACGCTGAAGGGCAACGTCGAGGAGTCGGAGAAGATCGAGAGGACGGCCGGCAAGGACGTCGTCGTCTGGGACGGCCTCTCCTACGTCGTGGGCCCCGACGGCAAGATGGTCTCCAGGATCCCCGAGCGCTACATCTTCGACGCCCACTCCCAGGAACCCGTCCACGCCACGGGCGAGATGGTCGACGGGGATCCGGTGAAACGGCAGGGCATCGAGTTCAAGTGGCCCTTCCTTACGGAGAAACGGGACTACGAGTACTTCGACGCCCAGGCGCGGATCACCGCCCCCATCCACTACAAGGGCACCCAGGACTTCCGCGGGGTCGAGGTCTACTACTTCGAACAGACCATCCCGTGGACCAAGGTGAAGTTCCCCCGGACGATGCCCGTCGAAGGCATCACACCGGAGTCGGTCGCCAAGACCGGCACGACCCGCTGGTACACCACCGTCCGCAAGTTCTGGGTCGAACCCCTCACCGGCGCCCCGGTCTACGGCGAGGAGATCCACAAGGAGGAACTGCGCGGCGGTACCCTGCTCGGCGACCGCGACAAGGTGACGGCGTTCGCGGGCCACGTGAAGATGCGCGAGGACTACATCGACTACACGGTCGACCTCGTCAGCTCCAACCGCACCCTGGTCCTGCTGCTGACGTCGTACCTGCCCTGGGGCTTCCTCACCCTGGGCGTCCTCCTCCTCGCGCTCTCCCTCTACCTGGAGGCCCGCAGCCGCCGCCCCGGCGACCCGGAACCGACGAAGGACGCCGAGCCCGAACCGGTCACCGCCTGAGCCGGGCGTTCGTGTGCCGGGTCGGCTCGGCGCTCGCCGGATCCTCCGGCCAGGGATGCTTCGGATACCGCCCGCGCAACTCCGCCCGTACGCCCCTGTAGCCGTCCTTCCAGAAGGAGGCGAGGTCCGCGGTGACGGCCGCGGGCCGCCCGGCGGGGGAGAGCAGATGGACGAGCAGCGGCACCCCGGCCACGGCCGGCGACTCCTGCAGGCCGAACATCTCCTGCAACTTCACGGCGAGAACGGGCTGCTCCGGATTGCCGTAGTCGATCCGGATTCTGGACCCACTCGGTACGGTGATCCGCTCCGGCGCCAGCTCGTCCAGCCGCCCGGCATCTCCGGACGCCCACGGCAACAGCCGCCCGAGCGCCTCCCCGGCATTGATCCGGGCCAGGTCACTCCTTCGCCTCGCCCGCCCCAGCTCGGGCTCCAGCCACTCGTCCACGCGCGCGTGCAGCGCGTCGTCGGAGACATCGGGCCAGGGCTCCCCGACCTGCAGCCGCAGAAAGGCGAGCCGCTGCCGCAGTAGGCCGGCATCGGCCGACCAGCGCAACAGGCCGAGCCCTTCCTGCCGCAGCCCTTCGAGCAACGCGTCGCGTACGAGGCCGGCGTCGGCGTCCTTCAGGGGCCGCACCGCCAGCTCGATCGCCCCGAGCCGCTCGACCCGCCGCGCGACGACGTCCCCGTCGGCCCAGTGCACCTCCTGGCCCGAGTGATACAGCGAGGCCGCCGCCGAACGAGCCGTGTCCTCGTCCACCACGGCGGCGAGCTGCACACGCGCGTGCCCCTTGCCCACCGGCCGGTCCGCCACAGCGACAGCGATCCACGGCGCCCCCCGCAACGGACTGCCCTCCCGCAACTCGGCCCGCGTCCCGGAGGCCATGAGACAGGACCCACCGTCGACTTTGGCAACACGCTCGGGGAAGGCAAGGGCGGCGACCAGCCCCGCAGCGCGCTCATCTCCGAGGTGCGCCGCACTGCGGTCACCCCTGCCGCCGGCCTTCGTGCGCTCGTCCCCGCCCTGCGCCGCGCGGCCGGCGCCGTCACCGTCGCCCGGCCTCTGTCCGCTCACGCTGTTCGCTCGCAGGCGTCGTACCTCCGCGCGCCAGCGTCCCGCGTAGGCGTCGGTGCCGTGCCGGGCCGCTCGTAGTGCCGCGGTCAGGTCGTCGCCGTAGTCCCTCGGGGGTTCCTCGCTCAGCAGGGCCACTGCCTCGGCGCCCTCGCCGGACGTGTCCAGCAGGGCCCGGCCCAGTCGGGGATGCAGGCCCAGGCGGGCCAGGTCGGTGCCGCGGGGTGTGGCCCGTCCTGCGGTGTCCACCGCTCCGATGGCCGTCAGGACGCTTCTCGCCGCCGCCATCGCGCCGCCCGGCGGCGGGTCCAGCAGGGCCAGCCCGGTGGCCTCCGGGTCGCCCCAGCACGCCGCCTGCAGGGCGAAGGCCGTCAGGTCGGCCACCTTGATCTCCGGCGACGGGAACCGCGGCAGCCGCGCGTCCTCGGCCTCCGCCCAGCAGCGGTACACCGCGCCCGGCGCCTCACGCCCGGCACGACCCGCCCGCTGCCGCCCGGCGGCCTGCGAGGCCCGTACGGTCGTGAGCGCGCTCAGCCCGCGTGCGTGGTCGACGCGCGGCTCCCGCGCCAGCCCGGAGTCGACGACCACCCGCACCCCGGGGACGGTCAGCGAGGACTCGGCCACGGAGGTCGCCAGAACCACCCGGCGCCCCGCCCCGGGCGCCAGCACCGCGTCCTGCACGGCCGCCGGAGCCCGCCCGTGCACCTGGAGCACCTCGACGTCCCCGAGATCCCCCAGCTGCCCGGCCACCCGCGCGATCTCGCCCGCGCCGGGCAGGAAACAGAGCACATCGCCGGCCCGCTCGGCCAGCGCCCGCCGCACCACCGACGCCACATGCGTCAGCAGCGCCGGGTCGACCCGCATGCCGTGCGGCGGCCGTACGGGACGCGTCGGCGGCGCCCAGACCACCTCCACGGGGTGCGCGGCGCCCTCGGCCTCGACGACCGGCGCGTCGCCCAGCAGCCGCGCCCAGCCCTGCGCGTCCGTCGTCGCCGACGCGGCCACCAGCCGCAGCTCCGGCCGCAGGGCCTGCCGTACGTCCCACAGGAAGGCGGCGGTCGTGTCCGCGTCCAGGTGCCGTTCGTGGCACTCGTCGAGGATCACGACGTCCACACCCGCGAGCTCCTGGTCGCGCTGCAAGCGCTGGAGCAGCACACCGGTCGTGACGACCTCCACGCGTGCGTGCCGCCCGACGACCCGTTCACCGCGCACGGTGTAGCCGACGCTCCCGCCGACCTTCTCGCCCAGCAGCCACGCCATCCGCCGGGCAGCCGCCCGCGCGGCGATCCGCCGGGGCTCGGCGACGACGACCCGCCGCGCCGACCCCTCACCGAGCAGCCCCGCCAGGGCCAGCGGCACCAGCGTCGTCTTGCCGGTGCCGGGCGGCGCGACCAGCACCGCCGTGCCGTGCCCGTCCAGGGCGTCGGTCAGACCGGGCAGGGCGGCGCGTACGGGCAGCGCGTCCAGGGCGTCGTAACGGATCACGCTCTCAGTCTCGTACGCATACGAAGATCGCCGTCCCCGGGATCAGGTTCCCGCGCAGCGGCGACCAGCCGCCCCACTCGGAGGTGTTCCAGGACGGCCACTCCGGCTCGACGAGGTCCACCAGCCGGAACCCGCCGGCGACGATGTCCCGCACCCGGTCGCCGACCGTGCGGTGGTGTTCGACGTAGACCGCGCGGCCTTCCTCGTCCTGCTCGACGTACGGCGTCCGGTCGAAATAGGAGGCGGCGACGGACAGACCCGCCGGGCCCGGCTCGTCGGGGAAGGCCCAGCGGATCGGATGGGTGACCGAGAAGACGAAGCGGCCGCCCGGCCGCAGCACACGGCGCACCTCCTTGAGGACCAGCACCGGGTCGGCGACGAACGGCAGCGCGCCGTACGCCGAGCACGCCAGGTCGAAGGAACCGTCGGCGAAGGGAAGGGCGCCCGCGTCGGCGCACACCAGCGGGAACGCGCCCCCGATGCGCAACGAGTGCTGAAGCTGCCGGTGGGAGAGGTCCAGGGCGACCGGACGGGCCCCCTGCGCGGCCAGCCAGCGCGAGCACTGCGCGGCGCCGGCGCCGATCTCCAGGACGTCCTTGCCCTTGAGGTCCTCCGGCGGTCCGAGCAGCTCGGCCTCCACCTCGTCCAGTCCCTCGGGGCCCCACACGAAGCGGTCGTCGCCGAGGAAGGTGCCGTGCTCGATCTGGTACTCGTCCGCGTTGCGGTCCCACCAGCCCCGGTTGGCCCGGGAACTCTCGGCGACGTCGGCCTGCCGCCGCGTGGCCTCCGGCTCGGCGGACTCGATCTCGGGCGATACGGGCTCTTGGATGATCGGCTCCCTCGTCGTACTCTTCCGTCACCTGAATGGCGCGGCCCCTCCCGGCGGTGTCACGAAAGGGACTGCCCAAGGCCCACGTGGCCTCAAGAGACAGGTTTTGTGCCGGGTATGGGGCGATCCGCCCCGGGTGTGCGGCTTCGCGCATTGACCCTGTCCGGCTGCCCCCGTATGCTACAAGTTGCGCTGCGGGCCTGCGCACCTCAGACGTAGCAGGCTGCGCTCGCATCTGTTGTATGTCCCCTCGGTTGTCGAGGCGCCACCGGAATTCTGTGGCGCTTCCTTGGCTGTCCGGCTTCTTCAGAGCGATACGGGCTCCCGGCGTAGCAGTACCTACGACTTCAATGTCCGTACCGGAGCCCTTTCCCACATGACGAGCAGCACCGAGACCACCGCCACCACCCCGCAGGTTGCGGTCAACGACATCGGTAACGAGGAAGCCTTCCTCGCCGCGATCGACGAGACGATCAAGTACTTCAACGACGGCGACATCGTCGACGGCGTCATCGTGAAGGTCGACCGGGACGAGGTCCTGCTCGACATCGGTTACAAGACCGAAGGTGTCATCCCGAGCCGCGAGCTCTCGATCAAGCACGACGTCGACCCCAACGAGGTCGTCGCCGTCGGTGACGAGATCGAGGCCCTTGTTCTCCAGAAGGAGGACAAGGAAGGCCGCCTGATCCTCTCGAAGAAGCGCGCCCAGTACGAGCGTGCCTGGGGCACCATCGAGAAGATCAAGGAAGAGGACGGCATCGTCACCGGTACCGTCATCGAGGTCGTCAAGGGTGGTCTCATCCTCGACATCGGCCTCCGCGGCTTCCTCCCGGCCTCCCTGGTCGAGATGCGCCGTGTCCGCGACCTCCAGCCGTACGTCGGCAAGGAGCTCGAGGCCAAGATCATCGAGCTGGACAAGAACCGCAACAACGTGGTCCTGTCCCGCCGTGCCTGGCTGGAGCAGACCCAGTCCGAGGTCCGCCAGACGTTCCTCACCACCCTCCAGAAGGGTCAGGTCCGTTCCGGCGTCGTCTCCTCGATCGTCAACTTCGGTGCCTTCGTGGACCTGGGTGGCGTCGACGGTCTGGTCCACGTCTCCGAGCTGTCCTGGAAGCACATCGACCACCCGTCCGAGGTTGTCGAGGTCGGCCAGGAAGTCACCGTCGAGGTCCTCGACGTGGACATGGACCGCGAGCGTGTCTCCCTGTCGCTGAAGGCGACCCAGGAAGACCCGTGGCAGCAGTTCGCCCGCACCCACCAGATCGGCCAGGTCGTGCCCGGCAAGGTCACGAAGCTGGTTCCGTTCGGTGCGTTCGTCCGCGTGGACGAGGGCATCGAGGGTCTGGTCCACATCTCCGAGCTGGCCGAGCGCCACGTGGAGATCCCGGAGCAGGTCGTCCAGGTCAACGACGAGATCTTCGTCAAGGTCATCGACATCGACCTCGAGCGCCGTCGCATCAGCCTCTCGCTGAAGCAGGCCAACGAGGCCTTCGGTGCCGACCCGGCCACGGTCGAGTTCGACCCGACCCTGTACGGCATGGCCGCGTCCTACGACGACCAGGGCAACTACATCTACCCCGAGGGCTTCGACCCCGAGACCAACGACTGGCTCGAGGGCTTCGAGGCTCAGCGCGAGGTGTGGGAGAACCAGTACGCCGAGGCGCAGCAGCGCTTCGAGCAGCACCAGCAGCAGGTCATCAAGAGCCGCGAGGCCGACGCCGCTGCCGCCGCCGAGGGTGGCGACGCCGCGGGTGCGGCTCCGGCCGCGTCCGGTGGCTCGTACTCCTCCGAGGGTGCGGACAACAGCGGTGCGCTCGCCTCGGACGAGGCGCTGGCCGCTCTGCGGGAGAAGCTGGCGGGTGGGCAGAGCTGAACGCTCGCCGCTGAGGCTTAGCCATTGACTGAGGGGCCGTACCTTTCGAGGTGCGGTCCCTCAGCCGTTTCCGGTCGTTCTCCGGCCGCGGGCCGGTGGGGGCTGGTCGCGCAGTTCCCCGCGCCCCTAAAAGCGGGGCGTTGTCCGTGCCGTTCTCATGATCTTGGCCTCCTCCTTCGGGAATGCCGCCGCCCGTAAGGGTGTTGTCACCAACGGACACGAGGAGGAGCGGTCACAGTGCTTGATCCGCAGGGTTTGTACGCATGGGAGCCGAAGGGCCTCGCCGTGGTGGACATGGCGCTCGCCCAGGAGTCGGCCGGTCTTGTCATGCTCTACCACTTCGACGGATACATCGACGCGGGTGAGACCGGCGACCAGATCGTCGACGGGCTCCTCGACTCACTGCCCCACCAGGTCGTCGCCCGCTTCGACCACGACCGGCTGGTCGACTACCGCGCCCGCCGGCCGCTGCTGACGTTCAAGCGCGACCGCTGGGCCGACTACGAGGTGCCCTCCATCGAGGTGCGGCTCGTCCAGGACGCCACCGGAGCGCCCTTCCTGCTGCTGTCCGGGCCCGAGCCCGACGTGGAGTGGGAGCGCTTCGCCGCGGCCGTCAAGGAGATCGTGGAGCGGCTCGGGGTGCGTCTGTCGGTGAACTTCCACGGCATCCCCATGGGCGTCCCGCACACCCGCCCGGTCGGCCTCACCCCGCACGGCAACCGCACCGACCTCGTCCCGGGCCACAGCAGCCCCTTCGACGAGGCACAGGTGCCCGGCAGCGCCGAGTCCCTCATCGAGTACCGGCTGATGGAGGCCGGGCACGACGTCCTGGGCGTCGCCGCGCACGTTCCGCACTACATCGCCCGCTCCCCGTACCCGGACGCGGCCCTGACCGTCCTGGAGGCCGTCACGGCGGCGACCGGGCTGGTCCTGCCCGGCATCGCGCACTCCCTGCGCACCGACGCCCACCGCACGCAGAACGAGATCGACCGCCAGATCCGCGAGGGCGACGAGGAGCTCACCAACCTGGTCGAGGGCCTTGAGCACCAGTACGACGCCGTCGCCGGCGCCGAGAGCCGCGGCAACATGCTCGCCGAGCCGGTGGACATCCCGTCGGCGGACGAGATCGGCCGGGAGTTCGAGAAGTTCCTCGCAGAGCGGGAAGGCGACGGCTGACGGGGCAGGTGCGGTCCTGCCCGGTGCGCTGTCGGTGGCAGGACCTAAGCTGTCGGTCATGCTGAAGGTGGGCCTGACCGGCGGTATCGGCGCCGGAAAGAGCGAGGTGTCACGGCTGCTCGTGGAGCACGGGGCCGTGCTGATCGACGCGGACCGGATCGCCCGGGAGGTCGTCGCGCCGGGCACGCCCGGGCTCGCCGCCGTCGTGGAGGCGTTCGGCGAGGAGGTGCTCGCCGCGGACGGCAGCCTGGACCGGCCCAAGCTGGGCTCGATCGTCTTCGCGGACGCCGACAGGCTCGCCGCGCTCAATGCGATCGTGCACCCCTTGGTCGGCGCCCGCTCACGCGAGCTGGAGGAGGCCGCCGCCGAGGACGCCGTCGTCGTCCACGACGTCCCGCTCCTCACGGAGAACGGCCTGGCGCCGCTGTACGACGTCGTGGTCGTCGTGGACGCCGGTCAGGACACCCAGCTCGACCGGCTGGTCCGGCTGCGCGGGATGACCGCGGAGGACGCACGCGCGCGCATGGCCGCGCAGGCGACGCGTGAGCAGCGCCGGGAGATCGCGGACATCGTCATCGACAACGACGTACCACTGGAGGAGCTTCAGCGGCGCGTGAAGGACGTATGGGACGAGCTCGTGCGGCGAGCGCACGAGGCTCATGAGGAGCAGTCGTCCCGCTCGGCACAGGAATAGCCCTGTTGCGTTCGCGCGTTGAACCCTCGCAGTGAGGGAAGGACTCTGCCGTGCCCGAGACCAGCGGTTCGACCGGACGTACTCCGGAGACGCATGTCATCGACTTCCGTGCCGCCGAGCAACTGCTCGCCGCGCGGGACCCGCGGGGCGCGGTGAAGCTGCTCGACGAGGTCATCGCCGCGCACCCGGAGAACACCGCCGCCCGGCTGCTGCGCGCGCGTGCCTTCTTCGCCGCCGCACAACTGCGGCCCGCAGAGCTGGAGTTCACGATCGTCCTGGAGCGCGAGCCGGACAACGCGTTCGCGCACTTCGCGCTCGCCCGCACCTACGAGCGCCGGGGCCGGGCCGGCCAGGCCAAGCGCCATTTCCGGCTGGCGGCCGCACTCGACCCGAACCCGCAGTATCTGAAGGCGGCGCGGTTCGACGGGTGAGCGTCGGCGACCGGGTGACCTTGCCCGGCGCGGCCGAGGGCGACGATTCTCCGCCGGCGACCGCCGTTCCGCTTGGATCTACGGCGGCGGGCGGTCCGGGTACCTCTGCGTCGGCGGTGCCGGAGGTGTTCCCGGTGGGGGCCGCGGTGGGCGGTAGGGGCGGTTCTCGGGCGGGCGGTACGGCGGAATGTCGTGGCCCGGCTGGTAGTGCGGCCCCTGCCGGATGTGCCGCAGGATCATGGTCATGTCGATCGTGATCACCAGCCACAGCACCCCGCAGGCCACGGCCCAGCCGGGGCGCCCCGCCAGGGCGAACGCGGCGGTGCCGAAGATCGCCCAGAGCACGCCCCACACGCACAGCCAGAAACGGACCCGCAGTGCACTGCGTGCCGTCGTAGGCTCACTGCCCGTACGCATCGGATCACCACTCCTTCTTGAAACGTACTCCTTTTGCAGGGGGCTCAGTGCTGCTGCCGGACACCGATGAACTCGCCGAGGTGCTCCTCGACCTCTCCGTACCCCACGAGGACGTCAACGACCTCGTCCGGATGGGCCGACGGGTGACGGACGACCCGGAGCTGCGGCGGTTCCTTCAGCGGTCCGTCGACGAGCTCGTCCGGGGAATGGGCGAGGTCGGCGGCCCGGTCGACCTGCCCGACCTCGACTGGCCCGCGGGGCCCCTGCAGCGCTGCTTCTCCGTGTACGTGTTCGTCGCCGCGCTGCCGTACACCCGCGCCTACCACCGTGAGCGCGGCATACCGGCCGACGTCTCCCGGCGTACCCTCGCCGACCTCGGGCGGAACATGGCCGTGCACCGAAGGCGGCACGGCCGGGCGGGGGTGCAGGCGCCGTGGTGGCTCATCCATCACTTCCGGGGCGAGCTGTACCAGCTCGGCCGGCTGCAGTTCGAGCGGGCGCGGCTCGGGCAGCGCGCCGGGACACGGCTGGCGGCGACGGGCATCGACGTGGGCCCGGACTCGCTCTGCCTCAATGTGCACATACCCGACTTCCGCGGGCCGATGTCCCCGGCCGTGGTCGACCGTTCGCTGGCGCTGGCCCGGCAGTTCTTCGCACAGCACTTCCCGCAGGAGCGGTACCGGGTGGCGACCTGTCACTCCTGGCTGCTGGACGAGCAGCTCAGGAAGTACCTGCCCGGCGACTCCAACATCGTCCGCTTCCAGGAGCGATTCCACCTGGCCCGCGAGGACCGGGAGCCGGCCGACACCGAGCCGGTCCAATTCGTCTTCGGCGACCCGGAGTTGCCGATCGAGAGCCTGCCGCGCGGTACGGCCGTGGAGCGGGCCGTCGGGGATCATCTGCGGGCGGGCGGACACTGGTACATCGGGCACGGCTGGCTGCCGTTCGAGGAGAACGGCTGAAATTCCCTTCGTACGGCGATGAGTTCGCGAGGGAGCGCCGGTCTACCTCTGTGACAGCAACACGGACCGCTGAACACAGGAGACCCCCATGTCCGAGGCCACCGCTTCCGTCACCACCACCGCATCCGTCGACTCCCGCCCCGTCATCGCCGAGTCCGCGACCCCGCGCGGGCGCCGCGCCCGGATCGCCCTGCGCGGCCTGCAGATCCTGCTCGCCCTCTTCTACGCCGTCGCCAGCGCCCTGCCCAAGCTGATCGCGCACCCTTCGGCCGCCGAGGGCTTCGACGAGCTCGGCTGGGGCAGTGCGGGGATGTACACCATCGGCGCGCTCGAACTGGCCGGTGCGATCGCCCTGTTGATCCCGGTGCTCCAGTCGGTGGCGGCGATGGCGCTCAGCGCGCTGATGGTCGGCGCGTTCGTCGTCACGATCACCGCCTTCGGCGGCGAGAACGCGGCGACGCCGCTCATCCTCATCGTGCCGCTCGCCCTGATCGCCTGGGCCCGGCGGAGTTCGAACGCGGACCTGCTGCGGCTGGTGCGACGCGCTTGAGCCGACGGTGGGGTGCGGCCCGGTGGGGGCCGTTCGCGCAGTTCCCCGCGCCCCTGAGTAGGCCTCACGGCCGCCGACTCAGGGGCGCGGGGAACTGCGCGATCAGCCACGTGCGGCCCGCACCCGCCGGCGCACCCGGGAGCCCCGAGCTCTCGGGCGACGCAGGTCAGCGCTCGCGCGGCCGTCCCGCGCCGCCGCCCATCATGCCGCGCAGGCGTTCCATGTCGCGGCGGTCCCGCTTGGTCGGGCGGCCGGTTCCGCGGTCCCGGACGCCGGCCGGGGCGACGGCCTCGCGCGGCGGGGGAGGGGGCGAGTTGTCGACGTAGCACTGGGCCGCGACCGGCGCGCCGACCCGCTTGCGGATGAGCCGCTTGACGACGACGATCCGCTCCCGGTTCTCGTGCCGTACCCGGACCTCGTCGCCGATGCGCAGGCTGTGCGAGGGCTTCACGTTGTGGCCGTTCACGCGCACGTGCCCGCCCTTGCAGGCGGTGGCTCCCATGGAACGGGTCTTCACCAGGCGTACGGCCCAGATCCAGCTGTCGACGCGCACGGATTCGCCGTTGTGGGCACCGGCGGCCTCTGCCGCCGCCACGGCGTCGGCGATCTTGGGGTCGGAGATCTTCGGGTCGACGGGCTGCTCGGCGCTCGGTGAGCCGGCGGCCTGCTCGGGAGCCGTCGCGTCCGGGTGCCGTCCCTCGGCCGCGTGGCCGCCTCGCTGCTCGTCATACTCCGCTGCCATGCCTCGACCTTAGTCCCCGTACGGACCGGCCAAGGCCGTACGGTGGAGCTGTGGACGCCCTCGACGATCTCGACCTGCGGGTTTCGGGCTGCCGGGCCTGTCCGCGGCTGGTCGACTGGCGCGAGGAGGTGGCCCGCACCAAGCGTGCCGCCTTCGCCGGCCAGACGTACTGGGGCCGCCCGGTACCCGGCTTCGGCCCGCCGGACGCCCGACTGCTCATCGTCGGGCTCGCGCCGGCCGCGCACGGCGGCAACCGCACCGGACGGATGTTCACCGGCGACCGCTCCGGCGACGTGCTGTACCAGGCCCTGTACGACATCGGCCTCGCCTCGCAGCCCACGTCGGTCGCCCTCGACGACGGCCTGGAGCTGTACGGCGTCCGGGTCACGGCCCCCGTGCACTGCGCCCCGCCCGCCAACAAGCCGACCCCCGGCGAACGGGAGACCTGCCGGCCCTGGCTGGTCCAGGAGCTGAGACTGCTGCGGCCGACGGTGCGGGCGGTCGTCGTACTCGGCGCCTTCGGCTGGCAGGCGACACTGCCGGCGTTGGCGGAGGCGGGGTGGCGGGTGCCGAGGCCGCGGCCCGCGTTCGGGCACGGGGTCCGGGTCGAGCTCGATGGGCTCGAACTCTTGGGGTGCTTTCACGTCAGCCAGCGCAACACCTTCACCGGGAAGCTCACGCCCGCGATGCTGCGCGAGGTGTTGAGCACAGCCGCACAGGCGGCGGGCCTCGGAAGGTGATGGGACGCCGTCGACGTGGCGGCTTCCTCACGCCTTGCCGCCCTCACCTGCGCCACCGACGTTGTTCTCGTCCTCGTCCTCGCCGAAGAGGTGGCGGACCGTCGAGCGGTAGTTGGCCTGCACGTGGGTGAGCGTGTGGGTGCGGGCGCGATCGGGGTCGCCGGAGGCGATGGCCTCGTACAGGTCCTGGTGTTCGGTGAGGAGTTGGGGCCACTCCTCGTTCTGCCGGGTGAGCCAGCGCAGGCGGCCGTCGACCGGTTCCATGACCGAGGTCAGCAGGCTGTTGCCGGCCATGGCCAGGATCCGGTCGTGGAACCGGGTGTTGATGTCGGTGATCTTCTCGGCGTCCCCGGCCTCGGTCGCGCTCGCCGCCGCCCGCAGCAGCTCCCGGAGGTCGGCCAGGTCTTCCGGCGTCGCCCGTGACGCGGCGAGGCCGGCCGCGTAGACCTCCAGCGCCTCGCGCAGCTCGAAGAGTTCCTTGACGTCGGCGGGGCTCAGTCGCCGTACGACGGTCCGGCGGGGCGTCTCGAAGTGGACGAACCCCTCGGCCACCAGCGCGCGGATCGCCTCGCGGACCGGCACCCGGGAGACCCCGAAGCGGTCGGCCAGCTCGCGCTCGACCAGGCGATCGCCCGGAAGCAGACGGCCCGCGATGATGTCCTGCCGCAGCGTGGCCAGGACGCGCTCGCGGATCGCCCCGAGCGGTTCGATCTTCGTCATGGGGCCATCTTCGCCGACTCCGGGTGTGTTTTACGGAGCGTTAACAGCAGCGATATCTGTCAGAACGGTTGACGGGAGGACCATGGGCGCAGTTTGGTATACCAAACTTGTTGCTCAGTGACCGGAAAATAGCCAAGCGACCGGAAAGCAGCCCTCCTTTCGTCCCCTCCCTCCTGGAGGCCCCGTGTCCCTCGCCGACCGTGCCGAAGCCACCACCGGCACATCAGCGTTCGTCCCCGATCCCCGGCTCACCAACGAAGACCTCGCGCCTGCGGACAAGCGCAACTGGAAGGTCTTCGACCTCTTCGCCCTGTGGATGTCCGACGTCCACAACCTCGGCAACTACACGTTCGCGGCCGGCCTGCTCGTCCTCGGCATGAACGTGTGGCAGGTCTTCACCTCCCTGCTCGTCGGCTTCGTGCTCATCTACGTCGGCATGAACTGGATGGGGAAGATCGGCCAGCGCCACGGCGTGCCGTTCCCCGTCGTCAGCCGCATCAGCTTCGGCGTCTGGGGCGCCAACATCCCGGCGCTGATCAGGGCGGTCATCGCCATCATGTGGTACGGCATCCAGACGTATCTGGCGTCGGTCGCCGTGAACGTGATGCTGCTGGCCGCCTGGCCGGGCCTGGAGTCCTGGACCCACAGTTCCTTCCTCGGCCTGCACGCGCTCGGCTGGGTCTCCTTCCTCTCCCTCTGGCTCATCCAGGCGCTGATCATCAGCCAGGGCATGGAGTCGGTGCGCAAGTTCCAGGACTTCTGCGGCCCGGCGATCTGGGTGGTGATGATCGCGCTGGCGGTCTGGATCCTCGCCAAGGCCGGCTGGACGATCTCGCTCACGTCCACCCCGCACCCCGTGTCCGCCGGTGAGCAGTGGCGTCAGTGGTTCGGCGCGATCGGCCTGATCCTCGCCACGTACGGCACGCTGATGCTCAACTTCTGCGACTTCTCGCGCTTCGCGCCCGACTACCGGACCGTCCGCAAGGGCAACTTCTGGGGCCTGCCCATCAACTCGACGGCGTTCGTGGTCGTGTCTGTGATCGTCACGGCCGGTTCGCTGGAGGTGTTCGGCGAGGCCATCACGGATCCGGCGGAACTGGTGGCCAAGGTCGGCAACACGTGGGTCCTGGTGCTGGCGGCGCTCACCTTCGCCATCGCCACCATGGGCGTCAACATCGTCGCCAACTTCGTCTCACCGGCGTACGACCTGGCCAACGTCTGGCCGCAGAAGATCACCTTCAAGGTCGGCGGCATGATCAGCACGGTCGCGGCGCTGGTGGTGACACCGTGGAACCTCTTCTCGAACCCGACGGTCGTCAACTACTTCCTCGGCGGCCTCGGCGCCTTCCTGGGCCCGCTGTTCGGCGTGATCATGGTCGACTACTACCTGGTCAAGCGGGGCCGGGTGGACGTGAGCGAGCTGTTCGACGCCACCCCCGGTTCCCGCTACTACTACCGCAAGGGCGTCAACCCCAAGGCGCTGTGGGCGTTCCTGCCGGCGGCGGGGGTCGCGGCGGTGCTGGCGCTGGTGAAGACCTTCGGTGCTGTGGCGCCGTACTCGTGGTTCATCGGGACGGCGATGGCGGCGGGTGTGTATCTGGTGCTGTGCCGCGAGGAGCGGGCGGCCGGGTCCGCCGCTGCCACCACATCTGCCTCTTCGGCACGGGAGGTCTGAAGGACGTGCGGATCGTCGTCACCAACTGCAACACCACGCAGGAGATGACCGAGGAGATCGTACGAGGTGCCCGGGCCGCCGCAGGCCCGGGCACCACCGTGCTCGGGCTGACCCCGGGGTGGGGGCCGGAATCGGCGGAGGGCTGGCTCGACAGCTACCTCTCGGCGGCGGCGGTCATGGACGCGCTGCGCACCTACGAGGGCCCGGCGTACGACGCGGTCGTCATGGCCGGCTTCGGCGAGCACGGACGGGAGGGCGTCCGGGAGCTGGTGGACGTACCGGTCGTCGACATCACGGAGGCCGCCGCACATCTGGCCTGCCTCCTCGGTCGGCGCTACGGCGTGGTGACCACACTGGAGCGCTCGTGCGGACAGATCGAGGACAGCCTGGAGCTGGCGGGGGTCGCGCGGAACTGTGCCGCCGTGATCGGCACCGGGCTCGGCGTGCTGGAGCTGGAGGACGCCGAGCGCACGGAGGCCGCCTTCCTGACGGCCGCCGAACGGGCCCGGGACGCGGGCGCCGAGGTCCTCGTGCTGGGGTGTGCCGGGATGACCGGTCTGCAGCAGGCCGTGTCGGAGAAGCTGGGGGTTCCGGTGGTCGACGGGGTCGGCGCGGCCGTCAAACTCGCCGAGTCGCTGGTGGGGTTGGGGCTGCGGACGAGTCGGGTCGCGGGGTACGCGACGCCGTTGCCGAAGCGGCGGGGATGGGGCCGCTCCGGCGGGGGCGCTCAGGCCGATTGAGCGGGCCCCGGCTGCCAGACGTAGCGCACGTCCGGCTCCCGCTCCTCGTTCCCGCTCCCGTCGGTGTGCTCGACGGCGACGAAGCCGTGGCGCTCGTAGAAGCCGTGGGCGGGCCTGTTGACCTGGAAGGTCCACAGGCTCAGCCCGCCCGGGCGTCGCCGCTTGGCGAGGTCGACGAACCGGTCACCGATACCGCGCCCGCGCCAGTCGGGGTCGAGATAGAGCTGCGAGAGCAGCTCGCCGTCGAGCACCATGACCCCGACGACCCGGTCGGCGGCCTCGGCCACCCAGGTCTCCCGCAACAGCACCACGACCTCGCGGAAATACGTCCGCACCTCGTCGTCGGAACGCGGCCGGACGACGGTCGGCAGCGCGGCGGCGAAGGACCGCAGCCAGACGTCGGCGACGGCACCGGCGTCGGTGGGCAGGGCGCGGCGCAGCGCTACGGCGGTCACGCCCTCTCCGCACTCTCGCCACTCTCGTCGGGAACGACGGCGGTGGCCGTGATCTCCACCAACTGGCCCGTGTATCCGAGGCACGCCACCCCGAGCAGCGTCGACGAGTGAGGCCCGACGCTGAGCCCGGACGCCTCGACGACCTCCCAGACGGCGGACAGCACGGCGGTGTCACCGCTCACGACGTACACGTCGGTCGACAGCACATGCGCCAAGTCACTGCCGATCGCGCCCAGTTGTACTTTGAGGTTGGCGATGACCTGCCGGGCCTGCCGTACGGGATCCCCCTCCCCGACGAGATTCCCGTCGCCGTCGAGCGGCACGGAACCGGCGAGAAAGGCGACCCTCGTGCCGGCCTCCACGACCGAGGCGTGGGAGTAGGTCGGGGGAGGGAAGAGGGCGGGGGAGGTGACGCGACGGATCATGCGGGCTCCTGACGGGTGAGCGGACAACCAGCCGATCATCCGAGCCCCCGCCCACGCCCGCATCCGATTTTTCCTGCCCCGGCTCCGTCAACCTCTTCAAAATGGCGCCGATCTTGTATGCGTTTCCGGCGACGAGGAGCGGGATCATCGGCCCCTCGGCGATGGCCGCGCTGACCCGGTGTCGCAGCGGCTCCCGCGCCGCCGCGTGACCGGTACGGCCGGACAACCGTCGAGGACCTCGTAGGAGCAGGTCAGCCGATGGTGCAGGTAGTCGACGCTCCAGCGGCGGAGTGTCCGGAGTCCGGCCGCGGAGAGTTGCGTACGCGATTTATCCGGTCGCTCTCCGCGTCGCCTCTGGGACTGTTCTCAACGCGACGCAGCAGCAGCGTCATGCGGCAATCAGTGGAACGAGGAATCGGCTGGGCTTCCCGTGCCAGAAGATGGCGAGCGCGTCGCGGGAGCGCGTCGCGGCGACGAAGAGCAGGGAGCGAGCGCGTTGGAGTTCGCGTCGGTACCGCAGGGCGTCGCTGTGCTGCAGCCCGATCACGGTGTTGCGTGGTACCAGGCCTTCGCTGACACCGGCGATGATCATGCGCTGGTATTCGAGCCCTTTGAAGCGGAACATCGTCCCGATGTGGACGCCCTCGTCGCCCCGTGGTCCGTCCGGACCGATTTCGACGGCCCTGATCCCCGACTGGGCCAGGGTGAACGCCACCTCCTGCGCCATGGCATTTGTGGGGACACAGATCGCGATCTGCTCAAGGGGAATGTCGTTCCAATCGGAGATCAGCTCGGCGATCTCCTCGCGTTCGGATTCCCAGTCCGGGCTCGAGTGGAGGGCCGGCGGCGCGCCGGTGAGCACGGACCGGTAGCCGGCCAGGGTTTCCTGGTTGCCGTCCAGGTCGTCGAAGGACTCGCCTTCGAGCACGCCGAGCGCTGAGCCGAGGATCTGACGCGTGGTGCGGTAGCTGAGGGTGAGCCTGGCGGACCGGCCTCGGATGTTGACGCCGAGGCTGCCCAACGTCACCTGGTTGTTGTAGATCCGCTGATGTGTGTCACCTACCAGGAAGATGTCGTTCCGGTCGCGGTCGACCATGGCTCGCAGCATCTTCCAGTGACCCGGCCGAAGGTCCTGAGCCTCGTCCACCACGATGTGCCGGTAGCGGTGGCGCAGCCACCCGGCGGAGCCGTCCTGGAGATGGATGTTGTCCAGGCCGCCGGCCTCTTCGCGCTGTCGCTCGACGGCACGGATGCGTTCTTCCCGCTCCATTTCCAGTCGGGCGGCCCGCTCGGCCACCTGGGCCCACGTCTGGCGCCCCAGCCGGTCCAGTCGCTGCGTGAACTTCTCCGCCAGCTGCCAGATCTCGGCCCGCTCGGCTCGCGCGATGTTGCGCCCCCGGCCGGCTCGGCGTGCGCGGAAGTACTCCGTGCGGGAGGCGACCGCCTGGCCGAGGATGACCTGCGTCCACTCGTCATGGAGGAAGTCCGCGTCCCAGGTCGTTTCGCCTAGCTCATCCAGCATCGCGCGCCACTCGCGCAGTACCTGGTTGTCATCAGCGGTCTGCTTGGCGTTGCCGGGTTCGGCCTCCCGCACCACTCGCAGGGCCAGCTGGTCGACGTGGCTGATCTCCACGCGGGACAGGAGTTCCTCGCCTCCCAGCTCCAGAAGACGAGTCCGGAGGTCGGCCGCGAGGTTCTTGTTGTACGTCGTGAGGAGCACGGGCTTGTTGCGCCCCGGCGGAAGCCTTTCGACCAGGTGCTTGACCCGGTGGAGGGCGACGATCGTCTTGCCTGTGCCTGGGCCACCGCCCACTCGGGCGGGACCGGAGTAGTCGCGCTCCACGAGCTTGGACTGTGTGGGATGCAGGAAGACCTTCCAACGCCCGAAGTCCTCACCTTCCAGCGCCTCACGAAGTGCTTCGTCCGTGGTCGTCACCATGGTCGCCGGACGTTCGGCGGCAGCCTGGAAGTCCTCCGTGTCGACGGGTTCGGGCGCGGCGACCGGAGCGGTCACCTGCTCCAGGACCTCGTCGTAGGACTTGCCGTCGAACAGCGAGAGCAGGATCTCGCCGGTGAGCTGCGGGGCGTACTCCACGAGCCCGAGCAGCTGCTCCTCCGTGGTGAGGGTCCGGACCACCGGGATCAGTGGTTCCGCCACACCGAGGTCGGTGAGCTGCTCGTCCGTGAAGCGCGTGAACAGACGTTCCGTCCGTGGCCGGGGCTGCTCCGGCACAGCTGGGCGGGCGGGCGAGACGCGCCGCAGCACGCTCTCCTCGACCACCTGGAGGTCGACGTACTCGATGGCTCCGGTGACCTGGTTGATGCCGTAGGAGAGCCGGTCGAGGTTCTCGTAGACCTCCTTGCGGTGCTTGAGCGAGACGATCAGCCAGTCGGTGTCGGCCAGGCGCAGCAGCAGCGCGCGGTACTCGTCGTTGACGCGTGCGGACCAGAGCCTGCTGTCTCCTTTGAGCTGCTTCAGCTGAAGACCGGTGGCCTGCGGGTTGGTCTTGAACTTGTGCTGGAAGTCGTAGAGGGCGCCCTTGACCGCGCGAGGGAGCTTGAGGATCTCCTTGTCGGCCTTGTCCAGCAGACGCAGAGTCACACTCGCGTTGTTCATCGGTGGGGCTCCCCCTGAGTCGTTCCGTCGTTCTTCACCTGTGCGTCGAGCCGATGGGCCAGCTCTTCCGCGGTCCAGGCGCTCGCGGGCCGTACGTCCCATCCGGCGGCGGCGAAGGCCCGGTCCCGGTCCTGAGCCTCGTAGTCGGGTTCCGGTTCCGCGGACCCGGGTGCGAGAACCACACCCACCTTCTGGTCCGGCCAGGCGAGCTCGGCCATCCAACCGTTCTCGTCGAGTTCGAACCCGTCGACGGGAGCGGGTACGCCACGAGTCGCCAGGGACACCGCCAGGAGCTGGAGGCCGGGTTCGTCGGGATCCAGGTACTCGAGTACGGCGTTCCAGTCCCCGCCCTGCGCGACAGGGGTCTCGACGACGGGCTCCGCGTCCTCTTCCTGCCCCACCGCCTCCAGGTCGACACGTGTGGACGCGAGCCACCCCGACCCACCCGTGACCGCGAGCGTCTCCGGCGAAAAGGCGTCGAGCTGACTGGTTGTCAACTGTGCGCTGTCCCCGCCCCCACGCTCCAGGAACTGCAGCAGATTGCTCCAGTACAGCCAGGCACGCCACCGCTCCTTGTGCGATGCGGAGTCAGTGACGGCGGCCGTGCTGTCGTCCAGGACGGTGAGAGCCGTCCACGCGGGAGGCTTCTGCCGTCCGTCGGCGACCGCGACCACACGGCACCCCGATCGGTCCGTTGCGTCGAGAATCCGAACAGGACCGCTCTGCCCGGTCAACGGTGTTCCGCGCAGGGCTGCCGCGAGTTGCGCACTCACGGCATCTCCCGGGACCGCCGCAGACCGCGGCCGCGTCCCGGTGAGCCCCGCGACGGCCGCCTCCGCACGGGCCAGCCACCGGTCCGCGTCCGGGGAACGGAGATGGGCGAGCAGCGTGTCGGCCGGATTGACCCAGACGCTTTCGGCGAGTTCGCCGGGCAGAGCGCCCCTCACCTTGGTGTAGTAGTCGCGTGCCTGTCGTCGGCCCTGGTCGTCGTAGGGCTGCCACACCGGATCGGCCGGGCCGGCCGCCGCATAGCCGGTGTCACGCACGCGCGTGCGCCACTCCTTGACGTCGTAGTACGTGAGTTGGAACACCCTGAGTCCCTCGGCCCGGAGCCGTGTGCGCTTGGCGGCGTCGTCGGCGAGACGGTTGTGCCGAGCCGAGGCATGGAACTCGTACCCGTCGAGATAGAGCGCCAGACGCGGTCCGGGCGCGTCGAGCCGTTCGAAGAGCACGTCCGGACGCGTGCCGTCGAGAACGCGCTGTTGGGACACCCGCCAGCTCAGCGTCTTTCCGGACGGGTTCGTCAGCCGAAGGTCGAGGGAGTAGGTGCCCGCGGTGGTGGTGTACGCGTCCGCGCTGGCCAGCGCCGCGGGCTGGCGCGCCCACTCCTTGAGCGTGTCGATGAACATGACCTCGAGGTCGCTCTCGGCCTGGCGCTCCATGGGAATGGCCTGCGTCGCGGCGACGGGTGAGGTCTTCCAGGCCTCACCGCCCTTGCCGAGCAGCTCGTCCAGCATCTGCCGCACTTCGTTGCGGCTGACCTTGTCGTAGTCGGTCGCCGGGACGCGGCGCAGCAGGCAGCGGTGGCAGCCGTCAAGACCCTTCTCGATGCAGGGGCAGCTCTCGATGGCCTCCCTGGCCCTGAGCAGCACCTCCCGGAAGCCGTCCGCGGAAGCGAGGCGGTGCAGATACCCGGTGCCGCCCGGCAGCCGGTCGTACACCACGAGGAAGCGCCGTGGCCAGTTGGCGTCCCCTCCGTCGGGCATGGAGGCGGCGGCGATGTCGATGTGGTCCGGGTCTCCGCCGTAGCGGGCCGCGATACCGACGAACAGGGCCGCGGTGAAGGAGGCGAGTCGCTCCTTGGCGCGGGCGACGGACGCCGGGAGCAGAATGCGCACCGCCTCCGTGACCAGCTCGTGGGCGAGCAGCAGCGGAATGTCCTGGCCCTTGCCCTGTCCGTCACCGGTCGACCGTGTCTTACGGCGGGGGCACCACAGCAGATGGTGGGCACTGGCCCTGGTGGAAGCGGCGAGCGATTCGGTGAGGCCGTCCTGGGCCTGGTCCACGACAGGACGCCCGTCGGCGGTCGCGCCACCGCAACTGGTGCACACGTAGAAGGGGTTGAGGCGAACGTCCTCACCGGCGACGGGCGCGGTGCTGCTGCCGTCCTGCCGGTCGAGCCCCAGGTTCAGGGTTCTGATGACGGCACGCCGGGTGAAGTCGACGCCGAACACGGCGGTGTCGTGCCGCCAGGAACCGGGCGCGAGCTGCGCGGGGTCGATGTCGACCGTGGTGAGCATGGAGTAGCGGCGACGGTCCCGCTCGTCCTTGTCGTCCCGGACGCGGGCGTCGTCGCGCTTGTCGCGGGCGATCACCCGCCGGGGCTCGAGCACATGCTGGACACACCCGGCGTCGGCGATCTCCCGGCTGCCGCAGCGCGGACAGGGCGAGGTGTCCGCCTTGGCGTTCTCCGCGCGGGTGTAGCCGCACGCCGGGCACAGCCGCCACACCGACCAGGCGCGGCGGTCGGGGCTGCCGATGTCCAGGGCGCGCACGACGTGCTTGTAGCCGTTGACGTAGAAACTGTTGCCCGGGGCGAGTTCGGCGAGCGAGAGCCGGCGCGAACGCTCGTAGTCGCGTACCTCGCTGCGATAGGTCTTCTTCGCACCCTCGTCGCCGGAGTCCTGCTCCTCCGTCCAGTAGAGCGTGGCCTCCAGCTGGGTCGTCGTGTCCGTGAGGCTGTAGTTCGGCAGCAGACCCAGATCGACCAGCGCGCCGTGTGCGCTGGTCTGGCTGAGCTCGCGCAGCAGATCCCCGGTCGTGCGGCGCTCCGCCAGCAACTCCCGGTGCTCCCGGTCCTGTTCGGGGTCGGAGCGCACCAGGCCGTCCATCGCCGTGTCGATGGCCGCGATCCGTCGGCGCAGCTCCTCGCGCCGCGCCATCCAGTCCTCCTCTGCTTCCTGGAGAGTGCGCACGATCCCGCCGGTCGCGTACGCCCGCAGCTCCGCGGCGGCATGGTCGGTGACCCCCGCGAAGAGGGCCAGGAAGTCCTCGACCAGGCGCGCGCCATGGGTGAGTGCCGCGTCCGCGAGGTCCTGGCACCAGCCCGTGGTGCCGAAGAGCGCGGACACCAGCCGGGGCGCGGGCTGGAGCCGCTCGCCGTCCGCGGTGGCCAGCGCTCCCCGGGCCGCGAGATCGAGCAGATGCGCCGTGTACTGGCGACGCAGGATCTCGACCGCGGACAGATAGCAACCCGGCGGGACGATGTCCCCCGCGATCATCTCGCGTGGCTCGTCCAGGTAGTACAGGTCACGGGCGCGCCGCCCGCCGAAGGCCACCACCAGCGCGTTCCCGGTCCTGCGTCCGGCGCGGCCGGCCCGCTGCACGTAGTTCGCCGGTCCCTTCGGCAGCGAGCCGAGGAGCACGGCCGACAAGTCACCGATGTCGATGCCGAGTTCGAGCGTGGGTGTGCACGACAGCACGTTCGGGTCGGTGTAGTGGGTGCCGTCGCGGAACGTGCGCTCGACGCGCTCGCGCTGTGGCCGCGTGAGCATGCCCGTGTGCTCGGCCGTCACCACGCGGAAGGTGCCACCGGTCAGATACAGCCGCCGGTAGTAGTCGCCGACGTAGTCACGCTCGCGTGACCCGCCGAAGCTCCCGGACGTGCTGGTGACACTCACCGAGACGTCGTCCTGAGGCGGCCGCAGCACCCCCTGGCAGCGGTAGCGCGGACACGGATGCCCGTACCAGCGGGTACGGCGCTCCGGCAGGACGACCTGCTCCCATCCGCAGTCCGGGCAGCTGACGAACGCCTTGTTGACCGATGTGTCGTCCAGCAACCGCACTTCGACGTGCCCCGGCTGCAGCCCGTACACCTTCGTCGTCCGGTCCTGTGCCGCGCGGACCGCCAGCACATGCTCCTCCGCGAGCACCGGCAGCAGCCGCCGCAGATACTCGTTGGCGCCCGCGCCATCGAGGCCGAGGCAACGCCGGGTCCAGTCCTGGTACCAGCCGAGCCGGCCGGTGGCCGCGTCGAACGTCGACTTCTCCTTGGGGGCGTCCAGCAGGAACCGCGGCGCGGGAACTCCGTCGGGGAACGCGGGCATACCGTCGGGCCGTCCGCCCCACACCTTGAATCGCGTGACTCCGGCGTCCCGCATCCACGGCTCCAGCCACCGGTGCCGTACGCCACCACGCAGCCTGATGCGCTCCAACAGCCCGCGTACGAACGCCAGATAGCGGTCCGGCGTGGGCAACTCGCCCACCGCCACCAGTTGGCCCGGCAGCGACAGATGCAGATCGCGGGCGAGCGCAGTGACGCGGTCCGGCTCGCGCAGGGCGACCTCGGCCGCCACGGTGCGGGTGAGCTCCAGCGTGCGCCCCTGCCGGGATCGCAGGCCGAACTCCATCACCGTGGCGAACGCAAGCCGCTCACCGATCAGCTTCCAGCTACGGGCATCCCCCGTGCCCCGCCCGGACAGCAGGCGGTCCACGCCGGGCTCGTCATGCAGGTCGGGCGGTACCACGGCCGCCAGGGCCTGAGTGTCGTCGATGGAGTCGAGGACATTGCCGATCAGGTCGTTGAGCGGCAGCGGTTCCGGCGAGTCGGTGAGGGCGTGGGCGAGGAGCGAGCGTAGCGAGAACTTGTACGAGGCGTTGGCGACGTACCCCGCACGGTGCGCGGCGTCCTGCGTCGAGTCATTGAACAGCAGCGTCTTGCGCTCTTCCGGTACGAGCGCGATGTCCCCGCCCGTGAACAACTGCGTGACGGTCGCCGAGGCCAGGGCCGCCAGCGCCGTACCGAGGAAGCGGATGCCGTTGTCGGTGTTGCAGGCCGGGCAGCGGTCGTCGACGGCCGCCCGGTCGGCCGACTTCTTGTCGGTGATGGCCAGCGCGAACCATCCGTCCTGCAGTTCCTCGCGGTCGGCGGGCGTCGGCAGGCGGTAGGTGCCCTGCGCGCCGTCGAGGACGACCACGGAGAGCGGATCGACGCCGCTGCCCTTGCCCGAGGACGGCTTGGCGCCGGTCAGCGCGTTCAGCGCCTCGTCCCGCTCTGCCGCGGTGGCGGCGATGAAGTACCGGATCCGCCGCTTGTCTCGCCCCACGCCCGCGCGCCAGACCCGGTCCTGGGCCATGACGAGCTGCTGCGGGTCGGCTTCCGGGGACAGTGCGGCCCAGCCCGACCGTCCGCAGGTGCGGCAGTAGACGGCGGGCAGATGTACGGCGGCGGGCCGGACCGCGGTGTCCGCCCCCGGCTGTGCCTGGGCGCGCCGGGCATCACCGGACGGCCATCCCCCGGACGAACGCTCACCGTCGGCGCCCTCGAAAACCTCCGCATCGGCGGGCGGCGCGGCGAGCGCGGAACGACGTGCGGCGGTGCGGTCGTCCTCGTACCACCGGAACTCGGGGTTCGGGCTCACCCCGCGCAGCACGCGTGTGACGGGCCGCACCCACAGATGAGCCTCGATATGCAGCAGCGGCCGGGGCCGCTTCGCCTCCGACTCAGGGTCCCGGGCGGCGGACAGCAGCGCCACGAAACGCGAGAGTGCCTGAAGCACGAGCCGCGGGTTCTCGCGTGCGGTACGCCCCCATGCATACCCGAACCGGCTCATACGGTCCCGCAGTTCCCACTCGCTCAGCGGCTCGCCGTCGAGCAGCGACAGGACGCCGTGTGTGAAGTCGTGTCGCTTCAGCAGCCTGCCGATCCGGAACGCGTCCAGCCCTCTGCGCCCGAGCAGCCGCTCCGCTAGCCCGTCGAGATCGAGCAGGTCGGGCCGGGCCTCGATACCGGGACCGCCGGAGCAGTCGATGACCTCTTTCGGTGTCGGCGGCTCGGGCAGCTCGTAGTCGATCTCGCCGGTGAACTGCTCCGCGGACATCCGCTCCTCGCCGATCACCGTGTCGGCCGGGAAGGGCATGCCGAAGACCTGCTCGGCCACCTCCAGGATCCCGCCGTCGGGAGTGGCGCCCTCGCCCAAGGTTGCGGACGTGGCAACGGGACAGATCGCCCCTAGCGGTCGCCCCGGCCGGCTCTTGCCCGTCGCCGCCGCGAGCCGCCGCAGCAGCATCGCGACGTCGGTCCCCTGCGCCCCGTCGTACGTGTGGAACTCGTCGAGCACCACGTACGTGATGTCGGCACCGTCCCACAGGGGCTGGTCCTCGCCTCGCTGCAACAGCAGGTCGAGCATCTTGTAGTTGGTGATCAGCACGTCCGGCGGGGAGACCCGCATCTCCTCGCGGCGGGTCATGACGCGCCGGAAGTCGGTGTCGGGGCGGTCACCGATGTAGAGCCCCGCGGTGACCTGGGCAAGCTCCGGCTGTGCCAGAAACTCGCCGATACGCCCCGCCTGGTCGGTGGCGAGAGCGTTCATGGGGTAGAGGAGCACGGCCTTGACGCCGGCCCGCCCGGCAGCCCTCTCCCGTCGGCAGTGGTCGAGCACAGGCACGAGGAAGGACTCCGTCTTGCCGGACCCGGTGCCGGTGGTGATCAGCGTCGGCCGCGCGGGCCCTCGCAGGGTGCTGAGCCGCTCCCACGCCTTCGCCTGATGCCGGTACGGAGGAAAGCCGGGAGTCCATTCGAGGTGCTGCCGCCAGCCGTCGTCGGCGGTGTGGAACGGCGTCCGGATGCGTAGATACGGCCCCCGGAAGATCCCGGTCTCGGGGTGATTGAGAAACCGCTCCAGGGCGAGGCGGGTGTCGGAGTCGGTCAGTGCGTACGTCGTCGTGAGGTACTGGGTCAGACTGCCGCGCACCTGCGCGGCGGCCAGGGTGGGCCGCACGACGTACTCCTTCGTCCCAGGTCAGTGTAGGGATCAACCGTTCAGCCCAACCGTATAGGGGCGAACCGACCGCGTCCCCCGAATCACGACTCGCACCAGTCGTTTCAGGTTCGAATCTGGCCGGAATTGCGTTCTTTCGCAATGAAGGATGCCCACTCACCCTGTGACCAGGGCTGATGGGTGATTCGGCGGGCGAGGGGGAGCCGCGATGACCGAGCCGATGTATGTACCCGTACTGCCGACACGACCGCGTGCCTGGGACGCCTACGGGCTGCTGGATTCCCGATTACGGAGACGCGTCGCACCACTGTGGACGATCGTCCCGCGCACCGGCACGGAGCGGACCCGAGGGGAACGGGCCGTCCCGGAGCCGGACGACGAAGGGACATTGACGGAGCGCTGGCTCACCCCGCTCGTGGACCGACTGATCAAGGTCATGGACGGCGCGCCCGGTTGGGTCGACGCCGCCCATGCGGAGAGCCATGTCCGGGGATCCGCCGCGGCCCTGTGGCGGTTGGCGACCAGGAGCGCTCTGAGGCTGGTCACCGGCCCGGAACGGGACCACACGCTGCAGCGCCACACGGCCGATCTCGCGTTCCTCAGCGGCCGGGGGCTCGGCTTACGGCTCCTCGTCGACGAGCAACCGGACGAGCGGTGCTCGATCGAGCTGCTGGCAATGGTCGCCCGCCTCTGCCTGGTGCCGTCACGGACCGACCTCATCCTGGACATGGGCGCGGCCACGGAAGGCGACGAGACGGCAAAGAGGGCGATCACCGCGCTGGATCTGCTCGGCACCCTGTTGCCCTGGCGCACGGTCGTGCTCGCGTCCGGAGCCTTTCCGCGTTTCCACGACCAGCCGGGCGGGCCGTTCGAGTACAGCGTGCGGCGCTATGACCGCCGGCTCCACCAGACGGTTCGTATGGCCCGGCCCGCGTTCCCCAGGGCGCTGGTTTACGGCGACTACTCCTCGGAGCACGTCGCCGCAGCCAACATTCCTCCCGGCAACGGTCGGTACGGTCCACCGTGGGGCCTGCTGCGCTACACCACACCGGACCGGTTTCTCATCGCCCGTGTACCGACCCGGGGGAGCGGGCACGTCGACCGGGTCCGTGCCATGGCCCGTTGGATCCAGGAGTCCGAGGACTTCCGTGGCGCCGACTGCAGCGAGGGCGAACGCTGGCTGCACGAGTGCGCGGCGGGAGAGGGGGCCAAGGGCTCCGGCACGCCCGAGACGTGGATCAAGATGGGGCACGTCCAGCACATGAATTTCGTCGTGAGCCGGCTCATGGGCGCTGTGGAATGATCCATCGGCAGTCAGCACACGCCTATGGGGGAGGCACGCGTGCCTGTCCGGTACGACCAGCGAGCACTGGCACTTGTCGAGGTGCGCGGTGGGCCCAGGGACTGGGAAAAGGCCGAGAGCGAGTTCACGCAGCGCGACTGGCCGATCGTCACCTCTTTCGCCCGGGGCGAGGGTCCTTCGGCGGGAGTACTGACGCCGGACGGTGACTCGCGGTTGTACGGCGTGGAAGTGCACCTCTTCGGTGCGCGCAACAACAGGACCGAGCAGGCGGCGGCATGGCGGGTTCAGCGTCTCGCACAGGCAGCCAAGCTCGAAATGTACGTCAGGCGCTGTGACGTACTGGACCGAGACCGGGAACAGCTCACCGAGTGGCGGACCCACACCGTCGCGCACCGGCCACCTCTGCGCCCGCCCCTGCGCGCGTTGCCCCCTGTCGCGAAACTGCGCCGGATCTGGGCCGTCCTGCGTACCCGTGCCGCCGAGCGACGAGGCCACCACGACACCGGAACGTACGTGACGGGCACGGCCTCGGAAGCCAGGAGGCTCGCCCGCATGGGCATGCCGACGGGAGCACCGGCCCGGAGCGATGTCGACGTAAGGGCCCTGCAGGGACGGGACCGCGGTCACATCGTCCCCAGGCGTGAGGAGGACGGCAGCCGTCAGCGCAACCGGCTCGTAGGTTGGTTGCTGGCGATGTCGTTCTGCGCGGTCGTCGCCAATCACCAGTCCGGCCCCAGCGTGTGGTTCTGGGGGATCCTCGCGGTGGCCTGCTTCGCCGGGGCGCTGCGCAGCGGTACCAAGATCTTCCTCTCCGGCGGGCGCGGGCTGAGTGTCTTCATCGTCTGCGCGGCGGCGTTGATCCTTGTGGCGGGACCCCTTGGTCGGATCGGTTCCGAGAGCGATCCCGTGACGCCGCGGCAGATGCTCATATGGCTGGCCGTCCTGTTCACCTTGAGGGGCATCTGGCTCCTGGTACGGCAGTGGACCTGGGGCGAGTGGCTGGCCTGGATGGCCCCGCTGGTGTTCACCGTGGGGGTGTCCTTCGTGGTGGCCTCCGGGTCGGTGCTCCACGCTCTTTACGCCGATGCGCTCGGCCTTGATCCCGAGGATCTGGATGTGCCGGGGATCTGGCAGGTGATGGCCGCGGGCAAGCTGTTGGCTTTCCTGAGCCTGGCGCTGTTCGTACCGGCGGCCTGGGGCATGGCCAAGCATGCGCATTCGTCCTTCGTCCGCCCGGGCGAGACCATGAACGGGACGCTGTACGCGGCGGCGCAGGTCATGGTGATCGGGCTGGTCACGCTCCTGGCCATCGACTCGGCGGACGACGCCGTCAGAGCTGTGAGGACGGCCGCCGAGGAACGGAAGACCGCGCCGCCCTACTTCGGCGTCGCCCCCGAATGGACCTGCGTCGAGCCGACGATCGCCATAAACCGGGTAAACGTTCAGGGCGCCGAGCTCCACCCCACGCGCCCCTACCTGTCGTTCGGCGTGTCCGGTGACGACGTCGTGCTGTGGGACACGGCCACCGCGGCACCGTTCAAGGTGCCCACCGGTCAGGTCCGTCTGCTCCCGGCGAAGGACCCGCGCAAGGCGTGCGACTAGAGGGCTTGGCGCGCGGCCCACACCCGCCGCGGCAGCCGCGCGGGGTCCGCGAGCAGGTCGAAGTAGGGCTCCTTGCGCCAGCTCTCCTGATGCCCGATGACGAACAGCCGCCGCTTGGCCCTGCTCACGGCCACGTTGAGGAGGTTCGGTTTCTCGGCGGCCCAGGCACGGGCGTGCGCACCTTCCCGCGGATGGGTGCCCAGGACCAGGATGACCACGTCCGACTCCTTGCCCTGCATGGTGTGAACGGTGCCGATGTGGTCCTTCACGAAGGCGGAGACCTGTTTGCGGTAGGACTCCGCAGTCACGCCCGCCGGTACGGCCTCGCCCAGGCGCATGCCGCGCACCGTCCTGACGCAGCCGGCGACCACCTCGCGGAACGGGCTGAGAACGCGTACCCGGTCCAGCTCGATGCCCCACTGCCGATGCAGCACGGTGAGCATCCGTTCCAGGGCCGCGCCCTCCTCCGGAACCCATTTGCCGGCGGTCTCGCCCGCGACCACGTCCACCCAGCAGCTGAGGGGATAGGCACAGGAGAGGCAGCCGCGCCTGTCCTCGGTCACGCACTCCGGGCAGAACTCCGGCCCGGGGAACGGCTTCTCCGCCGTTCCGTAGACCATCAACCCTTCGTACGCGATGTCGTTGCTGAGCTCGAACATCGTGTGCTCGCACCGCCGGTGCACACGCAGCGGCGCGCCCACCCAGACCGGATCGATCTCGCCGTCCGGCTGACGGGACTCCACCGTCGTACCCCAGCGGTTGGTCCGGTCCGCGACCCGCTGGGCGGAAGTCGCAGAGGGGAGCCACGCCTCGTCGACGCCGTACGCCTCCCGCAGCCGCTCCTGCACGGACATCGGGAGCGGGACGACGGGCTCCAGCTGCAGCGGATCCCCGACCAGTACGGCGCGCCGGGCCCGCCACAGGGCTCCGACCGCCGCCTGGGGCGCTGCCTGGCCGGCCTCGTCTATCAGCACCCAGCCCAATGCGTCCTGACCGAGCGGCCCGAAGAGGCGCCCGCAGGACGAGAAGGTGGTGGACACCACCGGCATCGCCAGGAACAGCGACTGCCAGACCGCCAGCGCCGCGTCCTGTGGCGCGACTCCGGCGAACACCTCTTTGAGCAGCAGCAGGTTCAGGCGCAGGGTACGGGCATTGGCGACGATGAAGGCACGGTGCAGATTCAGCGCGGCGAGGAACACTTGGGTACGCGCGGTACTGAACTCCTCGTCGGACCACGGTGCGGACAACTCGCGCCGTGTGTCGCCGAGTTGATCCCAGTCCTCAGGAACGCGCTCGCCCCAGTCGGCGCGCGCCTGTTCCAGAACGCGCCGCGCTTCATCGGCGGCGTCACGCGCAAGCCCCAGCCGATCGAGCGCGTGCCTGCGGATCTCGACACGTTCGTCCAGCGCACGTTCCGCGGCGAGTGCGTGATTCCGGGCCGCCCCGCACCCGAGGTACGTCCGCTCCACCTCCGCCTGGAACCAGCGCTCCCGTTCCTGCCACTCCACGTACGTGCTCCCGGTGCCCAGCATGCCCCGCAGACCGCCGGGCCGGCCTTGCGCATGGCTCTCGGCTCCTTCGCGCGCGTCCTGGTACGCCGCAGACGCCTCCCGCAGCGCGGTGTACGCGGACTCGACCGCTTCCGCGGCCTGCTCCTCGTCCTGGCGCGCCCGCCGCTCCGCCGACCGAGCGGACACCACGTCCATGCCGAGCCGCTCTACGTCGCGCAGCGCACGTGCCGCGGCCGCCCGCGCGGCACGCAGGCTCTCCGCGTGCCGTAGCACACGGTTGAACTCGGCCTTGGCGGCGGCCCAGCCGTCCACGGCGGCGGTGCCCGCCGGTACCGGGGCAGGCCCGTTCGCCTCGCGGCCGGCCTGGTGGGGAAAGCGCACGTCGGCAGGAGGGTCGTACAGCGACTCACCGCGTTCCAGGCGTTGCAGCAGCGCCTGCATGCCGTTCGACGGCGGAGGACCGTCGGCACCCTCCCGCCGGTTTCCCGCGCGGCTCCGGGAGTCCCGCTTGGGCCTCTCGCCCCACCACCAGCGCTCCATGAAGTCCTTGCGCTTCTCGGCCTTGCCCAGCGGCGCGGCGACGGCGCCCCAGGCCGGAGCGCCGCCCAGCAGTGACACGGCCTGGTCGAGAAAGTACGACGCCTCCGATCGCCACTCCTCACCCAGCGCCTCCAGCGCGGGCAGCTCGGTGGTGATGTTCTGCACGGCCCCGTTGTTCGAGGAGGCCACGACGATCTCATGACCGGTGAGCTCGGGCCGGAGCAGGGTCACCGTGCGGCGGGAACCTTCCGAGATCCACTCGAACCGTCCGCTGAACCCGTCCGATGCCCGCGTGAGCGCGGTCAGACGCACGGCTCGTTCCACCACGATCGCGGCGATCAGGTCACGGAGCATCGTCGTCTTCCCGGTCCCGGGCGGCCCGTTGACGGAGAACAGCCCGCTACCGCCGGACAGCTCGGCCGTGATGGCGTTGACCGCGAACTGCTGGCTCAGCGCGAGCGGATGCCCGACCGGAGCCGGCCACCGCCCCAGCGGCGTCACGTCCGGTGCCACACCTTCCAGAACCGCTTCCGGCCGGTCGCGTACGTCGATCCGGTCCCACGCCCGTACGGCCGCGGGGCCGGTCAGGTAGGCGGTCAGCGCAGCCCCGTGCCCGTCCGCCTCCGCGACCCGCTCCAGATCCTCCGGCAGCAGGCTGTTGAGGAACGCGGGATCCGGGTCGGGAAGCGAGCCGTCCTTCCGCCTGCGAACCCGCTGACTGTGGATGCGGATGCTCGCCGGGGACAGCAGATCGCCCACCCCGCACAGATCGGCCACGTGCGCGGCGAACGCCACCAGGTCGGGCAGCTCCAGCGGTCGCCCGGGCTGCGACTCGGGCTCGACCGCCTCGTCCGGAGTGCCCTCCGGCGCCACCTGCGGCTGAACGGTGCCGTCCCCGTGGTCGGGTGTCACCTCAGCACGCCCGACAGGAGGCGGATGACCCGTCCCGGTACCGTCGTCCGTACGCCGCCGGCCCTGCCCGACCCGCCGCACGACGGGCCGCAGGGCCCCCGCGACGGCACCGGCCCCGAAATCCCCGATCAACGCGCCGAGTGCGCCGACCGCGGCCGAGCCGAGAATCTCCCGCACCAGGCCGCGCCAGTCACGCGAGCGGGCACGCGCGGCGCCGCCGGTCGTCGTGACCTCATCCGGGACCAGCGGGACAGGATCGGGGACAGGACCTGGAACGGGATCCGTGGGTGCGGGGATTCGGAGATAAGGAATGTGATGCCGGGTGAGCATGCTGATGGCCTGCAGGCACGCGGACTCGGTCTCCTCGAATCCGTCGAGCCAGCCCGGTGCGTACGGCCCCGGATCACGGACGCGCCCGGTCGCCCACGCACACGTCGAGAAGGCCGACCCGCCGTCCAGCAGGATGCCATCGGCGTCCACGGTGATGGAGAAGACCGCGGTCTCGCCCTTCTGCCGCCGGACACCGGCGTGGTCCTCGCCGTCCGCCCCGAAGTGCAGCTCAAGAGCGTCGCGGACGGCGGACAGCGGGAAGACACCGCCGTAGACCGTGTGGCGCCACACTTCCTTGCGGGTGTCGATCCGCTCGCGCCGCAGCGGATGAGCCGCCTCCCACGGCAACGCGGGCCACGGCTCTCCGGGACGGACGTCCACCTGCTGGATCCACTCGCGCTCCGACACCCGGGCCGCGCGCCGGGGAGGGGACGGCAGCTGAGGCGGGCTGAAGAGCTCCACTGCCCGCCAGTACTTGACGACTTCGGCGCGCCGCCGCTGCTCCGATCGCATCGTCAGTTGGACAATCGGTCGCTGCCGGGCTTGTCACCGACGTAGCCCAGACGGAAGGACTTCCGCTCGGGTACCAGCCGGAAGTAGAGCCTTCCCTTGCCCGGTGTCATGCGGCCGTGCCAGGAGAAGCACGCGTCCTTGCCGTCGAGATCCGGGTCCGCGAACGTGCACAGGTGACGCCGGGACTGCGACTCGGGCGTGATGTGCGGGTTCTGCCAGTCGGGCTCGGGGGAGCGCGCGAGGTCCCAGTGGTCGGCGGCCGTGGACTGGAGGTCGGCGAGGAGGTCGCGGACGGGCAGGAACCACTTCGGGTCGAGGGAACGCAGGTCCCGGTCGAAGCGAGGGAGGCGCTCCAGCCTCGGGAAGAACTCGTCCCAGGCGTCGAGGAGTTGGGACGAGCGGGTGAGGGAGCTGAGCCCGGTGCCGCGCGCCCACGTCTCGTGCTCGTCGGCGTTCTGCGGGGTGGAGCAGTGCCTGACCTTGTCCTGGAACGTCTCGATGTCGTCCTCGCCGACGCGGTTGATGTCGACGTCGAGCCAGGAGGCCGCCCACTTCGGGCTGACCGGGAGGCTGATGGCCATGCCGTCCACCAGGTGGGCGGCGCCGATGCCGATGGCGCGGCGGCCGTCGTGGAAGTGCTCGACGTCGGCCGGGGCGTGCCCGGCCGCTTCGAGTACGCCGCGCAGGGCGCCCGGCGTGCGGTCGCGCAGCCTGAGGATGTAGCGGTGCCGCTCCCTGTTGCGGGGCGTGGCGTTCACCCATTGCTGGTAGACGTAGCCGCGGGCGAGTTCGGCCGGCTGGAGCGGGCTTTCGGTGACGAGCTCGACGTTCTGCCCCCAGCTCTTGAGGTGCTTCAGGGTGGCCACGAACGTGGCCATGGCTTCGTCGACGTGTCTCGGACCGGCGTCGGACTGGCAGGAGAGTTCGTTCAGGAATAAGGACAGCGGCACTACGGCCCCCCAATCGTGGTACGCGACGGTCGACGGACGACGGTCAGTCGAGGAGCTGTTCGAGGGAGTTCTCCCACTCGTCGAAGAAGCCCTCCGGCCAGTCGGAGAGGGAACCGTCCTCGTGGATGCGCGGGGTGATGATCTCCGCCTGCAGCCCACGCCGGCGGAAGTAGTGGACGGCGGTGTCCGAGGCGGGGATGGCGCCGTTCTTGACCGCCAGGCGCAGGCCGTTCAGTACGTGGTCGGAGTGCGTCTCCACGATCAGCTGAGCCCCGGCCGACGCGGCGGCGGCCAGCAGCGCGGCCATACGGGACTGGCCGCGCGGGTGGAGGTGGGCCTCCGGGTTCTCCAGCAGGATCAGGCTCCCCGGCCCCGCCGACAGGCACGCCACGACGATCGGCAGGGCATAGGTGAGACCGAAGCCGACGTTCGTGGGGCGGCGGCGGGCGGAGGAGTCAAGGCCGGCGGTGCCGTCGAAGCCGTAGCTGAGGCGGACTGCGTCGATGCCGGGGATCTCCGTCGCTTCCAGGTTGACCCCCGGACACAACTCCTGCATCCATGCCACGACATGGTCGAGGAGGTTGTTCGTGGACACATCCGGGTGCCGCAGGGCCTTGCCGCCCAATGGGCGCTGAGCGTGGTGCCGGAGGTAGTTGACGGTGTGTTCGCCGCGCGAGCCGAGGAAACCGAGGCCGATCGCCTGGTGATGGGACTTGGGGTAGCTGGTGGCGGGGGCGATGCGGTCCGCTTTGAGGTACTGGAAGCGGCGGCGGCTGAAGACCGCTTTCGTCCGGTCGGCGTCCGAGGCGGCGTGCAGGGTCAGCACGTCCTGCTCGGCGGCGAACAGCGCGGACCAGGTGAAGGTCTGCCCCTCGCGCGTGCGCAGCGCGATGCCGATGAGCGGAGCGGGTGCCTCAGGTGTCTGCAGGACGTCCTCATGCAGGACGTCCAGTCCCGTTCCGAGCTCCACCAGATCACCGTTCAGGAGAAGTCCGCCGTCCGAGGAGTACAGGGTGGACGAGTCATACGACTGCCGCAGGAGGACGAACGCCTGGAGGACCGAGCTCTTGCCGGACGAGTTCAGTCCGGTCAGCAGCGTGACCGGGGCGAGCGGGATGTCGGCCGACCTGAACGCCTTGAAGTTGGTCAGCGACAACTGGTCGATCACTGCGCACTGCCCCCGTTGCTGTCCAGAATGGTGCGGAAGAGGTCACGGACTCTGGCGAACCGAATCTGGACCCTTGCCCGGTCGCCGGTGCTGACGGACACCGCGGTCTCGAAGTACGGGTCGTGCATGAGCTGTTGGTACCCCTCCACCACTTTCTGGCGGGACGCTACCAGCGTGGCTCGCTGGGAGTGCGTGAGATCGGCCAGGTTGACTGTCACTGTCTCGAAGAGGGCCTTGTTGACGGGATTCCGCCACTCCTGCCCCGGATACAGCTTGCGGAAGGCGTGTTTGTCGAAGATCGCCTCCGCTGTGGTCATAGCCCGCTTGAAGTGAGTGGCAAGCGCGACCCGTGCCTCGTCCGGCAGCCGGTTGATCTGCCGCATGGTGTGGGCGAGGAACTGATCGAAGTCCGGGGCCTTGAAGGACTCGGGGTCGGTGAGCATGAAGGCCAGGGCACGCAGCACCATCTCCCGGTCGGCCATGCGCGAGACGCCGACGCTGCGGGTGGTCGCCGAGAGGAACTCCGGTGACTCGGCCAGCGAGGACAGCAGGGCGCGGGCAGGTCCCGGAATGAGCGCGTGCCGGATCTCCTGCCGGGTCAGGGGCAGCCCGCCGGTGTTGATACGGGCGAAGATGTTGAACTTGACCTCGTCCGGAGTGCCGGGCCGGATGACATGGACGACGACCTGCGTCTCGTTCAGCCGGATCTGCAACCGCCCCGTGAGGTCCTCGTACCGCTTCCCCTCAAAGTCGTTCTTCAGATACTCCAGCCCGCGCAGCCGCAGCGGCCCCGCCTTGATCCCCGCCACGTCGGCCAGTGCCTCGGGCGCGATGAAGCGGGCGATGGCGGTGAGCCGCTGGATGCCGTCGACGATGGCCCATGAGCTGTCGGTCGCCCAGTCGCTGTCGTCGAGTTCGGCCGCGTAGAAGGACGGGATCGGGATGCGAAGCAGCAGCGACTCGATCAGCCGGCTCTGCTGTTCGTCCGACCAGATACCGGCACGCCGCTGGAAATCCGGCGCGAGGTCGATCATCCCGTTGCTCAGCCGGGACATGAGCAGGTTGATGGTCGGGTTGCTGGTCTGGATCTCGATCTTGGAGGGGTCGTACGGCGCGGTGATGCGGTCCGCGGAGTCCTCGCCCTCGCCGTCCCCGACCTCCAGTTCCACATCGATCGCCCGCCCGTCGGCACCGACCTCGACCCGGAACGCGCCGCTGTCCTCGGCGTCGTCCATATAGCGGCTGAACAGTGACGCCTGTTCCCGCGCCGCCTTGCGACTGCCGATGCTGTCCTCCTGCGACATGTGCCCTCGCGTCCCGTTCCGTGGCCGAATTGACTGCGTATCACGTCGGTGTCGATTCTGCCTGACTTCGTACGGCGACGGGCGGCGGCGGTTCGAGCAGCTCCGCCCATACGGTCTTGCCGGGAGCCGCTCGGCGAGGGGTGACGCCCCAGTCGTCCGCGAGGGTGGCGACCAGGAGGAGGCCGCGGCCGGATTCGGCGTCGGGGGCGGCGAGGGCCGGGGGTGTGGGGGAGGGGCGCCTCTCGGCCCGGGTGTCGGTCACCTCGATGCGGAACGTGTGCGCCGTCAGGGAGAGTTGGAGGTGGAAGTCGCGGCCGGGGACGTGGCCGTGGCGTACGGCGTTGGCGGTGAGTTCCGCCGCGATGAGGGTGAGCGTCTCGTTGGTGGGGGTCGTGTACGGGTGGCCCCACTCGTTCAGGCGGTGCGAGACGAGGCGGCGGGCGAGGCGGGCGCCGCGGGGCGTTGAGGTGAACCGCATGGCGAACTCGCGTTCGGGTGCGGTGGGCTGCGGCATATGCCCGTTCGTGGGAGTTGCTGACTTCATGAGGTGAACGGTTGCGGACTGTGCGTAGCGTTGAACAGGAGTGATGCGCTGACGGGTGTGGGCTGTACGCGTCGGCGGTGAGCTTGTGTGCGGTGTGGGGCGTGACCGGTTCCCGGGCCGTGCGTTGGGTGGAATCCGGTGGCTGGGGCGGTACGGGAGGAGCGGCGGCGTGAGTGACGAGGTTCAGCAGCCGGAGTACGAGTTCGGGGCAGGGATTCTCTGTGTGTTCGGGCGGCAGTTGAAGCTGTTCCGGGAACGGGCGGGGATGGACCGGGCGAAGTTCGGGTCGCTGACGGGGTATTCGGCCTCGACCATTGCGTCGTTCGAGCAGGGGAGGCGGATTCCGCCGCCGAAATTCATTGACGGGGCGGATGAAGTGCTGGGTGCGGGTGGGGTGTTGAGCGCGAGTAAGAAGGAGGTGGCTCGGGCTCAGTATCCGGCGTTCTTCCAGGATGCGGCGCGGTTGGAGGCCAAGGCGACAGCCCTGCATGTGTACGCGACCAAGGCTGTACCAGGGCTGTTGCAGACGGAAGAGTACGCACGGGCGGTGTTCTCCATGTGGCGCCCGCTGCTGGATGAGGAGGTCATCACTCAACGGGTCGCCGCTCGCCTGGCACGCCAGGAGATCTTCTCCCGGACACCGCTGCCCACGATCAGCTTTGTCATCGAGGAGTTCGTGCTGCGGCGGCCCCTTGGTGGACGGGCCTCGATGCAGGGACAGTTGGAGCAGATCCTGCTTCACGGCCACCGACGCAACGTGGAAATCCAGGTGATGCCGATCGAACGGGAGGAGCACGCTGGGTTGGATGGCCCCTTCACCTTGATCGAGACCAAGGAAGGGCAGAGGATCGCGTACGTGGAGGCGTACAAGGACAGCCGTCTCTACACGGAGCGGAAGCAGGTGCGGGAGATTGAGGAGCAGTACAGCATCCTCCGGGCCCAGGCTCTCACTCCGCGCGAGTCGCTGGCCCTCATCGAGAAGTTGCTTGGAGAGAGATGAACGCCCAACAGCCCATAGCGCCGGTGCCTGAGTCGGCCTGGTTCAAGAGCAGTTACAGCACGGGCTCCGGCGGCGAGTGCGTCGAAGTCGCCGCATGCCCCGGCAGGGTTCACGTCCGTGACTCCAAGGACACGACCCGTTCCGCACTGGCCGTGGAGCCCACGGCGTGGACCTCGTTCGTCGGGTTCGCGGCTCGCGGCTGACGCCCGGTGCCCTGCGGTCTACGTGAGGTGGACCGCAGGGCACCGACGTGTCACGCGCGAGGGGTCCAGCGTCCGAAGTCGGTGAGTAAGTCGGTGTGTGAGCGGTTGTGGCCCACGGGGGCGGTGAGCAGGCCGTGCTTGGCAGCCGCTGCCGCGATCAGCGGGCCGTCGCTCTCGCGGAATGACGGCGACTTGAGCTCTCGCTTCAGCTTGCCCTTCGGGTCGTCTATCAGCCCCGTGTCCTTGCCGCGCAGCTGTGCGGGGATCTTCCACTTAGGGCGGACGTGCGGAAACGCCTCCGGGAAGAGGAGCAGCCACCCCTCGGACTCCCACGCGGCGAGAGCGTACGCGGAGTCGGCCGGGCACTGGCGGTTCAGCTCGGCGGCTATGGTCTTGCGAACGGCCCGATAGCGCTGGTCGGTATAGCCGTCCAAGTCCTCGTGGACGGCGAAGGCGGCAAGCGGTCCTTTCTGCTGGAGCGCTTTGCCCTTTGCCTTGCCGACCAGGGCGCGCACGCTGCTCGCCAGGTCCCCGCCGGTCTTCTTCTTCAAGCGGACCGGATCGTTGATCCGTACGATCCTGGAGTTTCCGAGGCCCGGATGGTGGGCTCGGACTAACTCGGCGAGGATCTTGCAGTCGTTCTCGTCCTCACCGGCCAGAACGATCACTCCGCGTCCCGGCCTCACATCTCACCTCCGGTGAGGTCGCCGCCGAGAACGCCGGAGAACCACAGATCACCCAAGGGCTGGTCCCCGCTCTCTTCGACAATCGCCTTGACCTCGTCGACGGTCAGCGCGGGAATGAGGGACGCGCCCTCGTCATCGCGCTCACAGATGACGATCTCCTCGGGCAGGAGTCGGTCCACGAGGGCCGGGGAGTGCGTGGCGACCAGGAACTGGCTACGGCTCGACGCCTCGCGCAGGCGTTTCACGATGAGGGCGAGAGCCTGGGGGTGCAGTCCGTGGTCGATCTCCTCGATGCAGGTGAGCGCCGGGGGATTCGGGTCGTAGAGGAGGGCCAGCAGACCAAGGAGGCGGACGGTGCCGTACGAGGCGAAGGCGAGCGGCGTCGGCCGGCGCAGACCGCTCTCGCTGAGCAGGACGGTGACCTGGTCGGAGGCGCCGCCAAGGTTGGCGAGCTCGATGTCCTCCAATTGCGGCAGGACGGTCCGCGCATCGGCGACGAGGGACTCCCAGACCTCTTCGTCCATGTGGAGGTGCATCAGGAACTCGGCGAGGTTGTCCGCGTGCGGGGACAGATCGACAGTGCCGTGTCGGGCTCGACGCACTCGGGAAGGCAGGCGGGCCGCCGCCACGTCCACGTCGAAGACTCGGAAGGAGGACAGTTGTTGGGCGAACCGTGAGACCTCCTCGCCGCCGTCGGAGGTCCCCAGGCGGGGGAGTGTCGACAGTCCGCTGCTCAGCCGTTGGATGCCGAAGCTGCCGCTGTCGTCCTCCATCCCCGTCTTCGTCGTGTCGACAACCTCAGCGGACTCACCGGTGATGGTGATGCGCCGCCCTTTCCCCTGGGTTCGCTTGAAACTGAAGGACTCGCTGCGCGAGAGACTGTCGTCTCCGGACTTCAACACCCGCCGACGGATGGTCAGTTCGTATTCGTCGGGTGTCTTCTCGTTCGCGTGCGTGGTCCACGTCGCCTTGAGGCCGATCTTCAGCGTGGTGGGTGGCTTGGGGCCGCCCCAGAACGCGATTTCCGTGAAACCGTCGCGGGAGTCCAGCGCGGGTTGGAGATCCGTACGGATGACGTCGGCGAGGAAGTCGAACACTTCGAGGAAGTTCGATTTGCCGGTCGCGTTCGGCCCGACGAGCACGGTCAGTGGGCCTAGGGGGACGGTCACTTCGCGCAGGCTGCGGAAGTTCTCCACGTGGAGTTCGAGCAGGCGGCCAGGCATGCGGGGCAACCTATCGGTCGGTGCGGGGTGGGAGGGCGGGGGGCGTCCACCGGCCGAGGGCGATCTCCTCGTCCAGACGGGCCTGGAAGTGGGCGTGCGCTGCGCGCATCTCGGCTTCGCGGTCCGCCTTGTAGAAGGGGGCCTCGTAGCCGGCCGGGGGTGTGTGCGCCGAGTCTTCGAGGTGGGCCATGAGGTCGAGGTAGTCCTGCTTGGTCTGGCCGTGGCCATAGGTGTTGAAGTCGGCGGCGATCTTGCGGCCGTTGGCGTCGAACCAGGTTGCGGATTCGTAGTCGTACAGCTGGGGGTAGCGGGACTTGAAGATCGCGGCGAGTTGGTCGGCGGTGATGCCGAGCCATACGGCGACCAAGGCGTCGAGTTCTACGAGGGCGGCTCGGCGTTCGTGTTCTGTGCGGAGGGGGGTGGTGTATTCCCAGGTGGGGGTGAGGTTGGCGGCGAGGGGGTTCAGGGCGGGCCAGTCGGGGTTGGCCCAGTCTTCGTAGGCTGCCCAGCGGGGGTCGAAGAGTTCTGACCAGAGGGGGGCGTAGTGGGTGGTTAGAGCGTTTAGGCGGAGGGTGCGGAGGAGTAGGGCGGGGGCCAGGGGGTGCTTCGGGTCGGGGGCGGGCATCTGGCGGGCCTCAGACGGTTGGAGATGAGAGCGTCCGGTGATGCGCAGCAGGTAGTCGAGAGGAAGGGTTGACCAGAAGCCTGCGTTTAGGGTCGTCAGACGCTCATTTGCCAGGGCCATCGAGTGCACGTTGTGGATGTGTGCGGGGCCGGGCGGGATGAGTGCGGCGTGCAAGCTCCGGCTGCCATGGAAGGGGATCATGACTCGCCAGGCCAGCCGGAAGAACGAGGTAAATTTCTTGCCGGACCAAGAGTCCTGCGCTGCCAGGTACGTTGCTTCGTCCGTGGCTCGTACGTAGTTGGTTACGGGGATGCATGCCTCGGCCAATTCCGTCGGCGCCAGTGAGTTCCAGTCTCTATTGCTTCTGCACGGAATCCTTGGCTCCTTCGAGAAGGGTAGGGCCGAAGCGAAGTGTGGCCCTTGGAGGATGACATCCGCGAGTTCGGAGACAGCTTGGTTGCCCCAGCGAATCAGGCCGTCCTTCTTAGCGTTAGTCTCGTTGTATCCACCCGAGATAAGCGGGTGGAAATCGACGAGGCCGCAATCAAAAGCGGCAAGCGCCTCGATCGCCCCTTGCTCGCCCACAAGGACCGGGTATAGCAGCGGGGTCTCTGCTACCCCACCTGTTGAAGTTGTCAATGCATGCCAACTGGACAGCAAAGCTGTGTCCACATGCACTACGCGCTCACTGTGCGGCCGGATGTCCCACGAACCGTTGTGCTTGATGCCGGGCGCTGGGCCTCGTCCATCGTGAGCTAGCGAATCCGGCAGGATTTCGGCGTCTCGGAGCTCGCTGAGGTGCAGGAAGTTGGGCTCCCGCGATGGGCCGTAGATGTGCATTCCGAATTCCTGGGCACGGTCCAGGTCTTCAAATGCCCAGTTTGCTGAGTTCACAAAGTGTGCGTGAATCCGGAGATGCCGGTACGTGGCGGCTCGGATGGCACCCTCGCGTACACCGCCGAAGTGCGTGTCCGGGTGGATCAGCCCTGCGCTGCCGTGAGGTGCGATGTGCTGCCAGACCCGAGCCATGAAGGCACGGTACAGATCACCTCGGGTACCGACGAGCAGCGGATAGGCGGCCGAGCTAGTCAAGACGGCAACGGCTCCTGCGACCCTGGTTAGCTCGCCGAGGACGAAGTTCGAGCCGTCGACACCGTGGTTGAGCAAGTCCTCCTTGCGGAGTCGCCACTCTGACGCACTC
The DNA here is from genome assembly GCF_042657965.1 of Streptomyces coerulescens. NCBI lineage: Bacteria > Bacillati > Actinomycetota > Actinomycetes > Kitasatosporales > Streptomycetaceae > Streptomyces > Streptomyces coerulescens. The sequence continues at coordinate 239,700 of NZ_JBHSKM010000007.1, forward strand.
GGTTTCTCGGCCAGCATGAACCAAGGTTCCAACTCCGCCAGAACCTGATCCTCCTGCCACTGGGGCCTCACCCAAGGCGGATTCCCCACCTGCAAATCAAACCCACCCGCCCGCGCAAACACCTGCGCGAACTCCAACTCCCAATGAAAGAAACCCTGCTGCCCCGCAATATCCCGAGCAACCCCCGCCCACGGATACCGCCCCTCCAAATGATGAGCCAGATCCATCCCCATCAAATCCGGCAACGCATCCTCATACGGCTCAAGCTCATCCAGCCGCTCAAACTCAGACACCAACGAGTCCGCCGGAACATCCCGCCGCCCCAGCAACGACTCCGCGAAGTCCAGCCAGTCATCCAGCTCGGCCAAGGCCACAACCGCCCGCCGCTGCTCGCTCACTGCCTCCTTCCGCCGCCCGGTCCGCCGCTTGTCCAAGTTCTCCCGAGTCAGCGAAAGCTGCTTCGCCTCAACCCCGAACCCAGGCAGCGCATCGGCCTCCCAGGCCATGAGCACACCGTCGTCCTCAGCCCCGACAGCGCCTTCCGCCAGACCGGCGAACGCCCCGGACTCCTCAACCACCGCAGCAGCCCGCCGATACCCCTCATCACTCCCGTCCAGCAGCCCAGCCCGCTGCACAGGCCAGAACCACAACGCACACCACGCATCCATCAGCGTCTTGAGCCGCCAATAAGGCGTGTCAACGGCCTCAAGATCCGCCAGCACGTCATCCCGCTGCACGGCAACCTCAGGCGCCCGCAGCCACCCATCCTCCGCACCCCAGACCTCGATCCGCCGCGAGATGTCCCGCTCGGAGATCTCAAGACGCCGTACGACAAGCCCCCACAGGTACTCCACCCGCCGAGCCAGCCCCTGCAACCGATCCGTCTGCTTCTTCGACGGCGACTTGGTGACGGCCTTCCGCCAGGCGGCCAGCGCCTTCGCCGCCTCCGGAGCCAGCGCCTTCGCCTCCTTCTCCCCGGCGACCGCACCCCACTCCTTCGCGGGCAGCAGGAAGTGATGCACCGCCCCCTCCGGAAGCCCCCGCCCCGGCGCCCCCGCCACCACCTCCGTCAGGGGAAAACGCTCAGGCGTGGCCCCCAGCCAGCCACCCTTCTTCAGCCTCTCGGCGGCATAGACCTCCCGCCGCCCCCCGATCAGCGAATTACCCCGCCGCAGATGCAGCCCGAACCACGGCGCCTCCATCCCCGGATGCATCGTGTTCAGCCACAGCGACACCTCCGCCAACTCCACGGCCGTCGAATTGAGGTCGACGCCATAGGAGTTGTGCAGCGCGATGTACGCCTTGACCTTCTGCAACTCGACGGCGTACTTCTCGGTGTCGACGGGAGCGCCCAGCTCGACGCCCCGCCGCCGCAGATACTCCGCCGCCACCTGATTGATGGCCTCGTTCAAGAACGCGCCCGACCCGAGCGCGGGCTCGCAGATCTTCCAGTCCAGCAGTTCCCGGGCCGGCGTAATCTCACCGTCCTGGTCCAGCCGCTGCTGAAGCGCCAGCTGCACGGTCACCTTGGTCAGCGACTCGGGCGTGTAGTACGACGCCGACGTCTGCCGGTCACGCCCCGACAGCCGGTACACGAACGACCCCGGCCGATACCGGACCCGTACCTCCTCGCCCGTCTCCTCGTCCTTCCGCCGGACGAACACCGCGTCCGGGTACTCGTCCGCCTTCGACGCCGGAACCAGCCACGACCCGTCCTTCGAGTACCCGCCCTTGGCGACCTCGTACAGCTCCTCGCCCGCCACGAAGCCCGAGTAGGACATCAATCCCTCGTACACGGCGCCGAGTTGGTTGATGCCGAGCTGCGCATAGGAGATGAATCCTCCGCGCTCGCCCTTCCTGCCCCGCGTGAGCATCAGCAGCCGCAGCACGCGGTACAGGGTCGCGTTGCGCAGCCGCGTGTCCACGTACCGCGCCTCGCCGGTCTCGTCCTCGTCGAAGCGCGGATCCGCCACCGACCGCCGTCCGATCAGCCGGATCGACCCCGCCTCGAACAGCTTGGAGTGCAGCGGCTCGAAGCGCAGACCGATGTCCTCCGACCCAACAGGCTCCGCCGGCTCGCCGTGGGTCCGGCGCGGCCGGTAGCCCTCCTGGACCATCCGGAACAGCAGGTCCAGCGAGTCGTACAGGTACGTACCCTCACGTGCCTTCTCGCCCACCAGGTCCCGCTCCGCCACCAGCTCGCCGAGCCGTCCGAGGCCGTAGCCCTGGTGGTACTCGGGGTAGTCCGACGGCAGGATGCCCAGCTCGGGGCGGGCCTCCGCGTACAGCAGGAACAGGATCCGGTACAGGTAGCGCAGTGACTCCCGCGTCAACTGCCGTGACAGTTCCGGGAGTTCGGCGACCTCGTCCGGGCGGACGCCCGCGGCCCGGATCCGGTCGAGGACCTCGTTCGCGATCAGCTCCACCGACAGGCGCAGGCCGTCCCGCAGATCGCTCGACACGCCCACCGCGTGCTTCGTCGACTTGTCGACCAGCCCGGCGAGGGGGTTCTCGCCGCCCTCCTCCGGCGTGCGGAGCGAGTCCGCACCGAACAGGGCCGCCAGCGTGTCCAGTTCGCCGCCCGCGCGGGTGTCGTTGCGCTCCAGGGCCGCGTCCAGAGCGGCAGCGAGGTAGCGGCCCTCCCCCCACGCCGCGTGGTCGGCCAGCACGACCACGCCGCCGACCAGCAGCAGCACATATCGCGGAGCGTCCTCGCAGGCGAACAGGAACGACGCCAGCTTCGAGCCCGTCGTCACCTCGTTCGAGCCGTCGAGCGGCAGGCGGTGGAGGAGACGGCCGGGGCCGGACGGGTCCAGCGCCGCGTCCGGTTCGGCCGCCCAGCCGCAGTCCAGGGCCACCAGGCCTGGCTCGGCGTGGGCGACCTGGACCTCGTAGGTGTGGTCGGCGCGTTCGACGGTCAGGGTCTGCGGCTTGGCGTCGTAGCCGAGGGCCCGCAGGACGTGCGCGTTCAGCGCAGCCGCCCGCTCACGCCAGGCCGGCGCCTCGTACGTCGTCGCGTCGTCCGGCTCGGCCGCCGCCTCCGCGAAGAACGCGCGCGCCTTGAAGTACGGGCGCCGCAGCTCACGCAGCCCCACCCGCGGGGTCACCGGCAACGCGTCCGCGGAATCCCCGGCGTCCCCGAGGTCCTCGCTGTCCGTGCCGCGTACCGCCTCCTCCCGCTCCTTCCAGGCCGCGAGCAGTCCCGACTTGAGGTCCTTGGGGAAGACCTCGGCCAAGTAGTGCGCGGAGAAGTAGTCGCCGCGGTTGACGAGAGAGTCGTACGACATGACGGAAGGACCTCGGGGATCGGCGGGATCAGCGGGTGTGGTCGAGGACGGCGAGCACCCGGAGCATCGGGCGGCCGGTGGTGAGGAGCGAGTCGGCCAGGTCGGCGAGATCGGACTTGGTGCGTTCGCCCGCCAGGGTCGGCTGTTCCCAGTCGCCCAGGCGGCGCTTGTAGTCGTCGATCGGTCCGGCCAGCGCCTGGTCCCACTCGCTGCTGTGGCGGCGCAGGAAGCGTTCGGCCGCCTCCAGGGCGCCGGGGATGCCCGAACTCAGCAGGTCGAGGTCGTGGCGGTGCAGCGGGTTGGCCATGGTGGGGCCGACGCCCGCGCGGCGCAGTATGCCGACCATGTCGTCGGTGACCTCGCCTCCGCTCACGGCCATCCACTTCACCACGGTGGGGCGGCCCAGCGCGTTGGAGTAGATGCCCTGGACCAGGTACGTCGGCGCTTCGACGTCCGCCGTGATCACGGGCGCCTCCTGACGGCCCAGACGCACCAGCACCTTGTCCGTCAGCCACTCCACGACCGGGTGCAGGTCGGTGAGGAGCGAGATCTCCGGCCAGCTGGACGAGGACGACTCCCTGGCGCGTACGAGGGAGAGGTCGGCGAGCTTGCGGTTCAGCGTCACCAACAGGCGCTCGTGCAGGCGCTGTTCACGCCGGTAGTCCGGCGGCAGGGACTTCATGCGGTGGGTGAGGTCGGACGGCGGCTTGAAGGAGATCAGGCCCGTCTCGGGGTCCTGGTCCAGCTCCAGCTGCCGTTGCGGGTCCGGGAAGACCTCGCGGATCGCCTCGTCGATGAACTCCCGGGTTCCGGTGAAGAGGCGCGGCACGTCGGCGGGGGCGGGCGGGGCGTCGGCGTCTGCGTCTTCCGGGTCGGTGCCGGACGCGTCCACCGCGCCGAAGAAGTCCGCCAGGAAGTCCGTGCCGGAGTCCTCGGTGGCGGCCGCCCGGGCTGTGCCCTCCAGGGACTCGTCGACCGTACGGCCGCGCAGCAGATCCTGGATCAGGGACTTCTCCTCCGCCTCCGCGCGATAGAGGCCGGAGACCGCCTCCGCCGTACCCAGGCTGCGGTGCGCCTCGTCCTCGCGCTCCAGCAGCCGCTCGGCCACCGTACGGTCGTCCTTCGCCCCGTCGACCTCGCTGGTCAGGATCAGCGCGCGGAACTGGGGCCGGTGTGCCTGGCCGTAGCGGTCGATGCGGCCGTTGCGCTGCTCGATGCGGATCAGGGACCAGGGCACGTCGTAGTGGATGAGCTGGTGGCACTGGCGGTGCAGGTTGACGCCCTCGGAGGCCACGTCGCCCGTGAACAGCAGGCGTACGGATGTGTCGGCCAGACCGAAGTCCTCGACGCACTGCATCTGTTGTTCGTCGGAGAGGCCGCCGTGCATGACGCGAGCGGCCTCCTGGAGCGCCTTGCCCTTGAAGCCGAGGGCCGCCGGGACCGCCTTGCGCAGCCACTCCAGGGTCTGGACACGTTCGGAGAACACGACCACGCGGGTGTCGCTCTTCGGGCCGACGCCGATCGCGCGCAGCTGCTCCACCAGGGCCTGGAACTTCGCCGAGTCCGTCTCGGACATCACGAAGGTGAGGTCGTTCAGGCGCCGGAGCGCGGCCAGCTCGGCCTCCGCCCCCGCGTCGTCCTTCGCCTTCAGGGTCCTGATGCGGGTATCGACCGTCGAGGCGAGGGCCATGTGTGAGGACAGGAAGGACTTGAGGAGGGTGTAAGGGAACAGGCGGCTCTCGCTCACGGACGACTTGTCCGGGTTCTGCGGGAGCCACACCTGCGCCAGCTCCTCGAAGATCTTCTCCTCGGCGGGGGTCGCGGCACAGTGGACGGATGTGCTCGGGCCCCGGTCCGCCCACTGGCCCTTCATCTGTTCGTGGACCTCGGGGCTGACCTTCGTACGCCTGATGAAGAGATGCTTGATGTCGTCCGCCGCGTACCGCTCGGGGTCGCGGATCGCGGCCGGGTCGAGGAGGGAGATCAACTCGGCGAAGGAACGGGCGTCGCCGTTGTGCGGGGTCGCGGAGGCAAGGATGAGTGCGTCGGTCTGCGGGGCGAGGAGCCGGGCCAGCTGGTTGCGCAGGGAACCGCGGTTGATGAGGTTGTGGGACTCGTCGATGACGACCGCGTCCCAGGTGATGCGCTCCAGGTGGTGCTTGTACTGGTCGGTGTTCTTGAGCGTGTCGATGGAGACGATGACGCGCTTGAAGTAGGTGAACGGGTTGCGGCCTGCCGGAATCTCACGCTGGATGCGCTCGATGCCGACCGAGTCGAGGCGGATCAGCGGAATCGCGAAACGGGTCCACAGCTCGTGCTGGAACTGTTCCAGGACATGCTGCGGGGTGACCACCAGGATGCGCTCGCCCCGGCCGCGGCGGATCAACTCGGCGAGGGTCAGGCCGATTTCGAGGGTCTTGCCGAGACCGACCACATCCGCGATGAGCATGCGCGGGCGAAGGTTTCTGCCCGAGAGCGCCAATTGCGCGGGCCGGTGCTGGTACGGCAGCGAGTCGAGCAGGAAGCTGTCCGCCAGGGCCAGACCGCGCTCCGACTGGGGGAGGGGGGTCTTACGGAGGATGGCTTCGAGGAACAGGCGGCTGCGCCGGAAATTAGCGGAGTCGTCGCACGTCAGCTTGGTCCGGCGTGGGTCCATCAGCTGGACGTCGTCCAGCTTCGTGAAGAAGACGGCTTCCTGGTCCCGTACGAACTCGGACACACCGACCGCCTCGATGCGGTCACCGTCGTGTTTGGTACGTCCCACGTTCCGTACGAGCCATTCCTCGTCGCGGACCTCGATCTGCGAGCCGGGCGGGTACTTGGCGTCCCCCGGGTTGGTGGTGCCGGCTTGCTCGACGGTCACGGGGGCTGCCTCCTGTAGGGCGGAACCCGGGTGTCCCGGGACATTACGGTGGTTCGGGTCAGAACTTCGCACGCTGAGCGTAGGTCTCCCGCAGCTGTTGGGCCACACGCCTGGCCTGGGCGGAATGCCTGACCTGAGGAGTGCGTGCCGGTCGCCGCACGGGTACCGCGGGGTCGGCCTTCACGGTCGTCGGCGTGTGCGTGGCCGGGGGTGGGTCCGCCGCAGGACCGGGGGAGAGGGCTGGAGCCTTCGGTGCCGGCGTCACATCCTGAGGTGCCGGCTCCTGTGGTGCGGTCGCCGCCGTGTGGGACGTGAGCCGGCGGCGGGCCTGGGCGACCTTGAGGCCCTGCCCCTCGATCACGGCGCGGCACTGCTGGACGACGCTCTGCAGCGTGGGGCGGGTGGCGGCGTCATACGCGAGCATCGCCGTCAGCAGGGGTACCAGCTGCTCCGGGGCACCGGTCAGGTCCGGTTGGGCCTCGGGCTTGGTGATCAGGTGGAAGAGGGCGTGGATGTTCTCGGCCTGGAACGGATAGTGGCCGGTCGCCGCGAACAGAAGGACGGCACCAAGTGCGTAGACGTCGACGGGCGCCAGGAGCGGTTTGATGCCGTTCGCCTGCTCCGGGGCCATGCAGGCCGGAGTGCCCAGAACCGTGTTCGGGGCGGTGAGGGAGGCACTGGACTCCGTGAACACGGCAAGGCCGAAGTCGATGATCTTCGGACCGTTCGGGCCGAGGAGGATGTTGGCGGGCTTGAGGTCGCGGTGCAGCAACCCCTGCTTGTGCACTCCGGAGAGAGCCTCGGCGAGTGTCGCGCCGAGCGAGGCCACGAGGACGGTCGGCAGCGGTCCGCAGGTGTTCACCTGCTTGCGCAGATCCGGGCCGTCGACGTACTCCGTCGCCAGCCAAGGCTGGATCGCATCCGGGTCCGCGTCCATGAAGGCGGCTATGCGCGGGCCCCAGACCGTCTTGAGGACCTCGATCTCCTGGGCGAAGCGCAGCCGGGTCTCCGAGTCCACCACCGACGGCTTGATGACCTTGACCGCGGCGGGCTCGCCGCCTGGTGACTCGCCGAGATAGACCTGCCCCATCCCGCCGTGGCCGATCCGGCCGAGCAGCTCGAAGTCGCCGAGTTCGGTCGGATCCTCAGGGCTCAGAGGCGCCGCGTTCACCTGGGTCTCGTCCCTTCGCCCTGGTCATCCGGTATGTGCAAGGCGTAACGGTAGTCGACTGAGGGCGGGGTCGTGACGGGTCGGGCAGAAGTGCTCAACCTGTACTGGCCGACCGCCCGGTCTGCGTCGCCTGCGCTGCCTGCCCCATGATCGGGTCCGTCCGCTCGCGCGGGCGTTGCGCGACGGCCGGCTGCAGGTGTTCGGCGACGGGTCATGGTGGTCAACCCGGAGGCCCATGATGCCCACCGATTCCGGTGTACGACGCCGACCGCTGGCCGCCCCGCAGCCGCGCCCCGACTTCCTGGGCCGTCTCTCCGAGCCGCCGAAGGCGACGTCAAGGACCCCGTCGTACAGGAGGTGGACTCGGCGGAGGAGGACCCATGGCAGCGGTCAGCGGGTCGGACGCATGGCCGCCTACGGCAGTCACGTCGAATGCACGTACACCGTCGGACTGGAGCGTGGGGCGGGGAAGAGGAAAGGGTGCCGACGCTCCAGAGTCTGGAGTACATGCTGATCAACGACACCATCCGCCCCTGAGCGTTGTTGGCTGAGGCGGATGCGATGAGGGGAAACCGGCGGCCCTGCGTGAGCCATTGCTGCGGGTCGCCGAGGCGCTGGGCGGAATCTCGGGAGCGGTCTTCGGGACTGCGGCGACGGGGTGGTGAGGCCGCCGGGCGGCCGACCGTAATTGCGTAGAGCCGTACCCCACCCTTCCGTACGCTGCCCCGCATGCCCACCCCCGACGACGCCGCCTTCCTCGCCACCACCGCCGACCGCCTGGCCGCCCTCCCCACCGTCCGGGCCGTCGCCCTCGGCGGTTCCCGGGCCCAGGGCACGCACCGGCCCGACAGCGACTGGGATCTCGCCGTCTACTACCGCGGCCCCTTCGACCCGTCCGACCTGCGTGCCCTCGGCTGGGAGGGCGAGGTGTCGGAGGTCGGCGGGTGGGGCGGTGGCGTCTTCAACGGGGGAGCGTGGCTGACGATCGAGGGGCGACGGGTGGACGTCCACTACCGCGATCTCGACGTGGTGGAACGGGAGTTGGCGGAGGCGGAGGAAGGACGGTTCCGGGTGGAGCCGTTGCTGTTCCATCTCGCCGGCATTCCCACCTACCTGGTCGTCGCGGAACTGGCGATCAACCAGGTGCTGCGGGGCGAACTGCCCGGGCCCGCCCATTACCCGGCGAAGCTGCGCCGCACGGCGAGCGAACGCTGGCACGGCACCGCGCGGGCCACCCTCGCCTACGCGAAGACCAACCACGCCCCCGCCGGCCGCGTCACCGAGGTCGCCGGCGCCGTCGCCACGGCCGCCGTGCAGGCCGGACACGGAGTGCTGGCGGCGCGTGGGGAGTGGGTGACCAATGAGAAGCGGTTGCTGGAGCGCGCGGGGCTGCGGGGTGTGGACGGGATCGTCGAGAGACTGCGGCCGCAGCCGGCGGCCCTGCGGGAAGCGATCACCGACGCGGAGACGCTGATCGACAAGAGCCACGCGGATCAATTGCGTTCATAAAGCACGCGGATCAATTGCGTTCATAAAGAACGTGCCGTTTTCAAGCATCGTCACTTCCCCGAAACCCGAACGTCCCGTCCTCACCGCGATCCCGCTCTACCGTGGACACCGCAGGCCGCACCCGTGACGGCCGCTCCATCGCCCGGCCACCGTCGCCCGAAGGCCCCCCTTGCCCTCGTTTCGACAGGAGCCCCGTGTCCCGCCCCGCACGTCCGGTCCTCGCCCTTCCGCCCTGGCTCGCCCACGCTCTCCGCGCCCAGCGCGGTCCGGTTCCCTGGAGTGCGGTCACGCGCGGGGCGTTGGCCGCCGGGCCGTTGCTTCTCGTCGCCGTGCTCGCCGACCGCACCTCCCTCGGTGTGGTCGCCGCGATCGGCGCCATGTTCGCCGGCATCAACGACAGCCCCGGAAGCCGTCGTTCCGCCATCCGTCGGCTCGGGATGCCCGCGCTGGCCGGTGCGGCCGGGATGTTCGTCGGGACATACGCCGGAGATCACCTCGGGGCCGTACCGCTCACCGTCCTGCTGACCTGCCTCGGACTGGTCGCCGGTGCCATCAGCGCCGTCGGGTCGGTCGCCTCCGGGGCCGGGACGCAGTTGCTGGTCGCCGCTGCCGTCGGGGCGGGGATGCCGTTGCCGGAGAGCGGGTGGCTGCGGGCGGTCGCCTATCTCGCGGGTGCGGTCTGGTTGCTGGGGCTTCGCCTCGTGCTTCCCACGCCCGGGTCCCTCGTCGGCGACTTCCGGTTCGACGGGGAGCGGGACGCGGTGGCGAGGGTGTACGACGCCGTCGCCGAGTTGCTCGACGCCGTCGGGACCGACCGGGCCACCGCCCGGCGTGCCGCTCTCACCGCCGCCCTCGATCACGCGCAGGACAGCCTCACCGGGCCCCGGCTGCGGCGGTACGCCTCCTCGTCCGCCGAGCGGCGGCTGCACGCGCAGTACGCCGCCGCCCTGCCGCTCGGCGAGGCCGCCACCGCGATCGCCTGGGCCGGGGAGGCGGTGCCGGAGCGGGCCTCCGAAGGGCCCCGGCTGCTTGCCGCCGCCGTGCGCGGCAACACCCACACCGGACCGCTGCCCGCGCCCTCCCGATCCGCGCCCGCCCTGCGCGCCCTCGACGACGCCCTGCTGCACGCCGCCGAGGCCTTCGACCGGGGCAGGGCGAACAGGGACCTGCACACCCGGCGTCGTACCGGCAGGCATGTGATGAGTGCCGTGTTCGGGGCCGGCGGCAGGGAGTACGGGCTGCGGGTCGCCCTCTGCTTCGGGGCCGCCGCCGCCCTCGCGCAAGGGCTGTACAGCGCCCAGTGGTACGGCCGGCACGAGCACTGGTACTGGCTCCCGGCCACCGCCGTCTTCCTGGTCAAGCCCGACCTCGGGCCGCTCGTCTCCCGGGTGCTGTGCCGGGCCGCCGGCACCGTGCTGGGAGCCCTGCTGTTCGCCGGGTTCGCGGCCGTGCTGCCCCGGCCGGAAGGGCTCATCGCGCTGGTGGCTCTGAGCGGCGCCCTCATTCCGGTCGCCACGCGGCACTTCGCCGCCCAGACCGCCGTCGTCACCGTCCTCGTGCTCGCCCTGGTGATGGTGGGCGGCGAGCCGCAGGCCTCCGTGAGCAGGATCGGGGAGACGTTGCTCGCGTGCGCGATCGTGCTCGTCGTGGGGCATCTGCCGATGCCGGGGCAGCGGGGTGGGGGTGTGCGGGCCCGGCTGGGGGCGGCGGGGCGGGCCGCGTACGGCTACCTCGATCATGTTCTTCGCGAGGCCGACGGAGCCGCGCAACGCGGGGCCGACACCCGTGCCCTGCGCTGGACCCTCCGTCGCGAGGCCTACCGTGCGCTCGCCGAGGCCCGTACCGCCATCGCCCTCGCCGCCGCCGAACTGCCCGCGCTCGCCCGGCACACCCAGGGCGCGGACGACGTCGTCGCCACCCTCGAACGGCTCGTCGACACGACGACCGCGTGCGCCGTCCACCTGGACGACTCGGGGCGGCTCACGCCCTGGCACCTCGCCCAGCTCAACGAGCTGCTCGACGAACTCGCCGAGGAACGTGACCGGGTGGGGCTACGGATACCCGACGCCCCCGAGGTGCCCGTCGCCGGGTGATGCCGGAGCCGGGGCACCACGGGGGCCCGACGGGAGCCCCTCGGCACCTCCTAGTCCCCGACCCGCACCCAGACCGGCGCGTGGTCCGAGCCCGCCTCACCCCGCCGTTGCTGCGGATCCGGCCCTATCGACGGCAGTTCCGGCGCACCGGCCGCTCCGGGCACCCCTGTCCCCGCCGCCGTCACCCGGCGGACCATGCGGTGGCTGCACAGTATGTGGTCGATCAGCTCGCGCCGACCGGAGTTGACGCGCGAGAAGCGGTGCTCGGCCGGGATCAGCGGCGCCACGTTCCACAGGCGGCCCGCGTCGCCCTTGTCCTTCACCTCGAAGCCGGGCGTGCCGATCTCCGAGCCGGGCGGGCCCAGCAGGATCTGGGTGGTCGCCGCCTGCACCTCGTCGTTCAGATCGCCGACGACCGCCACGTCCCGCGCGCGTCCGTCACCCGCCAGAAGTACGTCCGCCAGTGCGCGCAGCGCCGTCGCCTCGGCCGCCCGCCGGTAGAGGGCGTAGGCGCCGTAGCGGGCGCGTTCGCCCTCGTCGCGCGGGTTGAAGCGGCCCCCGGGGTACGACAGCAGTTTCGACTTGAGGTGGGCGACCGCCACCCGCAGCGGCCCGCCACCCGCCTCCGGTTCCGTCTCCACCGCGACAAAGCCCCGGCCGGAGCCCGAGACGGTGTCGCCGTCGTCGTCCGTCTGCACCGGCCTCAGCCCCTGCGGGAAGGCGGTCGTGTCGTGCAGGACACGGAGCGGGGTGCGGCTGAGGAAGCCGACCCTTATGCCCCGGCCGTCCGGGTGCTCGGAGAGCGCGATGTGCCAGTCGCCGGCCAGCATCCCGGCCAGGTCGCTCAAGCCCTCCGGGTCCCCGACCTCCTGCACGCCGAGCAGTGCCGGGTCGAGTTCGGTGACGACCGCCGCCAGGGCCGCGAGCTTCGTCTCGTACGCCGTCTTGTCCTTGGGGCCGAACTCGCCGCCGGGCCGGTAGAGGTTCTCGAGGTTCCAGGTGCCGAGGAGCATGCCGGGCTCCTTCCAGAAGCCGTGGGCCGCGATGCCGCCGGAGGGCCGTGGTGCGGCCGTCGGGCAGGCCGTGACGGGGCCAGCCTGCCCGCGCGCCGGTCCGTGCGACAGACCCCCGACCGGATGCGCGGTTCACCTCACGCGGCCCGACGACGGCGTCGTACGTTGGCATGATGACGCCTTCTCCCGCAGAAGCTCCCGCCGACCTCATCATCACCGGATGCACCGTCCTCGTGCACGACGATCAAGAGCGGATCGGGTTCGAGGAGGACGCCGCGATCGTCGTCTGTGACGGAGTCGTCGATTCCGTCACGTCCGCCGAATCCGTGCGCGGGCGGGACGCCGTCGAGCGGATCGACGCAGCCGGGCAGGTCGCCCTTCCCGGTCTCGTCAACTGCCATACCCACGCCCCGATGGTCGCCCTGCGCGGTGTCGCCGAGGACCTGCCGATCGAGGAGTGGTTCAACGACGTCGTATGGCCGATCGAGTCCAACCTCACGGAGAGGGACGTGGAGTTGGGGGCGCGGCTCGCCTGTGCCGAGATGATCCGTGGCGGGGTGACCTGCTTCGCCGACCACTACTTCTCGATGGACGCCGTCGCCGCCGTCGTCGAGGAGTGCGGGATCAGGGCGCACCTCGGCGAGGGGTACTTCTCCTCCCAGGGTCCCCAAGGGCGGGAGAAGTCGCTGGAGTTCGCGCTGCGGCACCGCGGCGGCGCCGGCGGCCGTATCACCACCGCCCTCGCCCCGCACGCCCCCTACACCGTCGACGACGCCGACCTCGCCGCCACCGCCGACCTCGCCCGCGAGCACGGCCTGCCGGTCCATCTCCACGCCGCCGAGAACCGCGACCAGGCCGAGACCAGCCTCGCCCGGCACGGCGTCACCCCCATCGAGGTGCTCCGGCGCACCGGCATCCTCGACACCGACGTCCTCATCGCCCACGGCACCGGCATCCTCGACAGCGACCTGCCGCTCCTCGAAGCCGCCGAGGGCAGTACGGCCGTCGCCACCGCCCCGCGTGGCTATCTGAAGTTCGCCTGGCCGACCACGACACCCGTGCGCGCCCTGCACGACATCGGCATTCCCGTCGGCCTCGCCACGGACGGCGCCGCGTCCAACAACTCCCTGGACGTATGGGAGGCGATGGCCCTGACCGCGCTCATCCAGAAGTCGAGCACCGGCGACCCACGCTGGCTGACGGCACGTCAAGCCCTGCACCATGCCACGCTCCAGAGCGCCCGCGCGATCGGACTCGGCGACCGCCTCGGCACCCTCGCACCCGGCCGACGCGCCGACATCGTCCTGGTCGACCTGAGCGGCCCGCACACCCAGCCGGTGCACGACCTCGCCGCGACCCTCGTGCACAGCGCCCGCTCCTCCGACGTGCGCACGACCATCGTCGACGGGCGGATCCTGATGCGCGACCGTGAGCTGCTGACCATCGATGTGCCCGCGGTGGTAAGGGAGTTGGGGGAGCGCATGCCCGCCCTCCTCGACCGCGGCCACGGCAGGCGGATCCAGGACTACGACACCTGAGACGGCCCCTGGGCTGATCCCCACGGCCCCTAGGCTGATCCCCATGGATCCCGCCGACGGCCTCATCGACCACCCCCACGACGTGTACCGGCGCCTGCGCGACACCGCGCCGGTGCACCGCATCGCCGGCACCGACGGCAACCCGGCCTGGGTCGTCACCCGGTACCAGGACGTGCGCGACGCACTGACCGACCCACGGCTCTCGGTGGACAAGCGGCATGCGAAGGAAGGCAATTACCAGGGCTTCTCGCTGCCGCCCGCCCTGGACGCCAACCTCCTCAACATGGAGGCGCCCGACCACACCCGCATCCGCCGACTCGTCGTGCGGGCCTTCACCGCGCGCCGCGTGGAGCAGCTGCGCGCGCCCATCCGCGAGACCGCCGACCGGCTGCTCGACACGCTCGGCCCGCACGGCACCACCGATCTGATCGCCTCCTACGCCGCGCCCCTGCCCATCACGGTCATCTGCGACCTGCTCGGCGTCCCGGACCGGCACCGGCGCGACTTCCGGGTCTGGACCGACACCCTGGTCGCCCCCGACCCGGCCCGCCCGCAGGACGCGAAGGCGGCGGTCGTCGCCATGCTCGGCTTCTTCGGCGAACTCCTCGCCGACAAGCGCAAGGAGCCCGCCGACGACCTGCTCTCCGACCTGATCACGGTCCGCGACGAGGGCGACCGGCTCAGCGAGGACGAGCTGATGTCCCTCGCCTTCCTCATCCTGTTCGCCGGCTACGAGAACACCGTGCAGCTCATCGGGAACGCGGTGCTGGCACTGCTCCAGCACCCCGAACAGCTCGACGCCCTGCGCCAGGACCTCACGCGCGTCCCGGCCGCCGTGGAGGAGTTCCACCGCTTCGAGGGGCCCGCGCTGCTCGCCATCCGCCGCTTCCCCACCGAGGACATGACCATCGGCGGTGTCACCGTGCCGGCCGGCGAGACCGTCCTGCTGTCACTCGCCGCCGCCAACCGCGACCCCGCCCGCTTCCCGGACCCCGACCGCCTCGACCTCGCCCGCGACGCCTCCGGGCACCTCGCCCTCGGCCACGGCGTCCACCACTGCCTGGGCGCGCCGCTGGCCCGCGCCGAGACCGAGATCGCCCTGACCGCACTGCTGGAGCGGTTCCCCGAACTCGCCCTCGCGGACGAGGACCCGCGGTGGCGCCGCTCCCTGCGCGCGCGTGGCCTGCTCGCGCTACCGGTTTCGTACACGAGTGCTCACACAGAGCGGTGAACGAGTGTCAACTACGTCTCAGTCCCGTCACTGAGCGAGGCGATTGACCCCCGGCAGGCGTTTACTCCTACAAGTACGACGCTTATCGGAGGTCAGGATGGTGAACGGGCGAACCGTGCTCGAACGCTTTCCCGCGGGCGGGCCGCGAGGATCGTGGCCGGCGGAGGAGTTCGCGCACGCGCGGCGCATGGAGGGGCTGCCCGCCGAGGTCGTGATGGACCTCGCGACGGACGCGTTCCTGGTGATCGTCCGCGGCGACGGAGCGGTGGACGCCGCCGCCTGAGCCCCGGGCAGGGGCGTGCCGGTCAGCCCGCCTTCGGTGCGGGCACCCGCGTCGTGAACTGCTCGGCCTGGAGCGAGTACAGCTCCGCGTAGACACCGCCGGTGGCCAGCAATTCGTCCGGAGTGCCGGATTCCACGAGCCGGCCCTGGTCGAGGACGTGCACCAGATCGGCATGGCGGACGGACGCCAGCCGGTGGGTGATGAGGACGACCGTCTGGCCGGTGGAGGCCAGGGCACGGATCTTCTCGAACACCTCCAGCTCGGCCCGGGCGTCCAGGGCCGCCGTCGGCTCGTCCACGATCAGGATGCGGCCCCGCCGGTAGGCCGCCCGCGCGATCCCGAGCCGCTGCCACTGCCCGCCGGACAGCTCGTGCCCGCCGTTGAACTGGCGGGCCAGCAGGGTGTCCAGGCCGCGCGGCAGATCCGCCACCACCTCCTCCGCGCCGGCCTCGGCGACCGACGTGGCCAGGCGTTCCTCGGTGAGCGGCGCGGAGGAGCGGCCCACGGCCACATTGACCCGGGCGGTGAACGGCCAGCGCTTGAAGTCCTGGGCCACCATCGCGATGCGCTCGGCGAGTTGGTGCCGGTCGGCGCCGGCCGCGTCCACGTCGTCCCACAGGATGCGGCCCCGGTCCGGCGTGTAGAGCCCGGCGAGCAGCTTGACCAGGGTGGTCTTGCCGGAGCCGTTCTCGCCGACCAGCGCGATGATCCGGCCGAGGGGGAGGGTGAGCGTGACGTCGTCGAGGGCGGGGCGGGCGGACTCGCCGGGATAGCTGAAGCTGACGTTCTCGAAGCGGATCTCGCGGGGGTCCTCGGGCAGGGCGGCGCCGCCGACCGGGATCGCCCGTTCGGCCGCCTCGACGTAGAGCCGTTGCAGATCGCCCACGAACAGCGCCTCCTCATGGAGCGCGTTGACCTCCAGGACGAGGCTGTCCAGGCTCGACGACCCGGTGCGGATGGCGATCACGGCCGTACCCGCCACGGACAGCGCCATCGCGCCGGCCAGCAGCAGCCCGCCCAGCGTCGCGTACGTCGCGACGGTCGCGAGCCCGGTCCAGGCGGCCGCGATGAGCCCGGTGCGTGCGGCGAGCCGGGCGAGGCGGGCCTGCTCCGCCTCCGCCGTCTCCGACATCGCCCGGTAGTGGCGCAGCAGGAAGGGCCCGACGCCGTGCACCCGGATCTCGGGCGCGGCGGCGGGCTCGGTCAGCAGCCCGCTGATCAGATGGCCGGCCCGGGCGTGCTGCACCCAGGTGTGGAAGGACTCGTAGCGGCGCCGGGCGTTGGTCAGGGCGCTCCAGGCGCTGGGCAGCGTCATGGTGGCGAGGAGGGGCAGCAGGGCGGGGTGCAGCACCGCGAGCACACCGGCCGCGGCGATCAGCGAGATGGCCGCGTTCACCACGCGGGCGCTGTAGGAGATCATGCGGCGGGCGGACGAGGCGCCGTACTGCGCGGTGTCCAGCAGTTTGTGGAAGGCGTGGTCCTCGATCGCGGCCAGCTCCACGGCCGCCGCCCGCTCCAGATACAGCTCGGTCGCCACCCGCTCCACCTTGGGCTCCAGGCGCCCGGTCGCGTACGTCGACGCGGCCCGCAGCAGCGTCGAGACCACCATCACGGCGGCCATGGCGAGCAGCGCGGGAACGGCGCCTCGCAACCGCTCCGCCAGCTCCCCGGGCTCGATCAGCCGCCCCAGCACGCTGTTGACGGCGAGCAGCCCGACCGCCTGCGCCAGACCCCGGCCCACCTCGGCCGCCAGCACGGTCCGCGCGGCCCGTCGGTCGGCCTGCCAGGCGAGCCGGAAGCTCGACCCCAGCAGGGACGGCAGCCGCGTCACCATGGCCCGCAGGCTCAGCTCCAGGAACGCGTCATGGTGCTGGTTCCAGCCCATGTCGTACCGCAGCGGACCCCCGAAGAGCAGCCGCTCCGACTCCGAGACCCGGGCCTCACCGGCGCCCTGTTTCTTCCCCACCGCACATCCTCCCCCGGCCGCCCTCGACGACGGAGGGCCACTATGGCGGGGCGGGCGCGTTCGGGGGAGGGCGTAGGTGCCGGTGCGGGGTGCACGCGGGCGTGCGCCTCACGCGGTGATGTGCCTGGACCAGGTCGGGGTGGTCCCCATGACCCTGCACAGCGTCAGATACAGCGGAATCGGCGGGGTGTACGGCACCGTCCCGTCCGGGCGGTGGATCAGCCGCGGGGTGTCCATGACGACCGCCCCCGTGCTGTAGCGCACCGACGGCGGCCACTCCAGCGCGTAGTCGGAGTCGGACGGCACGATCCACCACCAGTGCACGTCGTCGGCGTACACGCACCCCACGCGCGGCAGCCGGGGCAGGACCAGGGGACCGAAGCGGGCGGGAACCGCCACCGCGTCGCAGCCCAGGGGAGCCGTCATCCCCTCCGGAACGGGCAGGCGGCGCGGGGCGGCGGATGTGCGCATGCCGCGGCGGAAGCGGACCAGCGAATCCAGGTTCAGCACCTGACCGCCGCCGGACACGCCGCTCACAGCCATGCGGATCCCGTTCCCCTGTCGTGTCGCGCCTCGGCCTCGTCGTCACCCGGTACGCCGGGCGGGCCCGGCTTGGGCCGGGACCCCCAGCCGAGGTCGTTGCGGGGTGCGCGGTCGGCGCGCGGCAGATCGGCCCAGACCACCAGTCCGGACCCGTGTTCCAGTGCCCCCCAGGCGTGGGACAGGGCGTCTATGAGAAGCAGTCCTCGCCCGTGCTCGTCCTCTGGACGTGCCGCCGACGGGTGGGGCTCACCCGGCGCGCATCCCTCGTCGCGCACGGCTATGCGCACCAGATCGGTGCCGTCGTGCAGCTCGCACACTATGTGCTCGCTCGCGGTGTGCACGATCGCGTTGGTGACCAGTTCGGACACGACGAGAGCCGCCGTGTCGCAGGTGTCCTCGCACACCGACCAGCCGTTCAGCCGCGCCCTGGTCAGGCGTCTGGCCTGGGCGGGAGAACCCGGATGCGCGGCCAGCTCGAAACGGAACCGGCGCTCGGCGCCGACGCCCCGCTGGGGGACCACAGTGGCGTCTGTTCCTAAGGGCGGGGACGGAATCACGCTTGCCACTATCGCCCCGCCGTGAACACTTGGCAAGAGTCACTCTGAAAAATGCAGAGTGCTGTGTGACTCTCTGGAAGGCCGTGGCACACTGCTCGCAACAGCATGTCGAACGGCGCCAGTTGGGATCACCGAAGATCCACCGCGATCTTCGAATAGGTCTTCGAATGGCGCCGTCGTCCTGTCGGCGTTCAGTTGATCTGCCGAGAGTCGGTCCGTCTGTCTATATTCAGTCGGTCCGACCCGGTCGGTCTGTAGGGATGCGTACGGATTCATTCGTGTTCATTCGTGGAGGTGGAGCGTGAGCGAGCCGCGGTCCGCGCCGACGGTCGGCCAGGTCGTCCTGGGTCGGCGCTTGCTGGACCTGCGGGAGCGTGCCGGGCTCAAGCGCGAGGAGGCCGCCCGCGTCCTCCGTGTCGCCCCCGCGACGGTCCGCCGTATGGAGATGGCCGAGGTCGCCCTCAAGATCCCGTACCTTCAGCTGCTCCTGAAGGCCTACGGCATCTCCGAGGAGGAGGCCGAAGCCTTCGTGCTGCTGGCCGAGGAGGCCAACAAGCCCGGCTGGTGGCAGCGGTTCCACGACATCCTGCCCGGCTGGTTCTCCATGTACGTCAGCCTGGAGGGCGCCGCAGCCCTCATCCGGTCGTACGAACCCCACTTCGTGCCCGGTCTGCTGCAGACCGAGGACTATGCGCGCGGAGTGCTGAGGTCGGGTGCCATCGGCCAGACCAGCCCCGACGAGATCGAGGGCCATGTCGCCCTGCGCATGCAACGCCAGCAACTGCTCACCCGTGAGGATGCGCCCCGGCTGTGGGTCGTGATGGACGAGACCGTGCTGCGCCGCCAGGTGGGCGGTCCGGAGGTGATGCGGGCCCAGATCGACAAACTGCTCGAAGCCACGAAGCTGCCCAACGTCACGTTGCAGGTGGCCCCGTTCGCGAACGGACCGCACCCCGGCACGTACGGGCCCTTCGTGCTGTTCCGATTTGCCATGTCAGAACTGCCGGACATGGTCTACAGCGAGTACCTGACCGGCGCCGTCTACCTGGACGCGCGCGCCGAGGTGGCGACCCATCTCGAGGTCATGGACCGCATGGCGGCGCAGGCCGCTACGGCACATCGCACGAAGGAGATCCTACGGGATCTCCGCAAGGAGCTGTGAATGGATCGCATCAAACCGCGCATACGCGTCTACAACGGCATGCCCGCGCGGGACTTGGGCAGTGAGGGCTGGCACAAGCCGTGGAGCGGGGGCAACGGCGGCAACTGTCTGGAGGCGATGAAGCTCGCCGACGGCCGTATCGCCGTGCGCCAGTCGACCGACCCGGACGGGCCGGCGCTGATCTACACCACCGACGAGATGACGGCGTTCATCGAGGGCGCCAAGGCGGGGGAGGCCGACTTCCTGCTGTCCTGAACCATTTGTCTGCCTCTTCCTCTTCCTTCTTCCCTCTTTCTCGCACAACTCCCTTGATTTGGTGCTTAGTTGATAATCCATTGCGTGTTACGGAGTGCCGTATGACCGAGATCGACACCAGCAAGCCGCATCCCGCGCGGATGTACGACTGGTATCTCGGCGGGAAGGACAACTACCCCGTCGACGAGGCCATGGGGCAGCAGATGCTCGCCCTCGACCCACGCGTCCCCGTGATGGCGCGGGTCAACCGGGCGTTCATGCACCGGTCCACCCGCTGGCTCGCCCGGCAGGGCGTACGCCAGTTCCTGGACGTCGGCACCGGTATCCCGACCGAGCCGAACCTCCACCAGATCGCGCAGCGGATCGCCCCCGACGCGCGTGTCGTCTACTGCGACAACGATCCCATCGTGCTGGCCCACGCGGCGGCCCTGCTGCGCGGCACGGAGGAGGGCGTCACCGAGTATCTGCAGGCCGATGTGCGCGATCCGGACGCCATCGTCGAAGGTGCCCGGAAGATCCTGGACTTCAGCCGTCCGGTGGCCCTCTCGCTCGTCGCGCTGCTGCACTTCGTCTCCGACGAGGACGGCGCGCACGAACTGGTCGGCCGGCTGCTGTCCGAACTCCCCTCGGGCAGCTATCTGGTGGTGACCCACGCGACCGCCGACTTCACCCCCGAGGAGTCGAAGGCGGCGACCGAGAAACTCAAGGCGGCGGGCGTGACGCTGGCCCTGCGCTCCCGCGCCGAGTTCACCCGCTTCTTCGACGGCCTCGAACTGGTCCCGCCGGGCGTGGAGGTGCCGCACCAATGGCACCCCGACCTGGGGGACCCCGTACCGGGGCAGGACGACGGGGTCATTCCCGGGTACGGAGCCGTGGGGCGCAAGCCGTAGAGCGGCTACAGCCGCGAACAGGGGCTACAGGTACGAACAGGGGCTACAGGTACGACATGATGCGCCGCGGCGCGTCCACCAGGCGGCTGATGATCGTCACCGGCAGCGGCGCCTGCTCCGCCCTGGCCGGGCTCAGGTTCAGCCCGTACCAGATCTGCTCGATCGACGGCGGTCCGACCGCGAGGTTGCGCCGGACCGCTGCCGACGGCGACTCCTCACCGGTGTTCACGAGGTACGCGGCGGACATCGCGCCGGTACGGCCGACACCCGCGCCGCAGTGCACGAACACCGGGCCGGACGCCGCCGCGACGACGTCGAGGAAGCGCTGGACCTGCTGCGGCGACGGCGTCTGACCGTCACGGATCGGCAGACGTACGACCTTCAGCCCCGCCTCGCCCGGTTCGGCCAGCTCGGCCGCGCTCATGTCCTCGGCGCGCAGGTCGACGACGGTGGTGATGCCCCTGCCCTCCAGGGCCCGGTAACCGGCCGGGGAGGGGGCGGAACCGCGCCACAGCCGGCCCTCGGAGTCCACCGGCTGGAAGTGGTTCACGCCCTGGACGGTACGCGTTCCGGCGGGTGCGGCGGTCTCCGCACGGGTCAGGTAGGACAGGCCCAGGATGCCGCCGGCGCCTGCTGCCCACAGCACGAGGTAACCGATCAGGATGCCGACGACGACCCGCAGCGCGCGCTGGGAGAGGGGGCGCTTGCGGAGGGCAGGGCGGGGCAGGGTGGCGGAGAGGACAGCCATGGGCGACCCGGGGGACTAGGGGACGGTGGGCGCCTAGGCAGGGTACCCCGGGGGTTGCGATCAATGGGTGGTAAGTCCGATTTTGTGTAGTACATCTCACTTGTCATGTCCGGTTGACCGCACGGTCCCATCCGGTCAGCGTGAGTCGTCGCCGGACTCGACGTCGTTGACGGCCACCACCGTGAGGTGCGCGCGCTCCAGGGTCGCGTCCTCCAGGCAGCCGCGCAGCCGCATGAGGTCATGGTCGCTGAGGGCGGGGCGTACGACCCCGGCGAACATGCCGTTCCCCAGGTCGCCGAGGGGCGCGTGCCGCAGTGGCACGGAGGTGGAAGCCCGGCAGCCCTCCCAGATCTGCTGCGCGGCCAGCGCCCGCCGGCCGGTCGACAGGTCCGTGCCCCGCAGATCGACCTGGACGAGGACCGAGGTCGCCTCGTGCTCGTTGGT
Organism: Streptomyces coerulescens; assembly: GCF_042657965.1. NCBI lineage: Bacteria > Bacillati > Actinomycetota > Actinomycetes > Kitasatosporales > Streptomycetaceae > Streptomyces > Streptomyces coerulescens. Next base: position 261,253 of record NZ_JBHSKM010000007.1, read on the forward strand.
CTCCTCCGCGCGGGTCTGCGTGAGGTCGGCGAGGGCCACGATCAGCACGGCGAGCAGCGCGACGGAGAGGGCGCCGAGGGTGGCCACGCGGGCGGTACGACGACCGGAACCCGTGCCCGGCGCCGGCAGGTCCTCCAGATCGCCGGAGGTCGCCGGATCGGGTGCGGAGAGGACGGCCAGCCGTCCGGCCAGACGCCGCTCGGCGGGCCCGGCCGTGCTCGACGCGACCTTCTGCACCACCCAGGCCAGCCCGGACAGCACCACCCCGGCGACCATCAGGACCGGCACGAAGACGTACGACCGGTCGGCCGGGTCCTCCAGCCAGCGGAACCGCCTGTCCTCCCGTGTCGTGGCCGGCTCGCGCAGCCGGGTCAGCACATCCTCCTGGCGGGCGTCCAGTTCCCGCTGCCGCCGGTCGGTGTCGCGCAGCCGCTCCTCGATCCGGTTCAGCCGCCCCAGCGTCACCAGGCCGAACAGCATGATCTCGACGACCAGCAGCAGCACGCCGCAGATCATCGCGCGCTGCCACTGCCACCGGTAGAGATAGACGATCAGGTAGGTACCCGCGCCCGTCGCGGCGAGCGCAGCGAAGACGTAGGCGATCTTCCTCATGGTGCGTCCCCCGGTCGTGCGTCCGGTCGTGGATCCAGGGGTACGTCCGGTCGTACATCCGGTCGTAGAGCCAGTGGTACGTCCGGTCGTGCTTGCGGTCGTCCGTCCGGTTGCGCAGCCGCTCGCGCGTCCAGCCGTACGTCACCGGCGGTCCCGTCGACCGCGAGCCGTGAGCCGGGCGGGAAGCGGCGGACGGCGTCCACCGCGCCGACGACCGCAGGAAGCCCGAACTCCCGCGCCAGGACGGCCAGATGCGACAACGGGCTGCCGGTCTGCGCCACCAGGCCGGTCAGGCCGGGCAGCAGCGGGGCGAGCGCGGGGTCCAGGGTGCGTACGACCAGCACGGCGTCCGCGGGCCTGGGCCCGGACCCGTCCCACACGGTTCCGACGGCACGTCCCGCGGACACGCCCCGTACCCCGTCGTCGCCCCGGCGGCGGACGTCGCGTTCGGCGGGGACGACCTGACCGTCCGCGAGCCGGAACTCGTCCGGCAGCGGGGGAGAGGCCGGTTGCGGCACGCGCGCGTGGAGGTCGGCGGGCAGGGGGCCGCCGTCCAGTACATGCGCCAGTTCCGCCCACCGCAGCAGGCCGATGCGCTCGGCGTCGATGTCCAGTCGCAGGGCCACCTCGCGGACGAGCCGTACCTGGAGTTCCTGCACCCAGCGGATGCGCAGGCGCAGGGCCTCTCGGGGCGGGAGGGTGGCTACGAGGGGGTGTGCGGGTGGGGTGGCTCTGCGGGTGGCGGTGCGGGTGCGCGTGGGAGTGGGGGTTGTGCGGGTGCGGGTGGAAGTGGGGGTTGTGCGGGTGGCGGGGGTGGTGCGGGGGCGTGCGGCGGGCACGGAGACATCCGGCAGCGGTCCGTGGCCGCGCAGGCTCGGTGCGGTGAGGGCCAGGACGACGGGGTCCGAGGCGATCACCTCATCGTCGGGAACGCCCCGGGCGCGGGCCTCGGCCAGGGCGGTGAGGGCCGTGCCGGCCGCCGTACGGCTCTTGGGCGGTTCGCGCAGGAGGGCACCCGCCAGGGCCTCCTGGGCGTGCAGCGAGACCAAGACCCGGCGGGTCCAGCGGAGCTCGGCGGCCAGGGCGGTGCCGGAAAGGGCCGCGGGGGACGGGATCTCGGCGAGCCGGCGGTCGGCGTCGGCGACCAGGTCGGTCGCCAGACCCGGCAGGGAGGCGATGAGACGGCCCATCCGCCAGGCCGCGCCGAGCCTGCGCGCTCCGGGCGCCGGATTGAGCAGCGCCAGCCAGCGGTGGCGCGGCGGCACCGTACCGAGGAGGCGCAGATCGGCGGCCGCGCGCCCGCCGACCGTCATGACCACCGGCACCGATTTGAGCAGCCGGCGCGGCGCGGTGCCCCCGATGTCGAGCGAGGTGGCGAGGCCACGGGCCATCGGTGCCACCCACAGGTCCTCCTCCAGCGGCACCAGCTGCTCGGGCAGCGTCTCCGCCACCGGACCGGGCCCGAGCAGTCGTGCCCCGCGCTCCGGCCGGGCCGCCATCGCGGTGATGGGCCTGCTCTGGAACAGCCACAGCCGCCCGGCGTCGTCGAACCCGAACTCGACGTCCTGCGGCCCGCCGAAGACCTTCCGTACCCGCCGTGCGAGCCGCGTCAGCCGGAACAGTTCGGCATGCGTGAGCAGCGGGTCGGCCGGGTCCGACGCCGACGCCGAGGCCAAGGGGGTGCCCGCCGCGGATTCAGTCCGCGCCTCCTCGGCCGCCTCAGTCCGCAGCAGCCGTCCATGTGTGCTGAGCCAGTAGCCGGTGCCGGTCCGCGTGCCGTCGACCAGGCTGTCCGGCCCGCCGCGCACCGCGCTGACCAGCACCCGGTCGGACCGCCCCGCCACCGGGTCGGCACCGAACATCACCCCGCCGACCCGGGCAGCCAGCATGGGCTGCACCAGCACCGCCATCGGCGCCGTGGACCCGTCGGGCCGCTCGGCCGAGTCGAGCACGCTCTGTACGGCCGCGAGGAAGTCCCGCCAGCCGCGCACGTCCAGCACCGAGGTGAACCGGCCCGCCAGCGACGACTCCTCGGTGTCCTCCTGCGGCGAGGAGGACCGTACGACGAGGGGGAGAGTGCCGCCGTCGGAGAGCTCGTCCCAGGCGCGCCGCAGGGCGACCATGTCGAGCATGTCGTCGCCGGTGCGGTGCGGGATCACGAACCCGGGGAGTACGGGCAGCCCGGCGCCGGCCGCGCGGGCGAGGTTCGCGGCCTTGGAGCCCATGAGCCGGCGGAGTTCGGTGCCGGGCCGGTCCAGCGGGACCACGGCCGTCGGGACCGGCGCAGGGCCGGGTGTCTCGCGGGCACCTTCTCCATGACGTTCATCCAGCGTCGTCATCGAACACCCTCCAGGACCGGCCGCCAACAGGGGGGACGCGCTGGGGTGGCCCTGCGCCTGACGACGGAACGAAGGATCTCCTGCTCCGATGATCCCACTCCTGTTTGGCCGTATGTAGCCCGGAAGCCACTTTTCGGACAGATAGAAGAACAAATCCGAATGCGGCAGTATGCCGGGCCCGGCCGACTCGTCCGGCGGCAGCAGACCGCGGCTCGTTCGCGGGCAGGAGACGGCGTGCGCGACTCCTTCGTGGGCAGGAGGCGGGTCGGCTCCCTCAGGCGTCCGGTGTCGGTTCCGGTGTCGGCTTCGGTGTCGGCTTCGGTGTCGGTTCGGGTGTCAGTGCCGGTGCCGGTTCGGGTGTCGGTTCCGGTGTAGGCCCCTCCGTTTACTCGTCCGGTGCCCGCCCAGGGGGCAGCACCCCGCACAGTGCTTCCAGCGCCGCCCCGTACGCGTGCTCCGAGGGCGTGGCATAGCCGACGACGACGCCGTCGCGGGCCGGCATCTCCCGCTCGGTCGCGTCCGGGTGCCGGAACTCGGCCAGGCCGTCCAGGGCGACGCCCTGCCAGGTGGCCGCCTTCACCGTGGACCGCTCGGTGCCGGGCGGCAGCCGCAGCACCGCGTGCAGCCCGGCGGCGACACCCGTCACCTCGACGTGCGGCGCATGCTCGGCGAGCGCGGCCACCAGGCGGTCGCGGCGGCTCCGGTAGCGCTGCCGCATACGCCGTACATGGCGGTCGTACGCCCCGGAGACGATGAAGTCGGCGAGGCTCAGCTGATCGAGGACGCTCGCCCAGGCCTCGCGCTCGCCCTTGGCCGCGAGCACGTCGCCGACGTACCGCTCCGGCAGCACCATCCACCCCAGCCGCAGCGCCGGCGACAGGCTCTTGCTGACCGAGCCGATGAAGATCACCCGCTCCGGATCAAGTCCCTGGACGGCTCCGACGGGCTTGCGGTCGTAGCGGAACTCGCCGTCGTAGTCGTCCTCCAGGACCACGCCGCCACGCGCGCGTGCCCAGTCGATCACGGCGGCCCGCCGCTCGTGGTGCAGCGGGCCGCCGGTCGGGAACTGGTGCGCGGGCGTGAGCAGCACGGCCCGCTCGCGCGCCAGCCGGTCTACGCGCGCGCCGTCCTCGTCGAGGGGGAGCGGTACGGTCCGTACGCCCGCGGCGGCGAGCAGTTCCCGGTGGAAGCCGAGCCCGTACGCCTCCACGGCCAGCGGCCCGCGCAGCACGCCGCCGCCTCCGCCTTTGTCCTGGCTGAACAGCAGCCGCAGGGCGTGCGCGAAGCCGGAGCAGATCACGATTCGGTTCGGCTCGGTGCGTACGCCACGCGCGCGTGCCAGGTACTCGACGAGCGCCTCGCGCAGTTCGACGCGTCCGGCGGGGTCGCCCGGCCCGAAGACCTCGTTCGGCGCCTGCTGAAGGGCCCGCCGATAGGAGGCCAGCCAGGCGGCCCGTGGGAACGCCGACGCATCCGGCGTGCCCTGCCGCAGGTCGTGCCGAGGGCCACGCGCGCGTGGCGGCGCCTTGCGGGGCACCCGCTCGGCGCGCCGCAGCGGCTCGGCACGCTCGGCCACCCTCGTCCCCGACCCCTGCCGGGCGGTGAGCCAGCCCTCGGCGACCAGTTCCGCGTACGCGTCGGCCACGGTGTTGCGGGCGACCCCGAGGTCAGCGGCGAGTGAACGGTACGGCGGCAGCCGGGTTCCCGGCGCGAGCCGTCCACCGCGCACGGCGTCGCGCAGCGCGCGGGTCAACATGGCCCGCCGTCCGCCGGGCCCGGACGACTCCGAGAGGTCCAGGTGCAGGTCGGCGCCGACCACCCGCGCCTCGTCGACCCATGCATCGAACCCTGGGCCGCCCGCTGGGTCGTCCCCTGAATCGACTGCTGAATTGACCCATGAATCCGCCATGGAAATGCACCCTACAGCCGGTCTTTATGGCCCGTAGGTTGGTCCACATGACGACGAACACGATCGAGAACAACACCGGCCTCGGCATCGGCATCGACCTCGCCGGGGCCATCACCGAGGCCGAGGCCGCCCGCACCCGACTGGACTTCGCGAAGTTCGCCCCCAAGGTCTTCCGCGCGATCGTCGGCTTCGACGCCGCCGCCCGGGAGGGCCTCGACCCGGCTCTCGTCGAACTGATCCAGATCCGCGCCTCGCTCCTCAACCAGTGCGCCTACTGCCTCCACATGCACACCAACGACGCCCGCAAGGCCGGCGAGAGCGAGGACCGGCTGCACCTGGTCGCCGTCTGGCGCGAGGCCCGCCACTTCTTCACCGAGCGCGAGCAGGCGGCCCTGGCCCTCACGGAGGCGGTGACCCTGGTCGCCGACGGAGGCGTTCCGGACGAGGTCTACGCACAGGCCGCGGCCCACTTCGACGACACGGAACTGGCCCATGTACTGGCCCTGATCATGACGATCAACACATGGAACAGGGTGGCGCTGGCCACGGCGAAGGTGGCGGGGACGGACGAACGCCGCTGACGAGCCATCGCCCTCGGCGTCAACCGGAGCCATCGGGCCCCCGACATCAAGCGGAGCCATCGGGCCCCCGACATCAAGCGGAGCCATCGGCCCTCGGCATCTAGCGGAGCCATCGGCCCTCGGCATCTAGCGGAGCCATCGGCCCCGGCCTCAAGCGGAGCCATCGGCCCCGGCCTCAAGCGGAGCCATCGGCCCCGGCGCCAGGTGAAGCCATCACTTCCGGCGTCAAACGGCCATGGGTCGGTCGAACGGCGAGATCGGTGCCGGCAGCCTCGAACTCCCGGTCAGGTGATGATCGACGGCCGCCGCCACCGCTCGCCCTTCGGCGATCGCCCACACGATGAGCGACTGCCCCCGGGCGGCGTCCCCGGCGGCGAACACGCCCGGCACGTTCGTCGCGAACCCGGCGTCCCGCGTGATCGTGCCGCGCGGCTGCATCTCCAGCCCCAACTGCTCGATCAGCCCGTCGGTCCGGTCGGGCCCGGAGAAGCCGAGGGCGAGCAGCACCAGGTCGGCAGGCAGCGTCCGCCCGGTGTCCGGCATCGGACGGCGCTGCGCGTCCACCTCGACCAGGTGCAGCGACCGTACGTTCCCGTCGGCGTCGCCCGTGAAGCGGAGCGTGGACGCCGCGAACAGGCGCGCGTCCGCGTCCGCCGCCGGCGCGGTCTCCAGGTCGCGCGCCTCCTCGTGCGCGGCCGAGAGCCGGTAGATCTTCGGGTACGTCGGCCAGGGCTCGGCGTCGTCGTCCCGTTCGGCGCCCGGCTGGGCGTAGATGTCCAGCTGGGTCACCGACGCGGCACCCTCGCGCACGGCGGTGCCCAGGCAGTCGGCGCCCGTGTCCCCGCCGCCGACGATGACGACATGCTTCCCGGCCGCGGACATGGGGGACGACTCCAAGTCACCCTCGCACACCCGATTGGCCAGCGGCAGATACTCCATGGCCTGCTGGATTCCGCTCAACTCCCGCCCAGGCACGGACAGTTCACGCCACGCCGTCGCACCGGTGGCGATCACGACCGCGTCGTAGCGCGACCGCAGCTCCGCCGCCCCGATGTCCCGCCCGACCGCCGTCGACGTACGGAACTTCGTCCCCTCGGCCCGCATCTGCTCGATCCGTCGCTCCAGATGGTGCTTCTCCATCTTGAACTCGGGGATGCCGTACCGCATCAGGCCGCCGATCCGGTCGTCCTTCTCGTACACCGCGACCGTGTGCCCCGCCCGGGTCAGCTGCTGCGCCGCCGCGAGCCCCGTGGGCCCCGAGCCGATGACCGCCACCGTCCGCCCCGACAGCCGGTCCGGCGGCCGGGGCGGAGCGAACCCCTCCTCCCACGCCCGGTCGCCGATGGCGCACTCGACGTTCTTGATGGTGACGGCCGGCTGATTGATCGCCAGCACACACCCCGCCTCGCACGGCGCCGGGCACAACCGCCCCGTGAACTCGGGGAAGTTGTTCGTCGCGTGCAGCCGGTCCGCCGCCGCCCGCCAGTCCTCCCGTGACACCAGGTCGTTCCACTCGGGGATCAGATTCCCCAGCGGACAGGCGTCGTGGCAGAACGGGATGCCGCAGTCCATGCAGCGATCGGCCTGCTTGCTGATAATCGGCAGCAGAGCCCCCGGGACGTACACCTCGTCCCAGTCCCCGACCCGCTCCTCGACGGGCCGGCGTGGCCAGTCCTGGCGGGGGGTGGTCATGAAACCCTTGGGATCGGCCATGGCCGTCTTCCTCGCGTGCGCGTGCGGCACTCTCCCGGCCACGATACGTCTCACCGGTCACGTGCGCAGAGTGGAGGGACAGCGCTTTCTCGGGGGTATCGCCGTCAACTGACCGCCAGCACGTACGACACCGTCGCGGCGGCCGAGGCGACTGTCCGGACGTGGTTCCACGCCGTCCACTCCCGCACGTACGTCGACCAGTAGGCGGCCGCCTCCTGGGTGCCCGCGTCCAGCTTCATCAGCGCGTCGTTGCGGGGCACGTTCGCCACCATGGTCACCCCGAACGAGCCGAACAGATACAGCGCGCTGCCCAGCAGCAGCTCCACGGTTCCCTCGTCCGGCCAGAGCACGAACGTCACCACGGCGATCACCGCGCACAGCACCGCGGTCCCGATGAACACCAGCATGAACGCCGGCATCAGCGCGGTCACATTGATCGCCTTCATCGCGGCGACGCCCTGCGCGGGCGGCAGCGAGGCGAGCCCGCGCATCACGAAGGTCGAGAAGGCGCAGAAAACGCCGGCCACGAGGCCGGTGCCGACCACCCCGATCACGATCAGTACGAAGTACGGCCCATCGATCATGTCAACATCAACTCCCGCATCCCGCCGGGATCCTGCCCGGCGCCCGTCCGTCACTTCAAGTGAAATCCTGTACGAGATCAGTGACCATGGCCGAACGACGCGACCGCATGCGCGAACGTCCAAGGTGGGTGGTGCTGGCGCTGGGTGGTGCCGGGGTGGTGTGGGGAGGCGGGCGGAGGCGAGAGAGGCGGGGGGTGTGGGAGACGGGGGAGGCGGGGGTGTGGGAGACGGGGGAGGCGGGGGGTGTGGGAGGCGGGGGAGATGTGAGCCCGTCGCGCGCCTCTGGGACCGAGCGCGTCGCCTGCCGGGTGCGCGAGGTTGTCGTGGGTGGGGAGTGGGAGCTTCGGCTGGGAGCGGGGGTTGCGGGGTGGGGGGCGTTGGGGATGCGAGCTCGGTCGGTGTCGGGAGGCGAGTTCGTCGGGAGCCGGGCGCGGGAGCTTTGTGGGTCGGGGCGCCTGCCGGGAATCACGAGCTTTCGCGTCCCGGGAACATGACCCCTCGCGTGCCGCGAAACCGCCCCGCGCATGCCGACGCTCCACCGTCAGCCGGCCTCGGACACCCCCGCCCGCCACGCCCCCAACGTCGTCTCCACCACGGCCCCGATCCGTCGCCGTGCCTCGTGCCGCGGCACACCGCCCATGAGCAACCGGTCATACGGCGTGTCCATGTGCCGCACGGATGCCACGACCGCCGACGTCACCGCCACCTCCGTCAACGCCCGCCCCGCCGCGCTCCGCCCCACCCGACCACTGCCCCGAACCGACGCATGCCCGGCGATGTCCCGCGCCCGGTCCGCCGGGCACCCCGGGAACAGCCTCCGTATCTCCGCCGCGAACACCTCCGCAAACCGCACGTCCTCCTGAGCCCGACGCCGCGCGTCCCGCATCCGTCGCCGTCGCCGGGCCTCCGCGTCGGCCAGGCACCGTTCCTCGGCCCGGGCCAGCCCCGCCTCCTCGACGAGAACACCCTGCCGCTCATAGCGCCCCTTGCGCCGGTTGAACCGCACCACCACCGCCGACAGGGCGCTCTCCTCCCGCGACCGACGCGTCAACGCCGTGTCGCCGCGCGGCAGGAACACCAGGTGCCCGAGATCGGCACAGTCCAGACACCGTGGCGCACCGTCCTCCAACACAAGCATCTGCAACGGCCCCGCATGACACTCCCCGCAGTGCCGCCGCTTGAGGGGTTGAATCACGAGAAGTCCGGTGCGGTGCGGGGGAGTTGTGAGGGGTGCCATACCGGGTTCATTCCCCTCGTATCGAGGTCGAGGAACTCGCCGACGGCCGTCGGGGCCGCCCGACGGGGCCGCCTGATCGCCGGGGATGTCGCGTTCGGCCGGGAGTAACCAGCTGACCGGGCCGAACACGCGGTGCGGCCGACCTTCCACCTTTCTTGGGCTCACCCCCCCCGCCCGGCCGAACGGTCCTGCCCCCGAACGGTCCTGCCCCCAACCCCACCGCGCCCGTGCCCGCCTCACCTTCGCAACGGATCTCTTCACCCCGGACCGCAACGCACCCCGCCCGCCTCCTGTCGCATCATGGGCCGTGTGCGACTGGAAGCGATCACCTGGGACCGGCTCGGCGAGCATCTGGCCGAGCGGCTGCTCGATCTGAAGCCGGCCGACGGCAGCCCTTGGCCGCGCATCGCCTTCGACGGTGCCCCGGCTGCCCGTCCCGGCGACCTCGCCGAGCGCGTGGGCGAGGCGCTGCACATACGCGGCCGTCCCTCGCTCACCGTCGGCACGGAGGGTTTCCTGCGCCCCGCCTCGGTCCGCCTGGAGTACGGCCACCGGGACGTCGAGGCGTACTACGACGGCTGGGTCGACACCGGCGCCCTGTGGCGCGAGGTCTTCGGCCCTCTCGAACCCGGCGGCGACGGCCGCGCCCTGCCCGACCTGTGGGACCCGGTGATCGACCGAGCCACCCGCAGTCCTCACGTCCAACTCCCGCCCGGCGGCTTCCTGTTGCTGCACGGCCCCCTCCTGCTGCGCCACTGGTTCCCCTTCGACCTGACCGTCCACGTCCTCCTCTCACCCGGCGCCCTGCGCCGCCGTACCCCCGAAGCCGAGCACTGGACCCTCCCCGCGTTCGAGCGCTACGCCCAGGAGACCGACCCGGCCGCCACCGCGGACGTCCTGGTGCGTGCCGACGACCCACGGCACCCGGCGTGGAGCGGATGAGGAGATCGGAATCGCTAAAGGACTTCTATATGCACGTGCATTTAAATATCCTGTTGGCATGACGACCTCCGCACATGATCCGATCTCCTTCGACGACTCCGTCCGCACGCTGCTCGACGGCAAGAACTTCGCCAGCGTGGCCACCCTCGGCCCCGACGGCGCTCCTCAGAACTCGGTGGTCTGGATCAAGCGCGAGGGCGACAGCGTGCTCTTCTCCTCGGTCGACGCCCGTCAGAAGGTGCGCAACCTCCGTCGTGACCCCCGCATCAGCGTCTCCGTCTACGACCTCACCAACCCCTACTCCTCCGTCGAGATCCGCGGCATCGCCGAGATCGTCCCTGACGAGGCCAAGCGGCTCCCGTTCGAGCTCTCGCACAAGTACCTCGGCATCGACCCGCCCGCCGAGAAGGACGACGAGACCCGCGTGATCATCCGCGTCGTCCCGCGGAAACTCATGCGCTTCTCGGCCTGATCGCCGCCCCTTCGCCCGCCGCCGATGGCCGTTACCACTCGGTTCCGGGTGCATGGGCCGGACGCCACGGCGAGAATGAAGGGCGCCGGGACTAGCGGTGCGTCCCGCGCCGCGCCGGCCGTCCGGCATCGGGAGGTAGTCCATGACCACTGCCGGAGACATCATGCACCGAGGCGCCCAGTGGATCCCGGCCCACGAGACCCTGGACCGCGCCGCCCAGCTGATGCGTGAGCTGGGTGTCGGAGCCCTGCCCATCAGCGATCAGAACGAACGGCTCTGCGGCATCCTCACCGACCGCGACATCGTCATCGGCTGCGTGGCCATGGGCCACGACCCGAGCACGATCACCGCCGGCGAGATGGCACAGGGCACCCCGCGCTGGATCGACGCGAGCGCCGACATCAGCGACGTGCTCCGGGAGATGAAGGATCACCAGATCCGCCGGCTCCCCGTCATCGAGAACAAGCGCCTCGTCGGCATGATCAGCGAAGCCGATCTGGCCCGGAGCCTGCCGGAGGACGAGATCGGTCCATGGGCCGAGAGCGTCTATGCCATGAGCGGGCCGCCCAGGACGCGTTGACCCAACGCCGCCGTGAGAAGGCGACGCCCTGACAAGACAGCACACCCGACAACGCGACTCGCTGACTCGGCGAACCCCCGCACCTCACGGGTCGTCCTCGTTCGGCCGGCCGTGCTGGCCGTGCTGGCCGTGCCGGACGAGGGCGCGTCGGAGTTCGAGGGCGATACCGCGGGCAGCACGCCGGTCGGTGACCGGTGTTCCCCGTGTCAGAGCCACCCGTTGCGCCGGAAGCCGCGGTACAGCACCACGCACGCGACCGATATGACGCCGATGACCAGCGGATAACCGAACGTCCAGCGCAGTTCCGGCATGTAGTCGAAGTTCATGCCGTAGACACCGCACACCATCGTCGGGATGGCGATGATCGCGGCCCAGGCGGTGATCTTCCGCATGTCCTCGTTCTGCGCGACGGTGACCTGTGCCAGATGCGCCTGGAGGATCGAGTTGAGCAACTCGTCGAAGGCGAATATCTGTTCCTTGGCCCGCAGCAGATGGTCGGAGACGTCGCGGAAGTAGGCCTGTATCTCCGGCTCGACCACCCGTATGGGGCCCGTGGCGAGCTCCTCCAGCGGACGGCTCAGCGGAACCACGGCTCGCTTCAACTCCAGCAGCTCTCGCTTGAGCTGGTAGATCCGCCCCGGGTCGGCCCGCGCCCCGTTCTCCGCGAACACGTCCGTCTCGACCTCGTCGATGTCCTCCTGCACCGAGTCGGTGACGCTCAGATAGTCGTCGACCACGTGGTCCGCGATGGCGTGCAGCACCGCCGCCGGGCCCTTGGCGAGCTGGTCGGGGTCGGACTCCAGCTCCTCGCGCAACGGTCCCAATGAGCCGTGCCGTCCATGGCGCACCGTGATCACGAAGTCCCGGCCGACGAACACCATGATCTCGCCGGTGTTCACCACTTCGCTCGTCGCCGTGAGCTTCTCGTGCTCGACGTAGCAGACGGTCTTGAACACCGCGAACAGCGTCTCGTCGTAGCGCTCCAGCTTCGGCCGCTGATGTGCCTCGACCGCGTCCTCGACCGCCAGCGGGTGCAGGTCGAAGAGTTCGGCGATGCCCGCGAACTCCCCGTCCGTCGGCTCGTGCAGGCCGAGCCAGACGAATCCGCCGCCCCGCTTGCGCACTCTCTGCACGACGTCGACCAGATCACCGGTCTCCGGGACCCTCGCCCCGTCCCGGTATGTCACGCAGTTCACCACGGAGGAGCCCAGCGGGGACCTGGCGGGGTGGCTGAGGTCGACGCGGGGGCGCCGTCGAGCCAGCCGTGCCACCTTGCGCAGGCCGCCGACCCTGTCCAGGCCCGTGACCTTCCGCAGATTCCCTGCCATGGACATCTGGATCTCCTCGTGTGGTTCCTTCGCGCCACATCTCTGCGCCTTGGCCTGCCAGTTTGCCAGCCGTCGGTGAGTGCCGGGTAAGCCTGTGGGCATCACCGATTCCGCTTTGTTCCCGCCTGTGGACAACGGGCCTGCCCAGGTAGGACGCAGCCTTCCCCGGGCTGGATGCACCACTCCGCCTCGGTGTGGGCCCCGCTCCCACCGTTTCCCACCGATTCCCCTGTCATGCCGACCCGCCTGCCATCGGCCACGAACCCCGCCCTCGCCGGGCCCGGCGTCCGCCATCTCGTCGTAGGCGCCGCGTCGCCCCCTCAAGACGAGTGGCGCAACTGGAATGATCGCTGCATGACGCGAAACGACGGATATCTCCTCGACAATCGGCAGACCGAGGCGGGCGAACGTTTCGACGCTTTCGCCACCCTCTTCGACCCCACGACCCTCCGGCACATCGAAGGATTCGGCATCGGACCCGGCTGGCGCTGCTGGGAGGTCGGCGCCGGCGGTACGTCCGTGGTGTCCTGGATCGCCAAGAAGGTCGGCCCGACCGGCAGGATCGTCGCGACCGACATCGACACCTCGCAACTCGCCTCCGCCGCCCGGCCGCCCGTGGAGGTCCGGGTCCACGACGTGAGCGCCGACGAACCGCCGGGGGAGGGGTTCGACCTGGTGCATGCCCGGCTCGTCCTGGTCCATGTGCCGGACCGGGAACGGGCGTTGCGCACGATGATCGAGTCCCTGCGTCCTGGCGGGCGGCTCCTGATCGAGGACGCCGACCCCACCCTCCAGCCCCTCATCTGCCCCGACGAGTACGGCCCCGAGCAGCAGCTGGCCAACCGCCTGCGCCACGGCTTCCGCAAGCTCCTCGCCGACCGCGGCGCCGACCTCTCCTACGGCCGCAGACTCCCGCGGCTGCTCCGCGAGGCAGGTCTGAACCACGTGACGGCCGATGCGTACTTCCCGATCACCTCGCCCGCCTGCGCCGCCCTGGAGTCCGCCACGGTCCGCCAGATCCGCGACCAATTGGTCGCGGAGGGCATCGCCACGGACGAGGACATCGACCGCCACCTCGCGAACGTCGCCTCCGGCACGATGGATCTGGCCACGGCCCCGCTGATCTCGGCATGGGGCCGCAAGCCATAGCGAAGAGCCCGCGATCCCCTCACCCCATCTCATCGGCGACGCCACCCGCCAGCGCCGGCCTCCCGCCCCACCCGTTTCCCGTCCCGTCGGTGACGCTTCTCGCCCACGGTGGCCTGCCCGCGATCCCTCATCCCGTCGGCGACGCCCCGCGCCCCGTCGGCTTCCCCACCACCCACACCCTCGTCCCGTCGGTCACGTCCCCCACCGCCAGTGCGCTCCCCGCCGGCCTGTTCCCGTCCCGTCGGCGACGCCGCTCGCCCGTCGGCCTCCCCACCACCCGTCCCCCGCCCCGTCACCCACCCCTCGACGGCCTCCCGCCCACCCGTTCCACCGCCAGTGCCCCCGCACGGCACCCCTCCATTGCCGCCTTCTCCGGGGTGGCGCCGGTGAGCAGGGTGGTGAGGAAGGCGCCCGTGAAGGCGTCGCCCGCACCGGTGGTGTCCCTCGGCTCGGCCGGCACGGCGGGGACGTGGGCGATGACCGTGCCGGACCGGGCCACCAGCGCGCCGTCGGCGCCCTGCTTGGCGACCACCAGCGGGACATGGCGGCTCAACTTGGCGGCCGCGTCCGCAGCGTCCGGCAACCCAGTGAGCAGGCATGCCTCGTCACGGCTGGGCAGCAGGACGTCCACGCCCTCCACCAACGCCAGGAATCGGTCCACGCCCAGTTCCACGAGGAAGCCTGCCGACGCAGGATCCAGGCTCACCTGCACGCCACGCGCGCGTGCAGAAGAGAGAGCCTTCGTCACCAGCACTCGGCTCGACGCGGAGAACAGCAGGTAGCCCGACAGGTGCAGCCAGGCGACACCGTCGAGGAGCGCGTCCGACCAGTCGCGTGGCTCCAGCCGCAGGGACGCGCCGCTGTCGGTCAGGAACGTCCGCTCGGCAGCCGCACCCGTGTCGACCAGGCAGATCACCGTCCCCGTCGGCGCCTGCGGATCGACGACGAGACAGGGCCGCACCCCGCTCGCCGTCAGCTCCCGCTCGTGCCACTCGACGGCGTCCGCGCCCACCCGCCCCAGCAGCCGTACCTCACGAGCGCCCCGATGCGCGGCCCAGCAGGCCACATTGGCGCCCGCGCCACCCGGCATCGTCCGGATGGCCGCGGTTGTGTCCGTGCCCGAGGCGAGCGGCCCCCGATGCCGGGCGATGACGTCCGTCACCACATCCCCGACGACCAGCAGCGCGCCGTCCCGAGGGCTCAGGACGCCCGGAGCGCCGGACGGCGTCGCGCTCACGCCCCCGCCCAGGCCGCCGCGATCCGGGCCGCCAGTCGTACGTTGCCGCGCACTGCCGCCAGGTTCGCGCTCAACGAGGCCCCGTCGGTGTGCCGTACCAGGTAGTCCAGCAGGAACGGCGTGACTGCCTGCCCGGTGACGCCGTGCTCCTCGCATGCGTGCAGCGCGTCGGCGAGCACACGCGCGTGCAGCTCCGGATCCAACTGTTCCGCCTCAGGCACAGGGTTGGCGACGATCAACGCCGACTCGGGCCCGTCGAGCCGGTCCTGAGCGCGCATCACCTCGGCCGCCTCCTCCGGTGACCGGAGCGTCCAGTCCACGGGGTGACCCGAGTCGGAGAGGTAGAAGCCGGGGAAGCGCTCCGTGCGATAGCCGGCCACCGCGACACCCAGCGTCTCCAGCCGCTGCAGGGTCGCCGGGACGTCCAGGATCGACTTCACCCCGGCGCACACCACCGTGATCCGGGTACGCGCGAGCAGCCCCAGGTCGGCCGACTCGTCCTGCGTCACCGTCCACTCCCGATGCACACCGCCGAGCCCGCCCGTCGCGAACACCCGCACGCCCGCCAGGGCCGCCAGCAGCGCCGTCGCAGACACCGTGGTGGCCCCGCTCGCCCCGGTGGCCACCGCGAGCGGCAGGTCCCGGTGCCCCAGCTTGCGGATTCCGTCCTCGTTCGCGACCCGCTCCAGCTGATCCTTGTCCAGGCCGACATGAGGGCGCCCGTCCAGCACGGCGATCGTCGCCGGAACGGCGCCCTCCCGCCGTACGACGGCCTCCAGCTCCAGCGCCACCTGAAGATTGCGCGGGCGCGGCAGCCCGTGCGCGATGATCGTGGACTCCAGGGCCACCACGGGTCGACGCGCGTCAATCGCTTCCCGTACCTCTTCCGACACCACCAGCACCACGCGCCCGCCTCCTGTCCGTCGGTACTCCCTCATCTCTGGCGGGCGCCGTGCCCGATCAAACCCCTTGCGGCCTGTGGTGCACGACACCAGCCTTGGCTGCATGAACGATCACACTGCACGTCTCGACCACGTCGTCCTCTGGGTACGCGACCCCGAGGCGTCGGCCGACTTCTTCGAGAAGGCGGTCGGCATGGAGCCGGTCAGGCTCTCGGAGTTCTCCGCCGGGGCGGCTCCGTTCCCCTCCGTACGTCTCAACGAGGAGACCATCCTCGACCTCATGCCGCTCACCATGGCGGAGCGCATGAAGATGCTGCCGGGCGCCACCGAGAGCTCCGGGCACCCGGTCAACCACGTCTGCGTGGCGCTGCCCGGCGACGACTTCGACACCCTGCGCGCCCGCCTGGAGGAGCACGGCGCACCGATGTCGGACATCTCCCGCGACTCCTTCGGCGCGCGCGGAAAGGCCACACGCAGCTTCTACTTCCGCGACCCCGACGGCAACGTCTTCGAGGCCCGCCACTACGACTGACGGCCGCGAATGGGGGCCACGCGTGCGTGGCCCCCTCGCAGGCGCCTGCGCGCGTCGTTGACGTCAGACCGGCTGGAGCCCGTCCAGCACCCCGTGCGGGTTCAGCACGTACTTGCGGCTGACGCCCTGATCGAACTCGGCGTAGCCCCGCGGCGCGTCCTCGATCCCGATCACGGTCGCGTTGACCGCCTTGGCGATATGCACCCGCTCGTGCAGGATCGCCATCATCAGGCCCCGGTGGTACTGCATCACCGGGCACTGTCCGGTCGTGAAGCGGTGACTCTTGGCCCAGCCGAGGCCGAGCCGCACCTTCAGCGTCCCGGACTTCGCGTCCTCGTCGATCCCTCCGGGGTCGTCCGTGACGTACAGGCCGGGGATGCCGAGCGCGCCGCCCGCGCGCGTGATGCTCATCAGCGAGTTCAGGACCGTCGCGGGCGCCTCCTCGGCGTTGCGGCCGTGTCCGCGCGCCTCGAAGCCGACCGCGTCGACCGCGGCGTCCACCTCGGGCTCCCCGAGGATCTGCGCGATCTGCTCGCCCACATCGCCCTGAGAGACATCGACGGTCTCGCAGCCGAAGCTGCGCGCCTGGGCGAGACGCTCGGCGTTCAGATCGCCGACGATGACGACCGCGGCCCCCAGCAGATGCGCCGAGGCCGCCGCCGCGAGCCCGACCGGCCCCGCCCCCGCGACGTACACCGTCGAGCCGACGCCCGCACCGGAGCTGACCACACCGTGGAAGCCGGTGGGGAAGATGTCCGACAGCATCGTCAGGTCGAGCAGCTTCGCGCGCGCCTGGTCCCGGTCGGGGAACTTCAGCAGATTGAAGTCCGCGTACGGGATCATGGCGAACTCGGCCTGCCCGCCGACCCAGCCGCCCATGTCGACATAGCCGTACGCCGCCCCCGGCCGCGCCGGGTTCACGTTCAGGCAGATGCCGGTCTTGCGTTCCTTGCAGTTACGACACCGCCCGCAGGCGATGTTGAACGGTACGGAGACGATGTCGCCCACCTCGATGGTCTCGACGTCCGGCCCCCGCTCGACGACCTCTCCGGTGATCTCGTGTCCGAGGACCAGCCCTTCCGGCGCGGTCGTACGCCCGCGCACCATGTGCTGGTCACTACCACAGATGTTGCTCGCCAGGACCTTGAGGATCACCCCGTGCCGGCACTTGCGGCCGACGTTGTCGCGGGCGACTCCCGGTCCGTCCTGAAGCTCGAGCGTCGGAAAGTCGATGGTCCTGACCTCGACCGTGCCCGGCTTGAGATACGCCACTGCCCTGTTTCCGCTCATGCGTGATCGCCGTCCCTTCGGCTCCGTGTCTTCCGGATGCCAGTCGGATGCCAGCGGCTGTGCGCACGGCGGAGTCTGCTACCGGCGCCCCCTTCCGGCCACCCTTCGCGCGGCTACCGGAGACCACGGCCTCCGGCTTCCCCGGCGGAGCGGGACGTAACGTCAGTCGGCCGCCGGAACGTCCTGCGCCCGCCTGACCCGCGTGAACAGCGCCAACGCCGCCAGCGGGAGCAGCAGGCACGCGGCGGTGAGGTTCAGCCAGCCGTAGCTCGCCTTGGCGACCACGAGCCCGGCGACCGCTCCGCCGACGCCGGCGGACGCGTTCATGATGAGGTCGGACAGGCCCTGCGCGGCGGCCCGCGCGGGCTGCGGCACCGAGTCCGTGAGCAGCGCGGAACCGGAGACCAGTCCCGCCGACCAGCCGAGACCCAGCACGAACAGACCGACGGCCGTCTGCCCGTGACTGCCGCCCGCCGTACCGGCGAGGAACACCGCACCCGCCAGCAGCCCGACGGCGAGTCCGATCCCGGACAACCGCCCCAGCCGGTCCGACAACCGCCCCATCAGCGGTGCGAACGCGTACATGCCCGCGATGTGCCCGCTGATCACCAGCCCGATCAGATCGATCCCGGCGCCGTGGTGAGCCAGGTCGACCGGGGTCATCGACATCACCGACACCATCGCCGTGTGCGCCACGGCGACCGTCACCACCGCGAGCCGGGCCCGCGGCGAAGCGGCCACGGCGGCCATCCCGGCGCGCAGCGAACGGGCCGCGGGCGACCCTTCCTCGGCCGGCGCCAGCGCACGCGCCGTCAGCAGCGGGTCCGGCCGCAGCAGCACGGCCACCACGAGCGCCGATATCAGGAAGATCCCGGCCGCCCACAGGAACGGCCCCGCGGTCGCCGGTATCCCGAGGCCCGTGACACTGCGACCGGCGGGCGAGGCTATGTTCGGGCCGAGCACGGCCCCGATGGTGGTCGCCCACACGACGAGCGAGATCGCCCGCGCCCGATGCTGCGGCTCGGCCAGATCCGCGGCGGCAAAGCGCGCCTGCAGGTTCGCCGACGACGCCGCTCCGAACGCGGCCATCCCGCACAGCAGCAGCGGAAAGCTCCCGAGGCGGGCCGCGACCACCGTGACGCCGGCGCCCACAGCCCCGATGAGATAGGCCAGGACCAGCCCGGGACGGCGCCCGCGCGCCGTCATCAGCGCGGCCAGCGGCATCGAAAGCACCGCGGTACCGGCGACGGTGGCGGTGGGCGCGAGCCCGGACAGCGACTCGGTGCCGCTGACCTCCTTGGCCAGCACGGCGGCGAGTGCGATGCCGGTGGCGACGCCGAGCCCGCCCAGGATCTGTGTCGTGATCAGTACGGCCGAGATACGGCGCCGCAGGGCCGGCAGCCGGTCGGCCGGGACCGACACGACGACCTGCCGCTCGACGGCCGTCACGCCGCGCATCCGTACGTGGCCGTGCATCCGTACATGTGGGTGAAAGGTGTCGTCACAGGCGCAGTCTTCCCCCTCTTCTCCCGCCTGCCCACCCCGCGAAAATTCGGGGAGCCCTCAGAACAGGGGCTCCGGCAGTACCCCTTCCAACGCGAGCAGCTTCCGCTTGGTCTCCAGACCGCCCCCGAAGCCGCCGATGCCGCCGTCGCTCTCCACGACCCGGTGACAGGGCACGACGACCGGCAGCGGGTTGGCGCCCATCGCCATGCCCACGGCCTGGGCCGCACCCGGCTGCCCGACCCGCCCGGCCAGATCGCCGTACCCGACGACCGTGCCGTACGGGACGCCGGACGCCAGCTCGCGCAGCACCTGCCGGTTGAAGCCGGAGATCAGCGACCAGTCCAGCGGCAGCTCGAAGTCCCGCCGCGCACCCGCGAAGTACTGCTCCATCTGGCGTATCGCCTCGGCCAGCAGCGGGGAGTCGGGCGCCTCGACCGGCTCGGTGCCCAGCCGGGAGGCCAGGCGGTCGAGCATCGTCTCGCGCACCTTCTGCGTGGCGTGGAAGACGACGCTGACCAGGCCTTCGCCGGTCGCGGCAAGCATCAGCGGACCGATGTCGGTGCCGACGACGGCCCACACGACCTGCTGCTCGTACTGCCCATGGCTGTCCATGCGCCCACCGTACGACCCACCACTGACAACGCCCCGGGAGCGGGCGCCTGCGGTCCTCACTCGGTGGGAAAGGCGTCCCGCACCACGTCGGGGGTGTTCGTGATGATGCCGTCGACGCCGTACCCGGCGACCAGTCGGGCGGTGCTCGCGTCGTTCACGGTCCAGGTGAAGACCTCCAGCGGCCTGCCGTGCGCCCCCTCGATCGCGTGGACGGACGCGACGTAGCTCGTGGAGATGGAGCCGTAGGAGGGGTTGATCTGGTCGGTGAAGGCCGCGTAACGACCCAGGTCGGCTACGGCCGGTGTCCCCAGCAGACCGGTCTTCACACCGGGGTTCAGCTCGTGGACGGTCCGCACGCTGTCGGCGCTGAAGCTCTGCACGATCAGCCGGCCATCCAGGTGCGGCCCGTCGAGCCACCCCTCGTTGTCCAGGACCTTGAGGGTCTGCTGCTCGATGCCCGGGTACAGTTCCGGGTTCTTGATCTCCAGCAGCAGTTCCTGGTGGTGCAGCTCCACACGGTCCACGAACTGCTTCAGGGTCGGCACGCGTGCGTCGGCGTACGCGGGGTCGAACCAGCTGCCGGCGTCCAGCCGGGCGATCTCGGCGGCCGTGAAGTCCTTCACCTTCCAGGGCGCGCGGTCGGGGAAGACCTCCTCCACGTCCGTGGTCCTCCTGAGGTTGTCGTCGTGGACGACGACCAGCTCGCCGTCCTTGGTGCGCTGGACGTCGTTCTCGACCCAGTCGACGCCCAGCTCGGCGGCCTTGTCGACGGCGTCCAGCGTGTTCTCGGGGGCATAGGCGGAGGCTCCCCGGTGGGCGATGACCGTGGGCCGGTCCGAGCCGGCCCGGGCGTCGGGGGCGGGGACGAGCAGAGCGGCGGTTCCCAGGAGTGCGGTAGCCGTGGCGGCTACAGCGCGCGCGTGCATGCGTACTCCTCGCGTCGGACGGTCACGAACAGCTCAACTGTGACAGCAGAGGGTCAACGGCGGAGGAGTACAGAATGACCACAGATTGAATGGAGTTGCCTGTGTCCGCTCACCCGTGCGGCACAACTGGGGCAAGGCCGTGTTTCTTTGCCGGAAAATCGTTCGACCATTCCGGTGGGGGTTACCCTCTGCCTCAACCCTGACCGCTCGGGCGGTCCTGGGAGGGGGGCGCATTTCACGGAGTTCCGGGACGTAAATGGGCGGAAGGGCAGCCGCGTATGCAGGGCACGATCGACGGATTCAGCTACGGACTCGTCACACCTCTGGTGGCTTACCTCATGGCCTGCCTCGGCGGTGCGCTCGGCCTTCGCTGCACCACCAGATCGATGCTCGTCTCACGCTCCTGGCGCCCCGGCTGGCTCGCCCTGGGATCGGCGGCCATCGGCTCCGGCATATGGACGATGCACTTCGTCGCGATGATGGGGTTCACCGTCAAGGAGACACCGATCCACTACGACAAGGCCATGACGTTCGCGAGCCTCGCTGTCGCCATCGTCATGGTCGGTGTCGGGATCTTCATAGTCGGCTACCGGGGCGCCCGCGGCGCGGCCCTGTTCACCGGCGGCACCATCACCGGCCTCGGCATAGCGTCGATGCACTACCTCGGCATGGCCGGCATGCGGCTCGACGGCAAGCTCGAATACAACACGTTCACCGTGGCCGTCTCCGTCGTCATAGCCATGGGAGCGGCCACCGCCGCCCTGTGGGCGGCCGGGCAGGTCAGAGGGCTCCTGTGGAGCGTGGGCGCGAGCCTCGTCATGGGCCTGGCCGTCAGCGGGATGCACTACACGGGCATGGCCGCCCTCGACGTCCATCTCCACGGCACGGGAGCGGCCGCCACCGGTGACTCGCCCGCCGCCCTGCTGGCCCCGATGCTGGTCGGCCCGCTCGCCTTTCTGGTCCTGGCAGGCGTCGTCGTGCTTTACGACCCGAAGATGATCATGGGTAGGCCGGCCGGTGCCCCTGTGGAGCACAAGCCGGGCGTCCCGGCCCACCCCACCGTCCCGCACCAGGCCCGCCGCCCCGCACTGCGGACCCGCCGCACCACCGGAAGCCGAGGCCCCAGGACCCCGCAGAACCACTGATCGGACCGCGTTGTCAGTGGGGGGTCGTACGGTGGATCCATGCGGCCCGTTTCCAGCATCGAACGCACGGTGGCGCCCTTCGAGGTCGTCAGCCCCTACCAGCCCAACGGCGACCAGCCGACGGCCATCGCCGAGCTCGCCCGGCGCATCGAAGCCGGTGAGAAGGATGTCGTCCTGCTCGGCGCGACCGGCACAGGCAAGTCCGCGACCACCGCGTGGATGATCGAGAAGCTCCAGCGGCCCACCCTGGTGATGGCGCCGAACAAGACGCTGGCCGCCCAGCTGGCGAACGAGTTCCGCGAGCTCCTGCCGAACAACGCCGTCGAATACTTCGTCTCGTACTACGACTACTACCAGCCCGAGGCCTACGTCCCGCAGTCGGACACCTACATCGAGAAGGACTCCTCGATCAACGAGGAGGTCGAGCGCCTGCGTCACTCCGCGACGAACTCGCTGCTCACCCGCCGTGACGTCGTCGTGGTCGCCTCGGTCTCGTGCATCTACGGCCTCGGTACGCCGCAGGAGTACGTGGACCGCATGGTCCCCCTGAAGGTCGGCGAGGAGATCGACCGGGACCAACTGCTGCGCCGTTTCGTGGACATCCAGTACACGCGCAACGACCTCGCCTTCACCCGCGGCACCTTCCGGGTGCGCGGCGACACCATCGAGATCTTCCCGGTCTACGAGGAGCTCGCCGTCCGTATCGAGATGTTCGGTGACGAGATCGAGGCCCTGTCCACGCTGCACCCGCTGACCGGCGAGATCATCAGCGACGACGAGCAGCTGTACGTGTTCCCGGCCTCCCACTACGTCGCGGGCCCCGAGCGCATGGAGCGGGCCGTCAACGACATCGAGAAGGAGCTCGGCGAGCGCCTCGCCGAACTGGAGAAGCAGGGCAAGCTCCTGGAGGCCCAGCGATTGCGGATGCGAACGACCTACGACCTGGAGATGCTCCGCCAGATCGGCTCCTGCTCCGGCGTCGAGAACTACTCGATGCACTTCGACGGCCGCTCGCCCGGATCCGCGCCGAACACCCTGCTGGACTACTTCCCCGAGGACTTCCTGCTCGTCATCGACGAGTCGCACGTGACGGTGCCGCAGATCGGGGCCATGTACGAGGGCGACGCCTCCCGCAAGCGCACCCTGGTCGACCACGGCTTCCGCCTGCCCTCCGCCCTCGACAACCGACCACTGAAGTGGGAGGAGTTCCAGGGGCGCATCGGGCAGACCGTCTACCTGTCGGCGACCCCCGGCAACTACGAGCTCTCCCGCTCGGACGGCCAGGTCGAGCAGATCATCCGCCCCACCGGCCTCGTCGACCCTGAGGTCGTCGTCAAGCCCACCGAGGGCCAGATCGACGACCTGGTGCACGAGATCCGCACGCGCGTCGAGAAGGACGAGCGCGTCCTGGTCACCACCCTCACCAAGAAGATGGCCGAGGACCTCACGGACTACTTCCTGGAGCTCGGCATCCAGGTGCGCTATCTGCACAGCGACGTCGACACCCTGCGCCGTGTCGAGCTGCTGAGAGAGCTGCGCGCCGGCGAGTTCGACGTCCTCGTCGGCATCAACCTGCTGCGCGAGGGCCTCGACCTGCCCGAGGTGTCCCTGGTGGCGATCCTCGACGCCGACAAGGAGGGCTTCCTGCGCTCCGGGACCTCCCTCATCCAGACCATCGGCCGTGCGGCGCGCAATGTCTCCGGCCAGGTCCACATGTACGCCGACAAGATCACCCCGGCGATGGAGAAGGCCATCGACGAGACCAACCGCCGCCGGGAGAAGCAGGTCGCGTACAACAAGGCGAACGGCATCGACCCCCAGCCGCTGCGCAAGAAGATCAACGACATCGTCGCCCAGATCGCCCGCGAGGACGTCGACACCGAGCAGCTGCTCGGCACGGGCTACCGCGCCAAGAAGGACGGCCGGGGCACCAAGGCCCCCGTGCCCTCCCTCGGCGACAAGGCGGCCAAGGGCGCGAAGACGGCCAAGTCCGCCAAGGGCAAGGCCAAGGAGACGGTGCCGACCGACCGGCCGGCGGCGGATCTCGCCGAGCAGATCGAGGAGTTGACGGAGCGTATGCGCGCCGCCGCCGCGGATCTGCAGTTCGAGATCGCGGCACGGCTGCGCGACGAGGTGTCCGAGATGAAGAAGGAACTGCGTCAGATGAAGGAGGCGGGACTGGCCTGACGGGACCCGTCCGCAGGCTTCCCGCACGCGCTGTGTTGCAAGACCGACACAAAGTGGGGACCGGGGTACGTCACTGTCAGTGCCCCTGCGTAGGGTTCTCGTCATCCGCGGACTCCGCGGCCAACAGGGGACAGTTCGAGAGGGGAATCAGCACGTGACCGTCAACATGACCAAGGGTCAGGCAATCAGTCTGCAGAAGAACGACGGAGGCAGCCTGACCGCGGTGCGCATGGGTCTCGGCTGGCAGGCGGCTCCCCGGCGCGGCCTGTTCGGCTCGCGTACGCGGGAGGTCGACCTCGACGCCTCGGCCGTTCTGTTCGCGGACAAGCAGCCGGTCGATGTCGTCTTCTTCCGCCACCTGGTGAGCGACGACGGCTCGGTGCGTCACACCGGTGACAACCTCGTCGGCGGTGTCGGCCAGGGCGGCGACGACGAGGCGATCCTCGTCGACCTCGCCCGCATCCCGGTCCACATCGACCAGATCGTCTTCACCGTGAACTCCTTCACGGGCCAGACCTTCCAGGAGGTGCAGAACGCGTTCTGCCGCCTGGTCGACGAGACCAACGGCCAGGAGCTCGCCCGCTACACCCTCGCGGGTGGCGGCGCCTACACGGCCCAGATCATGGCGAAGGTGCACCGCAACGGTCCGGGCTGGACGATGACGGCCCTCGGCACGCCGGCCAACGGCCGTACGTTCCAGGACCTGATGCCGGCGATCCTGCCGCACCTGTAGGACACACAAGGCGGCCCGGCGGGCGGCACACGACACGACAACTGACAAGCAGGGGGACGAAGGCATGACGGCCGAGCTGGTGCGGGGGCAGAACCACCCGCTCTCCCAGGCCCGTCTGGAGATCCGGGTCTCGGCCGGCGCTCCGATCGTGGCCGCCGCCACGCTCGGCGACGAGCAGGGCAGGATCCACGGCGTCGATTGGGTGGCCCACCCCGGCACCCCGACCCTGCCCGGCCTCGAGGTCTCCCGGCAGGCGGCCGCCGACCATCGCCTCGCGGTGGACCTGGACGCCATGCCGGAGGCCGTCCACCGTGTCAGTGTGCTGCTCGCCCTTCCGACGGGGGTCGGGGGTCCGACGCGCTTCGGCGCCGTCCCCACCCCGTTCGTCGCGGTCACCGGCCTCGACGGCGCCGAGGTCGCCAGCTACACCGTCGCCGGCCTGGAGTCCGAGTCCGCCGTCGTCGCCCTGGAGCTCTACCGCCGCCAGGGTGCCTGGAAGGTGCGCGCCATCGGCCAGGGGTACGCCGGCGGGCTCGCCGACCTCTTCAACGACCAGGGCCTGGCCCAGGCCCATCAGCTCGCCGGCAGCATCAACGAAGCGGTGGCCCAGGGCGTGGCCCGCTCGATCCCGGCGCCCCCGCCGCGTACGGACGGCGACCGTTCCCGGCAGACGGCCGCGCCCGCCATGGGACCGGACCAGTCGGGCCCGGCCCAGCAGGGCACCTCCGGTGCCACGGCACCGCAGCCGACGTCGCCCTACGGCACCCAGACGCCCGGCATGCCGGGCCAGTCCACGCCGCACCCGTCGTACCAGGGCGGAAACGGCGCGACCGACCCCGCCCAGCCGTCCGCCCCCACATCCGGCGGACCCATCGACTACAGCCACCCGCGTCGGCAGAACGCGGCTCCGCCGCCGCCCCCGCCGACCGCGCCCCCGGCACAGCCCGGACAGCCCGCGCAGCCCGTCGCGGGCGACGCCACCGGCTGGTCCATGGAGGAGCGGCTCTACAACCAGGTGTGGGGCATGTTCGAGGACCTGGCCCGCACGACCGCCGCCTATCGCAGCGCGGTCGACTTCGCCGAATCGCGCATGGAGAAGGAGCTCGACCAGGTCCTGTCGGACCCGCGCAGCCGGATCGGCGGACAGGGCGACGCCGCCCGGGACGCGGCCCAGGCCAAGCACGCGGAGCTCGTCAACCAGGCCAGGGCGACCCTCGACCGGGACCTCGCGCAGCTCACCGCGGAGTCCCAGGTCGTCGAACCGGCGCTGCCGCCCGCCTTCGCCCGCTGGGACAACCCGGTCTGGCACGGCTACCGAGTACCGATGGAGATCCCCATGGCCCTGCGCCTGGGCGAGCTCCACCTCCCCGAGAGCGCCGAGCTGCGCATCCCGATGCTGGTCCGGCTTCCGCTGGAGCGCGGCCTGTGGATCGACAGCGGACGCAGCGGATCGCTCGACGGCTCCTTCACCGACTCCCACGACCTGCGCCGCCTCGCGATGGAGACGGCGGTGGCACACGCGGCCCGGCTGCTCGCCGTCTATCCGGCGGGCGAGTTCACCGTGCACGTCATCGACCCGGCCGGTTCGGGCGCCCAGGCGCTGGCACCCCTGGTGCAGACCGGTGTGCTCGCGGCCCCGCCCGCTGTGGGCGCGGCCGGAGTCGCGGAGGTCCTCGCGCGGCTCACCCAGCGCGTTGATCTGGTGCAGATGGCGCTGCGCGGCGGTGCGCCCGACTCCCTGCCGCCCGGCTTCGACACCTCCCAGCAACTGCTGATCGTCAACGACTTCCCGCACGGCTTCGACGACCGGGCCGTGAACCAGTTGCGCTACCTCGCGGACGAGGGTCCCGCCGTCGGGGTCCACCTGATGATGGTCGCGGACCGCGAGGAGGCGGCCGCTTACGGCCCGCTGCTCGACCCGCTGTGGCGTGCGCTGCTGCGGCTGACCCCGGTGGCCGACGACCACCTCGCCGACCCGTGGGTCGGACATGCCTGGACCTACGAGCCCTCGCCCGTGCCGGCCGGCAGCCAGGTCCTCCAGCAGGTGCTCACACAGGTCGCGGCAGCCCGGGCCAAGCACTGGTAAAGGGCCTCTGACCAGCTAACTTGGTACTTCTTTTGCCAATCGCTTTACCTTTCCTTGGTGATTGGGGTACTGTTTGTCGCACGGAGGGGAGTACTCCCTGTCTGCTGCGACGTACCCGTCAATACGGATCCGGCCAGATCCCGGGGCGTCGGCCCATCGTGGGTGGAAGAGACCTCCGGCGCGCGACGACGCTGACATCTGCCGTTACGTACTGCCGGAGGCGCAGTGGAAGTTTCCACGACCCTGTGGGTCCTGACCATCGTGGGCCTTGCCGCCCTGATCGCGGTCGATTTCTTCATCGGCCGCAAACCGCACGACGTATCCATCAAGGAAGCCGGAATCTGGACGATCGTCTGGATCACCCTGGCGGGCCTCTTCGGGCTCGGCCTGCTGATCTTCGGCGGCGGACAGGCCGGCGGCGAGTTCTTCGCCGGCTTCATCACCGAGAAGTCACTGAGCGTCGACAACCTCTTCGTCTTCGTTCTGATCATGGCGAAGTTCGCCGTGCCGTCCCAGTACCAGCAGCGAGTGCTGCTGGTCGGTGTCCTCATCGCCCTGGTGCTGCGGGCCATCTTCATCGCCGCCGGTGCCGCGATCCTCGCCAGCTTCGCGTGGGTGTTCTACATCTTCGGCGCCTTCCTGATCTGGACCGCCTGGAAGCTCATCCAGGAGGCCCGGGCCGACGGCGACGACGAGGAGTTCGAGGAGAACAAGCTGCTGAAGGCGGCCGAGCGCAGGTTCGGTGTCGCCGACCGCTACCACGGCACCAAGCTGTGGATCCAGGAGAACGGCAAGCGGGTCATGACCCCGATGCTGGTCGTGATGCTCGCGATCGGCACGACGGACGTGCTCTTCGCCCTGGACTCCATCCCGGCGATCTTCGGCCTGACGCAGGACCCGTACATCGTGTTCACGGCCAACGCGTTCGCGCTGATGGGTCTGCGGCAGCTGTACTTCCTCATC
The DNA here is from genome assembly GCF_042657965.1 of Streptomyces coerulescens. Taxonomy (NCBI): domain Bacteria; kingdom Bacillati; phylum Actinomycetota; class Actinomycetes; order Kitasatosporales; family Streptomycetaceae; genus Streptomyces; species Streptomyces coerulescens. The sequence continues at coordinate 288,818 of NZ_JBHSKM010000007.1, forward strand.
GGCGGTCTGCTGAAGAAGCTGGTCCACCTCAGCTACGGCCTGTCGATCATCCTCGGCTTCATCGGCGTGAAGCTGGTACTGCACGCGCTGCACGAGTCCGGGGTCCATGTCCCCGAGATCAGCATTCCGGTCTCGCTCGGCGTGATCTGCTCGGTCCTGGTCGTCACCACGATCACCAGCCTGAGGGCCTCCAAGAAGCAGGCGGCGGCCGAGGCGGCGCAGGAGCGGAGCGATGGCGCTCCGAAGGACAGCATCGACGTCTGACCATGTCGGACGTAGGAAGAACCATCACCGGGGGTGGTGCTCGGCGAATTGCCGAGCACTGCTCCCGGTGCTTCTTTGGGTGCTGGATGTCCTCGCCGGGGGACACCACGGCCGGGGGTGGAGGCACCTGTGGACGCACCCATGAAGTTCGTACAGATCATCGACTTCGAGACCGAACGCATCGATGAGATGCGAGAGCTGGCCCGGGAGACGGAGCAGCGCCTGGCGGACCGCAGCGGCGGCCCCACGCGGCGGCTCGTCATCAAGGACAGGGCGCAGACCAACCGCTACCTCGTGGTGGTCGAGTTCGACTCCCACGAGGACGCGATGCGCAACAGTGACGACCCCGAGACGACCAAGTTCGCGGAGCAGATGGCCGCGCTGTGCACCAGGCCGCCGTCCTTCACGGACTGCGACGTACAGGAGATGACCGATTTCGCGTAGCGACACAAGAAACACAGCGGCCCCGCATCCCGAGGGTGCGGGGCCGCCTGACCACCGTCCCGACAACCACCCGGACCGGAATGCGAACCCCCAACCCCTCTGCGACGATCGCTCCATGATCGACAGGCTCAGGTCGCTCACGACGGGGTGGACGTACTTCGTCCCCGTGCTCGCGGTCGTCCTGCTGGCCTTCACCTGGGGCCGGGATCTGCCCGTCGCGGTCGTCGCGGTCGTGACGCTGGTCCTCGCGGGTTCCGTCCTGGCCGCGGTACACCACGCCGAAGTGGTCGCGCACCGCGTCGGTGAACCCTTCGGCTCACTCGTCCTCGCCGTCGCCGTCACGATCATCGAGGTCGCCCTGATCGTGACCCTGATGGCCGACGGCGGCGACAAGAGCTCCACCCTCGCCCGCGACACCGTCTTCGCGGCCGTGATGATCACGTGCAACGGCATCGTCGGCCTGTGTCTGCTCGTGGCCTCGCTGCGGCACCGTACGGCGGTCTTCAACCCGGAGGGCACCGGTGCCGCCCTGGCGACCGTCGCCACCCTGGCCACACTCAGCCTGGTGCTGCCCACGTTCACCACGAGCAAGCCCGGCCCGGAGTTCTCCTCGGTGCAGCTGACCTTCGCCGCGGTCTCGTCGCTGGTCCTGTACGGCCTCTTCGTGGCAACGCAGACCGTGCGGCACCGTGACTACTTCCTCCCCATCACCCGGCAGGGCGACGTGATCACCGGTGACGACCACGCCGAAGCGCCCTCCGTCCGCACGGCGTTGGTGAGTCTCGGGCTGCTCGGCCTGGCCCTCATCGGCGTGGTCGGCCTGGCCAAGGGGGTGTCGCCCACCATCGAGGACGGAGTGGCGGCCGCCGACCTGCCCCATGCCGTCGTCGGCGTGATCATCGCCCTGCTGGTGCTGCTCCCCGAGACGATCGCCGCGCTGCGCTCCGCCCGCCGTGACCGGGTGCAGACCAGTCTGAATCTCGCGCTCGGCTCGGCGATGGCCAGCATCGGACTGACCATCCCGGCGGTCGCCCTGGCCTCCGTCTGGCTCACGGGCCCACTGGTCCTCGGCCTCGGGGCCACGCACATGGTGCTGCTGGCCCTGACGGTGGTGGTGAGCTCGCTGACGGTCGTACCCGGGCGGGCGACGCCGCTCCAGGGCGGCGTCCACCTGGTGCTGTTCGCGGCGTACCTGGAGCTCGCGCTCAATCCGTGAGCGCGCCACGGCTGCGGAGCCCGTCACCCGGTGGCGGGCTCCGCAGCCGTGGCAGGCACCGGACGCGTCTCGGGCAGCAGTGCGAAACACCCCAGACTCAGCAGTGCGACCCCGGTCAGATAGGCCCCCACACCCCACGGCACCCGGCCGCCGCTCTGCTCGACCAGCGCTGTCGCCACGATCGGCGTGAGCGCGCCCCCGATGACACCACCGAGGTTGTAGCCCACCGCGGCACCCGTGCAGCGCACCCGGGGTTCGTACAGCTCCGGCAGATAGGCGGCGATCACCGCGAACATGGTGATGAAGGCGAGCATCGCCCCGAGGAAGCCCAGGAACATCAGCAGCGGCTGACCCGTGGCGAGCAACGCGACCAGCGGGAACATCCACAGAGCGGACGCCGCGCACCCGATGAGGCACAGGGGACGCCGTCCGTACCGGTCGCCGAGGATCGCCACCACCGGTGTCAGCGAGCCCTTCACCACCACCGCGCCCATGATGCAGGTGAGCATCACGCCACGGCTCACACCGAGCCGTTCGGTGGCGTAGGCGAGGGACCAGGTCGTCACGGCGTAGAAGATCGCGTACCCGATCGCGAGCGCTCCGGCCGTCAGCAGCACGAGCCGCCAGTGGCCGCGTACGACCTCGGTGAGCGGCACGCGCGCGTGGTCGTCGATCTCGAGGAACCGGGGACTCTCGGCGAGCGACGACCGCAGCCACAGCCCGACCAGCGCGAGCACTCCCGCCGCCCAGAACGGCACGCGCCAGCCCCACGAGGCGAACTGCGCGTCCGACAGCGTCGCCGACAGCCCCAGCACCACACCGTTGGCGAGCAGGAAGCCCAGCGCGGGCCCGACCTGCGGAAAGCTCGACCACAGACCGCGCCGGCCGGGCGGTGCGTGCTCGACGGTCAGCAGGACGGCCCCGCCCCACTCGCCGCCCAGCCCCAGCCCCTGGAGAAAGCGCAGCACGAGCAGCAGCAGGGGAGCGGCCACCCCGATGGACTCGTACGTCGGTACGCAGCCGACCGCGACCGTGGACGCGCCGGTCAGCAGCAGTGAGGCGACGAGGACCGGCCGGCGTCCGTGCCGGTCCCCGATGTGCCCGAACAGCACCGACCCCAGGGGACGTGCCACGAAGCCCACCCCGAACGTGGCGAAGGCGGCCAGGGTTCCCGCCACCGGCGAGAACGTCGGGAAGAACAGCGGCCCCAGGACGAGCGCCGCCGCGGTCCCGTAGACGAAGAAGTCGTAGAACTCGATGGCCGTCCCGGCGAGCGAGGCGACCGCGAGCCGCAGCATGGACGGGGGTCCCTTTACGGTGCGTACATCGTGCATGCTGCGTCAACTACCCACGGTGATCGCGGGTTACGGGGGCGTACGGGGGCGCTCGGCCCTCGTCAGTACGTGACGGTGATGCGCCGGGCGGGGCCGTCGACGCGGACGAAGCCGCCGTAGGGGATCACGAGTTGTGGATCGGTGTGGCCGAAGTCCACGTCGAAGACGATCGGTGTGTTGGGGGCATATACACGCATGGCTCGCAGCACGGCTTCGCGCTGCTCGGTGGCATAACGAGCGGCCTCCTCGGGGCCGTTGGGGCGCTCGAAGGACCAGGTCTTCGCCCGGCCCATCAGCAGTGCGGAGAAACGCTGGAGCAGCCCGCGCTCGCCCATGTTCCGTAGGGTCCAGAAGACCTCGCTCGCGCTCGGCATCTCCTCCGACGTCTCCAGCAACAGCACACCGCCGTCGTACTCCGAGAGGTCGCGCGCGATCTCCCGGTCGGCCATCAGCAGCCAGCCGACGATCTCCAGACAGCCGCCCCAGGTGCGGCCCTCCACCACCCGGTCGGCGTTCACCCAGGTCCATCCGTTGCCGGGCCTCGTCTCGGGCTCCGCGTCGAAAGTCGCGGGGTCGGCCCAGTCACGGTTGACGTCGTTCCAGCGCTCGGCGGGAGCGAGTTCGTACTCGCCGGAGGTGAACAGCGCGGCCCGCAGCGAGTCGGCGGTCCGCGGGTGCATCGCACCGGGGCGGCCCAGCTCGCACATCACGGTGGCGCCGTGATAGCCGACGATCCCCGTGTTGCGCAGGAACATCAGCAGGTTCGTGTTGTCGCTCATCCCGAAGAACGGCTTCGGGTTTGCTCGGATCAACTCACGGTCCAGCAGCGGCAGCACGGTGATCTGGTCGTCGCCGCCGATCGAGGCGATGACCGCCTTGATGTCCGGGTCGGCGAAGGCGGCGTGGATGTCGTCGGCCCGCTCCTGAGGCGTCGAGCCCATCTTGCGGGTCGCCGCGTACTCGACCGGTTCGAGCCCGTACTCCTTGCGCAGCCGCTCCAGGCCCAGTTCAAAGGGGCGCGGGAGGAGTCCGGGCAGGCCCGCGCCGGGCGAGATGACGGCGACGCGGTCGCCGGGGGACGGCTTGGGAGGGTACGAGAGAGTGGTCATGCCCGGAGGCTATGGCGAGTCACGTGGTCCACGCACCGTGATAAACCGGGTCTGAGCAGCGGTCATCGACGGACCGCCCCACCCCGAACGGACCGGAGGAACCGTGCCCCGCACCCTGGCCAACGCCCCGATCATGATCCTCAACGGCCCCAATCTGAACCTGCTCGGCCAGCGCCAGCCGGAGATCTACGGCTCCGAGACCCTCGACGATGTCAGGGCCCTGTGCGCCAAGGCGGCGGCCGCGCACGGCGGCACGATCGACTTCCGGCAGTCCAACCACGAGGGCGAGCTGGTCGACTGGATCCACGAGGCGCGGCAGAACCACTGCGGGATCGTGATCAACCCCGGCGCCTATTCACACACGTCGGTCGCGATTCTGGACGCACTCAACACCTGTGACGGACTGCCCGTGTTGGAGGTGCACATCTCCAACATCCACAAGCGCGAGTCGTTCCGGCACCACTCCTACGTCTCGCTGCGTGCCGACGGGGTCATCGCGGGGTGTGGTGTCCAGGGGTACGTCTTCGGTGTCGAGCGGGTCGTGGCGCTGGTGGGGGCGGGACAGGCGGACACGTGACGTCGGCAGGCGGGGCGGTTGTAAGTGGCGCCGTCCATGGCGGGCGGTCCTTACAACCGACCGGCCTCCACGATCCGCCGCAGAAAGCGCCGCGTACGCTCCTGCTGCGGATCACCGAAGATCTGCTCTGCCGTGCCGCGCTCCAGCACCACCCCTCCGTCCAGAAAACAAACCTGGTCGGCGACCTCGCGGGCGAACCCCATCTCGTGCGTGGCCAGCACCATGGTCATCCCGTCCGCCTTCAAGTCACGGACGACGGCGAGGACTTCGCCCACCAGCTCGGGGTCGAGGGCGGCGGTGATCTCGTCCAGCAGCAGCAGTCGCGGACGTACGGCCAACGCGCGGACGATCGCGACCCGCTGCTGCTGCCCGCCGCTCAGCCGGTCCGGGTACTCGCCCGCCCGGTCGGCGAGCCCCAGCCGCTCCAGCAGCTCACGCGCGTGTGCCTCGGCCTCGGTGCGCGACTGCCCGTGCACCCGGCGCGGGGCGAGGGTGATGTTCTCCAGCACCGTCATGTGCGGGAAGAGGTTGTACGCCTGGAACACCACGCCGATACGGCGGCGTACGGTGTCCTGGTCCACCCGTGGATCGGTGATCTCCTCGCCGTCCAGCCAGATCGCGCCGTCGTCGATCTCCTCCAGCAGATTCGCGCACCGCAGCAGCGTGGACTTGCCGGAGCCGGAGGCCCCGATCAGAGCGGTCACCGTGTGCGGGGCGACCTCCAGGTCGACGTCACGCAGCACCACCGAACCGCCGAAGGTCTTGCGTACGGACTCCATGCGCAGCACAGGTGCGTCGCTCAGAGGCTCGTCATGCACAGACGCGTCGCTCACAGGGCACCTCCTTGGGCGCGCCGGCGGTCCATCCGGGCCGTCACCCAGTCCGTGAAGCGTGTCATCGGAATGGTCAGCGCCACGAAGATCAGTCCGGCCACGATGTAGGGCGTGTAGTTGAGGCTGCGGCCCACGATGATGTCGGCGGCCCGTACGGCGTCCACCGCGCCGCCGATCGACACGAGCCCGGTGTCCTTCTGCAACGACACCAGGTCGTTGAGCAGGGGCGGCACCTGACGGCGTACCGCCTGGGGCAGGACGACGTGGCGCAGCGCCTGCCGGTTGGTGAGCCCGAGCGAGCGTGCCGCGGCGCGCTGCGAGGGGTGCACGGACTCGATGCCGGCCCGGAACACCTCGGCCACGTAGGCCGAATACGTCAGCGTCAGAGCCGTGCCGCCCAGCAGCACCGGATCGACCGTCACGCCCTGGAGCCGCAGCGCGGGGACGCCGAGGACGACGATCATGAGGTTAATGATGAGCGGAAGGCCACGGAAGAAGTCCGTGTAGGCGGCCGCCAGCACCCGCAGCGGGAAGAACACCGGGCCGCGCAGCGTGCGGGCCACGGCGATGAGCATCCCGAGGACCAGTACGCAGGCGCCGCAGATCAGCAGCAGCCGGACGTTGAGCCACAGTCCTTCGACGACCTTGGGGAACGCCTCGCGCGCGTACTCCCAGTCGAAGAATGTCTCCTTGGTACGCGGCCAGCCCGGGGCGTTGACCACGACCAGATAGAGGACGACACCGGTGACCAGGGTGGAGAGGGCGCCGATGGCCGTGGCGCGGCGGGCGCGGGCACGCTTGTAGCGCTCGCGGTCGAGCCGCCGCTGCGAAGGGACGTAACCGTCACCCGCGGCGGACATGCCGCCGTCGCCGTCCGCGCCCTCCTGGCCGGACTCCTGCTTCGTCAAGGTCACTTGAGCACCGGGGCGTCGACGGCGTCGGACAACCACTGCTGTTCGAGCTTGTCCAGGGTGCCGTCCTCGCGCAGGGCGTCCACGGCGTCCGTCACGCACGACGTCAGCGCGCTGCCCTTGTCGAGCACGAGGCCGAACTGCTCGGGCGTACCGCCCTGGTTCTCGAACTGGCCGACGATCGTCGCGTCCGTCACCTCGGCCGCGGTGATGTAGAAGGCGGTGGGCAGGTCGACCACGATGGCGTCCACCTGCCCGTTCTTCAGCGCCGACTTGGCCTGGTCGTTCTTGGCGTACGCGGCGGGCTCCTGGGTCGGCTGCACCACGTCGTCGATGTAGTCGAGGCTGGTGGTGCCGACCTGTGCGCCCAGCTTGAGGCCCTTCAGATCGGCGACGCTCTTCGCCTTGGCGGCCTTTCCGTCCTTGAGCGCGATGACGGCCTGGCGGACGTCGTAGTAGCCGGAGGAGAAGTCCACGGCCTTCTTGCGCTCGTTGCTGATCGACACCTGGTTGATGACGAAGTCGAAGGTCTTCTCGCCGGGCGCGAAAGCCTTGTTGAACGGAACGCTCTGCCAGACGACGGCACTCTTGTCGTAGCCGAGCTGCTTCGCCACGGCGTACGCGACCGCCGACTCGAAGCCTTCACCGTTGGCGGGCTTGTCGTCCTTGAACCAGGGCTCGTACGCCGGCTCGTCGGTGGCGACGGTCAGTTTGCCGACGGTCTCGGTGGCCAACTTGCCCTTGGCGCAGGTGTTCCCGGCCGAACCCGACGGCGCGTCGGCGGCCTTCTCGTCCGGCTGCGGGGCGCAGCCCAGAGCGGTGGCGAGCAGGGCGGTCGTTGCGACGGCGACGGCGCGGCGCAGCGCGCGGGGGGCAGGGTGCATGGCGCGAGATTGACAGTACATCGTCGACTTTGTCGAGATCGCAACGCCGGAAGTCCGCATATTGGGAACGGGTGTTGCGTTCTTGTGAACACATCCGGCGAGAGATCGCCGGGGCCGCCGGTCGAGGGCGGGGATTGAGGGACCGGCGGCCCTTTCCGCTCAGGAGCCGTCATCCTTCGCGGGGCTGCTTCCAGTTGACTGCGCAACAACGCGCGACGGGAGCGCGCGCAGGACTCCGGCGTGTGTGAACGGTTCACACGGGGCGCGTGCGCGGGGGCGCGTAGTCATTGATCTCGCGCCCTTACCTGCTCTCGGTCACCGGCCACACAACCGGTTCCCGCTCACCAGCCCCGCGCGTGCCACTCCGGCAGATGCGGCCGCTCGGCCCCCAGGGTCGTGTCGTTGCCGTGTCCGGGGTAGACCCATGTCTCGTCGGGCAGCGTGCCGAAGATCTTCGTCTCCACGTCGTGGATCAGGCTGGCGAACGCCTTCGGATCCTTACGGGTGTTGCCCACGCCGCCGGGAAAGAGGCAGTCCCCGGTGAACACATGCGGATGCCCGTGCGGGTCGTCGTAGACGAGGGCGATCGAACCCGGCGTGTGCCCCACCAGGTGGCGCGCGGTGAGCTCCACGCGCCCCACCCGGATGGTGTCGCCGTCGTCGACCAGGACGTCGGTCGGCACCGGGATGCCGTCGGCGTCGTCCCGCCCGGCGTACGTGCGCGCGCCGGTGCCCTCGACGACCGCGGCGAGCGCCTGCCAATGGTCGCCGTGCTGGTGCGTGGTGACGACGGACGCGATGCCGTCGTCACCGATCATCCCGAGCAGCGTGTCCGCGTCGTTGGCGGCGTCGATCAGCAGCTGCTCGTCCGTGGCCCGGCAGCGCAGCAGATAGGCGTTGTTGTCCATCGTGCCGACCGCGATCTTGGTGATCATCAGGTCCTTGAGCTCATGCACGTCGGCGGGGCCGCCGACCGTCACCTGTCCGCTGTACGTCATGTCGGCAGCCTATAGCGGCAGGGCGGCCGGTGGCCCCCTGGCGCTACAGCGGGGGAAGCGACGGCAACGCGCCGCCCTCCGCGGTCAGCCCGGCCCCGTCGCGGCGCCCGGCGAGCCACCCGAGCAGGTCGGGTGCGCTGCCTCGGACGGTGACCTCGGGGGCGTCCGCCTCCCGGCCCGTGCTCCACGCGTGCGTGCCGTCCGTGAGCCGCGTCGGCGGCACGTCGGCGTGCCCGGTGAACCGGTCCGCGAGGAAGTCGATCTCCCGCTCCACGAACTCCGCCGGCAGGTCCTCCAGCTCGTACCCGATCCCGAGATCGACGTGGTGCAGCTCCACCTCGACCCACCGCCGGAACGGCACCCGGGCCGCCACGTCGGTGACCCCGTTGCGCAGCTCCACCGTGCGCGCCCAGTCCGCGGGCACGGCGCCCGCTTCCTGGAAGCGGCTGCCGCTCTCACGCACATCCGTCAGCTGGGCGTCGAGGGGGCGCGGGGCGTCGCGGTCGATGTCCGCGTCCCGGGCGGTGGCGGAGACGTACATGGGGCGCCCTTCGAGGACGTTCACGAGGGCGTCCGCGTTGCGGGCGATGTGGGCGAGGACGTGGCCGCGGCTCCAGCCGGGGAGCCGTGACGGCTCGGCCACCGACGCGTTGTCCAGTTTTGCCGCTGCGGTGAGCAGCCGATCGGTCGCTTCACGTACAGACACCAGGTCACGAGCGTGATCAATCATGGTGCTGACACTAGCCCCGCCACACCTTTGGGTGAAGGTGGTGAACGAGTGCCGTAAATCGAATGCGCGTGCTATAGGGTCGGTCGTGGCGTCGGGCATGCTGGATGGCCGGGGTTTGTTGACGCATCCGGGAATCCGACCGGCGTTGTCAGTGGCGCCCCCTAGTCTGAAAAAGCACGGGGGACTCGACTCCGAGAACACACGGGGGCCTCGCCCCCATGTCACTTCTCTCAAGAAAGGTGCGGACCGGCGTGGCCGACCGTCTCATCGTCCGTGGCGCGCGCGAGCACAATCTGAAGAATGTCTCGCTCGACCTGCCGCGCGACTCGCTCATCGTCTTCACGGGCCTGTCGGGGTCGGGCAAGTCCTCGCTGGCCTTCGACACCATCTTCGCCGAGGGACAGCGGCGCTACGTGGAGTCGCTGTCGTCGTACGCCCGGCAGTTCCTCGGCCAGATGGACAAGCCGGACGTCGACTTCATCGAGGGTCTGTCCCCGGCCGTCTCCATCGACCAGAAGTCGACCTCGCGCAACCCGCGCTCGACGGTCGGCACCATCACCGAGGTCTACGACTACCTGCGTCTGCTCTTCGCGCGCATCGGCAAGCCGCACTGCCCCGAGTGCGGCCGGCCGATCTCCCGCCAGTCGCCGCAGGCCATCGTCGACAAGGTCCTGGAGCTGCCGGAGGGGAGCCGCTTCCAGGTGCTGTCGCCGCTGGTGCGCGAGCGCAAGGGCGAGTTCGTCGACCTCTTCTCCGACCTCCAGACCAAGGGCTACTCCCGCGCGCGGGTGGACGGCGAGACCATCCAGCTCTCCAGCCCGCCCACGCTGAAGAAGCAGGAGAAGCACACCATCGAGGTGGTCGTCGACCGCCTCACGGTGAAGGACTCCGCCAAGCGCCGGCTCACCGACTCGGTGGAGACCGCCCTCGGCCTGTCCGGCGGCATGGTCGTGCTCGACTTCGTCGACCTCCCCGAGGACGACCCCGAGCGCGAGCGCATGTACTCGGAGCACCTGTACTGCCCGTACGACGACCTCTCCTTCGAGGAGCTGGAGCCGCGCTCCTTCTCCTTCAACTCGCCGTTCGGCGCCTGCCCCGAGTGCACCGGCATCGGCACGCGCATGGAGGTCGACCCGGAGCTGATCGTCCCCGACGAGGACAAGTCCCTCGACGAGGGCGCCATCCACCCCTGGTCGCACGGCCACACCAAGGACTACTTCGGTCGTCTGATCGGTGCCCTCGCGGACGCGCTGGGCTTCCGGACCGACATCCCCTTCGCGGGCCTGCCGCAGCGCGCCAAGAAGGCCCTGCTCCACGGTCACAAGACGCAGATCGAGGTCCGGTACCGCAACAGATACGGCCGTGAGCGCGTCTACACGACGCCCTTCGAAGGCGCCGTCCCCTTCGTCAAGCGCCGGCACAGCGAGGCCGAGAGCGACGCCAGCCGGGAGCGCTTCGAGGGCTATATGCGCGAGGTGCCCTGCCCCACCTGTGAGGGCACGCGACTGAAGCCGATCGTCCTCGCGGTCACGATCATGGAGAAGTCGATCGCCGAGGTCTCCGCGATGTCGATCAGCGACTGCGCGGAGTTCCTGGGCGAGCTGCGGCTCAACGCCCGCGACAAGAAGATCGCCGAGCGCGTGCTGAAGGAGGTCAACGAGCGGCTGCGGTTCCTGGTCGACGTCGGCCTGGACTACCTCTCGCTCAACCGCGCGGCCGGCACGCTCTCCGGCGGCGAGGCCCAGCGCATCCGCCTGGCCACCCAGATCGGCTCCGGACTCGTCGGAGTGCTGTACGTCCTCGACGAGCCGTCCATCGGTCTGCACCAGCGCGACAACCACCGGCTGATCGAGACCCTCGTCCGGCTGCGCGACATGGGCAACACGCTCATCGTCGTCGAGCACGACGAGGACACCATCAAGACCGCCGACTGGATCGTCGACATCGGCCCCGGCGCCGGTGAGCACGGCGGCAAGGTCGTGCACAGCGGCTCCCTGAAGGAACTGCTCGCCAACGCCGAGTCGCAGACCGGCCTGTACCTGGCCGGCAAGAAGGCGATCCCGGTGCCCGACATCCGGCGACCGCACGACCCGTCGCGGCTGCTCACGGTGCACGGCGCCCGGGAGAACAACCTCCAGGACATCGACGTCTCGTTCCCGCTGGGCGTGTTCACCGCGGTCACGGGCGTGTCCGGCTCCGGCAAGTCGACGCTGGTCAACGACATCCTGTACACGCACCTGGCCCGCGAGCTCAACGGCGCCCGCAACGTCCCCGGGCGGCACACGCGCGTGGACGGCGACGACCTCGTCGACAAGGTCGTGCACGTCGACCAGTCGCCCATCGGCCGCACCCCGCGCTCGAACCCGGCGACGTACACCGGCGTCTTCGATCACATCCGCAGGCTGTTCGCCGAGACCACCGAGGCGAAGGTCCGCGGCTATCAGCCCGGCCGCTTCTCCTTCAACGTCAAGGGCGGCCGCTGCGAGAACTGCGCGGGCGACGGCACCATCAAGATCGAGATGAACTTCCTCCCGGACGTGTACGTCCCGTGCGAGGTCTGCCACGGCGCCCGGTACAACCGGGAGACCCTGGAGGTCCACTACAAGGGCAAGTCCATCTCCGAGGTCCTGAACATGCCGATCGAAGAGGCCATGGACTTCTTCGAGGCCGTCCCGGCGATCAACCGTCACCTGAAGACGCTGAACGACGTCGGTCTCGGCTACGTCCGGCTCGGCCAGTCGGCGACCACTCTGTCCGGCGGTGAGGCACAGCGCGTGAAACTCGCCAGCGAGCTCCAGAAGCGCTCCACCGGCCGCACGGTCTACGTCCTCGACGAGCCGACCACCGGTCTGCACTTCGAGGACATCAGCAAGCTGCTGAAGGTCCTCTCCGGCCTGGTCGACAAGGGCAACACGGTCATCGTCATCGAGCACAACCTCGACGTGATCAAGACCGCCGACTGGCTAGTGGACATGGGCCCCGAGGGCGGCGCCGGCGGTGGCCTGGTCATCGCCGAGGGCACGCCAGAGGAGGTCGCCGCGGTGCCCGCCAGCCACACCGGCAAGTTCCTGCGCGAGGTCCTCGGCGCCGACCGCATCAGCGACGCGGCCTCGGTGAAGGCCCCGCGCAAGGCTGCGGCCAAGAAGACGGTCGCGGCGAGGACGGCAGCGAAGAAGACGGCGACGGCCAGGACCACGAAGGCGGCCAACAACAAGGCCACCGACAAAGCGGCCGGGGCCACGAAGAAGGCGGCCGCCGCGAAGAAGACGACTCCCGCCAAGAAGACGACGCGGGCCCGCAAGGCCTGAGCCGGGCGATCGGCGAGTCCGACCAAATCCTGAAAACGGGCGGCGCCCCGCGGGAACTCCCCGCGGGGCGCCGCCCGTTGGATCATCAGCGGCCCGAGCCGGGCGGCCGCGAGGAACCTTGACTCCTCAACAGTGGAATGCCTCGCCAGTGGAATGAAGGAGCGCACGAAACGCCTCCTAGAAGTCCCCCAGTTCGGAGGCGAACGGCGGTTCGGCACCCGCCCGGGAGCAGGTGATCGCGGCAGCCCGCGCCGCGAATCGCAGCAGCCGTGTCCAGCCGTCGGCATCGAGCCCCACGAGGGCCTCGGCGGACAGGGCGTCCTGGGCCGCCAGCCCGTGCAACAGGGCCGCGTTCACGGTGTCGCCCGCACCGATCGTGTCCACGACGTCGACCTCTTCACCGGGTACGGAGTACACCGCGCCGCTCCGCGTGAAGACAGTCAGCCCGTCGCCGCCCTGGGTGATCACGACGGCCGCAGGTCCCGCGTCCAGCCACTCACGCGGTGTGCCGCCCAGCCACTGCGCGTCCTCCTCGGAGAGCTTGAGCAGCGACACCGACGGCAGCCAGCTCTTGAACCGGGCCCGGTAGCCATCCGGGTCGGGGATCAGTCCGGCCCTGATGTTCGGGTCGAGCGCCGTGAACACCCCTTGCGCGGCCGCACTCCGCATCAGCTCCTCATACGCGCTCGCCCCAGGTTCCAGGACGAGCGAGCAGGTGCCGAAGGAGATCGCGCGAACCTGTGCGGGCAGCTCCGAAGGCGCCGTGAAGAGCCGGTCGGCGGTGCCCTCGACATAGAAGGAGTAGGCGGCCGACCCCTTCTCGTCGATGGTCGCGACCGCGAGTGTCGTCGGCTCGATCCCGCGCTGCACGGCCGACACGTCCACCCCGGCCGCCCGCAGCCCGTCGAGCAGGGCCTCACCGAACGCGTCGGAGGAGGTACGGGAACAGAAGGCGGTGGGGGAGCCGAGCCGGCCGAGGGACACGGCGGTGTTGTACGGGCCGCCGCCGAGGGCCGGCTGCAGACCCGCGAGGGCGCCCGTGCCCTGCGGTACCAGGTCGATCAGGGCCTCACCGGCGACGACGATCACGAGGCGGTTCCTTTCACGGACATCAGGGACTGTTCGGGACAGCCGCACGAGGTGCGGTGCACGAAATCGCAGGGGAGACGCACCGTCCGGGCAGGCCGGTCAGGTGAGGCGAGACGGTCCAGCAGCACACTCACCGCCTGGGCGCCGATGTCCCTGCTGGGCTGGGCGATCGCGGTCAGCCTGGGTGAGAACAGATCGGCCCAGGCGAAGTCGTCGAAGCAGCACAGCGCGATGTCATCGGGCACGGACAGCCCGTGGTCGCGCAGACTGCGCAGGGCGCCCATGGTCATCGCGTTGTTGGCGGTCACGAGCGCGGTGGGCGGCTCGGTGAGCGACAACAGTGTCGCGGTGGCCTGTTCGGCGCCGGGGGACTCGGAGTTGCCGTGCACGACGAGCCCGTCGTCGTACGCGAGCCCGGCGGCCACCAGACCGTCCCGGTATCCGGTGAGCCGCTCGCTGGTGGTGCTGAGTCCCGGGAGCCCGGCGACGAGGCCGATCCGCCGATGGCCGAGGCCTGCGAGATGGGTGACCAGCTGTGCCATGGGCTCGGCGCTGTCGGCGCAGACCTGGTCGAACCCCGTCGCCCCGTCCGCCGGGGTGCCCACCACGCGATCGAGGAGGACGGTCGGCACCTTGTGGCGCCCCAGATAGGCGAGGAGCTCCCGCGGGTCGGCGGAGGGCGCGACGATCATGCCGTCCACACGGCGCTCGTGCAGAAGCTGTACGACCTTGCGTTCATGCTCCGGATCGTCGTGGGGGTCGGCGATGAGCAGGCCGTAGCCGTGCTCCAGGGCCGCGGTCTCGACACCCTGGAGGATCTCCGTGAAGTACGGGTTGCTGATGGCGGACACAGCCAGCCCGATCGACCGGGTGCGCGAGGTCACCAGGGAGCGGGCGAGCGTGTTGGGCGTGTAGCCGAGCTCCTCCATGGCATCGAGCACCGCCTGCCGGGTGTGGGGCAGCACGGGCCGGGTCTCGTTCAGCACATGCGAGACGGTCGCCACGGACACGCCGGCGCGCCGCGCGACGTCGGTCATGGTCGCCATCGGATCCCGACCCCTCTCTGTCCCTCCCGCTGTGCCTCGTCCCCGGCCGCTGCGGTCTCCTCTGGCCGGGAAGGTATCTCATCCGAAGCCAGACGTAAACGCTTGCGCAATCGCTTACGTCTCGCGGTCTGTCCTCCGGGGCGAATCGCACGCGCCCAGGGAACCTTCGGAGCGGCGAGTGCGCAGGCGCGCCAAGGCGTCCCGGGGTCAGAAGCCGACGCCGGCGGCCGAAGGCCGGCCAGGCTGAGGGCTGAACCAGGCTGAGGGCTGAACCAGGCTGAGGACTGACCAGGCTGAGGACTGATCAGGCTGAGGACTGACCAGGCTGACGGCCCGACCGGGCTGAGGCTGATCAGGCCGAGGGCAGGCCGACGCGGGCGTTCACTCCCATTCCCACCCGATGCCCACGATCCCGGTCCGCACCCGTGGCTCGACGAGGTGGACGGACCGGTGGAGTCCGCTGATGGCCAGTCCCTGGCGGCCGCTGCGAGGTGCCGCCGCCGAGTGCTGGGCGAATCGGTGGCAGCGCGCCGGGAGGGCGTTCTCGGCGAAGCGGACCTGGAGCGCGTACTGGCCACCCGCGAGGGGGAAGCCGCGGGCGTACTCGCGGGACACGTCGGCCGTGCCGTCCTCGACGCCGTACCGGAAGAGATAGGTGTCGCCGGCCCGCAGGCGCGTGCCGAAGAGCAGCTCGGCGACGAGGACACCGGTGTCGTGGTGCCAACGGACCCGGCCCGTGCGGCAGTTCTCCAGAGCGTGCACCGTCATGCGCTCCGGCGTGCACCCCGGGTCGCCGTGGTGGACGGCCACAAAGCGGTCCACGCCGTCCTTGTGGGCGCGCACGATGTGGTGCGACTCGCGTCCCGCCAGTTCACGGCGCGCCCCGATTCGAACCTGCTCATGGTGGGCGAGGGTGTGCAGGCCGCCGTCGACCGGGCAGTCCAGTTCGGCCAGCAGCCGCTCCAGCACGCCCGAGGCCTCCACCAGGGAGCGATAGGAGCGGGCGGCGGGCTGCTGGAGGACGGAGTGGTCGTCGGCCTCGGACAACAGCCTGATCAGGGACTCCTCAGGCAACTGGAGGATCTCCTCCAGCGCCCGCACCGCCCGCAGTGACTCGGGGCGCTGGGGCCGCCGTGCCCCCTGCTGCCAGTAGCTCAGGCTGGTGACGCCGACCTTCACACCGCGACGGGACAGATGGTGCTGCACACGCTGCAGAGGCAGTCCCCGGGCGGCTATCGCTGCGCGCAGGGCGGCATGGAAGGGGCCGCCTCGCAGGGCCGTGTCCAGTTCCGCGGAGGCGACGGCGGCGATGTCCGCGTGCTGTGTGGCGTGCGGCATGCAGGGGCCTTTCTGTGGTTGTTTCACAACGGCTGGTCAGACCGTTCACGCGGCTGATCGGGGCCACCCCGTCGGGGCGTCGGGGGTGTTCACATCCGTACGCCGCGGTTCAGTTCCCCGAGTTCCCCCGCATTGAAGCGTGTTGACCAAGTCCCGACAACACCTGATGCCCAACAGCAGCCCACTCCTGGCCGAGTCGCGATACGTCCACATCAAGTCGCCGTGCCCATCTCGGTGTTGCCGAGCACGCCACTGACGGCATGCGACGGCAGGACCGACTACTGCGGGAGAACACGCCGGAGTGCGGCGACGGGCACCTGGTGGATTGTGGAGATCGACCTACGGCTCCCGGCGCAGTCCGCCCGTCCACGCCCGCGACCCCAGGGTGCGGGCCCAGGGCGCCCGCACCCGGGAGCCCCCGCCGCGAGGGTGAGGCCATTCCTCCCCGTGCACAGTCCGACGCCGCAGGTCACCGAGGGGGAGGCGGATCCCCGGTGCGGGTCGTGCTCCCCTTCCCGGGGATCCGCCGACCGTGGCGGAGGTTATCCACAGCCTCGCCGGACTGTCACCGGGCGCAAGTAGGGTGTGAGACATGGCCGACCCCTCCAGCTACCGCCCCAAGCCGGGACAGATCCCCGACTCTCCCGGGGTGTACAGGTTCCGTGACGAGCACCGCCGGGTGATCTACGTCGGAAAGGCGAAGAGCCTGCGTCAGCGCCTGGCGAACTACTTCCAGGACCTGGCGGGCCTCCACCCGCGCACCCGCACGATGGTGACCACGGCCGCGTCCGTGGAGTGGACGGTGGTGTCCACGGAGGTCGAGGCCCTTCAGCTGGAGTACTCCTGGATCAAGGAGTACGACCCCCGGTTCAACGTCAAGTACCGCGACGACAAGAGCTACCCCTATCTCGCGGTGACGATGAACGAGGAGTTCCCGCGGGTGCAGGTGATGCGCGGTCACAAGAAGAAGGGCGTCAGGTATTTCGGCCCGTACGCGCACGCGTGGGCCATCCGGGACACCGTCGACCTCCTGCTGCGCGTCTTCCCGGTCCGCACCTGCTCGGCCGGCGTGTTCAAGAACGCCTCCCGCACCGGCCGCCCCTGCCTCCTCGGCTACATCGGCAAGTGCTCGGCCCCCTGCGTGGGGCGCGTCTCCGCCGAGGACCACCGTGAACTCGCCGACGAGTTCTGCGACTTCATGACCGGCCGCACCGGCACCTATCTGCGCCGCCTGGAGAAGCAGATGATGGAGGCGGCCGAGGAGATGGAGTACGAGCGGGCCGCCCGCCTGCGCGACGACATCGAGGCCCTGAAGAAGGCCATGGAGAAGAGCGCGGTCGTGCTCGCCGACGCGACCGACGCCGACCTCATCGCTGTCGCCGAGGACGAGCTGGAGGCGGCCGTGCAGATCTTCCACGTCCGCGGCGGACGTGTACGCGGCCAGCGCGGCTGGGTCACCGACAAGGTCGAGGAGATCACCACCGGTGCCCTCGTCGAGCATGCCCTCCAACAGCTCTACGGCGAGGAGACCGGGGACGCGGTGCCCAAGGAGGTGCTCGTCCCGGCGCTGCCCGACCCGCTGGAGCCCGTGCAGGAGTGGCTGTCCGGGCGCCGCGGCTCCAATGTCTCGCTGCGCATCCCCCAGCGCGGCGACAAGCGCGCCCTGATGGAGACGGTGGAGCGCAACGCCCAGCAGGCCCTCGTCCTGCACAAGACCAAGCGCGCCTCCGACCTGACCACCCGCTCCCGCGCGCTGGAGGAGATCGCCGACGCCCTCGACCTGGACAGCGCCCCGCTCAGGATCGAGTGCTACGACATCTCCCACCTCCAGGGCGACGACGTCGTGGCCTCCATGGTCGTCTTCGAGGACGGCCTGGCCCGCAAGAGCGAGTACCGCCGCTTCCAGATCAAGGGCTTCGAGGGCCAGGACGACGTCCGCTCCATGCACGAGGTGATCACCCGCCGCTTCAAGCGTTACCTCGCGGAGAAGGAGCGCACCGGGGAGTGGGCCGACGGTGAGAACACCCTCACCGACACGTCGACCGACTCTCTCGCCGCCACGTCCTCCGACTCTCTCGACGACGCGTCGCCCACCCCGCCCGGCGAGCCGTCGCCCACGCCGCCCGGCGAGCCGTCCGCCACCCCACCCGGCGCCACGTCGGCCGACCCCCTCACCACCACCTCCCCCGACGCCCTGACCAACGGCCTCAAGGACGACGACGGCCGTCCCAAGCGTTTCGCCTACCCGCCCCAGCTCGTCGTCGTGGACGGCGGGCAGCCGCAGGTCGCGGCCGCCAAGCGGGCCCTGGACGAGCTCGGTATCGACGACATCGCCGTCTGTGGCCTCGCCAAGCGCCTCGAGGAGGTCTGGTTGCCCGGCGACGACGACCCGGTCGTCCTGCCGCGCACCAGCGAGGGCCTGTATCTGCTCCAGCGCGTCCGTGACGAGGCCCACCGCTTCGCGATCACCTACCAGCGCACCAAGCGCGCCAAGCGCTTCCGGGCGAGCCCCCTGGACGACGTCCCCGGCCTCGGTGAGACCCGCAAGCAGGCGCTGATCAAGCACTTCGGTTCGGTGAAGAAGCTGCGAGCTGCGACCATCGACCAGATCTGCGAGGTCCCCGGCATAGGCCGCAAGACGGCCGAGACCATTGCCGCGGCCTTCGCCCAGGCGGCCCCGGCCGCGCCCGCCGTGAACACGGCGACTGGAGAGATCATGGATGACGAGGAATCCGAAACGACGGCGGAGACCTCGGGGGAGCCCGTGTCCGCGGGCGCCCCGGACGAACGACGGGGGCAGGAGAGATGAGCGAGCACCACACACAGCCCACAGGCGAGCGAGATCAGCAGGCCCAGGAAGAGCACAAGAAGACCGGCGAGGATCTCACCCGGCAGGACGCACTCCAGAAAGACGGAGCACAGGTGAGTACGGGTAGCGACACGGCCGGGGCCCCCGAGGCGGCCATCCCCGAGCTGGTGATCATCTCCGGCATGTCCGGGGCCGGCCGCTCGACGGCGGCCAAATGTCTGGAGGACCTCGGCTGGTTCGTCGTCGACAACCTCCCGCCCGCGCTGATCCCCACCATGGTGGAGCTCGGTGCCCGTTCCCAGGGCAACGTGGCGCGGATCGCGGTGGTCGTCGACGTTCGCGGCCGTCGCTTCTTCGACAACCTCCGCGACTCCCTCTCCGACCTCGACACCCGGGGTGTCACCCGCCGGATCGTCTTCCTGGAGTCCTCCGACGACGCCCTGGTGCGCCGTTTCGAGTCGGTGCGCCGCCCGCACCCCCTCCAGGGCGACGGCCGGATCGTCGACGGCATCGCCGCCGAGCGGGAGCTGCTGCGGGAGCTGCGCGGGGACGCCGACCTGGTGATCGACACCTCCAGCCTCAACGTGCACGAGCTGCGGGCCAAGATGGACGCCCAGTTCGCCGGCGAGGAGGAGCCCGAGCTGCGGGCCACGGTCATGTCCTTCGGCTTCAAGTACGGCCTCCCGGTCGACGCCGACCTGGTCGTGGACATGCGCTTCCTGCCCAACCCGCACTGGGTCCCGGAGCTGCGCCCCTACACCGGCCTCAACGAGGAGGTGTCGGCGTATGTCTTCAACCAGCCCGGCGCGAAGGAGTTCATCGACCGCTACTCCGAGCTGCTCCAGCTCGTCGCGGCCGGATACCGTCGCGAGGGCAAGCGGTACGTGACCATCGCGGTCGGCTGCACCGGCGGTAAGCACCGCTCGGTCGCCACCTCCGAAAAGCTCGCCGCCCGCCTCGCCTCCCAGGGCGTGGAGACGGTGGTCGTACACCGGGACATGGGACGGGAATGACGGCACGTACACCGCGGCTGAGCAGGTTGCGCCGGGCGATGCCCGAGTCACGCGCGAGCCGGCCCGCCGAGGCCCGCGGCGGCCGACCACGGCGCCGGGGCACCCAGCCCAAGGTCGTTGCCCTGGGCGGCGGCATGGGTCTGTCCGCCTCGCTCGCCGCGCTGCGCCGGATCACCGGCGACCTCACCGCCGTCGTCACCGTGGCCGACGACGGCGGCTCCAGCGGGCGGCTGCGCGACGAGCTGGGCGTGCTGCCGCCCGGTGACCTGCGCAAGGCCCTGGCCGCGCTGTGCGGCGACGACGACTGGGGCCAGACCTGGTCCCGCGTCATCCAGCACCGCTTCCACTCCCAGGGCGACCTGCACGACCACGCGGTCGGCAATCTGCTGATCGTCGCCCTGTGGGAGCAGCTGGGCGATCACGTCCAGGCCCTCGACCTGGTCGGCAAGCTGCTCGGCGCACACGGGCGGGTGCTGCCCATGTCCGCCGTGCCCCTGGAGCTCCAGGCCCTGGTCAAGGGCCACGACCCGGAGCGGCCCGAGGACGTCGACACCGTCCGCGGCCAGGCCACCGTCGCCCTCACTCCCGGCGAGGTGCAGTCGGTGCACGTCGTGCCGGCGGACCCGCCGGCCGTCCCGGAGGCCGTCGCCGCCGTCCGGGACGCGGACTGGGTGGTGCTCGGCCCCGGGTCCTGGTTCTCCTCGGTCATCCCGCATCTGCTCGTGCCGGAACTCCTGGACGCGCTGACCGAGACGAAGGCACGCCGGGTACTCTCCCTGAACCTCGCCCCGCAGCCCGGAGAAACCGAGGGGTTCTCCCCGCAGCGTCATTTGGAGGTTTTGGGACGACACGCCCCTAAACTCGCCCTGGACGTGGTGCTGGCCGACGAGGCCGCCGTGCCCGACCGCGATGTGCTCACCGAGGCCGCGAAGCGGCTCGGTGCGGCGGTCGAGCTGGCCCCGGTGGCCCGGACGGACGGGACGCCCCGGCACGACCCGGAGCTCCTCGCCGCCGCGTACGACCGTATTTTTCGGATGCATGGAAGGATCGGCCCATGGCGATGACGGCAGCGGTGAAGGACGAGATCTCCCGACTCCCCGTCACCCGGACCTGCTGCAGGAAGGCGGAGGTCTCCGCCATTCTGCGGTTCGCCGGCGGCCTCCACCTGGTCAGCGGGCGCATCGTGATCGAGGCGGAGCTGGACACCGCCATGGCGGCCCGCCGCCTCAAGCGGGACATCCTGGAGATCTTCGGCCATAGTTCCGAGCTGATCGTGATGGCCCCGGGCGGGCTGCGCCGCGGCTCGCGTTACGTCGTACGGGTGGTCGCGGGCGGTGACCAGCTGGCCCGCCAGACCGGTCTGGTCGACGGGCGGGGCCGCCCGATCCGCGGCCTGCCCCCGCAGGTCGTGTCCGGGGCCACCTGTGACGCCGAGGCCGCGTGGCGCGGCGCGTTCCTGGCGCACGGCTCGCTCACCGAGCCCGGTCGCTCGTCCTCCCTGGAGGTGACCTGCCCGGGCCCCGAGGCCGCGCTGGCGCTGGTCGGCGCCGCCCGCAGGCTGTCGATCGCCGCGAAGGCCCGCGAGGTGCGCGGGGTCGACCGGGTCGTCGTCCGGGACGGTGACGCCATCGGCGCCCTGCTCACCCGCCTGGGCGCGCACGAGTCCGTGCTCGCCTGGGAGGAGCGCCGGATGCGCCGCGAGGTGCGCGCCACGGCGAACCGTCTCGCCAACTTCGACGACGCCAACCTGCGCCGCTCCGCCCGCGCGGCCGTCGCCGCCGGTGCTCGGGTCCAGCGCGCCCTGGAGATCCTCGGCGAGGAGGTCCCCGAGCACCTCGCCGCCGCCGGACGTCTGCGCATGGAGCACAAGCAGGCCTCCCTGGAGGAGCTGGGCGCGCTCGCCGACCCGCCGCTGACCAAGGACGCCGTCGCCGGCCGTATCCGCAGGCTGCTGGCCATGGCCGACAAGCGGGCGCAGGACCTCGGCATCCCGGGCACCGAGGCCAACCTCAGCGAGGAGCTGGCGGACAACCTCGTCGGGTGACGTGACTGATCGTCAACGTCTCGGTGCCGACGTCCACTTGGGACGTCGGCACCGGTATTTGTCGGTCTTTGCGGCACTCTTGACTGGAACATGAAGTGGCATGAGCCTGGCAGTCATTCGTCACTGTGGCGAAACACTGCTAGGGGGGTACATGAGACCCAGAGCGAGATCGATCCTCGCTGTCGGCGCTCTCCTCATAGGTGGAGCGAGTATCGCACCCATCGCCCAGGCACAACCGGGCAGTTCACAGGATTCGGACCCGAGCGAAGTGAAGGTCTTCCGGGCCGAGGTCACCAAGAAGCAGGTACCCCTGCTGCTGGCGGCCGGTCAGGACGGCCATGAACTCAGTGAGCAGGCGCCCGCGAAGGGCACGGCCACCGTCGAGGTCTACCTCACCGACGACCAGGCCGCGAAGCTGAAGAAGCAGGGCGTCGAGCTCAGCGAGCACGACCTCTCCGCCAAGGCGGAGGCCCGTACCGAGAAGGCCGCGGAGGGCGTCTTCCGCCCCTACAGCGGCGCTGGGGGGCTCAAGGAGGAGATCGTCCGGACCGCGCAGGAGAACCCGGGCCTCACCAAGGTCGTCTCCATCGGCAAGACGATCAAGGGCCAGGACATCCTCGCGCTCAAGCTCAGCAAGAACGCCAGGAACACGAAGGACGGCGCCAAGCCCTCCGTCCTCTACATGTCCAACCAGCACGCACGCGAGTGGATCACGCCGGAGATGACCCGGCGTCTGATGCACCACTACCTGGACAACTACAAGACGGACAAGCGCGTCAAGAAGATCGTCGATTCGACCGAGCTGTGGTTCGTCCTCTCGGCCAACCCCGACGGCTACGACTACACCTTCCAGGACGCCGCCAACCGTCTGTGGCGCAAGAACCTGCGCGACATCAACGCCGACGGTGTCATCAGCACCGGCGACGGCGTCGACCTCAACCGCAACTTCTCCTACAAGTGGGGCTACGACGACGAGGGTTCGTCACCCAACCCCACCAGCGAGACCTACCGCGGCGCGGCACCGGCCTCCGAGCCCGAGACCAAGGCGATCGACGCCTTCCAGAAGCGCATCGGCTTCACCTACGGCATCAACTACCACTCCGCCGCCGAACTCCTCCTCTACGGAGTCGGCTGGCAGGTGGCCACCAACACCCCCGACGACGTCCTGTACAAGGCACTCGCCGGCACCCCGGACAACTCCGCGATCCCCGGCTACCGCCCGCAGGTCTCCTCGGAGCTGTACACGACCAACGGCGAGGCGGACGGTCACGCCTCGAACGTCAACGGCCTGGCGATGTACACCCCCGAGATGTCGACCTGCCAGACTGCGTCGAACATCGACCCGAACGACCAGTGGAACGCGGCCGACTGCCAGTCGGTGTTCAACTTCCCGGACGACGAGAAGCTGATCCAGGACGAGTTCGCCAAGAACGTGCCGTTCGCGCTGTCCGTCGCCGAGAGCGCCGAGCGTCCCGACCAGCCCGTCTCCTCGCTCGGCCTGAAGGCCGCCGACTTCACCCCGGCGCCGTTCACCACGTCGTACTCCCGTGGCGCGGACCAGGAGGTCTCCGTCGTCGTACGCAAGTCGGTGCGCGACAAGGAGCTCAAGTACCGCGTCAACGGCGGCCGTACGCACGACATGGCGCTGCGGCCCTGGAAGGGCGGCGAGACGTACGGCGGTGAGGACAACCTCTACTTCGACGAGTACCGCGCCAAGGTCGCCGACGGCGACCGGGGCGACAAGGTCGAGGTGTGGTTCACCGGCGAGACCCGCAGCGGGAAGAAGGTCTCCAGCGAGCACTTCACGTACACCGTGGCCGAACGGCCGCGCGCGGACGTGCTCGTGGTCGCCGAGGAGGGTGCCGGCGCCGCCCACGCGCAGAAGTACGTCGACGCGCTGAAGGCCAACGGCCACCGGGCGATCGTCTGGGACGTCGCCGTGCAGGGCGCGCCCGACGCGCTCGGCGTGCTGGGCCACTTCGACACCGTCGTCCACTACACGGGCGCGAACGTCCCGGGCAACGCCACCCAGCTCCAGCTGCGCGCCTATCTCAACGAGGGCGGCAGGCTGATCGAGGCGGGCGAGCAGGCAGGCGGCAACGTCGACCTCGGCGACGGCACCCTGTCGAACGACTTCAGCCAGTACTACCTGGGCGCCTACTCCCGTACGTCGCTGCCCGGCGCCACCGGCTTCACCGGCTCGGGCAGGCTCGGCGGCTTCACCGGAGCGCTCGGTGACGCCACCGGCAACCCGCTGGACAAGGCAGGGAGTTACAGCGTCACCTCGGACCAGCTGGCCGTCGACAAGTACCCGCAGTTCGCCAGCGCGGGTGCGGGACAGTTCGCCGGAACGGTCAACCCGTACGGCCCCTACGCCGGTTCGTGGATGGCGGCCGCCGTGCACAACGACGACGCCTACAAGCGGCTCACCAGGACCGTCGACCTCTCCGGCGTGACCGCGGCACAGCAGCCGACCCTGCGCAGCCAGCTGCTGTGGGACGTCGAGCCCGGCTACGACAACGTCCTGATCGAGGCCCACACCACCGGGGCCGAGGACTGGACGACACTCCCCGAGAAGGGCGGCGCCACCAGCACGGCCGTCCCGGCGGAGTGCGAGGCCGGCTTCTACATGGCCGAGCACCCCTGGCTCGCGCACTACCTGACGCACTCGACCGCCGGCTGCACCGCGACCGGCACCAGCGGCCAGTGGAACGCTCTCACCGGTGCGTCCGCGGGCTGGAAGCAGGTCGAGTTCGACCTGAGCGCGTACGCCGGCAAGTCGGTCGAGATCTCGATCAGTTATGTCACCGACCCGGGCTTCGGCGGTCGCGGCGTCCTCGCCGACCAGACCTCGCTCGTCGTCGGCGGCACGGCCACCGAGACCGAGGGCTTCGAGACGTCGCTCGGCGCCTGGAGCGTGACCGGACCGCCCGCGGGCAGTCCGGCCGTGCTCAAGGACTGGGCGCGCACCGGAGCACTGTTCCAGACGTACGGCGCGATCACCACGCACGACACGGTGCTCCTCGGCTTCGGCCTGGAACACGTCACCGCGGCGGCCGACCGTACGGCGCTCATCGGAAAGGCCCTTTCCTCACTTGAGAACTGACACGCCGAGGTCAACCGCGCACAACGCACGGTGACCAAAACGAGTGATCCGGGCTTCCCGGCGGGGCGGTCCGTACCCCTACTGGCGGGTACGGACCGCCGTGCCGTCTATGAGGCATCTGGATGTCACCACCGAGGCCACAGAGAGGTAGGGTCGTAGGCGGTCGGGGACATCCCA
This sequence comes from Streptomyces coerulescens, assembly GCF_042657965.1. Classification (NCBI taxonomy): domain Bacteria; kingdom Bacillati; phylum Actinomycetota; class Actinomycetes; order Kitasatosporales; family Streptomycetaceae; genus Streptomyces; species Streptomyces coerulescens. The sequence goes on from NZ_JBHSKM010000007.1 coordinate 314,048, forward strand.
AATAGAGCTCGCCGGCACCGCATGGCCGGCGTACCAACGAGGAGATCGGTTCGTGACGATCCGCGTAGGCATCAACGGCTTCGGTCGTATCGGTCGCAACTACTTCCGCGCGCTGCTGGAGCAGGGTGCAGACATCGAGATCGTGGCTGTCAACGACCTGGGTGACACCGCGACCACCGCCCACCTGCTCAAGTACGACACCATCCTGGGCCGTCTCAAGGCCGAGGTGTCGCACACCGCCGACACGATCACCGTCGACGGCAAGACCATCAAGGTTCTGTCCGAGCGCAACCCCGCCGACATCCCGTGGGGTCAGCTGGGCGTCGACATCGTCATCGAGTCGACCGGCATCTTCACCAAGAAGGAAGACGCCGCCAAGCACCTCGCCGGTGGCGCGAAGAAGGTCCTCATCTCGGCTCCGGCCAAGGACGAGGACATCACCATCGTCATGGGTGTCAACCAGGACAAGTACGACCCGGCGAACCACCACGTCATCTCCAACGCCTCCTGCACCACCAACTGTGTGGCGCCGATGGCGAAGGTCCTCGACGAGAACTTCGGCATCGTCAAGGGTCTGATGACCACGGTGCACGCGTACACCAACGACCAGCGCATCCTGGACTTCCCGCACAAGGACCTGCGCCGCGCCCGTGCCGCCGCCGAGAACATCATCCCGACCACCACGGGTGCCGCGAAGGCCACCGCGCTGGTCCTGCCGCAGCTCAAGGGCAAGCTGGACGGCATCGCCATGCGCGTCCCGGTCCCGACCGGCTCGGCCACCGACCTCGTCGTGGAGCTCTCGCGCGAGGTCACCAAGGACGAGGTCAACGCCGCCTTCAAGAAGGCCTCCGAGGGCGAGCTCCAGGGCTTCCTGACCTACACCGAGGACGAGATCGTCTCCTCGGACATCGTCAGCGACCCGTCGTCCTGCACCTTCGACTCCTCCCTGACCATGGTCCAGGAGGGCACGTCGGTGAAGATCCTCGGCTGGTACGACAACGAGTGGGGCTACTCCAACCGCCTCGTCGACCTGACGGTCTTCGTCGGCAACCAGCTCTGATCGGCAGAGCGGCACCTTGATGTGAGGGCAGGGCCCGTGCGGCGCAGGGACGCGCCGCCCGGGCCCTGACTCACGTGCAGACCAGGCCTTTTAGGATCACTGGCGATCCGAGCATACGAACCCTCCTCGGGAGTCCCCTTCCATGAAGACGATCGACGAACTCCTCGCTGAGTCAGTCGCGGGCCGGCGGGTCTTCGTCCGCGCCGACCTGAACGTGCCGCTGGACGGCACCACCATCACCGACGACGGCCGCATCCGCGCCGTGTTGCCCACCGTCAAGGCCCTGGCCGAGGCGGGCGCGCGCGTGGTCGTCGCCTCGCACCTGGGCCGTCCCAAGGGCGCCCCGGACCCCGCGTTCTCCCTCGCGCCCGCCGCCGCGCGCCTCGGTGAACTGCTCGGCGCCGACGTGGCTTTCGCGACCGACACGGTCGGCGAGTCCGCCCAGGCGGTCGTAGCCGGGCTGGCCGACGGCCAGGTCGCCGTCGTCGAGAACCTGCGCTTCAACGCCGGCGAGACCAGCAAGGACGACGCCGAGCGCGCCGCCTTCGCCGACCAGCTCGCCGCCCTCGCCGACGTCTACGTCGGTGACGGCTTCGGTGCGGTGCACCGGGGGCACGCGTCCGTGTACGACCTGCCGGCCCGCCTGCCGCACTACGCCGGCTACCTCATCGCGACCGAGGTCGGCGTCCTCAAGAAGCTCACCGAGGACGTCAAGCGGCCCTACGTCGTCGCGCTCGGCGGCGCCAAGGTGTCCGACAAGCTCGCCGTCATCGACCAGCTGCTCGCCAAGGCGGACCGGCTGCTCATCGGCGGCGGCATGGCGTACACCTTCCTCAAGGCCAAGGGCCACGAGGTCGGCATCTCCCTCCTCCAGGAGGACCAGATCCCGGCCGTCACCGAGTACCTGGAGCGCGCCGAGAAGAGCGGCGTCGAGATCGTCCTGCCCGTGGACGTCCTGGTCGCCGGCGAGTTCCCGGACCTGAAGACCAAGGCCCCGGCCAACCCCACGACCGTCGCCGCGGACGCCATCCCCGCCGACCAGGAGGGTCTGGACATCGGTCCCGAGACCCGCAAGCTGTACGCCTCGAAGCTCGCCGACGCCGGCACCGTCTTCTGGAACGGCCCCATGGGCGTCTTCGAGCACCCCGACTACGCCGAGGGCACCAGGGCGGTCGCCCAGGCCCTCATCGACTCCCCGGGCTTCACCGTGGTGGGCGGCGGCGACTCCGCCGCGGCCGTCCGTACCCTGGGCTTCGACGAGACCGCATTCGGCCACATCTCGACCGGTGGCGGCGCCTCCCTCGAATACCTCGAGGGCAAGACGCTCCCCGGCCTCGCCGCACTGGAGGACTGACCCGATGAGCACGCGCACGCCGCTGATGGCGGGCAACTGGAAGATGAACCTCAACCACCTCGAGGCCATCGCGCACGTCCAGAAGCTCGCCTTCGCCCTGGCCGACAAGGACTACGACGCCGTCGAGGTCGCCGTCCTGCCGCCCTTCACCGACCTGCGCTCCGTGCAGACCCTGGTCGACGGCGACAAGCTGAAGATCAAGTACGGCGCCCAGGACATCTCGGAGCACGACTCCGGTGCCTACACCGGCGAGATCTCCGGCCCGATGCTGGCCAAGCTGAAGTGCACGTACGTGGCGATCGGCCACTCCGAGCGCCGCCAGTACCACGCGGAGACCGACGAGATCGTCAACGCCAAGGTCAAGGCCGCCTACAAGCACGGTCTGACCCCGATCCTGTGCGTCGGCGAGGAGCTGGAGGTCCGCGAGGCGGGCAACCACGTCTCGCACACCCTCGCCCAGGTCGAGGGCGGTCTGAAGGACCTCACGGCCGAGCAGGCCGAGACGATCGTGATCGCCTACGAGCCCGTGTGGGCCATCGGCACCGGCAAGGTCTGCGGCGCCGACGACGCCCAGGAGGTCTGCGCCGCGATCCGCGCCAAGATCGCCGAGCTGTACACGCAGGAGCTGGCCGACCAGGTCCGCATCCAGTACGGCGGCTCCGTGAAGTCGGGCAATGTCGCCGAGATCATGGCGAAGGCCGACATCGACGGCGCCCTGGTCGGCGGTGCCTCGCTGGACGCCGACGAGTTCGTCAAGATCGTACGCTTCCGCGACCAGTGAGTAGGTCGTAGCGGCGATCCGTCGTACCCTTGCGGGGGCATGGTAACTGCATCGATATGCGGCTCCGCCGCGCGGCTACCGTGCCCCCGTCGTCCATCCGAGTCCGAGAGAGTTGGTCCAGCCGTGGTTTTGGGGTTCTCGATCGCCCTGATCGTCTTCAGCGGGTTGCTGATGCTGCTGGTGCTGATGCACAAGGGGAAGGGCGGCGGCCTCTCCGACATGTTCGGCGGTGGCATGCAGTCTTCCGTCGGCGGCTCCTCCGTCGCCGAGCGCAACCTCGACCGGATCACTGTTGTGGTCGGTTTGCTCTGGTTCGCGTGCATTGTCGTGCTCGGCATCCTGATGAAGGTCAGCAACTGACGAGCACGCACATTCCGCACGCAAGGCCCCATGTTCGGTACGCGCAGCTGAGCGCGGCCTATCATGGGGCTTGCGTCTTGGTGGAGGGGCTCTGTAACTCGAATCACTGGACGCGCGTTGGGCCTTACGTAGACTGAGGCGCTCGCAGCGAAGCGAAACGCCGACTCGCTTTGCGGCACCATCACGCAGGGAGTTACGACCGTGGCAAGTGGCAACGCGATCCGAGGAAGCCGGGTCGGGGCGGGGCCGATGGGCGAGGCCGAGCGGGGCGAGTCCGCGCCCCGGCTGCGCATCTCCTTCTGGTGCTCCAACGGGCACGAAACGCAGCCCAGCTTCGCCAGCGACGCGCAGGTTCCCGAAACCTGGGACTGCCCGCGCTGCGGCTTTCCCGCCGGACAGGACCGGGACAACCCCCCGGACCCGCCGCGCACCGAGCCCTACAAGACGCACCTCGCGTATGTACGGGAGCGGCGCAGTGACGCGGACGGCGAGGCGATCCTCGCCGAGGCGCTCGCCAAACTGCGGGGCGAGATCTAGGAATTGAGGACCGGCCGGGTACCCATGGGTGCCTGGCCGGACCTGTCTGACGCGCTGCCCGGACCTGTCCGACGGCGCGCTGCCCGGACTCCGCTCCGAGCCGGTTGTCAGTGGTGCCCTCTACGGTTTGTGTATCGATCTTTCGCATCGGATCGAGGCATCGACGGGCCGGGAGGGGGAGCTGTGGCGACGGCTGAGACGGTGGGCGTGCGCGCGCCGGCATGGCGCGGTGCGTTCGGGCGGCTGTGGAGCGCCGCCGTGCTCTCCAGCGTCGGAGACTCCCTGCGTACGGCCGCCCTGCCGCTCCTCGCCGTCACGCTGACGGACCGGCCGCTGCTGATCGCCGCGGTCACCGCCTGCGGCACTCTGCCGTGGATCGTCTTCGGGCTGCTCGGCGGCGCCGTCGCCGATCGGGTGGACCAGCGGCGCGCGATGTGGACGGTGGACGCGTTACGCGGACTCCTGGTCGCCGCGTTCGCTGTGGCCGTGGCGCTGGGGCACGCCTCGATCGGCCTGCTCATCGCGCTGGCCTTCACCCTGACCACGCTCCAGACCCTGTTCGACAACGCCTCCACCGCCCTGCTCCCCGCCCTGGTCGGCCGCGACGCACTCGGCAGCGCGAACGCCCGGCTGATGACCGGGCAGCGCATCGCGGGTGGACTGATGGGCGGGCCGCTCGTGCCGCTCCTGCTGGCCGCGGGGGCCGCCGTCCCCTTCGCCGCCGATGCCGCCACCTTCCTGGTCGCGGCCGCGCTGGTGGCCTCCCTGCGGATCAAGGCACCCGAGCGGACGCCGGCCCCGGCGGGCAGCACCCTGCGGCGGGAGATCGGGCAGGGGCTGCGCACCCTGTGGCGCGACCGGGCCCTGAGAGGGCTGTGCGCCGCCACCGCCCTGTGCAACATCGGCATGGGCGCCCAGCTCGCCACCTTGGTTCTCCTGGTCACCGGGTGGCTGGACGCCGGGGCCACGGGGTACGCGGCGGCGGGAGCGGCGTTCACCGTCGGGGGTCTGGCCGGGGGAGTGGCCAACGGCTGGATCGTGAAGCGGCTGGGCCGGGTGCGGGCCGTGCTGGTCGCGGGCGCCGTGCAGACCGGGGCCCTGATCGTCATGGGCACCGTGCGCAGCCTGGCCGTGCTGATGGCGGCACTGATCGTCTTCGGGATCATGGGCATGGTGTGGAACGTCAACACGACGACGCTCATGCAGCAGCGCAGCCCCGTCGAGCTGCTGGGCCGGGTGGCCTCGGCCTTCCGGACCCTGGCCTTCGCCGGGGTGCCGCTCGGCGCCCTGCTGGGCGGTGCCGTCGCCACCGTCTGGGGCCTGAACACTCCGCCCCTGCTCACGGCGGCCTTCTTCGTACTCGCCCTCATCGCGCTGATACCCGCGGGCAAGCAGGACGTACCTGTTGTTGCGCCGGACGACGACGCCAGGACAGCTCGTGTCCCGCGCTGATCAATTAGGTTGGAACCGCTGGGACAGGCACGAAAGAAGGCTGAAGTCGGACATGAACGCAGACGGCCGTACCAGGCTCAACCAGACGCCCGAGTGGACCGCGCTGGCAAAGCACCGCGAGGAGCTCGGCGAAGTGCGGCTGCGGGAGCTGTTCGCCGCCGACGCGGGCCGCGGAGCCAGGTACACCCTGCAGGTCGGCGACCTGCACATCGACTACTCCAAGCACCTGGTCACCGATGAGACGCTACGGCTGCTGCGCGAGCTGGCCGCCGCGACGGACGTGTTCGGACTGCGGGACGCCATGTTCCGCGGCGAGAAGATCAACACCACCGAGGACCGTGCGGTGCTGCACACCGCGCTGCGCGCCCCGCGCGAGGCGGTCGTCGAGGTCGACGGGGAGAACGTCGTCCCGGGTGTGCACGCCGTCCTCGACAAGATGGCCGGCTTCGCCGAGCGGGTCCGCTCCGGCGCCTGGACCGGCCACACCGGCAAGCGGATCAAGAACGTCGTCAACATCGGCATCGGCGGCTCCGACCTCGGCCCGGCGATGGCCTACGAGGTGCTGCGCAGCTTCACCGACCGCGACCTCACCGTCCGCTTCGTGTCGAACGTCGACGGCGCCGACCTGCACGAGGCCACCCGGGACCTGGACGCGGCCGAGACGCTGTTCATCATCGCCTCCAAGACGTTCACCACGATCGAGACGATCACCAACGCCACGTCCGCGCGGAACTGGCTGCTGGGTGAGCTGAAAGCCGATCAGGACGCCGTCGCCAAGCACTTTGTCGCCTTGTCGACGAACGCCGAGAAGGTCGCCGACTTCGGCATCGACACGGCCAACATGTTCGAGTTCTGGGACTGGGTCGGCGGGCGGTATTCGTACGACTCGGCGATCGGGCTGTCCCTGATGATCGCCATCGGCCCGGACCGCTTCCGGGAGATGCTCGACGGTTTCCGGATCGTCGACGAGCACTTCCGCACCGCGCCCGCCGAGGCCAATGTGCCGCTGCTGCTGGGCCTGTTGGGCATCTGGTACGGCAACTTCCACGATGCCCAGTCGCACGCGGTGCTGCCGTACAGCCACTACCTGTCCAAGTTCACCGCGTATCTCCAGCAGTTGGACATGGAGTCCAACGGGAAGTACGTCGGCCGGGACGGGCGGGAGGTCGACTGGCAGACCGGGCCGGTGGTGTGGGGCACGCCGGGCACCAACGGTCAGCACGCGTACTACCAGCTCATCCACCAGGGCACCAAGCTGATCCCGGCGGACTTCATCGGCTTCGTGGAGCCGGTCGCCGAGATGAGCGACGGGCTCAAGGCGCAGCACGACCTGCTCATGGCGAACTTCTTCGCGCAGACACAGGCGCTGGCGTTCGGCAAGACGCCGGAGGAGGTGCGCGCCGAGGGAGTGCCCGAGGAGCTGGTGGCCCACAAGACGTTCAAGGGCGACCACCCGACGACCACGATCCTCGCGCGCGAGCTGACGCCGTCCGTGCTGGGCCAGCTGATCGCGCTGTACGAGCACAAGGTGTTCGTACAGGGCGCGGTGTGGAACATCGACTCCTTCGACCAGTGGGGCGTGGAGCTCGGCAAGGTCCTCGCCAAGCGGGTCGAGCCCGCGCTGACCGACGGTGCCGAGGTCCCGGGTCTTGACGCGTCGACGAAGGCGCTCGTCACCAAGTACCGGGAGCTGCGCGGCCGGCAGTGACCACGGACACGGAAAGCGGGCGGCGCGTGGCCGTCCGCTTCCCGTAGACTCCCTCGGTGATCATGACAACGATCACTCGGGGGAGTGTAAGTTGACGTATCCACAAGGGAGTTGGACCGGCGGCACACTGACCGCGCGGTCGTTCCTGAGGCCTCATCACGTGGCCCGGGCGGTGTTCCACCCGACGTGGATCCCGCAGTCGCTGGATCCTTCGGTGGACGCCCTCAAGAAGGCGCGGGTCATCGCCGGCGCGGTCGCGGCGTTCGGTGTCTACACCTTCGTGGAGGGCGGGTTCGCCTTCGACGAGATGCTGGACAACGCGGCGACCGCCTGTCTGGTGCTGCTGTTCATCACACCGCTCACGGTCGGTGTGATGCTCTACTTCTGGCAGCGTTCCGGCGCCGGAACGGTGGCGCAGCTGAAGGAGCCGCTCGTCCGGTCGCTGAAGTTGCTGCTGCTGTTCATCGGCTCGGCGCTCGGGACGGTGCTGATCTTCCAGTTGGGCGGCTCCCTCGGGGCCCTCGGGAGCATGCTGGTCAGCCTTGTGGGGCTCTGGATGGCGTTCTTCGTGATCGCCGGCGCCTACCGGATCTCGGGGAACTTCTTCGGCACCGCCGTCGTGCACCGCTGTCTGCCGCCGCTGCTGGCCACGGTGACGACATGGCTGATGGCCGTTCCCGATCTCGTCACCGGTGACCTGCACGGCCTCAGCCTCGCCATGGGCGTCTTCTTCATCCTGGGTGCTCCGGTGACGGTCACGGCCATCGCGATGCTGGAGATGGGCCGCCTCAAGAGCCGCTACGGCATCCGGCTGGCGGACCACCCGGCAGTCCTGCCGCCGGTGCCGGCACCCGCGCCCGGTCCGACGCCGACCCCGCCGCCACCGTCGTACGCCCCGAACGGCTTCGTGCGGCCGCAGGGCAACCCGTACGCCCCGCAGCCGCCGCAGAATCCGTACGCCCCGCAGCCGCCGCAGAATCCGTACGCCCCGCAGCCGCCGTACAACCCGCCGGTGCCGCCCCCGTACAACCCGCAGTAGCTCCGCGGGCACCGGTCGGGCGACCGCCTCGGGCGCCCCCCTCAGGCGAGCGCTCAGGCGACCGCGCTAAGGGTGTCCGCCAGGCGGTGGCGGGCCGCGCGGTGGGCGGGGAGGGCGGCGAGGGCGGCCGCGCCCGTGACCGCCGCCGTGCCGAGCAGGAGCAGCAGCGCGGGGGACGGGCTCTGGGCGATCCCGGCGCCGATGCCGCTCGACCGGCCCTGGGTGTCGATCAGCCAGTGCGCGAGGGGTGCGCCCAGGGCCGTGCCGATGACGACCGCGGCCAGCGCGGTGCAGGCGGTGGACGTGACGGTGATCGCGGTGATCTGCCGTGGTGAGAGGCCGATGGCCTTCAGGGCCAGCAGGTCGCGCTCGCCCTCGCGGACGGTGCCGCCGATCGCGGTCAGCAGCTCGATGAGCCCGATGAGGGCCAGGACGGCGATCAGGCCCACGACGACTCCGCGCAGGGGCGAGAGCCCGTCGGCCGGGTTCGGCACGGCGTGTATGTCCAGGCGTCCCTGCCCGGCGTCGGACAGCCGGCCGGCGACCTCGGCGGCGTCCGCGCCGGGGCGCAGCCGCAGCTCGTAGAGGGTCGGGCCGAGGCCGGGGTCGTTCTCGCGCAGAGTGTCGAGAGAGGTGGAGATCACCCGGCCGGCGTTCTCCGGTTCGATGCTGCGGCCCACGATGTGCAGGATCTGCGGCTGGTCGCCGACGGTCATCCGCACCCAGTCGCCGACCTTCGCGTTCAGCAGATCCAGCAGCCCCTGACCGGCGACCGCCTCGTCGCGGCCCTGGGCGGCGCGGCCCTCCGCCAGGGCGTACGGGTAGGGGTCCTGGTCGGAGCCGAGGCCGCGCAGGGCGATCGTGGCCGTCTGGCCGGGGACCAGGGCGGCCACCTCCACGCCCGGGTAGGCGGCGGCGACCTGCGGGTCGCGTTCCAGCAGCGTACGGGCGTCGCCGTCGGCCAGGCCGGAGTCGGCGTGGACGGTCAGGGAGGTCGGCAGGCCGATCTGCTCGGGCCGGCTGTCGAAGCGGTCGATGGTCGTCCACGCGCTCATGGCCACCACGATCAGCAGCAGCGGCAGCGCCAGCCGTGCGACCGTGGCCAGTGACCGGGGGCGCCGATTGAACGCCCGGTGCCAGCCCAGGACCAGCGCGGGCGGCAGCCGCAGCCCCAGCGCCTGCCGGGCCGCACCCGAGAGCCGCCCGCCCAGCGGAGCCGCACGACGCGGCACCGGCACCGGCGGCACCCGGCCCGCCCGCCAGGCCGCGAGCCCCGTGGTCGCGCCCATGAACAGCACCGCCCCCACCGGCACCACGAACAGCGCCACCGTGTGCCCGGGCAGCCCCTGCCACACGCCGACCGCGTCCCCGAGCCGACCCGGTATACGGCTGCCCAGGGCCTGGATGAGGGACGCGGCGGCCACGGCGCCCAGCAGCGCGAAGGCGAGATGCTGGAACAGGAAGACGCGGACCACCTGAGCCGGGGTGAAGCCGATCGCCTTCAGCACCGAGATGTCCCGCAGATGGCCGCGGATACGGGTGCCGATCGCCCCGTGCACGGCGAGCCCGGCGGCGACCAGCGCGCCGAGACCGAACAGCCCCAGCACCTGCCCGAGCAGCCGGTAGTCGCCCTGTGCCTCGGCGCGGGCCTGCTTCCAGGTGGAGACCTCGCTGACCGCACCGGCACCCAGCACCGTCACGGCGCGCTGGACGGCGTAGTCCGTGTCGTCGGGGTCGGTCAGACGCAGCCCGATCACCTGCCCGCCCGGGTTGCGCACGGCGGACGGCGGCGCCCAGACCAGGCCCGCCTGCTCGCCCGCCCGGTAGCGCGGCTCGGCGCTGTCGGCGATGCCGAGGACGGTCAGGGTCCGGCCGGTGCCGGGCAGGGTGAGGGTGTCGCCGGGGGCGGCCAGCAGGGCGCGGGCCAGTCGGCTCTCCAGGACCACGCCGTCGGGGTTCGCCGGGTCCAGCCAGTGGCCCGAGGCCAGCAGCGGGCGGCCGACGGTGGGGCGCTCGGGCGTGCCGCGCAGCTCGACGGAGGCGCGGGTGCCGCGGGAGGCGAGTGTGGTGGACGCGGTGGGGTAGGGGCCCGCGACGGATTCGACGCCGTCGAGTGCGGCCAGCTTCGCGGAGTCGGCCGCGGCACCGGTGTGCAGCCAGACGTGGGCGCCGCGCGCCTGGGTGAAGACGCGCTGCCAGGGGTTGGTGGCGTAGCCGAAGAGGGCCGTGGCCAGCAGCAGCGAGACGACGATGCCGGCCGTGGCCAGGACGAGGAACAGCGCCTCGCCGCGGTGCGTGCGCAGATCGGAGTGCGCCCAGCGCAGGGTGGCTCGCACGGGCCTCAGCCCCTCGGCCCGGGATCGGGGACGTGCTCGGACGTGCGCATCTCAGTCCCTGAGCTCCAGCTCCAGCACACCGGAGGTGCCGGCCCGGCGCGGCGGCGGGCCGCCGTCCAGCTCGGCGTCGTCGGCTATTCGGCCGTCGAAGAAGCTGATCACCCGGTCCGCGGCGCTCGCCAGCCGGGCGTCATGCGTGACCAGCACGATCGTCTGGCCCCGCTGGTGGAAGCGGGACAGCAGCCGCATCACCTCGCGGGTGCCCTTGCTGTCCAGGCTGCCGGCGGGTTCGTCGGCCAGCAGCAGCGGCGGCCGGTTCACCAACGCCCGGGCCAGCGCGACCCGCTGCTGCTCACCGCCGGACAGCTCGCCCGGCATGCTGCGCTCCTTCTCGGCGAGTCCGAGCTCCTCGAGCAGTTCGGTCCGCTCGACGCGGGCCCGCTTCGGCGGGACGCCGGCCAGCAGGGCGGGCAGCTCGACGTTGTCGGCGACGGACAGGTTGGAGACCAGGTTGAAGAACTGGAAGACGATCCCGATGCGTTTCCTGCGCTCCACCGACCAGCGGGCCTCGCTCCACCGGTCCGCGCACTCGCCGTCCAGCCAGACGGCGCCGGCGTCCGGCCGCTGCAACCCGCCCAGCAGATGCAGCAGGGTCGACTTGCCGGCACCGGACGGACCGGTGACGGCCACGAACTCGCCGCGTCGCACGGAGAGATCGACGCCGCGCACGGCATGCGCCGGGGCACCCTCGCCGTAGTGCGTCTTGGTCAGGGCCTCGGCACGCAGGACGGGACGCTCGTCGGCCTCCGCGGGGCCGTCGGCGCGCGGCACAGGAGCGGAATCGTCGCTCACTCCAGCTCCTCCAGCTCTTCCTGGCACCGCTCCAGCCAGTCGAGGTCGGCTTGAAGGTGCAGCATCGCGCCCTCGATCAGCAGATGGGCGATGCGGTTGTCCCGGTTCTCGGCGGCGGCCAGCTTCGACAGTTGACGCATGGTGTTCAGATACTGGCGCCGCTGTTTGTTGATGAGGGCGATCCGGTCGGCGAGACCGGTCTGCGGGGCGACGGCCAGTTTCATGAAGAACTCGTCCCGCACCCGCGGCTCGTCCTCGGTCTCCTCGAACCAGGCGCGCAGCGCCTCACGCCCGGCTTCGGTGAGGTGGTAGACCTTCTTGTTGGGCCGACTCGACTGCTCGACGTCCTCGCCCTCTATCAGCCCCGATTTCTCGAGGCGGCCGAGGGTCACATAGATCTGGCCGACGTTCGGCTGAGGGTACGCGGAGCCCAGCATCTGCTCAAGGTCCTGCTTCAGCTCGTATCCGTGGGCCGGGCCACGCGCCAGCAGGGCCAGGAGAGACAGCCGCACTCGTGCTCTCCTCCCGTATCCCGAGCTAATGTGCCGCAGGCTCTAGTATCCCGCATACCTAACAGGTATACATGGCCTCTGACCCCGGGCAAAGATGCCCGGTGCCAGCTGTACAGGGAGGAACCTATGCGGTGGATCCACACCGCCGGTAGGGGCCTTCTCGTCCTCGTCGTGATCCTGACCGGCTATGTCGCCTCCGGCGCCCGTGCCGACGAGGGGACCGCGGGTGGCAGGGGGCCGTTGACCCTCGCCACCGCCGGAGACCTCACCGGCTATCTCGGCTCCGTGCTGGAGGGCTGGAACCGCACTCACCCCGACGAGAAGGTCACCCTCGTCGAGCTGCCCGACTCCGCCGACGAGACACACGCGCAGATGACCACGGATCTGCGCGGCGGCGACCGCAGCCGCTTCGACATCCTCAACATCGACGTCAACTGGACCTCGGAGTTCGCGGCGCACGGCTGGATCCGCCCGCTCGCGCGCGACCGGTTCCCGCTGGACACATTCCTGCCGCCGGTCGTGGACACGGCGACCTACGACGGACGGCTGTACGCGGTCCCGTACGTCACCAACGCCGGCCTGCTCCTGTACCGCAAGGACATCCTCGCCAAGGAGGGCCTCGACCCGCCGCGCACCTGGGCCGAGCTGGAGAAACAGGCCAAGACCGTCGCGCCTGAGTACGGCCTCGACGGCTACGCGGGCCAGTTCCTGCCGTACGAGGGCCTCACCGTCAACGCCGCCGAGTCCGTCTACTCGGCGGGCGGCTCGATCCTCGGCGACGAGGGCGAGCGGGTCACCGTGAACTCGACGGCGGCCCGCGACGGCATCGACTTCCTCGCCCGGGGTGTGCGCGAGGGCTGGATCCCGAAGCAGGCGCTCACCTACAAGGAGGAGGAGTCCAAGCAGGCTTTTCAGGACGGGCGTCTGCTGTTCCTCCGCAACTGGCCGTACGCCTACGTCGGCGCGTCGGCCAAGGGGTCGCCGGTCGCCGGGAAGATCGGCGCCGTGCCGCTGCCGGGGCCGGACGGGCCCGGGACGAGTGTGCTGGGCGGTTCCAACCTTGCCGTCAGCAGCCACGCCGAACACCCCGACTCGGCCGCGCGGCTGCTCGCGTATCTGACCAGTGAGCGCGTCCAGCGACAGGTCCTCACACGCGGCGCCCTGCCGCCCGTACGGGCCGACCTGTACGAGGATCCGGATCTGATCCGGGAGTTCCCGTATCTGCCCACCCTGCGCGAGAGCGTGCGCACGGCCGCGCCGCGTCCCAAGAGCCCGCGCTACGACCAGGTGAGCCTGGTGGTGCAGGCGGTCGTGCACGACGCGATGACCGGGCGCCAGACGCCCGAGGCTGCGGTGCGCCGGCTGGCGCGCGAACTCGACGCCGTCGCGCGCTGAGCATTCACTCCGGCTGACTAGTTACTTGTTAGGTAACGGCAGCGTCTCATCCTCTCCCTTCTCGCCCCATTATGTCCGAGTTCGTCGGGCCAACTGTTCGGTAGCTTGCGTCCAGTTCATTGACACCCTCCGGAAACGGCTACTTAACATGCATGCATGCTGAGTAAGTACCACTGGTGGCGTGACGCGGTGATCTACCAGGTCTACGTCCGCAGCTTCCTCGACAGCACCGGCGACGGTGTCGGCGATCTCGCCGGGGTCCGCGCGGGGCTGCCGTACCTCAAGAAGCTCGGGGTCGACGGGATCTGGCTGAGCCCCTTCTATCCCTCCCCGCAGGCCGACCACGGCTACGACGTGGCCGACTACTGCGATGTCGACCCGCTCTTCGGCGACCTCGCCGAGTTCGATCTGCTGGTCGCCGCCGCCCGGCGACTCGGGATCAAGGTGCTGCTCGACATCGTCCCCAACCACTGCTCCAGCGAGCACCGCTGGTTCGAGGAGGCGCTGACCGCCGAGCCCGGCAGCGCGGCCCGCGCTCGCTTCCACTTCGCGGACGGCCGGGGCGCCGACGGCTCCGAGCCGCCCAACAACTGGCACGCCATGTTCGGCGGCCCGGCCTGGAGCCGGGTGACCGAGGCGGACGGGCAGGACGGCCAGTGGTACCTGCACATGTTCACGCCCGAGCAGCCCGACTGGAACTGGCGCAACCCGGAGGTCGGCGCCGAGTTCGACCGGGTCCTGCGGTTCTGGCTCGACCGGGGTGTCGACGGCTTCCGTATCGACGTCGCCGCCGGCCTCTACAAGCACCCGGAGCTGCCCGACTCCGACGACCCGGAGGTCGACGCCCGCACCCGCGACTCGGTCAACCCGCTCGCCTGGAACCAGCCCGAGGTGCACGCGGTGTGGCGCCAGTGGCGCTCCATATGCGAGGAGTACACCGCCCGCGACGGCCAGGAGCGCCTTCTGGTGGGCGAGGTCTCCGTCCCGACCGCCCGCGAACACGCGCTGTACGTCCGCTCCGACGAACTCCACCAGGCCTTCTTCTTCGACCTGCTCAGCGCCCCCTGGGAGGCCGGCGCCTTCCGCAAGGTCATCTCCGAGGCCATGCAGGACATAGCCGGCACGGGCTCGACGGTCACCTGGGTGCTCAACAACCACGACCAGGTCCGCACCGTCACCCGCTACGGCGAACCCGCCACCGAGGGCAGCGGCCTCGGCGCCGCCCGCGCCCGCGCCGCCGCGCTGCTGATGCTGGCGCTGCCCGGAGCCGCGTACATCTACCAGGGCGAGGAGCTCGGTCTGCCCGAGGTCGTCGATCTGCCCGACGACGTGCTCACCGACCCGATCTTCCGCCGCACCGGAAGCCGGGCCCGGATCCGCGACGGCTGCCGGGTGCCGCTGCCGTGGTCGGGCCAGGCCTCGCCCTTCGGCTTCACCTCCGGCGCCGAGAGCGCCAAGCCGTGGCTGCCGCAGCCGGAGTACTTCGCCGAGTACGCCACCGACCGGGCGCTGGCCGACACCCGCTCCTTCTGGCACCTGTACCGCGACGGCCTCCAACTGCGCGCCGGACTCCCGCAGTTGGGCGAGGGCTCGCTGCGCTGGCTGGACAGCGCGCCCGGCGTTCTGGCCTTCGAGCGCGGCGACGGCGTGGTCTGCGCCGTCAACTTCGGCACGGCGCCCACCCCCGCGCCGGTCTCCGGCACCCCCCTGTTGTCCAGCGGTCCCTGCCCGGCCGGGGTACTGCCCGGCTCCACCGCCGCCTGGTGGATCAACGACCGCTGACTTTTCCCCCGACCTCCGTCAACTCCCCATCCCCGAAGGGACATCAACGATGATGCGACGACGTACCACCCTGCTCACCGGCTGCACCGCACTCGTCCTGGCGCTCGGCGCGACCGCCTGCGGTGGCGGCGACGTCTCCGCCGGCGGCGGCGACAAGGCGCTGAGCGGCCAGACGGTCACCGTGGCCGGTGTCTGGTCCGGCAGCGAGCAGAAGAACTTCCAGAAGGTGCTCGACGCCTTCACCGAGAAGACCGGCGCCAAGACCCAGTTCACCTCCACCGGCGACAACGTCTCCACCGTCGTCGGCAGCAAGATCGAGGGCGGCAACGCCCCCGACGTCGTGATGGTCCCGCAGGTCGGCGTGCTCAAGCAGTTCGCGCAGAGCGGCTGGCTCAAGCCGCTGTCCGGCGCCGCCCAGAAGTCCGTGGACACCAACTTCGCCCCCGTGTGGAAGAACTACGGCAGCGTCGACGGCACCCTCTACGGCCTCTACTTCAAGGCCGCCCACAAGTCGACCGTCTGGTACAGCCCCGACGCCCTCGCCCAGGCCGGCGTCGAGGCGCCGAAGACGTACGACGAGATGCTGAAGGCGGGGCAGACCGTCTCCGACTCCGGCCTCGCCGCCTTCTCGGTCGCCGGACAGGACGGCTGGACGCTCACCGACTGGTTCGAGAACGTCTACCTCTCCCAGGCGGGACCCGAGAAGTACGACGCGCTCGCCGCGCACGAGCTGAAGTGGACCGACGCCTCCGTGGTCGAGGCGCTCACCACCCTCGGCAAGCTGTTCAAGGACAAGCAGCTGATCGCGGGCGGCCAGAAGGGCGCCCTGAACACCGACTTCCCGGGCTCGGTGGAGAAGGTGTTCGGGCCGAAGCCCGAGGCGGGCATGGTCTACGAGGGCGACTTCGTCGCGGGCGTCGCCAAGGACCAGTTCGGCAAGAAGATCGGCGAGGACGCCAACTTCTTCCCGTTCCCGGAGGTCGGCGGCGGCAAGGAGCCGGTGGTCAGCGGCGGTGACGCGGCCGTCGTCCTGAAGGACGGCAAGAACCAGAAGGCCGGCATGGCGCTCCTGGAGTACCTGGCGACGCCGGAGGCCGCGGCGGTGTGGGCGGAGGCCGGCGGCTTCCTGTCCCCGAACAAGAACGTCGACCTCGCCTCGTACGGCGACGACGTCACCCGTGCGACCGCCAAGTCCCTTGTCGCGGCGGGTGCTTCCGATTCGGTCCGCTTCGACATGTCCGACCAGGCCCCGGCGGCGTTCGGCGGCACCAAGGGCGCGGGCGAGTGGAAGCTCCTCCAGGACTTCCTGCGCGACCCGTCCGACCCGAAGGGGACGGCGGCGAAGCTGGAGGCCGCGGCGGCCAAGGCGTACCAGGGCCAGGGCTGACCCGATATGACCGCCACTCTCCTCAAGGAGGCGGGCCGGGGGGCCGCCGTGAGCCCGGGCAGGGAACGTGCCCGGCGCTCGCGGCGCCGCGCGCGGATCGTCGCCCTCCTCTTCGTCTTCCCGGCGCTGCTCCTGCTCGGCGCGCTGGTTGTGTATCCGGTGCTGTTCTCGATCGGCCGTAGCTTCTTCGACGCCTCCGGAAGCCGGTTCGTCGGCGGCGAGAACTACACGGAGATGTTCCGCGACCCGGCCACCCTCAAGGCCATCCGCAACACCACGATCTGGGTCGTCGTGGCCCCGGCCCTGCTCACCGGCCTGGGTCTGATCCTGGCCGTGCTGGTGGAAAAGGTCCGCTGGGCGACGGCCTTCAAACTGCTGCTGTTCATGCCGATGGCGGTGTCCTTCCTCGCCGCGGGCATCATCTTCCGTCTCGCCTACGACGAGGACCCCGACAAGGGCGTGCTGAACGCGGCCGTCGTCTCCGTGCACGACGCCTTCCAGGGCACGTCGACCTATCCCACGGCCCGGGCACGCGACGGGCAGGGACTGACGAAGGACCCGGACGGCTCGTACCGCACCAGCGCGAGCGTGTCCCCGGGTGACGCGCTCACCCTCGGCCTGGTCGGTGTCCTCCCCGACGACCTGCCCGGCGGCACCGAACCTGCGTACCCGGCGGCGGGACAGAAGGCCGGCCCCGGTGAGCTGCGCGGTGTCGTGTACCTCGACTTCACGCCCGGCGGGGGAGGGGAGCAGGGCAAGGTCGACCGGCGCGAGAACGGGCTGCCGGAGATGACGGTCGAGGCGTCGCGCGCCGGGGAGACCGTCGCCACGGCGACCACCGCGTCCGACGGCTCCTTCCGCTTCGAGGGACTGGACGACGGCTCGTACACGGTGAAGCTGCCGGCCTCGAACTTCGCCGCCCCCTACGAGGGCATCTCCTGGCTCGGGCCGACGCTCGTCACACCGGCGATCATCGGGGCGTACCTGTGGATCTGGACCGGCTTCGCGATGGTCCTGATCGGCGCGGGACTGTCGACGCTGCCACGGGACGCGCTGGAGGCGGCGCGGATGGACGGCGCGAACGAGTGGCAGATCTTCCGGAAGATCACGGTGCCGCTGCTGGCGCCGGTCCTCACGGTCGTCTTCGTCACCCTCGTCATCAACGTCATGAAGGTCTTCGACCTCGTCTACATCATCGCGCCCGGTCCCGTGCAGGAGGACGCGACCGTGCTCGCGACGCAGATGTGGCTGGTGTCGTTCGGCGGCGGCAACAACCAGGGGCTCGGCAGCGCGCTGGGCGTGCTGCTCCTGCTGCTGGTCATCCCGGCGATGGTCTTCAACGTCCGCCGCTTCCGAAGGAGTCAGCGATGAACGCGGTCAGGCGGGGCCTGGGCAATGGAGTGGTCCAGGCGTTCCTCGTGGTGATCGGGCTGGTGTGGCTGACCCCGCTGGCCGGGTTGTTCCTCTCCTCCCTGCGCTCCGCCGAGGAAACGGCGAGCGGCGGCTGGTGGACGGTGTTCACCAGCCCCGGCCAGCTGTCCTTCGACAACTACTCGGCGCTGCTGGGGAACGCCGGGATCAGCCAGGCCTTCTGGAACACCGTGCTGATCTCGGTGCCGGCGACCCTGCTCGTGGTCGTCCTCGCCGCCCTCGCCGGATACGCCTTCGCCTGGCTGGACTTCCCCGGCCGGGAGGCGCTCTTCCTGGTCGTCGTGGCGCTGCTCGTGGTGCCGGTGCAGATCGGTCTGCTTCCGGTCGCCAAACTCTTCGGCCAGCTGGGGCTGTTCGGCACGATTCCCGGCGTTGTCCTCTTCCATGTGGCGTACGGGCTGCCGTTCGCGGTGTTCCTGCTGCGGAACTACTTCGCCGAGATGCCGAAGGAGATGCTGGAGGCGGCGCGGATGGACGGGGGGAGCGAGTGGCGGATCTTCACGCGGCTGGTGCTGCCGGTGGGGCGTCCCGCCATCGCCTCGCTGGCCATCTTCCAGTTCCTGTGGGTGTGGAACGACATGCTGGTGGCGCTGCTGTTCGCCGACAGTTCCGCGCAGCCGCTGACGGTTGAACTCCAGTCGCAGATACGGCAGTTCGGCAGCAATATCGATGTGCTGGCGCCCGGGGCGTTCGTGTCGCTGGTGGTGCCGGTGGTCGTGTTCTTCGCGTTCCAGCGGCACTTCGTGCAGGGGGTCATGGCGGGTTCGGTGAAGTAGCGCATACGTTTCGGGCCCTCACTTCGCGGTGAAGTGAGGGCCCGAACGGCGTTCAGGGTGACGCCGGTGGATACAGCGACCGCGGCAGCTGTGACGCCGCCGCCGCGTCCAGCAGCCACAGGGTCCTGGAGCGCCCACGCGCCCCGGCCGCCGGCGCCTGGATCTCACCCGCGCCCGACAGCGCGATCGCCGCGGCCTGGGCCTTGTCCTCGCCCGCCGCCAGCAGCCACACCTCACGCGCCGCCCGGATCGCGGGAAGCGTGAGAGTGACCCGGGTCGGCGGCGGCTTGGGCGCGCCGTGCACTCCGACGACCGTGCGCTGGGTCTCCCGAACCGCGGGCAGTTCCGGGAACAGGGAGGCGACATGGGTGTCAGGACCCACGCCCAGCATCAGCACGTCGAACGTGGGGACCGAGCCATGGTTCTCGGGACCCGCCGCCTTCGCCAGCTCCTCCGCGTAGGCGGCGGCCGCCGCCTCCACGTCCGAGCCGAACGGCCCGTCCGAGGCGGGCATGGCGTGCACCCGCTTCGGATCCAGCGGCACCGAGTCCAGCAGAGCGTCGCGGGCCTGCGTGACATTGCGGTCGGGGTCGCCCTCGGGGAGGAACCGCTCGTCGCCCCACCACAGGTCGAGGCGGCCCCAGTCGATCGCGTCCCGCGCGGGGGCCGCCGACAGCGCGGCCAGCAGGCCGTTGCCGTTGCGGCCGCCCGTGAGGACCACGGACGCCGAGCCCCGGGAGGCCTGTGCGTCCACGATCTTCGTGATCAGGCGGGCCGCCGCGGCCTGGGCCATCAGCTCCTTGTCGTGGTGCACGACGAGCTGCGGAGTACTCACTTCGCCGCCGCCTTCTTCGCGTCCTGCGCCGTCACTTCCTGCGCCGCCGCTTCCTTCCCGGATGCTTTCGCAGCTTCCTGGGCGGGCTCTCCGGCCGGTTCTCCTTTGGCCGGGGACACCCTCTCGGCCTGCTCGGCCCCGGCTGTTTCCCCCTCAGCCGCCTCTGTCGGCTCCCCGGCCCGGGCCACGGCGGCCTGGGCCAGTGCCACGGCCTGCTCCGCCTTGGCCACGGCCGCCTCGGCGCCCCTGACCGCGGAGACCGGTACCGAGCTGAGCCGGTCCACGCCGAACCGCAGTGCCGACGCGTAGGTGTCGTCCGGGTCGAGCCGGCGCAGCTCCTCCGCGATCAGCTCGGCCGTCTCGCGCCGCTTCAGCGCCACCGCACG
Organism: Streptomyces coerulescens; assembly: GCF_042657965.1. NCBI lineage: Bacteria > Bacillati > Actinomycetota > Actinomycetes > Kitasatosporales > Streptomycetaceae > Streptomyces > Streptomyces coerulescens. Next base: position 334,031 of record NZ_JBHSKM010000007.1, read on the forward strand.
GTCCGGCTGGCCCTGGATGGAGAGGGTCGCCAGGGAACCGTCCGCACGGTCCAGGACTATCGGGCCGCAGTCCGTGTCCATGCGGACCGCCGTCAGGCCGGGGCCCGACGACAGCGACCGTTTCACGGGGACGTCCAGCCGGTCCGCGAGCCACATCGCCAGCAGCTCACAGCTCGGGTTGAACTCCTCGCCCTCCACCTCGACGGCCTTCACCTCGCAGACCACCTGGTCCAGCGCCGCCGCGAGCATCGAGCGCCACGGCGTGATCCTGGTCCAGGACAGGTCGGTGTCGCCCGGCGTGTAGGCGTCGGCGCGGGACGACAGCTCCCGCACCGGCTGCTCCGAGGCATAGGTGTCGGTCACCCGGCGCTGGGCCAGCGCGCCCAGCGGGTCGTTCGCCGGGTCGAGCGGCGCGTTCACCGGCCACCAGACCACCACCGGGGCGTCCGGCAGCAGCAGCGGGAGGACGACGGACTGGGCGTGCTCGGACACCTCGCCGTACAGCCGCAGGATCACCGTCTCACCGGTGCCGGCGTCCGCGCCCACCCGTACCTCGGCGTCCAGCCGGGACGTCGTACGGTCACGGGGTGAGCGCGAGACCCGCTTGATGACCACCAGCGTGCGCGAGGGGTGCTCGCGCGAGGCGTCGCTGGCGGCCTTGAGCGCGTCGTACGCGTTCTCCTCGTCCGTGACGATGACCAGCGTGAGCACCATGCCGACGGCCGGTGTGCCGATGGCCCGCCGCCCCTGCACCAGCGCCTTGTTGATCTTGCTGGCCGTGGTGTCCGTGAGGTCTATCTTCATGGCCGGCGCCAGCTCCGTCCCTCTCGTGCGAGCATTTCGTCCGCCTCGACGGGCCCCCAGGTACCGGACGGGTACTGGGCGGGCTTGCCGTGCGTGTCCCAGTACTCCTCGATCGGGTCGAGGATCTTCCAGGACAGCTCGACCTCCTCGGTGCGCGGGAAGAGGTTGGAGTCGCCGAGCAGGACGTCGAGGATCAGGCGCTCGTACGCCTCGGGGCTGGACTCCGTGAAGGACTCGCCGTAGGCGAAGTCCATCGACACGTCCCGGATCTCCATGGAGGTGCCGGGCACCTTGGAGCCGAAGCGGACCGTGACGCCCTCGTCGGGCTGGACGCGGATCACGATCGCGTTCTGGCCCAGCTCCTCGGTGGCCGTCGTGTCGAAGGGGGAGTGGGGAGCGCGCTGGAAGACCACCGCGATCTCCGTCACCCGGCGGCCGAGGCGCTTGCCGGTGCGCAGATAGAAGGGGACACCCGCCCAGCGGCGGTTGTCGATCGACAGCTTGACCGCGGCATACGTGTCGGTCTTCGACTTGGGGTCGATGCCCTCCTCCTGGAGGTACCCGACCGCCTTCTCGCCGCCCTGCCAACCGGCCGCGTACTGCCCGAACACCGTGTCGCGGCCCAGGTCCTTGGGGAGTCTGACCGCCCCGAGCACCTTGGTCTTCTCCGCCGCCAGCGCGTCCGCGTCGAAGGAGGCGGGCTCCTCCATGGCGGTCAGCGCCATCAGCTGGAGCAGGTGGTTCTGGATGACGTCACGGGCGGCGCCGATGCCGTCGTAGTAGCCGGCCCGGCCGCCGATGCCGATGTCCTCGGCCATGGTGATCTGCACATGGTCCACGAAGGACCGGTTCCAGATCGGCTCGAACATCGTGTTGGCGAAGCGCAGCGCCAGGATGTTCTGCACGGTCTCCTTGCCCAGGTAGTGGTCGATGCGGAAGACCTGGTCCGGGGCGAAGACCTCGTGCACGACCTTGTTGAGCTCCTCGGCGGAGGCCAGGTCGTGGCCGAACGGCTTCTCGATGACCGCGCGGCGCCAGGAGCTCGGCGTCTGGTCGGCGAGGCCGTGCTTCTTCAGCTGCTGGATGACCACCGGGAAGGAACGCGGCGGCACCGAGAGATAGAAGGCGAAGTTGCCGCCCGTGCCCTGGGCCTTGTCCAGCTCCTCGATCGTCGAGCGCAGCCGCTCGAAGGCATCGTCGTCGTCGAAGGTGCCCTGCACGAAGCGCATCCCCTGGATGAGCTGCTGCCAGACCTCCTCGCGGAAGGGCGTGCGGGCATGTGCCTTGACCGCGTCGTGGACCTCCTGGGCGAAGTCCTCGTTCGCCCACTCGCGGCGGGCGAACCCGACCAGCGAGAAGCCCGGCGGCAGCAGACCCCGGTTGGCGAGGTCGTACACGGCAGGCATCAGCTTTTTCCGTGACAAATCGCCCGTAACGCCGAAGATCACCAGGCCCGACGGCCCCGCGATACGCGGGAGCCGTCGGTCGGCGGCGTCACGAAGCGGGTTCGCTTCAGTGACGTTGAAGGGTGGCAAGGGATCAGCCCTCCGAGGGGGCGAGGCGCTCCAGCTCCGCCTCGGTCGACTTGAGCAGGTCGTTCCAGGACGCCGCGAACTTCTCGACGCCCTCGTCCTCCAGCAGCTGCACCACGTCGTCGTACGAGATCCCGAGCTTCTCGACCGCGTCGAGGTCGGCGCGGGCCTGCTCGTAGGTGCCGGCCACGGTGTTGCCGGTGATCTCGCCCTTCTCCTCCGTGGCCTGGAGGGTGGCCTCGGGCATGGTGTTGACCGTGTTCGGGGCGACCAGGTCGTCGACGTACAGGGTCGGCTTGTAGGCCGGGTCCTTCACACCGGTCGACGCCCACAGCGGACGCTGCTTGTTGGCGCCCGCGTTCTCCAGCGCGCTCCAGCGGTCGGAGGAGAAGACCTCCTCGTACGCCTGGTAGGCGAGGCGCGCGTTGGCCACACCGGCCTTGCCGCGCGCGGCCTTGGCCTCGTCGGTGCCGAGGGCGTCGAGCCGCTTGTCGATCTCGGTGTCCACCCGGGACACGAAGAAGGACGCGACGGAGCGGATGAGCGAGAGGTCCAGCCCGCGCTCCTTGGCCTTCTCCAGACCGGCCAGGTAGGCGTTCATGACCTCGCGGTAGCGCTCCAGCGAGAAGATCAGCGTGACGTTGACGCTGATGCCGAGGCCGATGACCTCGGTGATCGCCGGGAGACCCGCCTTGGTGGCCGGGATCTTGATCAGGGTGTTGGGGCGGTCGACCAGCCAGGCCAGCTGCTTGGCCTCGGCGACGGTCGCACGGGTGTTGTGCGCGAGCCGCGGGTCGACCTCGATGGAGACCCGGCCGTCCTGGCCGCCGGTGGCGTCGAAGACCGGGCGCAGGATGTCGGCGGCGTCCCGGACGTCCGCCGTGGTGATCATGCGGATCGCCTCTTCGACCGTCACCTTGCGGGCGGCGAGGTCGGCGACCTGCGTCTCGTACCCGTCACCACTGCTGATCGCCTTCTGGAAGATCGTCGGGTTGGTGGTGACACCGACGACGTGCTGCTGGTCGATCAGCTCGGCGAGGTTGCCGGACGTGATGCGCTGGCGCGACAGGTCGTCCAGCCAGATCGCGACGCCTTCCTCGGAGAGGCGCTTCAGTGCGTCTGTCATGGAAAATCAAACTCCTACGTCTCGTATATGAGCGTCAGCGCTGGGCCGCGGCGAGGGATTCCCGCGCGACGGCCGCCACGTTCTCGGCAGTGAAGCCGTACTCCCGGAAAAGGACCTTGCCGTCCGCCGAAGCACCGAAGTGCTCCAGGGAAACGATGCGACCCGCATCCCCGACGTACTTGTGCCAGGTCAGACCGATACCGGCCTCGACCGCCACCCGCGCCTTGACGGCCGGCGGCAGAACGCTGTCCCGGTACCCCTGGTCCTGCTCCTCGAACCACTCCACCGAGGGCATGGACACGACCCGCGTCGGAACCCCGGACGCCTGGAGCTGCTCGCGCGCCTCGACGGCGATGTGCACCTCGGAGCCGGTCGCGATGAGGACGACCTGCGGCTCGCCGCCGTCGGCCTCGAACATCACGTAACCACCGCGGACGGTGTCCTCGTTGGCCTCGTACGTCGGCACACCCTGACGGGTCAGCGCGAGCCCGTGCGGGGCGCCCTTGCCGAACTCCTTCGTGTAGCGCTTGAGGATCTCGCGCCAGGCGATCGCGGTCTCGTTGGCGTCCGCCGGGCGGACCACGTTGAGACCGGGGATGGCGCGCAGGGACGCCAGGTGCTCGACCGGCTGGTGGGTGGGGCCGTCCTCACCCAGACCGATGGAGTCGTGCGTCCAGACGTACGTCACCGGCAGGTGCATCAGCGCCGACAGCCGGACGGCGTTGCGCATGTAGTCGGAGAAGACGAGGAACGTACCGCCGTAGACACGGGTGTTGCCGTGCAGGGTGATGCCGTTCATCTCCGCGGCCATGGAGTGCTCGCGGATACCGAAGTGGATCGTGCGGCCGTACGGGTCCGCCTCCGGCAGCGGGTTGTCCGCCGGCAGGAACGACGACGTCTTGTCGATCGTCGTGTTGTTGGAGCCGGCCAGGTCGGCCGAGCCGCCCCACAGCTCCGGGATGACCGCGCCGAGCGCCTGGAGCACCTTGCCGGACGCGGCACGCGTCGCGACGCCCTTGCCGGGCTCGAAGACCGGGAGCTTCTCCTCCCAGCCCGTGGGCAGCTCGCCCTTGCTGATGCGGTCGAACTCGGCGGCGCGCTCGGGGTTGTTGTCCCGCCACAGCTGGAAGGACTTCTCCCACTCGGCCTTCGCCTGGGCGCCCCGCTCAAGGGCAGCCCGGGTGTGGGCGATGACCTCGTCGGCCACCTCGAAGGACTGCTCCGGGTCGAAGCCGAGGACGCGCTTGGTGGCCGCGACCTCGTCGTCGCCGAGCGCCGAGCCGTGGGCGGCCTCGGTGTTCTGCGCGTTCGGGGCGGGCCAGGCGATGATCGAGCGCATCGCGATGAAGGACGGCTTGTCCGTCACCTTCTTCGCGGCCTCGATCGCGTTGTAGATGGCGTGCGGGTCGAGGTCGCCGTCCGGCTTCGGGGCGATCCGCTGCACATGCCAGCCGTACGCCTCGTACCGCTTGCAGACGTCCTCGGAGACGGCGGTCTCGGTGTCGCCCTCGATCGAGATGTGGTTGTCGTCCCACAGCAGGACCAGGTTGCCGAGCTGCTGGTGACCGGCCAGCGAGGACGCCTCCGCGGAGATGCCCTCCTGGAGGCAGCCGTCACCGGCGATGGCGAAGACGAAGTGGTCGAAGGGGGAGGTGCCCGCGGCGGCCTCCGGGTCGAACAGACCGCGCTCGTAGCGCGCGGCCATCGCCATACCGACCGCGTTGGCGACACCCTGGCCCAGCGGGCCGGTCGTCGTCTCGACGCCCGTGGTGTGGCCGTACTCCGGGTGGCCCGGGGTCTTCGAACCCCACGTCCGGAACGCCTTCAGGTCGTCCAGCTCCAGACCGAAGCCGGCCAGGTACAGCTGGGTGTAGAGGGTCAGGGACGAGTGGCCGGCGGACAGCACGAAGCGGTCGCGACCGACCCACTCGGCGTCCGCGGGGTCGTGCCGCATCACCTTCTGGAAGAGGGTGTAGGCGGCGGGGGCCAGGCTCATCGCCGTACCCGGATGGCCGTTTCCGACCTTCTGTACGGCGTCGGCGGCCAGGACGCGGGCGGTGTCGACGGCCCGCTGGTCCAGCTCGGTCCACTCGAGGTCTGTGGTGGTCGGCTTGGTGCTCACCCTGGGTCAGGGCTCCTCTCCACATGTCGGTTGCCGGTGTCACGGGCGCATACGCCCACCGGCTGCCGGCGTACTCGGCGTCGGCCGGCCGTTGTCGAGCCTACCCCCGGAAGTACGTGCGTTTTTTCGACTCATTCCAGACTGCCGGGCGTCGCCGGGATGTGCCTCCCGACTGGGTCGTTCCACATTCGACACGTGAATACGGAGCCGCTCATCCGGGTGCTCAATCGAGCTTCCGCGCGCCCGTCGGACGGCCCCTCGGACCACCCCCTCCAACACGACCCCACCCCCGCGAATGTCCGGGTCTGGGCAACGTCTACAGTGGCGTGGTACGCGCGAGCCTTTACCGGGACTTCACACGGGGAGGCTTGCTGGGATGTCTCTGTCAGGGGTGTGCGTGACGGCCGTTGAATCCCGTCCAGCGGGGATTGTCGGGGCGAGCCAGAGCCCGATCCGGCGGCCGGTCAGGGCCCGGGTCCTGGGGTTCGTGGCGCTTACCAAGCCGCGGATCATCGAGCTGCTGCTCATCACCACCGTGCCGGTGATGTTCCTGGCCGAGCGGGGCGTGCCCGACCTCGGTCTGGTGCTGCTCACCTGCGTCGGCGGCTACCTCTCCGCCGGTGGCGCCAACGCGCTGAACATGTACATCGACCGTGACATCGACGCGCTCATGGACCGCACCTCGCAGCGCCCGCTGGTCACCGGGATGGTCAGCCCGCGCGAGTGCCTGGCCTTCGGCATCACCCTGGCGGTCGCCTCGACGCTGCTGTTCGGTCTGACCGTCAACTGGCTGAGCGCCTGGCTCTCCCTCGGCGCACTCCTCTTCTACGTCGTCGTCTACACGATGATCCTCAAGCGCCGTACGTCGCAGAACATCGTGTGGGGCGGCATCGCGGGCTGCATGCCGGTGCTGATCGGCTGGTCCGCGGTCACGAACTCGCTCTCCTGGGCGCCGCTCATCCTCTTCATGGTGATCTTCTTCTGGACGCCGCCGCACTACTGGCCGCTGTCCATGAAGGTGAAGGACGACTACGCGCGCGTGGGCGTGCCCATGCTCCCGGTCATCGCCTCGAACAAGGTCGTCGCCAAACAGATCGTCATCTACAGCTGGGTGATGGTCGCGGTGTCGCTGCTGTTGACGCCGCTCGGCTACACGGGCTGGTTCTACACCGCGGTCGCGCTGGGCGCGGGCGGCTGGTGGCTGTGGGAGGCACACGCCCTGCAGAACCGCGCGAAGGCGGAGGTGACGGGCGGCAAGCTCAAGGAGATGCGCCTGTTCCACTGGTCCATCACCTATGTGTCGCTGCTGTTCGTCGCAGTCGCGGTGGACCCCTTCCTGCGCTGACGTAGGTCACACGGCCCTGCTCTCGCCAGCTGATCTACCCGCGAGTAGCATCCTGGCCATGGCAGACAAGGTGGCCAAGCTGGCCAAGCAGATCAACTCCTTCGCGAAGTCGCACGGCGGCGCTGAGGCCCAGGTCGCGTACATCGGACAGCGCGGCGCCCGCATCGTGCTCGTGGGCGAGGACGGCGGCTGGGGCGACCTGGTCGCACCGTCGTACGAGCTCGCCGAGCAGGCGGTGGAGAAGGCCGGGATCACCCGCCACGAGTCCTTCGACGGCGAGTTCGCGGCGAAGGTGGAGACCGGGCCCTACGAGTGGAAGCGCATGGCCGGCATCCAAATCGGCGGCTGATCGGTCCCCTTTTCGCAACACCAAGTCCCCGGTTCACCCGTTAGGACGTGTAGGACACGTCCACTCACGGGGAGAGCCGGATGATCGACACGCCGTCCCTGGTGGACCAGTACTGCCACGGCGTACTGCGCACCGAGCTGGGCCTCGGCACCTTCGAGGCCCAGCTGGCCCGTACCGAGGGCCCGCCCGCGCCCGGCACCACCCTCTTCGACACCCAGACGGGCTTCGCCGTACGACGCTGGTGCCCCCCTCTGCTGGGCCTGGAACCGCACTGCCCGCCCGCCCGCTATCTGGCCCGGCGCCGTGAACTCGGCGTACTGGAGGCGGCCCGGCGTCTGCTGCGGGGCAGCGGCATCACGACCTACCTCATCGACACCGGCCTGCCCGGCGACCTCACCGGGCCCCCGGAGATGGCGTCCACCGCCTCCGCCCGCGCCCACGAGATCGTGCGCCTGGAGCTCCTCGCCGAACAGGTCGCCGACACCTCGGGCACCGTCGAGTCCTTCCTCGCCAACCTCGCCGAGTCGGTGCACGGCGCGGCCGTGAACGCGGTGGCCTTCACCTCGGTCGCGGGCGTACGGCACGGTCTCGCCCTCGCGCCCGAACCGCCGGGGCCCGGGGAGGTGCGCGGCGCGGCGGGGCGCTGGCTCGCGGGACGCAGGGTCGGCGGCGAGCTGAGCGACCCCGTGCTGCTACGGCATCTGCTGTGGATCGCGGTCGCGTCGGGACTGCCGCTGCAACTGCACGCGGGACTGGGGGCGCCGGGCCTGCGCATCGACCGCACCGACCCGGTGCTGCTCACGGACTTCGTGCGCGCCACGGCCGGCCTCGGCACCGACCTGGTCCTGCTGCACGGCTACCCGTACCACCGCCACGCCGCCCATCTGGCCGGCGTCTTCCCGCACGTCTACGCCGACTCCGGCGCCGCCCTCGTGCGCACCGGCGCCCGCGCCGCCACGATCCTCGCCGAGATCCTGGAACTCGCCCCCTTCGGCAAGATCCTCTTCTCCAGCGGCGCCCAGGGCCTGCCCGAACTGCACGTCGTGGGCGCCCGCCTCTTCCGCGAGGCTCTCGCCAGGGTGCTGGGCGGCTGGGTCGCGGAGGGGGCGTGGTCGCTGACGGACGCACAGCGGGTGGCGGGGATGGTGGCGTCGGGCAACGCCAGGCGGGTGTACGGGCTGGACTGAGCGGCCCGGACGACTATGCGCGTGTGCCGACCGTGGCCTCGGCGACCGGCTCCGGGATGCCGATCTCGTCGTGCGGCCGCTCCCGAAGGGCGAGCAGCACCCGCAGTGTGGCGATCCACACCAGGGCCGAGCCCAGCATGTGTGCGCCGACCAGGAGCTCCGGGAGGTCCGTGAAGTACTGGACGTAGCCGATGGCGCCCTGGGCGAGGAGGATCAGGAAGAGGTCGCGGGTGCGGTTCAGGGGGCCCTTCGGGGCGTCGACCGCCTTGAGGACGAACCAGAGCGCGAAGGTCAGGGTGACCACGACCCACGCCAGCACGGCGTGCAGCTTGGTGACGTTCTCCCAGTCCAGCGGCATCCGCTCGACCTCGCTGGAGTCGCCCGCGTGCGGGCCCGCGCCGGTGACGACGGTGCCGACCAGGATCAGCAGCACCGAGGCCGCGACCAGCACCCACACCAGCTGCTGTACGGCCTTGCCCACCAAAGGGCGGGCCGCGCTGTCGCCCTCCCGGGTGCGCTGCCACATCACCGTGGCGACGGCGATGAGCGCGGACGTCGCCACGAAGTGCGCCGCGACCGTGTACGGGTTGAGGCCGACGAGCACGACGATGCCGCCGAGCACGGCGTTGCTCATCACGATCCAGAACTGCGCCCAGCCCAGGCGGGTGAGGTCCCGCCGGTACGGCTTAGTGGCGCGCGCGGCGATGATCGCCCAGCCGACCGCGGCGCACAGCACATACGTCAGCATGCGGTTGCCGAACTCGATGGCGCCGTGCAGGCCCATCTCGCTGGTGGCGGTGAGCGAGTCGTCGGTGCACTTGGGCCAGGTCGGGCAGCCGAGCCCGGACCCGGTCAGGCGTACCGCGCCGCCGGTGACCACGATGATCACCGACATCACGAGCGCGGCGAGCGCCGCCCGTCGGACCGTCCTCGGAGTGGGAGTCCAGCGTGCGGCGATGAAGGCGAGCGGGTTGCGCACGGCCGCTACGGCGTCGGCGCGGGTCACGTTTGGCACGGGCCCTATCGTAGGCGGCCGCTTGTGCACGCTTTCACGAGGGTCCGCCCGAGGGCCTGGAGCCCTACTCCCAGCGGAAGAACCTGCCGGCCGCCGCCAGCCCGAGGACCGCCCATACGGCCAGGATCCCCAGGTCGCCCCAGGGCATCCCGGCCCCGTGCCGGAGGACGTCCCGCAGGCCGTCGGAGAGCGCGGAGATGGGCAGCAGACCGAGCACGTCCTGGGCGGCGTCCGGGAACTTGTCCAGCGGCACGATGACCCCGCCGCCGACGAGCAGCAGCAGGAACACGAGGTTGGCGGCGGCCAGGGTCGCCTCGGCCTTGAGCGTGCCGGCCATCAGCAGGCCGAGCCCGGAGAAGGCGGCCGTGCCGAGGATCAGCAGGAGCAGGACGGCGAGCGGGTTGCCGTGCGGCGACCAGCCGAGCGCGAAGGCGATCACCGTCAGCAGAACGATCTGCAGCACCTCGGTGACCAGCACCGACACCGTCTTCGCCGTCATCAGGCCCCAGCGGGGCAGCGGCGAGGAGGCCAGTCGCTTCAGCACGCCGTACCGGCGCTCGAAGCCCGTGGCGATGGCCTGCCCCGTGAACGCCGTCGACATCACGGCGAGCGCGAGGATGCCGGGGGCGAGGAAGTCGACGGCCTTTCCGGCGCCGGTGTCGACGATGTCCACCGCGCTGAAGAGCACGAGCAGCAGGGTGGGGATCACCACCGTCAGGAGCAGCTGCTCGCCGTTGCGCAGCAGCATCTTCGTCTCCAGGGCCGCCTGCGCCCCGATCATGCGGGGGAGGGGGGCGGCTCCCGGCTTCGGGGCGTACGTACCCGTACCCGTGCCTGTACCTACGGCGGTCACGCGCGCAGCTCCTTACCGGTCAGCTCCAAGAAGACGTCCTCCAGGGTGTGCCGCTCGACCGAGATCCGGTCCGGCATCACCCCGTGCTGCGCACACCACGACGTCACCGTCGCGAGCAGTTGGGGGTTGACCTTGCCGACGACTCGGTACGAGCCCGGCGTCAGCTCCGCGGCCGAGCAGTCGGCGGGCAGCGCCTTGAGCAGGGACCCCACGTCGAGGCCGGGGCGGCCGGTGAAGCGGAGGGTGTTCTCGGCGCCGCCGCGGCACAGGTCCTCGGGGGAGCCATGGGCGATGACGCGGCCGGCGTCGATGATCGCGACGTCGTCGGCGAGCTGCTCGGCCTCGTCCATGTAGTGGGTCGTGAGGATCACGGAGACGCCGTCGGCGCGCAGATCGCGGATCAGATCCCAGGTGGCCCGGCGGGCCTGCGGGTCCAGACCCGCGGTCGGCTCGTCCAGGAACACCAGCTCCGGGCGCCCGACCACGGCCATGGCGAGCGCGAGCCGCTGCTGCTGGCCGCCTGAGAGGCGGCGGTAGCCGGTCCGGCCGCAGCTGCCGAGACCGAGCCGCTCGATGAGCGCGTCGACGTCCAGGGGGTGGGCGTGCAGCTTCGCGACATGGCGCAGCATCTCGTCCGCCCGCGCGCCCGAGTAGACGCCGCCGGACTGGAGCATCACGCCGATCCGGGGCCGCAGCGCGCCGGACTGCCGTATGGGGTCGAGGCCCAGGACGCGCACCGTGCCGGCGTCCGGCTTCCGGTATCCCTCGCAGGTCTCCACCGTCGTCGTCTTGCCCGCGCCGTTGGGTCCGAGTACGGCGGTGACACCGGCCCGGGCCACCAGGTCGAGGCCGTTGACCGCGGTTTTGCCGCCGTACCGCTTCACCAGGGCCTGGACCTGGAGCACGGGCTCAGTTCGCATGGCTCCAGAGTCTAGGTAGGCGATCCGTCCCCCATACGGCCGGGTTCACATCTCCTCATACGGCCGCCCTCATATCTCCTCCGCGCGGGGCCGGTGGATGCCCAGCCACCGCACCGCGTACGCCACCGCGTCCACCACCGGAAACAGCCGTACGTCGGCCGCGCCCACCTTTCCCCGTACGACAGGACGGTCCCGCTCGAAGTCATGACCGAGCTCGTCGAACCGGTCCGAGGTGATGGACACCTCGGTCACCACCTCCCACCCCGTGGGCCCCGGTCGCCCCACCTTCACCAGGGGTGACGGGATCCGGTACTCGGCCAGATGGAAGCCGGTGCAGGCGTCGTAGCCGGCGCCGAGCAGCAGCACGCGCGCGTGGAGTGCCTCCAGGCGGGCCAGCGGGCTGCGCTCGCCGAGCCGGCAGTCGAGGGCGTGGCCTGCGACGATCTCGCCCGCGCGGGGGCCGACAGCGGCGAAGGACGTCTGGGGGTGCGCGCTGCGCAGGGCGCCCGGCCAGGTCCGTACGGTCTCCGGGATCACGCCGACCCCGCGCGTGGGCGTGACGGCCGGGTCGTAGGCGGGCATGGTCGCCCGAATGGTCTCCCACCACTCCTCGGGAACGGGCGGGTCGCTCCACACCGCAGGATCCGAGAGATCGCCGGTCTGGGTGGGGACCACCAGCGTGCCCTCCGGGCCGAGGGCGTCGAGCAGTCCCTGGACCACCGCGACGGGACCTCCACAGACCCAGCCGAGAGAGCTGAGTGAGGAGTGCACCAGGAGCGTCTCACCGGTTCGGACGCCTAGCTCGCGCAGTTGTGCGGCGAGGGTGCCGCGAGTGACAAGAGGGCCGGTCGGAGGGGGTGTGGGCATGGTTCGGGAGTGTTCCGGAAGGCGCCAGGGGACGCCACCGAATTGATCGATCAATGATCGTTTCCGCAGGTCAGATTAGGTATGCCTAAGTGACGCAGGGCACCGTCGAGGGAGTCGGACGCGGCTTGCCCGGTCCTGAGGAATTACGCAACAATGGCGTTGTGAAAAACGTCGGCGAGGCTCGGGAGACCCCCACGGGGGCCCCTCAGGAGGAGCTCGCGACCGGGGAGCGCTCCACGCGCAACCGGGTCGCGCGGTCCATCCTGGACCACGGCCCGTCGACCGTCGCCGAGCTGGCCGGCCGACTGGGGCTCACCCAGGCAGCCGTACGCAGGCATCTGGACGCGCTGGTCGCCGATGACGTCGTGGAGCCCCGGGAACAGCGGGTGTACGGCACGCGCACGCGTGGCCGACCCGCCAAGGTCTTCGCGCTCACCGACTGCGGCCGCGACGCCTTCGACCAGTCGTACGACAAGCTCGCCGCGGACGCCCTGAAGTGGATCGCCGAGCGCGAGGGCGGGAGCGAGGCGGTCGCCGCCTTCGCCCGCGCCCGGATCGCCGCCCAGGCGAGCGCCTACCGCAAGGCGATCGAGGCCGTCGGCCCCGGTGAGCGGACCGAAGCCCTGGCCAAGGCCTTGAGCGTCGACGGGTACGCTGCTACGGCGCGCAGCGCGCCCCTCCCTCAAAAGGGCGAGCAGCTCTGCCAGCACCACTGCCCGGTCGCCCATGTCGCGGAGCAGTTCCCCCAGCTGTGCGAGGCGGAGACGGAGATCTTCGCCGAGCTGCTCGGAACGCACGTCCAGAGACTGGCGACGATCGCGCACGGCGACGGCGTCTGCACGACGTTCATCCCCAAGATTTCCCAGAACACCGATAACGCATCTGCAAGCACGGCCGGGAGGAACCCCGCATGACTCTCCCCATCGAGGAGACTGCCCACCCTGAGCTCGAGGGCCTGGGCAAGTACGAATACGGCTGGGCCGACTCCGACGAAGCCGGCGCCTCTGCGAAGCGCGGTCTGAGCGAGGACGTCGTCCGTGACATCTCCGCGAAGAAGAGCGAGCCGGAGTGGATGACCAAGCTCCGTCTCAAGGGTCTGCGGCTGTTCGACAAGAAGCCCATGCCGAACTGGGGCTCGGACCTCTCCGGCATCGACTTCGACAACATCAAGTACTTCGTGCGCTCCACGGAGAAGCAGGCGGAGTCCTGGGAGGACCTGCCCGAGGACATCAAGAACACGTACGACAAGCTCGGCATCCCCGAGGCGGAGAAGCAGCGCCTCGTCGCCGGTGTCGCGGCCCAGTACGAGTCCGAGGTCGTCTACCACCAGATCCGCGAGGACCTGGAGGAGCAGGGCGTCATCTTCCTGGACACCGACACCGCCCTGAAGGAGCACCCGGAGCTCTTCAAGGAGTACTTCGGCACCGTCATCCCCGTCGGTGACAACAAGTTCGCCTCCCTGAACACCGCCGTGTGGTCGGGCGGCTCCTTCATCTACGTGCCGAAGGGCGTGCACGTCGAGATCCCGCTCCAGGCCTACTTCCGGATCAACACCGAGAACATGGGCCAGTTCGAGCGGACGCTGATCATCGTCGACGAGGACGCCTACGTCCACTACGTCGAGGGCTGCACGGCCCCGATCTACAAGTCGGACTCCCTGCACTCCGCGGTCGTCGAGATCATCGTGAAGAAGGGCGCCCGCTGCCGCTACACGACCATCCAGAACTGGTCGAACAACGTCTACAACCTGGTCACCAAGCGCGCCGTCGCCTACGAGGGCGCGACCATGGAGTGGGTCGACGGCAACATCGGCTCCAAGGTGACCATGAAGTACCCGGCCGTCTACCTGATGGGCGAGCACGCCAAGGGCGAGACCCTGTCCATCGCCTTCGCGGGCGAGGGCCAGCACCAGGACGCCGGCGCCAAGATGGTCCACATGGCCCCGAACACCTCGTCCAACATCGTCTCGAAGTCGGTGGCGCGCGGCGGTGGCCGTACCTCCTACCGCGGTCTGATCGAGATCGGCGAGGGCGCCCCGGGTGCGAAGTCCAACGTGCTCTGTGACGCTCTGCTCGTCGACACGATCTCCCGCTCGGACACCTACCCGTACGTCGACGTCCGCGAGGACGACGTCTCCATGGGCCACGAGGCGACCGTCTCCAAGGTCTCCGAGGACCAGCTCTTCTACCTGATGAGCCGCGGTCTCTCCGAGGACGAGGCGATGGCGATGATCGTGCGCGGCTTCGTCGAGCCGATCGCCAAGGAGCTGCCGATGGAGTACGCCCTTGAGCTCAACCGGCTGATCGAGCTGCAGATGGAAGGTGCGGTCGGCTAACGCCCCCACCACCGAAGCAGCAGGCGGCCCGCCTCTCCGGGGCGGGCCGAAGATCGCAAACGTAGGAAGAGAGCAGACCCACAGCCATGGCTGAGGCCCAGAACATCCCGGTGGGCAGCACCACCGCCGGCTCGATCGCGGTGGCCGCCGAGTCGACCGTCGCCACGCGCATGAGCGCGCCCCCGTCCTTCGACGTGGCGGACTTCCCGGTACCGCACGGCCGCGAGGAGGAGTGGCGGTTCACCCCGCTGGAGCGCCTGCGCGGGCTGTACGACGGCACCGCGACCGCCACCGGCGACGGCGTGAAGGTCGACGTCCAGGCCCCCGAGGGCGTCACCGTCGAGACCGTCGGCCGTGACGACGCCCGGCTCGGCAAGGCCGGCACCCCGGTGGACCGTGTCGCCGCCCAGGCGTACTCCGCCTTCGAGAAGGCCGGCGTGGTCACCGTCCCCAAGGAGACGGTCCTCACCGAGCCGATCCGCATCGCCGTGCACGGCGAGGGCGGCACCCGCTTCGGCCACCAGGTCATCGAGCTGGGCGCCTTCGCCGAGGCCGTCGTCGTCATCGACCACACCGGTGACGCGGTACTCGCCTCCAACGTCGACTACATCCTCGGTGACGGCGCCAAGCTGACCGTCGTCTCCGTCCAGGACTGGGACGACAAGGCCGTGCACGTGGCCCAGCACAACGCCCTCGTCGGCCGCGACGCCTCCTTCAAGTCCGTGGTCGTGACCTTCGGCGGCGACCTCGTACGGCTGCACCCGCGCGTCTCCTACGCCGGCACCGGCGGCGAGGCCGAGCTGTACGGCCTGTACTTCACGGACGCCGGCCAGCACCAGGAGCACCGCCTGCTGGTCGACCACAACACCCCGCACTGCAAGTCGAACGTCGCCTACAAGGGCGCGCTCCAGGGCGACGACGCGCACGCGGTGTGGATCGGTGACGTGCTGATCGAGGCCAAGGCCGAGGGCACCGACACCTACGAGATGAACCGCAACCTGGTTCTGACCGACGGCGCCCGCGTCGACTCCGTGCCGAACCTGGAGATCGAGACCGGCGAGATCGTCGGCGCCGGCCACGCCTCGGCCACCGGTCGCTTCGACGACGAGCAGCTCTTCTACCTGATGGCCCGCGGCATCCCGGAGCACGAGGCCCGCCGCCTCGTCGTCCGTGGCTTCTTCGCCGAGCTGGTCCAGCAGATCGGTGTCGCGGACATCGAGGAGCGCCTCATCGCCAAGATCGAAGAGGAGCTGGAGGCGTCCGTCGCATGACGTACGTACGCGCCTGTGGGCTGAGCGAGCTGGAGGAGGACACCCCGAAGCGGGTGGAACTCGACGGCACGCCGGTCTCGGTCGTGCAGACCGAGGGCGAGGTGTTCGCGATCCACGACATCTGCTCCCACGCGAACGTCTCGCTCTCCGAGGGCGAGGTGGAGGACTGCCAGATCGAGTGCTGGCTGCACGGCTCCAGCTTCGACCTGCGCACCGGTAAGCCGTCCGGCCTCCCCGCGACGCGCCCCGTCCCCGTATACCCCGTAAAGATCGAAGGGGACGATGTTCTCGTCTCCCTCACCCAGGAGTCCTGAGGCACCCATGGCAACGCTTGAAATCCGAGACCTGCACGTCACCGTCGAGGCCGACAACGCCACGAAGGAGATCCTCAAGGGCGTCGACCTCACCGTGAAGCAGGGCGAGACGCACGCCATCATGGGCCCCAACGGCTCCGGCAAGTCGACCCTCGCCTACTCCCTGGCGGGTCACCCGAAGTACACGATCACCTCCGGCACCGTCACCCTCGACGGCGAGGACGTCCTGGAGATGTCCGTCGACGAGCGCGCCCGCGCCGGCCTGTTCCTCGCGATGCAGTACCCGGTCGAGGTCCCCGGCGTCTCGGTCTCCAACTTCCTGCGCACCTCCGCCACCGCCATCCGCGGCGAGGCCCCCAAGCTGCGCACCTGGGTGAAGGAGGTCAAGGAGGCCATGGCCCGCCTCAACATGGACCCCGCCTTCGCCGAGCGCAATGTCAACGAGGGCTTCTCCGGCGGTGAGAAGAAGCGCCACGAGATCCTTCAGCTGGAGCTGCTCAAGCCGAAGGTCGCGATCCTCGACGAGACCGACTCCGGTCTGGACGTCGACGCCCTGCGCGTCGTCTCCGAGGGCGTGAACCGGGTCCGTGAGACCGGCGAGGTCGGCACCCTGCTGATCACCCACTACACGCGCATCCTGCGCTACATCAAGCCCGACCACGTGCACGTGTTCGCGAACGGCCGTATCGCCGAGTCCGGCGGAGCGGAGCTCGCGGACCAGCTGGAGGCCGAGGGTTACGACAAGTACGTGAAGGGTGGCGCATCCGCGTGACACAGCTGCCGGGCCTCCTCGACACCGAGGCGCTCCGCAAGGACTTCCCGATCCTGGACCGTGTCGTCCACGACGGCAAGAAGCTCGTGTACCTGGACAACGCGGCGACCTCGCAGACGCCGCGCCAGGTCCTCGACGTGCTCTCCGAGTACTACGAGCAGCACAACGCCAACGTCCACCGTGGCGTGCACGTCCTCGCCGAGGAGGCCACGGCGCTGTACGAGGGCGCGCGCGACAAGGTCGCGGAGTTCATCAACGCGCCCTCGCGCGACGAGGTGATCTTCACCAAGAACGCCTCCGAGTCGCTGAACCTCGTGGCCAACATGCTCGGCTGGGCCGACGAGCCCTACCGCGTGGACCACGAGACCGAGATCGTCATCACGGAGATGGAGCACCACTCCAACATCGTGCCGTGGCAGCTGCTCGCGCAGCGCACGGGCGCGAAGCTGAAGTGGTTCGGCCTCACCGACGACGGCCGTCTCGACCTGTCCAACATCGACGAGATCATCACGGAGAAGACGAAGATCGTCTCCTTCGTGCTGGTGTCGAACATCCTGGGCACGCTCAACCCGGTCGAGGCGATAGTGCGCCGCGCGCAGGAGGTCGGTGCGCTGGTCTGCATCGACGCCTCGCAGGCGGCGCCGCACATGCCGATGGACGTGCAGTCCCTCCAGGCCGACTTCGTGGCCTTCACCGGCCACAAGATGTGCGGCCCGACCGGCATCGGCGTGCTCTGGGGCCGCCAGGAGCTGCTCGAGGACCTGCCTCCGTTCCTCGGCGGCGGCGAGATGATCGAGACCGTGTCGATGCACTCGTCGACCTACGCTCCCGCCCCGCACAAGTTCGAGGCGGGCACGCCCCCGATCTCCCAGGCGATCGGGCTGGGCGCGGCGATCGACTACCTCAACTCGATCGGCATGGACAAGATCCTCGCCCATGAGCACGCGCTGACGGAGTACGCGGTCAAGCGTCTCGGCGAGGTCCCCGACCTGCGGATCATCGGCCCGACCACGGCCGAGGACCGGGGCGCCGCGATCTCCTTCACGCTCGGCGACATCCACCCGCACGACGTGGGCCAGGTCCTCGACGAGCAGGGCATCGCGGTCCGGGTCGGCCACCACTGCGCGCGGCCGGTCTGCCTCCGCTATGGAATTCCTGCGACCACGCGAGCGTCGTTCTATCTGTACTCCACGCCGGCCGAGATCGACGCTCTGGTGGACGGCCTGGAGCACGTCCGGAACTTCTTCGGCTGACGGGACGGGACGAGCGACGCATGAAGCTGGATTCGATGTACCAGGAAGTCATCCTGGACCACTACAAGAACCCGCACGGGCGGGGCTTGCGGGATGGCGACGCCGAGGTGCACCACGTGAACCCGACGTGCGGCGATGAGATCACCCTGCGTGTGAAGTACGACGGCACGAAGATCGAGGACGTCTCGTACGAGGGCCAGGGCTGTTCCATCAGCCAGGCGAGCGCGTCCGTGCTGAACGAACTCCTCGTCGGCAAGGACCTCTCCGACGCGCAGAAGATCCAGGAGACCTTCCTGGAGCTGATGCAGTCCAAGGGGAAGATCGAGCCGGACGACGCGATGGAGGACGTACTGGAGGACGCGGTCGCGTTCGCCGGTGTCTCCAAGTACCCGGCCCGGGTGAAGTGCGCCCTCCTCAGCTGGATGGCGTGGAAGGACGCGACGGCCCAGGCCCTGGGCGGAGCCGACGCCGAAAGGAAGACGGCATGAGCGAGACCGTTGAGATGAAGCCGGCCTCGGAGGAAGAGGTCCGTGAGGCGCTGTACGACGTCGTCGACCCCGAGCTGGGTATCGACGTCGTCAACCTCGGCCTGATCTACGGCATCCACATCGACGACGCGAACAACGCGACGCTCGACATGACCCTGACCTCGGCGGCCTGCCCGCTGACCGACGTCATCGAGGACCAGGCCAAGTCCGCCACGGACGGTCTCGTCAACGAGCTGCGCATCAACTGGGTCTGGATGCCGCCGTGGGGCCCGGACAAGATCACGGACGACGGCCGCGAGCAGCTTCGGGCGCTGGGGTTCAACGTCTGAGACACCCCGCTCACACAGAAGCGGCGGCACCCGTCGGGTGCCGCCGCTTTCCGGTACCCGGGCCGGGCTCAGGCCAGCCCGGATACGAGCCGGAACGACGAGTCCGCAAGATACAGGGAGCTGTGCTCGTAGCGTTCGAGGCGGACGACGAAGTTCTTGTGGCGGAGGTAGAAGCCCGGGTAGTTCACCGACTCCAGCATGGTCGCGTCGGAGGAGTGGGCCGAGTCGCGCGGGCAGAACGTGGCGTCCTGGGTGAACAGGGCGGAGCCGTCGTTGCGTTCGGCGCGCAGGACGAAGTCGCGGTGGCGCAGGTACCGTCCGTCGCGCGTCGCGAAGGAGTAGCAGGAGCTGTTGGCCAGGCCCCTGACCTGCTGGAAGGTGGAGTCCTCGCGGGACTCGGAGCCACGGACCCTGTCGAGGCCCACCCGGCCGTCGCTCATATGCCAGTAGCGGTCGGGGTAGTTGACCGAGCGGATGGAGCGCCAAGTGGTTCCGGCGGCCGGGGGCTTCGGGGCCTTCGTCGGTGAACCGGCCTCGTCGGCGGGGGACTTGGAAGGATCCGGTGCCGGCTCAGGCGTGCCGGCGTTCTGCCTTCGGGGCGCCTCGGTCGTCGGCTTCTCGCTCGACAGGCCGCTCTTGCCCTTCGGGGGAGCCGTCCCCGAGGGGGAGGCGAAGGAGATCAGACCGGGGACCGTCGCGTCCGCCGCGGGAGTCGACGCTGCGGCTGAATCGCCGTCAGATTCCCTTTCCGACAGGGCTATCGCCGTGACACAGGCGATGATCGTCGCCATCGCCATCCCGCCCGCGAGCCACAGGCGGCGCGTACCCGGCGCCCGTGAGGTGTCCGGGGCCCAGCCGTTCTCCCAGGGTTGGTCCTGAGGCGGCCGGGACTTGTTTTCAGGCATGCGGTGTTCCTCCAGCGGCGTCATGAGACGACCGCCGCGGCTGCGAAGGACCGGTATGTGAACGGTAAAACACTAGTGGACCCAGTGGTGCGCGAGCAGCTGTTTGGAACGAGCCGTATCCAGATCGATTCGCGGTGCGCCCCGGCGGCCGGACACCGTCAGACGCGGTACGCGGCCGTCGCGATCCCGACCAGTGATCTGATGAGAGGGTTCGTGTCGCCCTCCTGCCACACCACCAGCACACGGCTCGGCGCCATGTCGACGACCGGGACGACGGCCAGCTCCTCGGGCATCTCGTGCCCGAGCGGTGCCATCCCGACCGTGCCGTTCCACAGCACGGCCTGCACACACTCCTGGACGCCGCGCACCACGGGACCCTCGCGGCGCTCACCGCCGTTCCAGTACGCCTGCCAGAGCGGGTCGGTGCCCGCCGGGAACCGGAACCAGCGCCGGCCGGCCAGGTCGGACAGCGTCAGCCGGTCGCGGCGGGCCAGCGGATCGTCGGTGCGCAGTACGGCGCCCACCGGGTCGGCGCGCAACTCGTGCACCGTCAGACCCGCCTCGTCGAACGGCCCGCGGGTCAGGGCGACATCGACAAGTCCGGCGCGCAGCCCGCAGGTCGGATCCGTCAGGTCGGTCTCGCGGACGCGCACCTCCACGCCGGGGTGACGTCCCCGGTACGCGGCGGCCAGCCGCCGCGCGCCCCGGTCGGTGCTGTCGCCCAGGAAGCCGACGGTGAGGGTGGTGGCACCGGCCGCCGTCGCCACGCGTACCCGTACCCGGTCGGCCTGGTCGAGCAGGGCACGTGCCTCGTCCAGCAGCGCCGCCCCGGCCGCGGTGAGCGTGACGCCCGCGGAGGAGCGGTGCAGCAGGGCGGCACCGACGTCGGACTCCAGCTGCTTGATCGCCCGGCTCAGGGGCGGCTGGCTCATGTGCAGACGGGCGGCGGCCCGGCCGAAGTGGAGTTCCTCGGCGACGGCCACGAAATAGCGCAGGGTGCGCAGCTCCATGAACAGCGACGATACCCGTACGGTATCGAGTGCACCGAATGGGTCTTGGACGGTCGGTGCACATCGGCGTTGGACTCGGAACATGACCGGGAAATCGATGTCCGAAGAGCCCCTGCCCGACCCCGCCGTGCGTACGGCGGGCGCCGAGGAGATCGCCGCCGATGTGCTGGTGATCCCGAACCGAGGGGTCCCGCTGGTGCCCAACATCGGTGTCATCGGCGGAACCCGGGCCGTGCTCGTCGTCGACACGGGCCTCGGCACCGCCAACGCCGAGCAGGTTCTCGCGTTCGCCACCGAGGTCGCCAACGGCCGGCGGCTCTACCTGACCACGACCCACTTCCACCCGGAACACGCCTTCGGCGCCCATGTCTTCGCCGACGAGGCCACCTACCTCGTCAACCGCGCACAGGCCGACGACCTCGGCGCCAAGGGAACGGGCTACCTGGAGATGTTCCGGGCCTTCGGCGGGGAGATCGCCCGCCGCCTCGAAGGCGTCCGGCCGCCCGGCCCCGACGTGGTCCACGACGGCGGTCACGACCTGGACCTGGGCGGCCGGATCGTACGGCTGCGGGCCACCGGACCGGGCCACACGAAGGGCGACCAGGTGGTCGAAGTGCCGGACGCCGGGGTGCTGTTCACCGGTGACCTGGCCGAGACCGGGCAGTTCGCCATCTTCCCGTGGTTCCCGCCGTACGACACGGATGTCTCCGGCGTGCGCTGGCTGGCGGTGCTGGACCGGCTGGTCGCGGGCCGGGCCCGGGTGGTGGTCCCCGGGCACGGCGACATCGGCGGTCCGCGGGTGCTCACCGACGTCCGGGACTATCTGCGCGAGCTGCGCGACGAGACCTGGCGGCGACGGGACTCCGCGATGGGCGAGGACGAGATCGCCGCCGAGGTGAAGGCGCTGCTGATCGAGCGGCATCCGGAGTGGGCCGGCCGGGAGTGGATCGAGCGGGGCGTGGGGTGTCTGTGCGCCGAGCACCGCGGGGAGCCGTAGAGCAGGCTCCTGCGAACTCGGGCCCTTCGAACAGGGCATCATGGCCGGGCAGCACCGCGGTTCACGCACCGACAGGAGCCCCCGGATCATGGTCCACCGCGTCACCCGTGCCCTTCGCCGAGCGCCGGCGGTCGTGGCGCTGTGCGGTGCGCTCGCCCTCGCCGTCGGCGGTTGCACGGCGTCCGACGGGGAGGACGGCGCCGCGCCGGACCGTCCCGCCGCACCCTCGACCACGGCCCCTGGCGGCGAGGGCGAGGTGCAACTGCCCGATCCGGGCATCGACTTCGACTACCAGATCGGCGGCGCCTACCGGCCGCCGAACGGTGTGGAGGCGGTCTCCCGCGACCGCACCGTCAAGCCCGCGCCCGGCGTCTACAACATCTGCTACGTCAACGCCTTCCAGGCCCAGCCGGACGCGGCCCAGTGGTGGGAGGAGCACGCCCCCGACCTGCTGCTGCGTGCCGACGACGGCACCCCGGTCGTCGACCGGGACTGGGACGAGATCCTGCTGGACATCTCCACGCCCGCCAAGCGCGAACGGCTCGCCGGGATCGTGGGGAAGTGGATCGACGGCTGCGCGGACGCCGGCTTCCAGGCCGTCGAGGCGGACAACCTCGACTCCAACGAGCGGTCCGACGGGCTGCTGACCGCCGCCGACAACGTGGCCTTCGGCAAGCTGCTCGCCGCCCGCGCCCACGCCGCCGGTCTGGCGATCGGCCAGAAGAACGCCGCCTCCCTGGCCCGGCGGGGCCGCGACCTGGGCTTCGACTTCGCGGTCGCCGAGGAGTGCGGCCAGTACGAGGAGTGCGGCGCCTACGCGGACGCCTACGACGACCGGGTCTTCGTCATCGAGTACCGCGCGGACGGCCTGGCCGCCGCCTGCGAGGAGTGGGGCGACCAGCTGTCCGTGGTCCTGCGCGACCTCGACGTCGTGCCCGTGGGGGAGGCCGGCTACCGCCGCCGCACCTGCTGACCCCGCTCGGCGGGCCGGGTCAGTCGAGTACGGCCGTGGCCTCGATCTCGACCAGGTGCTCGGGCACGTCGAGGGCCGCGACGCCCAGCAGCGTGGCCGGCGGGACGGGGGCGCCACCCAGCCTGGCGGCGGCCCGGGTGATGCCCTCCATCAGCAGGGGCATCTTGTCGGGAGTCCAGTCGACGACATGGACGTTCAGCTTCGCCACGTCCTCGAAGGAGGCTCCGGCCGCGGCCAGGGCGGTGCCGACGTTGAGGTAGCACTGTTCGACCTGTGCGGCGAGGTCGCCCGGACCGACCGTGACACCGTCCGCGTCCCAGGAGACCTGCCCGGCGACGAAGACCAGCTTCGAGCCGCCGGCGATCGCCACCTGGTGGTAGGCGTCGACCTCCACGAGTCCGGCCGGGTTGATCAGGGTGATGGCCATGGTGTCCGCTCCTTGCGCGCGGGGCCCGAGCATCGCGCTCCGAGCTCCGTAGTCACTTGTGGTTACTCAGGAACCATAGGAGAGTGAGTGCTGACGTGGAAGAACGCACTTTTCAGTGACTGGGGAACCTCATGGGTACCAAGCAGCTCAGCGACTCGGTCGACCCGGCGGACGTGACGCGCGCCGATTCCCTGGCCCGGGAGATCTTCACGGACATCGCCAACAAATGGGCGCTGCTGATCATCGAGGCGATCGGGGAACGCACCCTGCGCTTCAGCGAACTGCGCGACGAGGTCGACGGCATCAGCCACAAGATGCTCACCCAGAACCTGCGCATGCTGGAGCGCAACGGCCTGATCGAGCGCACCGTGCACCCCACGGTGCCGCCGCGCGTCGAGTACACCCTCACCGAGCCGGGCCGGGCCCTGCGGGTGACCATCGACGGCATGTGCGACTGGACCCACCGCTACATCGGACACATCGAGCAGGCCCGCGACCGATTCGAGGCGGCCAGGCCGTAGCACGCGGGACGGTTTTGTGTACGACCGTACGCATCGTTGTGTACGCTTGTACACATGGGATACCTGCTGCTCGCCGGAGCCATAGCGGCCGAGGTGGCCGCCACGACCGCGATGAAGTACAGCGAGGGCTTCAGCCGACTCCTGCCCTCGCTGCTGACCGCCATCGGTTATCTGCTCTCCTTCACGCTGCTCGCCCAGACGCTGAAGAGCGTCTCGGTGGGTACGGCCTACGCGATCTGGGCCGGCGTCGGCACCGCGGCCATCGCCACCATCGGGATCCTGTTCATGGGGGAGGGGATGACGGTCACCAAGGCCGCCGGCATCGCGCTGATCATCGTCGGCGTGGTCGTGCTGAACCTGGGCGGTGCGCACTGATGGCCCGGCGCTACGACCCCGAGCGGCGACAGCGGATCATCGACGCCGCGATCCGGGTCGTTGGGGAGAAGGGCATCGCCGGACTGAGCCACCGCACCGTCGCCGCCGAGGCGGACGTGCCGCTCGGCTCGACGACGTACCACTTCAAGACCCTCGACGACCTCCTGGTCGCCGCGCTGCGCCAGGCCAACGAGGGCTTCGCCAAGGTCATCGCCTCACGCGGCGGCCTGGAGGACCCGGCGACCGACCTCGCCGCCGAACTCGCCGGCTGGATGGGCGAGTGGCTCGCGGGCGACCGCACGGGCGTGGAGCTGGAGTACGAGCTGTACCTGGCCGCCCTGCGCCGCCCCGCCCTGCGCCCGGTCGCCGCCGAGTGGGCCCATGACCTCGCCGACCGCCTGTCCCGGTGCACCGACCCGGTCACGGCACGGGCGCTGGTGGCGCTGATGGACGGAATCTGCCTGCAGGTGCTGCTCACGGAGACGCCGTACGACGAGGGATACGCGCGTGATGTCCTGCGCCGTGTGATTCCCTGACGGACCCGGATGTCCGATGCCCGACCTGTCGTGAACTCTTTGCCGCCCTGCGGGGAACAGGGGGTGACACGCTCAGTACGACACGACAGGGGGAGGCCTTGTGAGCGGACCACCGCCGCCGGCGGCAACGGTGGCGAACGACGCCGAGGTCGTGGCCGGATCGCTGGAACAGCCCGAGCTGTTCGCCCGGCTCTACGACCGCTACGCGCCCGACATCCACCGGTACGCGGCCCGGCGACTCGGGGAGACGGCGGCCGACGACATCACCGCCGACACCTTCCTGACCGCCTTCCGCATCCGCGCCCGCTACGACCGCACCCGCCCCAGCGCACGCCCCTGGCTCTACGGCATCGCAGCCAACCTCATCGGCAAGCAGCGCCGCGCCGAGGTACGGGCACTGCGGGCGCTGGCCCGCACGGGGCACGATCCGGTCGCCGCCTCCTGGGTGGAGGACACCGACAGCCGCGTCGCCGCGCAGGGCCCGCTCGCCGACGCCCTCGCCTCGCTCTCGGCGGGCGACCGGCATGTGCTGCTCCTCGTGGCCTGGGCCGACCTCACCTACCAGGAGGTCGCCGAGGCGCTGGACCTCCCGGTGGGGACGGTCCGCTCCCGGCTCAACAGAGCCCGGCGCAAGGTACGTACGGCGCTGGGCGCCGATCCGGCATTCGTGAGCGACACGGCGGAGGTGGCTTGACCGTGGACGAGATGACCCAGGTACGGGAACTGCGCGCCGACGCCCCCGTCGCCGACCGGGCGCGGCTGGCCCCGGGGCGGGCCCGGCTGGTCGAGGCGGCCGTGACGGCACGGCGGAGCCGGGTGACATGGGGACGGCGCCCGCTGGTGATCGCCGCCGTCTTCGCCGCCGTGACGGCGGTCGTCGTCACCGCGACCCTGCTGGTCCAGGCGCACCGGGGGGAACGCGAGGGCACGCCCGCCGTGGCGCCGGGCCTCGATCTGAAGGGGATGAGCGTGCGAGAGTTCCTGGAGTTCGCGGCGCGGACGGTGGAGGAGCAGCCGCCGGTCGCCGAACCGCGCGCCGAACAGTGGATCTACGCCAAGGAGACCCAGGAGGGGGACGACGACGCGGACTTCGCGCTGGAGAAATGGCTCCGCTACGACGGCGCCGAGCTCGCCTCCTACCCCAGGCCCGGGGCCGAGGACCCCGGGGACCTGGAGACCACTGAGCTGAACCTCGAAGGCCTCGGCGACGAGTACGACGACCGTTCGCCCCGCCAGATGTACCGCTTCCTGTCCACCCTGCCGTCCGACGGGGAAGGCGCGCTCAAGGCGCTGCGCGAGGAGAACGCCCTCGTCGACGACAAGAACCTGACCCAGGCCGGGAACGACTACACCGAGATCTCGGTCCTGCTCGACGCCTATGTCCAGCCCCCCGACGGCCTGGCCGGCCTGTACCGCGCCCTGGCCACGATGCCGGGCGGCAAGCTGGTCGACCACCTGGTCCAGGACGAGGCCGGCCAGTACGCCGTGGCCATCAGGTTCCCCGAGCCCGGCGGCGAGGGCGCCGAGCGCGCCGACGAGTGGCTGCTCGATCCCGTGACCTTCGAGGTCGTCGGCGAGCGCACGGTCGAGGACGGCGAAGTGGTCGGCGGCAACGCGTACGTGGTGAAGGCGGTGGTGAACGAGGCGGGCAGGCGGCCCTGACACCCGGACGACCACGCCGGCCCGCGCCACGGGGGTGCGAGGGCCGGCGTGGTCGGGCAGGGCGCCCGTGTCTTCGCAGCACACGAAGGAACCCGGCACCGTACGCGCCCGCCCCGTACGCGCCCCCTCCGCAGCGCCGCGCCGTACCGCCGCTTCCGTATGGCCGCTTCCGTACCGCCCCTTCCGCAGCGCCGCTTCCGTAGGGCTGCTTCCGTACCGCCCCCTCCGCAGCGCCGCTTCCGTATGGCCGCTTCCGTACCGCCTCCTCCGCAGCGCCGCTTCCGTACCGCCCCTTCCGCAGCGCCGCTTCCGTAGGGCTGCTTCCGTACCGCCCCCTCCGCAGCGCCGCTTCCGTACCGCCGCTTCCGTACCGCCCCTTCCGTACGGCCCCGCACCGCCCCTCCACCCCTGCGGCTCGCACCCTGAGACGCCCCCTGCCCGAGTTCGCCCCGACGTGCCCCGGCCGGTTAGGTTGCCCTCATGACCGACACGACTGCTCCTCGCACCACCGGCGCCGCGGCCGCCGGCCTCGCCACGATCGCCGCCGACGGCACTGTTCTCGACACCTGGTTCCCCGCGCCCGAGCTCATCGCCGAGCCCGGCCCCTCCGGCAGTGAGCGGCTCTCCGCCGAGAGGGCCGTCGAGCTGCTCGGCGAAGGCGCCGCGAAGGCGATCGGTCCGGACGCCCGCCGAGGCGTCGAGGTCGTCGCGGTCCGCACGGTCATCGCCTCGATCGACGACAAGCCGATCGACGCGCACGACGTCTATCTGCGCCTGCACCTGCTCTCGCACCGCCTGGTCAAGCCGCACGGCCTGAGCCTGGAGGGCCAGTTCGGCTTCCTCGCCAACGTGGCCTGGACCTCGCTCGGCCCGGTCGCCGTGGACGACGTCGAGAAGGTCCGGCTGAACGCCCGCGCCGAGGGCCTGCACCTCCAGGTGACGTCGGTCGACAAGTTCCCCCGCATGACGGACTACGTGGCGCCGAAGGGCGTCCGTATCGCCGACGCCGACCGGGTCCGCCTGGGCGCGCACCTCTCCGAGGGCACCACGGTCATGCACGAGGGCTTCGTCAACTTCAACGCCGGCACCCTCGGCACGTCCATGGTCGAGGGCCGTATCTCCGCGGGCGTCGTGGTCGGCAACGGCTCCGACATCGGTGGCGGCGCCTCGACGATGGGCACGCTGTCCGGCGGCGGCAACGTGATCATCTCCATCGGCGAGCGGTGCCTGATCGGTGCCGAGGCCGGCGTCGGCATCGCGCTGGGCGACGAGTGCGTCGTCGAGGCGGGCCTGTACATCACGGCCGGCACCCGCGTCACCATGCCCGACGGCCAGATCGTCAAGGCCCGCGAGCTGTCCGGCGCGTCCCACATCCTCTTCCGCCGCAACTCCGTCACCGGCACCGTCGAGGCCCGCCCGAACAACGCGGTGTGGGGCGGCCTGAACGAGGTCCTCCACAGCCACAACTGACCGACTCCGACAGCCGTAAGGCACCGGTCATGACCGAGCGCCCTCCCGCGACCCGCACAGGTCCGTGGGAGGGCGCTCGCGTGATCGTGGATCGTGCGGCGCGCCACGCTCACGTACGGGTTACACGTCGTGACCTCCCGGCGGTCCGGGCAGATGAACCGGTGGACGCAGTTTCCGATCACACGCCGAAACGACGAGATGAGGGCCGAGGGCTGATGACGGGTCGAGTGGAGACGAGCGAGCGGGGCCGGACCGCGCTGCGACTGGTGGTCGGGGTGCTGGCAGCGGGGGCGGCCTGCTGGCTGCCGGCCGGGAACGCGTACGCCGACGAGACCAACACGGGCTCGCACAACGGGCCGCGGATCGGGCTGGTCAACGTGGGGCAGGTGGACGATCCCATGGAGGATGTGCTGGAGCACTTCCTGCTCGTCGGCGACGGGTACACCTGGGGCTGAGCACACCCGGATCAGGGGGTGATCAGTCGGCGGTGACGGCCTCGTACGCCGTCAGCAGCCCGTCGACCGCCTCGCGGCCGGCGGGCCGCAGCGGTGCGCGGACCGGGCCCGCGGGCAGACCGAGTTCGCCCAGGACGGCCTTGGCGGTGACCGCGCCGGGCAGGCCCGCCGACATCATCGACTCGATCAGGGGCGTGGCCCGCTGCTGCAGCCGGGCCGCGCCCGCGGTGTCCCCCGCGTCGAACGCGTCGAGCACGGACCGCAGATGACGGGGGATCACATTGGCGACGGTGCTGACGTACCCCGCCCCGCCCACCGCGTACAGCGCGAGATTGTGCTCGTCGCAGCCCGCGTAGAACGCCAACTCCGTACGGCCCAGCACCTTCTGGGCGCCGAGGAAGTCGTACGAGCAGTCCTTCACCGCGACGATCCGGGGGTGCTCGGCGAGCCGGATCAAGGTCTCCGGTTCGATCCGGGTGCCGGTGCGGCCCGGGATGTCGTACAGCGCGATCGGCAGCCCCGCCGCGTCGGCGATCTCGCGGAAGTGCGCCTCCACGGCGTCCTGTGGAGGCCTGCTGTAGTAGGGCGAGACCACCAACAGGCCGTCGGCGCCCGCCTTTTCGGCCGCCAGGGCCAGTTCGACGGTGTGCCGGGTGTCGAAGGTGCCCACGCCCGCGACGATCGACGCCCGCTCGTCCACGGCCTCCCGGACGGCCCGGATCAGATCCGACTTCTCCGTGTCCGTCGTGGTCGGCGACTCGCCCGTGGTGCCGGAGAGCACCAGACCGTCGCAGCCCTCGTCCACCAGCCGGGCGGCGAGCCGCTGCGCGCCGTCGAGGTCCAGCGACCCCGCCTGCGTGAAGGGCGTGATCATGGCGCACAGGGCGCGGCCGAACGGCGGGCGCGAGGGGGTGGCGGAGGCGTCGGCAGTCGTCATGATAATAGTCTCGGCACGGCGACCTTGTAGCTCCACTTAATTCTTCTACGAGGTATTGGTTAGGAGTGCTGCGACATGGTGGGGCGTGTAGGCCCTATGTCCAAATCCGGGCGTCATGGGTCACCATGGCCAGGACGGTCAACGACCCCTGGTCATGGGAGGCGTCATGAAGCTCGGCAAGGCACTCGCCACCGGCGTCGCTGAAGAGCGGCCGCAGACTCACGACGACGAAGCCGAACTCGCCGACAGGATCGAGGACATCGAGACACCCGCGTCCGCATCCGAAGAGGTCCCGGCCGCCCGATGAGGCTGCGGCTGCCCGAGGAACGCCCGACGGAGCCGCCGACCGGATACAAGATCGCCCACCCGATGCTGTCCCAGGACGGCACCCGGGCCGGGTTCACCGGTGTGTCGCTGGGCGGCGCGCTGCCGTACGGAGTCCTGGCCGAGGCGTCCTGCGTCTACGGCCTGCGGCACCGGGCGCCGAACCGCCACTGCGACTGCGGCTTCCACTGTGTGCACGACCGCACGGCGGCCGAGGCGCTGCTGTGCACCGCCGAACACCGGGCGGCCGTACTGCTCGACGTGACCGTGCTCGGCCGCTACATCCGTTTCGAACGCGGCTACCGTTACGCCCGTCAGCGGGTGCGTACCGCAACGGTCGGCCCGTGCGTCTGCGGCACGGTCGCCGCGGCGCTGGCCGACACCGGCTGGGGCCGCCCCGGCTGGCGGGCACTCGCCCCGTCCTGCGGGGGCTGTCTGCGCGGCCGTACGTCCGTCTCGCTCGCGGGATTCGCCCGGCTGGCGGGGGAGGGGCTGCGGGTGGTCGCGGGCAGGGCGGTGTCCGTGCCGCCGGGCGATCTCGGGACCGCCGAGGAGCTAGGGGTGCCCGAACTCACCGCGGAGGCGGCACTGTTGCAGGCCCGCCTCGACTGGTTCCAGGCCCAGCTGGCCCGGCTGGGCGAGCGCGGACCGGGCGGCCGACGGGAGGGATAGCGGGGGCAGGTCCGGGTACCCGGGGTTTCCGAACCGAGAGGAGGCGGAACACCGTGACCGGGACCATGGCCCCCGAACCGGTGCGCGAGGAGCACCACTCCGTGGGCGAACTCGTCGCACAGGCAGGCGAACAGCTCTCCCGACTCGTACGACAGGAAGTCGCCCTCGCCAAGGAGGAGCTGGCCGAGAAGGGCCGGCGGGCCGGTCGCGGCGGCGGCCTGCTGGGCGCGGCGGGCGCCGTCGCGTACGCCGGGCTGCTCTTCCTGGCCGCGGCCGCCACCGCCGCCCTCTCGCTGACGCTGTCCCTGTGGGCCGCCGCGCTCATCGTGACCGGGGTGCTGTTCGCGATCGCGGCCGTGCTGGCGGCGACCGGCCGCTCCCAGTTGCGCCGGGCCGCACCGCCCACGCCCGAAGAGGCTCTCGGCAGTGTCAGGACGGACGTCGAGGAGATCAAAGGAAGGGCGCACCGATGACGGACAGGACTGCGGGGGAGACACACGGCGCGGCCGCGAAGGAGGCCGCCGAGGGGGCCGAGGTGCTGCGTGACCGGATCGAGCGGACGCGCGGCGAACTCGGCGACACCGTGGCCGAGTTGGTGGAGAAGGCCGATCTGAAGGGCCGTGCCATGGCCCGCGCCGCCGACCTGCGGGACAAGGCGGGCGCGATGACCGTGCAACTGCGCAGCAGCGCCGCCCAGGCCGGCCATGCGATGCAGGACGGCGCGACACGGGCGGGGCATGTCGTCCAGGACAAGGCGACGCGGGCCGGTCACAGGGTCCAGGACAAGGCGACCGAAGCGGGCCGCACGGTGGAGCACGGCGCGCCGCGCCCCGTCCGCACGGTCGTGCTGGCCGGCCTGCGGCACCCCCGACCGGTGCTCGTGGCCGGCGCGGCGGTCGGAGCGCTGGTCGCGGCCGGGATGCTGCGGCGCCGGCGCGGCGGGCGCCGCTGAGACGGCGGCTCCGCCGGGTCCGGTCGGGACGCCGGCCCGGCGGGGTCGCGATCGTGCGGGAGCGGTGGCACGCGGCAGGGCCACCGCTCCCGCACTGCTGTGTGCCGGCCCGGCCCCCCGGCCGACCCGGCCACCGAAAACTTCAGCCTCCTGGACAAAAAAAGTTTTCGGTGGGAGGGTGGACCCATGCTGGACGTCACCGTGATCGAGGACCCCGAGGCCGCAGCCGTCTCCCTGGACCCCATAAGGGCCCGGCTGCTCGCCGAGCTGGCGGCCGGGCCCGCGTCGGCCGCCATGCTGGCCGGCAAGGTCGGGCTGCCCAGGCAGAAGGTGAACTACCACCTCAAGGCCCTGGAACGGCACGGCCTGGTCGAGCTGGCCGGCGAGCGCCGCAAGGGCAACGTCACCGAGCGGCTGATGCGGGCGACCGCCGCGTCGTACGTGATCTCACCGCTCGCGCTCGCCTCGGTGCAGCCGGACCCGGACCGCTTCCGTGACCAGCTCTCGGCCCGCTGGCTGCTCGCGCTCGGCGCCCGCCTCGTGCGGGACGTCGGCTCGCTGATCACCGGCGCGACCAAGGCCCGCAAGCGACTGGCGACCTACGCGCTGGACGGCGAGGTCCGCTTCGCCTCGGCCGCCGAACGGGCGGCGTTCATCGAGGAGTTGACGGTCGGCGTGAGCGCGCTGATCCGCAAGTACGACGCGCCCGGTGCCGAGGGCGGCCGCGATCACCGGATCGTCGTCGCCGTACACCCCACGGTCAAGAACCAGCAGCCCGCCCCCGAACCGAACCAGTAGGACCCAGGAGCCCACCATGTCCAAGGAATTCGAGATCGCCCAGGAGTTCGAGGTCGACGCCACGCCCGAGGAGGTGTGGGAGGCCGTGACCGCCGGCACCGGCGGCTGGCTGTGGCCGATGGAGGCGCCCGAGCCGCACGTGGGCGGGAAGGGCCCCTTCGGTTCCGAGGTGACCGCCTGGGACCCGCCGCACCACTACACCAACCGCGTCGAGGACGTCGACGGCATCTCCGAGCAGACCCTCAACCAGCTCGACTACACCATCGAGCCGCGCGACGAGGGCCGCCGCGCCTGGGTGCGCTATGTGCACAGCGGCATCTTCGTCGACGACTGGGACAACCAGTACGACGGCGCCAACCGGCACACCGAGTTCTATCTGCACACCCTGCGCCAGTACCTCACCCGCTTCCGCGGCCGCCCGGTCACCGCGTTCGCCACCTTCGACGGCCCCGAGGCGTCCAAGGCCTCCGACGCGTTCGTCACCGTGGGCCGGGCGCTCGGCCTCGCCGACGACACCGAGCAGGGCGCGCGGGTGCAGGTGCGCGGTCCCCAGGGGCAGGTCCTGGACGCCGTCGTCGACTTCCGCAACCCCTACTTCCTCGGGCTGCGCACGGACGACGCGCTCATCCGCTTCTTCGGCCGCAACCACTGGGGCCACATGGTCGGCATGTCGGTGCACGACTTCGCGCCGGGCGCCGACGCCGCGGCGGACGAGGAGATGTGGAAGGGCTGGCTGAACGGCGTGTTCAGCCAGCCCTGAGCCGCACCGGAGGTTACGGGCGGAAGCGCAGCACCTGCGGGTCGTGGTCGCTGATCTGGTCGTTGAACTCCGAGTTGATGTGCACGCTGTCGTACTCGAAGTCGCAGCCGCGCCGGATCGACGGGCTGACCAGGATCTGGTCCAGCGTCTGGGCGTTGCCCTGGTAGACGTAGGAGTAACGCTCGCTCCTCGGCAGCGACTTGATCGCCGACCACAGCTCGCCGTCACCTTCGAGGATCTTCACCGTGTCGGAGAACTCGAAGTCGTTGATGTCGCCGAGGGCGATGACGTCCGCGTTCTTCTGGGTGTCGAGGATGTCCTTGACGAAGCCGTGGATCGCCGTGGCCTGCGCATGGCGCTGGACCTCGGAGCTGCGGCTCGGCGGCTGGTACTGCGCCGTCAGACCCTGGTCGCCACCCTTGGAGTTGAGGTGGTTGGCGATCACGAAGACGGTCTTGCCGCGGAAGACGAACTCGCCGGCCAGCGGCTTGCGGCTGTTGCCGAAGGCCGCGTTCGCCGGGTCGATCCGGCCCGGGGAGACCGTGAGGGCCGCCTTGCCGCGCACCTTCGTCACACCGGCGGCGGTCGTGGCGTCGCCGCCCGCACGATCGGTGAAGGACACCCGCTCCGGGTTGAACAGGAAGACCTGGCGGATGTTGCCGCCCGGCTCGCCGCCGTCGGCGTTGTTCACCGGGTCGATCGAGCGCCAGTCGTACTTGGGGCCGCCGGCCGCGACGATCGCGTCGGTCAGCTTGGCCAGCGTCTGGTCGGCGGCGACCGTGCCGTCGTTCGTCGCGCCGTTGTTGTCCTGGATCTCCTCCAGGGACACGATGTCGGGCGACTGGAGGCTGTTCACGATCGCGGACGCGTGCTCCGCGAACGTGCCGTCGGACGGGTCCAGGTTCTCCACGTTGTACGTGGCGACCGCCAGCTCGCCGCGTGACTGTTTCCGCGTGGCCTCCTTCTTCAGACCGGCGCTCTTCAGGGTGCCGAGCTGGTTGGCGACCAAGGTGTAGCCACCGAACTGGTTGTAGTCCAACGGGCCCGCGGTGGCGCCCTGGAGGACGTCGCCGACGTTCGCGGTGGGGAAGTCGGCCGTCTTGCCAAGGGACTGGATCTGGAGCCGGCCGGTGTTCTGGGAGTCGTAGGAGCCGTAGACCGTGCCGCCGCGGCGGTTGCGGTTCTCCCACGGCTTCACCGTCACCCACAGCTCGGTGTACGGGTCGGTGGCGCCGACCACGCGGGTGTCGGCGACCTGGACGTTCTCGCCCTCCAGGGACTCGTAGTAGTCCAGGGCGTACTGCTCCGGCCGCAGGGCCAGGCCGTTGACCGAGCCGCCGGCGGCGGTGTCGCCCTCGGGGCTGTAGGTGCCCGGCACCGACTTCGCGTCGATCACCTTGGCGGCCGGGACCGCGTTGCCGCTGGAGACGACGGTGATCACCGGCTTGGTGATCTCGGTCAGCGACTGGTTGCCGGAGGAGGCGCCGCCCGGGACGTACTCGGAGACCGTGCCCGAGACCAGGACCGAGTCGCCGACGGCGACCTTCGGGTTGGAGCTGGTGAAGACGAAGACGCCCTCGCTGGTGGCCGGGTTGTCGTCCGGGGTCGGGTCCTGGATCCAGAAGCCTCTGGAGGACCCGTAGGTGCGTACGCCGGTGACGATTCCGGCCACGTCCGTGACCTGCTTGCCGGCGTACGGGGATATTCGGGTACTGCCCTGGACGTCATGGATGCGCACGGAGTCGGCGTGCGCCGGCGCGGTCAGTACGACGGTGGACGCCGCGGAACAGACGGCGGCGACGGTGAGCGCGGCGAGACGCGCGGACTTCTTGCTCGGCAACGGGATCCCTCCGGGGACATGCGTGGGTGCCGGGACGAGGGTGAAAAGCGGGATGGAGCGTGCGACCGGTCGGTCGGTGGCCGGTCAGACTGCAACGCGCGTAGAAAATACAGTGAACAGATGTCCGCCAAATTTCTACGCGCGTAATCTCCTGCGTGGTCACGCCACTTGTCAAGGTTTCGGCCATGTACACCGGCCGACAGGGAGATGAACCGGGCGGCATGGGTGGAAATCCGTCTAGGCTGAGCGACTGAGCCGCGATGTGCAGCGGCTGATGAGCCGTGCTGCGTACGGCCGTGCAAAGCGTCTAGGAGAACCATCCGATGTCAGACAGCGCCCCCTTGCCGCCGGTACGGCTGCACCCCGAAGCGGAGCTGGCGCGGGACGCGCTGTCCACGCCGTTGCTCTCCCGCGCCGCGCGGCTGGCCCGCTGGGCCGGGCCCGACACCCGCATCGACGCCGGGGGCGGCCTCGTCGACGAGCAGGTGCCGGCCGCCGCCGCGGAACTCGGCCTCGGCGGGGACGACGCCGCCGCGTACGCGAGTGAGGCCTGGCGGGTCGCCGTCGACACCGGTCTGGTCGAGGTCGTCGACGAGGACGAGGGCACCGTCACGGCCGGCGCGGATCTGGCGCTGCTGACCGGCGGTGCGCCACAGGACGTGCTCGCCGTGTGGCTGGCCGCGCTGGAGACGGTGCTCGCGGACGCGAGCGTGCCCGACCTCGACGACCTGGTCGACGCCATGGACGAGGGCGGCGAGGTCGACCTCTCCCAGCTGGACTGGGACCCCGACGCCGAGGCGGAGTTCCTCGACGGCGTGCTCGGCAACCTCTATCTGCTGACGGTCAGTGAGGACGGTCCTGGCGACGGGCCCGTACCGCTGCCCGCCCTCGCCGCGTCGATGATCGTCCCCAGCGACATGGGCGAGCCCACCAACGACGTACTGGAGCAGGTCTCC
The DNA here is from genome assembly GCF_042657965.1 of Streptomyces coerulescens. NCBI lineage: Bacteria > Bacillati > Actinomycetota > Actinomycetes > Kitasatosporales > Streptomycetaceae > Streptomyces > Streptomyces coerulescens. The sequence continues at coordinate 369,483 of NZ_JBHSKM010000007.1, forward strand.
GACGCCATGATGCGCCTGGACGACCAGTTCCGGCTGCTGGACCCGGTCGGCCTCGTCGAGTACCAGCCCGTGGACGAGGCGCTGATGGCCGACGCCGAGTCCGCCGACGAACTGCCGGGCGGCATCGACGACACCGACGTCTCGCGCTACGGCATGGTGCGGCTGACCCCGCTCGGGCTGTACGGCATGCGGGCGCGGCTGCTGGAGGCCGGGTTCGAGGCACCCGCGGTCGGCGACCTCGTGGACAAGGGCGCCGACGCACTGCTCGACGGGACGGCGCTGTTCCCGCAGGCCGCCGCCCGGATCGAGACCGAGCAGTGGCTGGCCCGGCGCGAATCCCTCGCCGCGGCACGGGAGTTGCTGGCGGCGGCACGTGGCGGCGACCCCGGGGCACCACTGCGGCGGCTGCGCTGCCAGCAGGCGCTGTCGCTGGTGGGCGCGGAGGCCGAACCGGCCCTGCGGGAGGTCCTCGACGACCCCGAACTGGGCGGGCTGGCACGCGTGTGGCTGACCGAGGCCGGGTTCTCGGACGTGCCCGCGCCCTCCCAGGACCTGGTGTTCTGGCTGACCGTCGACACGGTTGCCGCGCAGCTGGCGGCCGAAGGGAACTCCGAGGAGCTGGAGGCCTTGGTCGAGGGGCTTGCCGCGCAGCACAGCGGGTTCTTCGCGGCGGCCTGGCGGGTGGATCATCCGGACACGGCGGATGTGCTGGAGGCGATGGGGCGGTTGCATCCGGACAAGAAGGTGGCGAAAGAAGCGCGGAAGGCGGCGTTCAAGGCGCGGTCGCAGCAGGGGGGCTGAGCGCCATCGGCGGGTGCGGGCTCGTCGTGGTTGCTCGCGCAGTTCCCCGCGCCCCTTAGGGGGTTGTTCAACTGGCGTTCAGACATGGGCGGAATTGTGGCGGCGTCGCGCAGTCCGCCACCCTCCACGGCACTCCCTCTGTCACAGGAGACACCATGTCGCTCACCCGCAGGGACTTCGCCAGAACATCCGCGGTCACCGGTGTCGCGCTGGCAGGCAGCGCCGGCGTTCTCGCCACCGCACCGAACGCGCTCGCCTCCACCGAGTCCGAGATCGCGAGCGAGGAGTCCGCGGACGCCCGCCATGGCGACGGTGTCGGGTACGGACCGCTCATCGCGGACCCCAAGGGCCTGCTCGCGCTGCCCGCCGGATTCAAGTACCGCGTCATCACCTACAGCGGCAGGACCAAGCTGGAGTCGGGCGAGTTCACCCCCTCCAACCACGACGGCACGGCCGCCTTCGACGGACCGCGGGGCACCACCCTCCTGGTCAACAACCACGAGCTCGGCGGCCCCCGCGCCCAGTGGCCCCACCCGGTTCCGCTGACCGAGGGCCTCGTCTACGACCCCGCCGCGTCCGGCGGCTGCACGGTCGTCGAGGTACGCCCCGACGGCCGCGTCGCCGAATGGGTCGGCATCGCCGGCACCGCCACCAACTGCGCCGGCGGCAGCACCCCTTGGGACACCTGGCTCACCTGCGAGGAGACCGAGGACAGGGCCGGCGCCAACGGCATGACCAAGGACCACGGCTACGTCTTCGAGGTCGACCCCGCCGACCGCCGCGCCAACAAGAACCCCAAGCCCATCAAGGCGTTCGGCCGCTACGCCCACGAGGCCGTAGTCATCGACCCCAAGCGCGGCCACGCCTACCTCACCGAGGACGCCTCCAACCCCAACGGACTGCTCTTCCGCTGGACCCCGCCCGAGCACTTCCACCACGGCCGCGGCAAGCTGCGCACCCTCGCCGACGACGCCGGCACGCTCCAGGCGTTCAAGTGCTTCGACTCCGGCGGCAAGTTCGTCGACGACCTCTCCCGCGCCACGAAGATCGGCACGGTGTACGGGGTCGACTGGATCGACGTGCCCGACCGTGACGCCAGGACGACGGCCGTGCGCAAGCAGTTCACCGCCGGCCAGGTCACCCGCGCCCGCAAGCTCGAAGGCATGTGGTGGGGCGACGGCGGCGTGTACATCGTCTCCTCCTACGCCCGCGCGGAGAGCCCCGGGCAGCCGCACGACGGCTCGGTCTGGTTCTACGACCCCAAGCGCCGCACCCTGACCCTGAAGGTCCTGATCGGCGTCAACCCCGACCCGTCCAAGGATGGCGCCTTCGACGGCCCCGACAACATCACCGTCTCCCCCTACGGCGGCCTCGTCATCGCCGAGGACGGCGAGGGCATCCAGCACCTGTTCGGCGCCACCGACAGCGGCCGCACCTACCCCATCGCCCGCAACGAACTGAACATCGGCAGCGACGAGGAGCCGGAGTACAGCGAGTTCACCGGCGTCACCTTCTCCTGCGACGGCCGCACCCTCTACGCCAACATCCAGACGCCCGGAATCATGCTCGCCATCACCGGGCCGTGGAAGCGGCAGCGCCGGTAATACACCTACACCGGCCATTAATTCGATAGCCCGGCCGGAGCTGCGCCTCCTACAGTGAGATCACAACGTCACGCACCTCCCGGTGCGATGGCAGCGGCTACTTCTTTCCAAGAGAATCCCTTGCCGCGGCCGACTTGATCTCGGGAGGCGCAGCTCATGGTGGGTGCCCGGTGCGCAGGCAACGGTTACTTCATTGGATCTGGCGGTTGCGGGTTCGAATCCCGTCATCGACTTCGGGTCGGTGTAGCTCAATTCGGTAGAGCACCAGGCTAAGTCCGTCGCCGACTCCTGATCTCGGGCACCCATCTTCTGCTGCGCCTTCCTCCGAAACACGAACGAATTCGGGGGGAATTCATCATGGCGCGATTCAACACGCGCGCCGCCAAGGCGCGTCCCACCTCGCGGGTCACCTCGACGGGGCGGGTTCTGCGTACGTACGAGGGCGGCCGCGGCCGTGAGCGCGACGCGCGCTCCGAGCTCTTCCTGCTGTCCGTCTCCAACTTCGTCTCCCAGCAGACCTTCTACGAGACCGGCGCCGACCGCGACGACCGCTTCGCGCGGCTCGTGCGCGAGCTCGCCGTCACCGACCCCGAGTGGACGGCCGGCCTGCTCGGCTGGCTGCGCGGCGAGGGCAACCTCCGTACGGCGTCGATCGTGGGCGCCGCCGAGTACGTCAAGGCCCGTCTGGACGCCGGCGCCACCGACGGCCCGTCCAACCGGCAGGTCATCGCCTCCGTGCTCCAGCGGCCGGACGAGCCCGGCGAGCTGCTCGCGTACTGGACGGCGCTGTACGGCCGTAACGTCCCCAAGCCCGTCAAGCGCGGTGTCGCCGACGCCGTACGGCGTCTGTACAGCGGTAAGTCGCTGCTGAAGTACGACACCGCGGCCAAGGGCTACCGCTTCGGCGACATCCTCAACCTGGTGCACGCGGCCCCGGACCCGGACAAGCCGTGGCAGGGCGAGCTCTTCCGGTACGCCCTCGACCGCCGGCACAACCCGGACACCGCGGTCCCGCCCGCGTCGAGCGACGTCCTGACCGCACACCGCGAGCTGATGGCGCTGCCCGCCGAGCAGCGGCGAGCGGTCGTCACGTCGGACGGCGGTGCCGAGCGGCTGGCGGCGGCCGGTATGACGTGGGAGGCGCTGGCGGGCTGGCTCCAGGGGCCGATGGACAAGGACGCCTGGGAGGCCGTGATTCCGTCGATGGGCCCCATGGCGCTGGTGCGGAATCTGCGGAACTTCGACGAGGCCGGTGTCTCCGACGAGGTCGCCGCCCAGGTCGCCGCGCGGATCAGCGACCCGGCTCAGGTCGCGCGCTCGCGGCAGTTCCCCTTCCGGTACCTCGCCGCGTACCAGCACGCGCCCTCGCTGCGCTGGTCGTACCCGCTGGAGCAGGCGCTCGGCCACTCGCTGGCCCATGTGCCCCGGCTGCCGGGCCGCACGCTGGTGCTCGTCGACCGCTCCGGCTCGATGTTCTGGTCGCGGCTGTCCGACCGCTCGCAGCTCAACCGGGCCGACGCGGCGGCGATCTTCGGCACGGCGCTCGCGCTGCGGGCGGCGGACGCGGACCTCGTGCAGTTCGGCTCCGACAGCCGCGGGATCGGCTTCCGCAAGGGCGAGTCGGTGCTGAGGATCCTGGAGCGCTTCGGGGACCTCGGCGGCACCAACACCACCGAGGCCGTGCGCCGCCACTACCGCAGGCACGACCGGGTGCTGATCGTCACCGACGAGCAGTACGCCCCCAGCCACCACGGCGACCCGACCGAGCAGGTCCCGGCCGACGTACCGGTCTACACCTGGAACCTCGCCGGCTACCGGGCGGGCCACGGCCCGTCGGGCAAGGGCAACAGGCACACCTTCGGCGGCCTCTCCGACGCGGCTTTCCGGATGGTGCCTTTGCTGGAGCAGGGGAACTCTGGCCATTGGCCATGGCTTGAGCAGCATCTCGAGTCACCTTATGTTCGTCCGTCATGAGTGATATCTGTTCCATCGCCGGTTGTAGCCGTCCCCGAAAGGCGCGGGGCTGGTGCAGTGCCCACTACCGGCGATGGAGCATCTACGGCGACCCGAACAAGAAGGTGAAAGCCTGGACGCCGAGAGGAACGCCGTGCGGCTTCGATGGTTGTGAGAGAGATCGCAGAGGGGGAGCGCGGGGGTATTGCCGCAAGCACTACGCTTTGCTGATGCGTCGAGGCGAACTGACCGCCATCCAGGGACGCCACGGGGGCGGCGGGGAGATGCGGTTGTGCAAGCGCGATGACTGTGGAAAACGCTTCAATGTTCCCGCTTCCTCGAACAAGCGCTACTGCTCTCCCGGCTGCAGATGGGCTTGTCCGGAGCTGCGGAAACTGCTCAAGCCGACTTCAGCGAAGCATCGGCTGTCGGATGTCGACGAGGTGGCGCGCACGGCGAACTGCGCCATCTGTGGCCCTACGCCAATCCGGCGCCGCAAGAGTTCGTCCGGACGCTCTGACGCGCAGATGGGGTGGCGTTGTCGCACCGCTGAAAGGGCCAGGGAATGGGCTCGGCAATACGGGCTGGATGCGGCGACGGTGCTGGAGATGCTGGAAGGGCAACAACGTGCCTGCGCAATCTGTGGGCGGCACATCGCAGAGCGGTTCTACATCGATCACTGCCACGCAACGGGCGTGGTCCGTGGGATCCTTTGCTCAAACTGCAACACCGCGCTGGGCCTTCTCGGTGAGGATGTGACGCGCATGGAAGCCGCGATCGCCTACCTGAACCGTACACGTGCGACCTGGTCGGACGTGCAGTGAGTGGGAGGACCCATGTCCCTTTCCTCGTACGAGCGTTACCCCCTGCTCTTCGGCCCCTCACCGGTCCACCCCCTGGAGCGCCTCGCCGCCCACCTCGGCGGTGCGTCCCTCTGGGCCAAGCGTGAGGACTGCAACTCCGGTGTCGCGTACGGCGGCAACAAGACCCGCAAGCTGGAGTATCTGGTCGCCGACGCGCTCGCGCAGGGCTGTGACACGCTCGTCTCGATCGGTGGCGTGCAGTCCAACCACACCCGCCAGGTCGCGGCCGTCGCCGCCCGCGCCGGGCTCAAGTGCGTGCTGATCCAGGAGAGCTGGGTCGACTGGCCCGACTCCGTCTACGACAAGGTCGGCAACATCCTCCTCAGCCGCCTCGCCGGAGCCGACGTACGGCTCGTGCGGGCCGGGTTCGGGATCGGCTTCAAGGAGAGCTGGGAGCAGGCGCTGCGCGAGGTCGAGGAGTCGGGCGGCAAGCCGTACGCCATCCCGGCCGGCGCCTCCGACCACCCGCTCGGCGGGCTCGGCTTCGCCGGATGGGCGTACGAAGTCGCCGAGCAGGAGCGGGAGTCGGGCGTCTTCTTCGACACGGTGATCGTCTGCTCGGTGACCGGCTCCACCCAGGCCGGCATGGTCGCCGGTTTCGCAGCACTGGAGGAGGCGGGCGGCCGACCTCGCCGTGTACTCGGCATCGACGCCTCGGCCAAGCCCGCCACCACCCGCGAACAGATCGCCCGGATCGCCCACAACACCGGCCAACTCATCGGTGTCAAGCGCGAGTTGACTCAGGACGACATCGAACTCGACGAGCGCTACCACGGGGGCATATACGGCATCCCGGACGAGACGACCCTGGAGGCGATGCGCCTTGCGGCCCGGACGGAGGGGATGATCACGGACCCGGTGTACGAGGGCAAGTCGATGGCCGGGATGATCGACCTGGTGAGGCGGGGGGAGATCGGGAGCGACTCGACGGTGCTCTACGCCCACCTCGGCGGCCAGCCGGCCCTGAACGCGTACAGCGCCCTCTTTTAAGGGGCGCGGGTTCGACAGCGCCCTTCTTTGAGGGGCGCGGGGAACTGCGCGACCAGCCCCCGCTGAGCCGCAGCCGAAGAACTACACGGTGTGGCACTTCTGTAGCGGCGGCCGGATAGGGTGCTCTGCGTGTTGGCCGACGATCAGCCGCGGCAGCCGAGTGCCGCCCACCCCGGCGACGCCTCCCGCCGGGCCACGATCCACGACGTCGCCAAGCTGGCCGGGGTGTCACGTCAGACGGTCTCGCGTGCGGTGAACGACAAGGGCGAGATCGACCCGGGAACCAAGGAGCGCGTCCTGGAGGCGGCGCGGCTGCTGGACTACCGGCCCAGCCGGTTCGCGCGCGGCCTGGTGCGCAAGGGGACCGTGACGGCCGGGCTGGTGATACCGGACCTGATGAACCCCTTCTTCCCGGAGGTGGCCGCCGGTGTGCTGGAGGCCGCCGAGCAGCGCGGCTGGCAGGTGGTCGTGTGGGACTCGCGCACCGACGAGGCCAGGGAGCGGGAGGCGCTCGACGTGCTCTCCCACCAGGCGGACGCGGTCGTGGGCTACTTCAGGAGCCCGGACGAGGAACTGGCCCGCCACCTCGGCGGCGTACCGCTGGTGCTGCTGGAACGCGGCCCGCAGCAGACCCGGTTCGCGGCCGTGGGCATCGACGCCGCGGCCGGTCTGGAGCAGGGCATGGCCCATCTGGTCGGTGCGGGACATCGCCGTATCGGCATGCTGGACGGCGTGCACGGGCCCGTCCCCAGGCGGCAGGCCTTCCTCGCGGAGGCCCGGCGCCATGGGCTGTCCGTGGGCGACGGCTGGATCGCCATGTGCGCCGAGCACAGTGTGGCGGGCGGCGAGGAGGGCATGGAGCGGTTGCTCGACGCACAGCCCGAGCTCACGGCGGTGTTCGGCTTCAACGATCTGATAGCGGTGGGCGCGATGCGGGCGGCCCGGCGCCGGGGCCGTCGGGTGCCGGACGAGCTGGCCGTGATGGGTTTCGACGGACTGTCGCTGGGCGAGTTGGTCGATCCGGGTCTCACCACCCTGCACATCGACAAGCGTCGGCTGGGCCGGCTGGCCGTGGAGCAGGTGGCGCGGCTGCGGGCGGGGGAGGAGCCGATGAACGGGGCCGATGCCTGGGTCGTTCCCGAACTGGTGGTGCGGGCCTCGGCCTGACGCGCCCCTGCCGGTCCGCTGACGGCCCTCGGCGGGCGCCAGGAGGATCTGACGTCGCCGGGCGCCCCCTGGAGTGGGGGCGCCCCGCACGTCGTACGGCCGGCTACAGCGCCTGTGCCGCCGGCTTCACCATCCCTCGCACGGTCCGGGACTTCACGAAGTCGCCCATCGCCGTCATCTCCCATTCGCCGGAGAACTGGCGGATGAGCTTCGCCATCAGCACGCCCGTCTGCGGCTCGGCGCTGGTGAGGTCGAAGCGGACGAGCTCCTCGCCGGACAGGGCGTCGATCAGCCGGCAGTAGGCCTTGGCGACCTCGGTGAACTTCTGGCCGGAGAACGAGTTGACCGTGAAGACCAGGCCGGTGACGTCCTGCGGCAGCCGGCCGAGGTCGACGGTGATGACCTCGTCGTCCCCGCCGCCCTCGCCGGTGAGGTTGTCGCCGGAGTGGCGGATGGCGCCGTTCACGATCTGGAGCTTGCCGAAGTAGCAGCTGTCGATGTGGTTGCGCTGCGGGCCGTAGGCGATGACCGAGGCGTCCAGGTCGATGTCCTTGCCGCGGTACGCCGGCTCCCACCCGAGGCCCATCTGGACCTGCGAGAGCAGCGGACGGCCGCCCTTCATCAGGGAGACGGTCTGGTTCTTCTGGAGGCTGACGCGGCCCTTGTCGAGGTTGATCTTGCCGGCGCCGGGTGCGGGCGGGGCGGGCGGCGCCGCGGGGGCCGGGGGAGCGGCGGGAGCGGACACCGGCGGGGCGACCGGCGGCGCCATGGTGGGCTGCGGCGGGGCCACGGGTGCGGCCGGGGCGGCGGGTTCCTCGACCGTGACACCGAAGTCGGTGGCGATGCCGGCCAGGCCGTTGGCGTAGCCCTGGCCCACCGCGCGGGCCTTCCAGGCGCCGTTGCGCAGATAGATCTCGACGACCACGAGTGCCGTCTCGGCGCCGAGCTGCGGGGGTGTGAAGGTGGCCAGGACGCTGTTGTCGTCGGCGCTGCGGATGGTCGCCGTCGGTTCGATGCCCTGGAAGGTCTGCCCGGCGGCGTCCGGGCTGGCGGTGACCACGATCTTCTCGATGCCGGGGGGTACGGCCGTCGTGTCGACCGTGATCGCGTCGGGGGAGGTGCCGCCGCCCGAGCGGTAGGTCACGCCCGGGCCGCTGGGCTGGTTGTAGAAGATGAAGTCGTCGTCGGAGCGCACTTTGCCGTCGGCGGTGAGCAGCAGGCCCGATACGTCGAGCCGCACCGGGGCGGCGACGTCCACCGTCACGCGCGCGGTGGAGAGAGGGATGTTCGAGCCGGGGGTCATAGCTGTCATGCCCGGTGAACGAGCGGGGGCGCTTTACCGTTCCCTTACCCGGCAAACGGGTGGCACGGGTGCGGCGCCCCCGCCCGTCGGCCTACGGCACGACCACGATCTTGCGGCCCACGCCGGACGCGAACTGCTCCAGGGCCTGCGGATACCGCTCCAGCGGGATGCGGTCGCTGATGAAGATCTCGGGGTCGAGGACACCGTTCGCGAACAGCTCCGCCGCCCGCTCGAAGCTGTGCAGGACGGCCATCGAGCCGGTGATGGTGATCTCCTGGTTGTAGATGCGGTACGGGTCGATCGTCACCCGCGTCGCGTAGTCCGCCACACCGAACTGCAGGAAGGTGCCCGCTTTCGCCACCCGGTCCAGGCCGTCCTGGATGGCCGCCGCGTTGCCGGTGGCGTCGACGACCAGGTCCCAGCCCTGGGGGCGGTCGAGCTCGTCGGGGTTCGCGGCCGACGCCGAGACGCCGAGCCGGCGGGCCGTCTCCAGGCGCTGCGGGTTGACGTCCACGACGTCGACGCTGGCCGCGCCGGTCCGCTTGGCGAGCTCCAGCATCATCAGGCCCATCGTGCCGGAGCCGTAGATCAGGACGTGGGCGCCGAGGCGGGACTTCAGGACGTCGTAGCCGCGCACCGCGCAGGACAGGGGCTCCACCAGGGCCGCGTCCTGGGTGCTGACATGCTCGGGGAGCTTCACGCAGTTCGCCACCGGGGCGACGGCGAACTGCGCGGCGCCGCCGGCCGTGGTGACGCCGATCGCCGCCCAGCGTTCGCAGAGGTTGTTGTGGCCGGTACGGCAGTAGCGGCACTCGTAGCAGTACAGGGACGGGTCGACCGCGACCCGGTCGCCGACCGCCACCTCGGTGACCTGGGTGCCGACCCCGACCACCTCGCCGGCGAACTCGTGCCCGGGCACGATCGGCAGCTTCGGCGCGAACTCGCCCTGGAGGATGTGCAGATCGGTGCCGCACAGCCCGCAGGCCGCCACTTCGACGACGACCTCGCGCGGCCCTGGCGTCGGGTCCGGGACCTCGGCGACGACGGCCCTGCCCACGGACTCGATGACGGCGGCCTTCATTTCACGGCTCCCAACGACAGGCCCTGGACCAGCTTGTCCTGGGCGGCGAACCCCGCGGCGAGCACCGGCAGGGAGATGACGAGCGACGCGGCGCACACCTTCGCCAGGAACAGGCCCTGGCTGGTGATGAAGCCGGTCAGGAAGACGGGCGCGGTCTCGGCCACCACGCCGGTCAGGACTCGGGCGAACAACAGCTCGTTCCAGCTGAAGATGAAGCAGATCAGGGAGGTCGCGGCGATGCCGGGCAGCGCGATGGGGGCCACCACGCGCGTGAGGATCGTCGGCAGTTTCGCGCCGTCCACCCGTGCGGCCTCGATGATCGCGACCGGGATCTCGGAGAGGAAGGAGTGCATCATCCACACCGCGATCGGCAGGTTCATGGAGGTGTAGAGGATGACCAGCAGCCAGATGTTGTCGAGCATGTCCGTGTTCTTCGCGAACAGGTATAGCGGCAGCAGGCCCGCCACGGCCGGCAGCATCTTCGTCGACAGGAAGAAGAACAGGACGTCGGTCCACTTCTTCACCGGGCGGATCGACAGGGCGTAGGCCGCCGGAAGGGCGAGGACCAGGACGAACAGCGTCGAGGCGACCGAGGCCACTGCCGAGTTGATCAGCGCAGGCCAGGGGCTCGCGCCGCCGGCCGCGCCGAAGAACTCGCGGTAGCCGTCCAGTGTCAGGGACGCGGCGAAGGACGGCGGATTGGTCGCCGCGTCCGCCTCGGAGTGGAAGGACGTCAGCGCCATCCACGCGATGGGCAGGAAGAACGCGATGCCGAGCAGCCAGGCCACCAGGCCGAGGCCGGCTCCCTTGCGGCGGCTGCGAAGTCGTACGGCCACGGCACTCATGCGCGCGACACCTCCTCGCGGAACAGGGACGACACCACGCGCAGCGCGAAGGTCGCGATGATGATCGAGCCGATGACCACCAGGACGCCCGCGGCCGAGGCGAGGCCGTTCTCATGGGCCTGGTAGAAGCTCTGGTAGACGGTGTAGGGGAGGTTGGCGGTGCCGAGGCCGCCGGATGTGATCGTGAAGACCGCGTCGAAGTTCTGGACGATGTAGATCGAGCCGAGCAGGGCGCCGAGTTCGAGGTAGCGGCGCAGGTGCGGGAGCGTGAGGTGGCGGAAGATCTGCCAGTCGCTCGCGCCGTCGACGCGGGCCGCCTCGATCTGCTCGTGGTCGCGGCTCTGCAGGCCGGCCAGCAGGATCAGCATCATGAACGGCGTCCACTGCCACACCAGGGAGGCTTCCACCGCGAGCAGCGGGGTGTTGGAGATCCAGTCGGGCTGTGGACCGCCCACATAGTGCAACAACCCATTGAACAGGCCGTACTCGGGGTTGTAGAGCACATGCTTCCAGAGCAGGGCCGCGGCCACCGGGACCACCAGGAACGGTGCGATCAGCAGGGTGCGGACCACTCCGCGGCCCTTGAACTTCCGGTCGAGCAGCAGCGCGAGCACCAGGCCGATGACCAGGCTGGCCAGCACCACCGCGACCGTCAGGAGCACGGTCGTCCACACCGAGTGGCGCAGGTCCGCGTCGGTGAGGACCTCCCGGTAGTTGTCGATGCCGGCGAACTGGCGGGCGTCCGGGTAGAGGGCGTTCCAGTCGAAGAACGAGATCACCAGCGTGGCCACGAACGGCAGCTGGGTCACCACGATCATGAAGACCAGCGCGGGCAGCAGGGGGGCCCGGGTCGCCCAGGCGCGCAGCCGGGCGGAGGGCGGACGGGTCGTACGCACGGGAGTAGTGGCCACGGGGGCCGTTGTAGTCGCTGTCATCGCCCCTCGTACTCCTCGGAGATCTCTTCGGCGAGTTGCTGGGACTTCTTCAGGGCCGAGTCGACGGACTGGCGCCCGGCGATGGCCGCGCTGATCTCCTGGGAGACCTTGGTGCCGAGGTCGGTGAACTCGGGGATGCCGACGAACTGGATGCCGGGCGCGGGGCGCGGCTGCACGCCGGGGTCGTTCGGGCGGGCGCCCTCGATGGCTTCCTTCGTCATCTCCTGGAAGGCGGCGGCCTCCTGGCGGTACGCCGGGTTGGCGTAGGTGGAGGCACGCTTGCCGGCCGGCACGTTGGACCAGCCGATCTCGTCGCCGACCAGCTGCTCGTACTGCTTGCTCGACGCCCAGGACACGAACTTCCAGGCGTTGTCCGGGTTCCGGGAGGCGTTCTGGATGCCCCAGGCCCAGGTGTAGAGCCAGCCCGAGGACTCCGTCTTCTCGACGGGGGCGGGCGCGTAGCCGACCTTGCCCTTGACCGGGCTGTTCGCCGCCTCCAGGGAACCGGCCGCGGAGGTGGCGTCGTACCACATGGCGACCTTGCCCTGGGTCATGTTGTTCAAGCACTCGGCGAAGCCGGACTGGGCCGCTCCCGACTCACCGTGGTCGCGGACCAGGTCGACATAGAACTTCGTCGCCTTCTCCCACTCGGGGGAGTTCAGGCGGGCCGTCCAGTCCTTGTCGAACCAGGTGCCGCCGAAGGTGTTCACCACGGTGGTGAGCGGGGCCATCACCTCGCCCCAGCCCGGCAGACCGCGCAGGCAGATGCCCTTCATGCCCGACTCGGCGCCGTCCGCCTTCGCGGCGAGGTCCGCCACCTGCTGCCAGGTGGGGTGCGCGGGCATCGTCAGGCCCTCCTTCTCGAAGATGTCCTTGCGGTACATCAGGAAGGACGACTCGCCGTAGAAGGGCTGGCCATAGAGCTTGCCGTCGTCGCCCGTCAGGGACTGGCGCATCGGCTTGAGGACGTCCTGCTCGTCGTACGACGGGTCCTTGGCGACGTAGGAGTTCATCTCCTTCAGCCAGCCGTTGCGGGCGTAGATCGGGATCTCGTAGTTGGAGAGCGTGGCGACGTCGTACTGGCCGGCCTGGTTGGCGAAGTCCTGGCTGATCTTGTCGCGGACGTCGTTCTCGGGCAGGACGGTGAAGTTGACCTTGATGCCGGTCTCTTCGGTGAAGCGGGGGGCGAGCTTTTGCAGCTCGGTCATCTGGGGGTTGTTGACCATGAGGACGTTGATCGAGTTGCCGCCCGACCCCGCCCCGCCTGCGCCGACCCAACAGCCGGAGAGCAGCGGGGCGAGCAGCGTCCCTGCGGCGGCCATGGCGAGCGTGGCTCGCTGGGGCCGTCGTCGGCTCGGGAATCGCATGGATCGCTCCTGGACGTATGGGGGGATGAAAAGGGAGGAGATGGATGTGGAGGTGATGTATGCGGAGATAAGGGGCACTGAAGGGCGTGTGTGTGCCCCGCAGAGGTGGGTTCGGCTGTCAGACGCGGATGACCTGGGGTCCCAGGAGGGAGTAGCGGTGTGCCTCGGCCGCCGGGAGCAGGGTGCTCGTCACGATCGTCTCCAGCGTGCCGATGTCCGCGAACCGGCAGAAGCTGACCGCGCCGAACTTGGTGTGCACGCCGGCGAACACCGTGCGGCGCGCGGCCCGGATGGCCTGCGCCTTGACCTCGCTGACGGCCGGGTCGGGGGTGGTCAGGCCGTGTTCGCGGGAGATGCCGTTGGCGCCGATGAACGCCAGGTCGATGACGAAGCCGGCGAGCATCTTCGTCGTCCAGTGGTCGACGGTGGCGAGGGTTCCGGGGCGGACCCGGCCGCCGAGCAGCAGCACGGAGGCGTTCTCGGACTCGGCCAGCGCGCCCGCGACCGGCAGGGACGCGGTGACCACGGTCAGCGGCCGGTCCAGGGGCAGGGCCTCGGCGATGAGCTGCGGGGTGAAGCCCTCGTCGACGAAGACCGTCTCGGCGTCCCCCAGCAGCTCGGCCGCGGCGGTCCCGATCCGGCGCTTCTCGGGGACATGGCTGGTGGCGCGGAAGGCGAGCGTCGTCTCGAAGCCGGCGCTCTCCACGGGGTAGGCGCCGCCATGGGTGCGGCGGAGCAGTCCGTGGTCCTCCAGGACGCGCAGATCCCGCCGTACGGTCTCCTTCGCCACGCCCAGCTCGATGGCGAGCGCGGTGACGTCCACCGAGCCGTCACGGCGTGCGGCCAGCACGATCTCGCGTTGACGTTCTTCCGCCGTTCTCGTGCTCATGCCGACACCTGCCTTCCGCTTCGCTGCCCGTTCGGGCCCGATGGGACCCATGCAGGAAGTTCTACAGCGGGTGTCCGGCACTGACCAGCCCTGTTATGGGTTCGATGCTGCCCGTGTATGCCCGTTCGCAGTGCGGTGTGCCCGTCTCGGACCTGCGTGGTTGTGGTAGGAGAGGTGAGATCGGGCGCGCATGGTGCCCGAATGTAAGGGCGGGTGAGCCCGTTCGGTGCCCGTCTGCCCTTTTGTGGGAATCCGTTTCGGTCAGTACGGCCAGATCGGCGGGTCGCTCACGAAGTGGCCGCCCAGGTAGGCGTGCGCGATGTTCTCCGGGTCGAGCTCGCCCTGCTCGGCGATCAGCTTCTCGGCGTACGGCTCGGAGTCGTCCTGGGGGACGTAGCCGAGGGAGCGGGCGGAGGTCAGGTCCCACCACAGGCGGGTGTTCGCGGAGGAGCCGTGGACGACCGTGTGCTCGACGTTCTCCGCGGTCAGGGCCGCGTGGAAGAGGCGGGCGCCGTCGGCCGGGCTCATCCACACCGAGAGCATGCGCACGCTGGTCGGCTCGGGGAAGCACGAGCCGATACGGACGGACACCGTCTCCAGGCCGTGCTTGTCCCAGTAGAACTGCGCGAGGTCCTCGCCGAAGGACTTGGACAGGCCGTAGAAGGTGTCGGGGCGGCGCGGGGTGTCGATGGGGATGAGGGGGTCGTCGCCCTGAGGGCGGGGCGTGAAGCCGACCGCGTGGTTGGACGAGGCGAAGACGATCCGCTCGACGCCCTCCTGGCGGGCGGCCTCGTACAGGTTGTACGTGCCCTCGATGTTGGCCCGGAGGATGTTCTCGAACGGGGCTTCCAGGGAGATGCCGGCGAGGTGGATGATCGCGTCGACGCCCCGCACGGCCTCGCGCAGCGCCTCCCGGTCGGCGAGATCGGCGACGATCGCGTCCGGCGCGCCGTCGATCGGGCGCAGGTCGAGCAGCCGCAGCTCGTAGCCGTACGCCGGGAGCAGGTCCCGCATCAGGGTGCCGAGGCCGCCGGCGGCGCCGGTGAGCAGAACGGTGCGGGGGGCTGGCATCCTCGGTTCTCCTTGAGTCCAGGGCCGTATGCATGCACGGTATTCACATTCATGGACAAGCTAAGGATCAACGACCTTACCCGTCAAGGGTGGTGCGACGTGCGTTCATAAACGTAAACTCTGATCAGGATCCTGTATGTGGTCGTCCTCGTTCGATCTAGGGAGAGCCCGTGACGCCAGCCCCTCTCGCCGCACGCCTGAGCATCCCCGGCGGGCCGCTGTTCTTCCCCGTCACCGCCTACGGCGCCGACGGCTCGCTCGACCTCGACACCTACCGCACCCATGTGCGCCGCGGCGTCGAGGCCGGGGCCGCCGCCGTGTTCGCCTGCTGCGGCACCGGCGAGTTCCACGCCCTGACGCCCGAGGAGTACGAGGCATGCGTGCGGGCGGCCGTCGAGGCGGCGCGGGGCAGGGTACCGGTCGTCGCCGGCGCCGGGTACGGCACCGCCCTCGCCGTGCGGTACGCGCACCTCGCCGAGGGCGCCGGCGCGGACGGGCTGCTCGCCATGCCGCCGTATCTCGTCGTCGCCGGGCAGGAGGGGCTGCTGCGGCACTACCGGGAGGTCGCCGCGGCCGCCGCGCTCCCCGTGATCGTCTACCAGCGCGACAACGCCGTGTTCACCCCGGAGACCGTCGTCGAACTGGCCCGCACGGATGGTGTCATCGGCCTCAAGGACGGCCTCGGCGACCTGGACCTCATGCAGCGCGTCATCAGCGCCGTACGCACCGAATTCCCCGGCGAGTTCCTCTACTTCAACGGACTGCCGACCGCCGAACAGACCCAGGTCGCCTACCGCGCCCTCGGCGTCACGCTGTACTCCTCCGCGGTGTTCTGCTTCGCCCCGGAGATCGCCCTCGCCTTCTACCGGGCGCTGGAAGCGGGTGACGACGCCACCGTCCACCGCCTCCTGGACGGCTTCTACCGCCCGTTCGTCGAACTGCGCGCCCAGGGCCGCGGATACGCCGTCGCCCTGGTCAAGGCGGGCGTACGGCTGCGCGGACTGGACGTGGGGGAGGTCCGGCCCCCGCTGCACGAGCCGAGCGAGGACCATGTCAAGCAGCTCGCGCAGGTGATCGAGCGCGGTTACGCGCTGCTGGAGCAGGACCCGGAGGACGCCAAGTGAAGGCGTCGGCGTTCGTCTACCCCTGGGACGTCAACGGAGATCCCGAGGCAGCCGGCAGGATCGCCGCCCTCGGTGTGCGGCAGGTGACGCTCGCCGCCGCCTACCACTCCACCCGCGCCCTCACCCCCCGCCACCCGCGCCACCGCATCGTCACCGCCGAACACGCCGCCGTGCTGTACCCGACGGACGGCCGGTGGGAGGGGCGGGCGCTGCGCCCGTACCCCGCCGGGGACTGGGCGCCCGGCGACGCCTACGGCGAGGCCGCCGCCGCGCTCGCCGACGCCGGTCTGGAGGTGCACACCTGGGTCGTCCTCGCGCACAACTCCCGTATGGGCGCCGACCATCCGGACACCTCCGTCGTCAACGCCTACGGCGACCGCTACCCGTGGGCGCCCTGCATCGCGCAGCCCGCCACGCGCGCGTACCTCGTCGACCTGGCCGCCGAGGCCGCCGTACGGCCCGGGGCGCGCGGCACCGAGCTGGAGTCCCTCGGCTGGTACGGCCTCCAGCACCTGCACGCCCACGACAAGACCGCCGGGGTCCCGCTCGGCGACGCCGGGCACTACCTGATGGCGCTCTGCTTCTGCCCCGTCTGCAAGGAGGGCTACGGCTCCCAGGACCTGGACCCCGACGAGCTGGCGGCCGACGTACGGGACGCCCTGGAGCCGCTGTGGCGGGGGGCGCCGGACGACGGGGGCTGGGCCGGCGTCGAGAAGCTGCTCGGGGCGCGGACGGCGGCGGCCACGCGCGCGTGGCGGGACGAAACCGCCCGGACGCTCCAGGAGGCGGCCGTCCGCGCGGTCCGCGAAGCCGCCCCCGACGGCTTCCAGGTTCTGCTGCACGCGGATCCCGTGAGCTACCACGTCGGCGCCAACGCCGGCGTCGACCCCGCGCACATCCTGTCCGTCGCGGACGGCGTGGTCGTGCCCTGCGCGGCCGGCCCCGGTCTGCTGACACCCTTCGCGGAACAGGGGCGCGCGGACACGGTCGTCGCCGCCAACCTCGGCGTGGTCTCCGGGATGGGCGGCAGCCCGGGCACGCTCGCCTCGGACGCGGCACGCGCGCGTGAGCGGGGCGCCACCGAGATACGGCTCTATCACGCGGGGTTGGCGTCGGACGGCGACTTGGCGGCGGTACGGGAGGGCCTCGCCGAACTCTGAAGCAGCGGTACGGCGGTCAGCAGCCACGCCGGACCCAGCACGGCCAACAGCAGCCGGACGTCAAGCAGTTCGACGAGCGCCGCGCCCGCCGCGAGGCCGACGACGTTCGGCGTGAAGACGAGCGTGTTGGCCGTCGCAGCCGTACGCCCGAGGACCGCGTGGGGTGTCTCGCGCTGCACGGCCGTGAGCGCGGCGATCAGGACGCAGGGCAGGCCCACGCCGCTTGCCGCGCTGCAGACCAGGGCCACCGGGTCGGACGGGATCGCGCGCAGGCCCGCCGCGACGGCCGTCAGGGCGATGCCGCACCCGGCGAAACGGCGTTCGCCCAGGCGACGCAGGGCCGGCCCCGACAGCAGCCCGATCGCGACCGAACCGGCGCCCTGGACGGCGTACAGCACACCGGCGTACGCGGGGGTGTGCCCGAGGCCGTCGATGACGGCGTAGATCAGCGCCCCGCTGAACCCGGCGCACAGCATGGTGGTGCCGCCGGCCAGGACCAGGGGACGCAGCCGGGGGTGCGCCCACAGGAAGCGGGCGCCCTGAGCGGTCTGCTCGCGCCAGCCGCCCGCCGGGGGCTCCGGCCTGCTCTCCCGCACCCGCAGGCAGGCGTACAGGCCGGTGGCGAGCAGGAACGTGACCGCGTCGAGCAGGGCGACGCCCGGTCCGCCGTACGCCGCGTAGAGGCCGGCGCCGGCCAGCGGGGCGAGGAGTTTCATGCCCTCGTTGGCCGTCATCCGCAGCCCGTTGAAGTCGCCGAGCAGGGGCGTGGGGACGGCGCTCGCGACCAGGGCGGACTCGGCGGCGTCATGGACGACGCCCGCGGCGCCGTAGACGAACAGCACCGCGAACACCAGCCAGACCCGGTCCGCCGAGTCGACTGCGAACAGGGTGGGCAGCAGCGCGGCAAGAAGCAGGTTCACGCCGATCAGCAGCGGCTTGCGGCGGGTCCGGTCGGCGAGCGTGCCGAGAACCGGACCGGCCAGGGTGGGCGCCCACATGGCGAGCATGCACAGCGCGGCCAGACCGTCGGAGCCGGTGAGGTCCTTGACCCACACGCCGGAGACCAGCCACAACGCCGAAGTACCAAAGCCGGAAACCACGACTCCGGCGAGATAGAGCCCGGAGTCGCGGTCACGCAGGACGGGCGGGAACGGCCAAGTGGTGGAGGTGGTCATGTCGGGCCACCGTGGGGCTGAGGCGGGGGTGCGGGCATCGGGGAAGTGCCTTAGCGGGCGCCCTTCTTGTGCCGTGCGACTAGGGACGGTCAGGCCCCGGCGGGAATCCGTCGGAAGCTGTCGATTCAGCTTCTGGGGCGGTCGATGGCCTGGTCATAGCGTGGTGTGTGTCCAAGTCGTTCGTTGGAAAAGGCACTTCGCATGCAATACGTCGCGCCCATCGGCGTCGGTCTCCTCTACGCCTTTTTGATGTCCCTCATCCGAGAGCCGCACCGGCGGCGTTTCAACGCGGTCATGGTCGCCGGGGCGGGCGCCGCCTATCTGAGCGGGGGTGGGCTCGGTGGCTGGGAATTCGTGTTCACCGCGGTGGTCACTTATGTCGCCTATCGCGGGCTGGATTCGTGGAACTTCATCGGCGTCGCCTGGCTGCTGCACACCGCCTGGGACATCGTCCACCACATCAAGGGGAACCCGATCATCCCCTTCGCCCACACCTCCTCACTGGGGTGTGCGATCTGTGACCCGGTGATCGCGCTGTGGTGCTTCGCGGGCGGGAAGACGCCGAGGGAGCTGCTCGCGTGGGTGCGGGGGGCCAGGGGGCGCAAGGGTGCGGCGCCGGGGGAGAGGGCTCGGGTCGGGGCGGTCGGCGGATAGGGCGGGTCCCGGCTGGCGCGTAGGGCGGTTCCGGCTGGTGCATGGGGCAGGCCCGGTCGGCGCATAGGGCAGGTCCCCTCGGCGCCTGGGACAGGTCCGGTCAGTGTGTGGGGCGGGTTCGGTCGGGTGGCACTGTCGATGGATCGTCTCCTCGTCGGCGATGAGTTTCGCCGCCCCGGCCGGTCCACCCTTCAGGAACAGATCCGTGAGGAGCCCGCCCATGACCGACCCGACCATCGACCTCGGACCGCAGACCCGTGTCGTCGCCCGTCTCGCCGAGGCCGTCACCGACGAGCAGCTGTCCGCGCCGACGCCCTGCCCCGAGATGGCTGTGCGCAATCTGCTGGGCCACCTGCTCGGCCTGTCCGTCGCCTTCCGTGACGCCGCTCGCAAGGACCTGGGCAGCACGACCGACACCGACCCGGGCTCCACCGTCCCGGACATCGGCCCGGGCTGGCGCGAGGAGCTGCCCAAGGTGCTCGACGAACTGGGCGAGGTGTGGCGCGAGCCGGACGCCTGGACCGGCATGACCCGCGCGGGCGGCGTCGACCTGCCCGGTGCCGTCGCCGGCGCGGTGGCCGTGGACGAGCTGGTGATCCACGCCTGGGACCTGGCCGTCGCCACAGGACAGCCGTACACCCCGGACCCGTCCGCCCTCCAGATGTCCCACGACTTCCTGCGCGCCGCGGCCGACGCCGGCGACCGCGGCGGCGGCATCTTCGGCCCGGTCGTCCCGGTACCGGACGAGGCTCCCCTGCTGGACCGCGCGGTGGGGCTGAGCGGGCGGGATCCGGGCTGGAAGCGGGGATCATAGGGGGGCGGAAGTCGACTACCGGGTCCGTGCTCCGACCTGTTGCAACCACCCTGCGGAAGCGGGAGGTCGGAGTGATGGGGCCGACGGTGGGGCTGTGGCTGCTCGCCCACACGGTCGCCCGCGACGAGTCACGGGACGCCACCGACCTCCACCGCGCCAGGGCCCTGGGGTCGGCCTCCCCGGGACCATCACGGAGGTCTCGTACGACACGGGCGGCGGCGGACGATGGATGCGGCACGTTGGTGACGCCGAGTTCCTCGCGGCCTGGCTGCGCCATCCGCAGTTCCGTCTGCCGTAGCAAGCCGGGTTCCTGACCTGCGCGGATCTGTTCCCGTGCCTTCCACACGCCTTCAACTCCCCTCCTGCTTCCCCAACTTCCTCTGTCAGAAGCGTTGACGAATCATGCGCCCCCTCCTACCTTCATCGCGTCGTACTTCGTACGTCATATATGAGACGCGATACGTGAGATCCGATACGTGAGATCCGATCCCGCGAAGATCCGAGAGGCGCGCATGACCTCTGTGCCCACGCCGATCCCGTCCCGCACGCAGTTCGTTTTGGAGGAGATCAAACGCCGCATCCTCACCGGGCAGTTGACACCCGGTCAGGCCCTGGTCGAGACCGAGCTCGCCGCGCAGTTCGGGGTGTCGAAGACCCCGGTGCGCGAGGCGCTCAAGACGCTGGCCGGGACCGGTCTGGTCGTGATGAGCCAGTACAAGGGCGTCACGGTGCGCATGGTGGACGCGGACATGGCGCGCGAGGTCTACGACGTACGGCTGCTGCTGGAGCCCGAAGCGCTCAAGCGGGCCGTGCGGCGCGGGGCCTCCCTCGACGCCGCCCGCGACGCGCTGACCCGCGCCGACGAAGCCGCCGACACCGCCGAACGCTCCCTCGCCAACCGGGAGTTCCACCGCGCCCTGTACCTGCCGTGCGGCAATCCGCTGCTCGGCCGGATGCTCGATGAAGTGCGGGACCAGGCCGCTCTCGTCTCGGCCGTCGCCTGGGCCGCCTCCCCCTCCTGGGAGCGCGAGGCCGGCGAGCACCGCGAGATCCTGCGGCTGGCGCTCGACGGGGACGCGGACGGCGCCGCGCGCGCCCTGCACGCCCACATCGCGTCGTTCGTGCGACGGGCCTTCCCGGACGCGGGAGTCGAGGCCCAGGGAGAGGACGGTCCGGCATGACCACGACGTTCGAGCCCCAGCGGACGGCCCTGGCCGACGTGGTGGCGATCCCGGTGACCCCGTTCGCCGAGGACGGCCGCGTGGACCAGTACGCCCACCGGGCCCTGCTGCGTCGTCTGCTCGACGGGGGCGTCACCACGCTCACCCCCAACGGCAACACCGGCGAGTACTACACCCTCACCCCCGAAGAGCGCCGCCTCGTCACCGAGTTGACGGTGGAGGAGGTCGGGGACCGCGCCGCAGTCCTCGTCGGCGTCGGCCACGACGTCGCCACCGCCGTCGCCTCCGCACGGCACGCCCGTGAGCTCGGCGCCGCGATGGTGATGGTCCACCAGCCCGTCCACCCGTACGTCTCTCAGGCCGGCTGGGTCGACTACCACCGCGCCATCGCCGAGGCCGTGCCCGAGCTCGGCGTCGTCCCTTACATCCGCAACGCCCAGCTGACCGGCGCCCGCCTCGCCGAACTCGGGGCCGCCTGCCCGAACGTCATCGGAGTGAAGTACGCCGTCCCGGACGCCGCCAGGTTCGCCGCCTTCGCACGGGACGCGGGAGGCGACCGCTTCGTCTGGGTCGCCGGACTCGCCGAGCCGTACGCCCCCTCGTACTTCTCCGCGGGCGCCACCGGCTTCACCTCGGGCCTGGTGAACGTCGCCCCGTCCGTCTCGCTGACCATGTTGGAAGCGCTTCGATCCGGTGACTACCCGGCCGCCATGAAGGTCTGGGAACAGATCCGCCGCTTCGAGGAGCTGCGGGCCGCCAACGGCTCCGCCAACAACGTCACCGTCGTCAAGGAGGCCCTCGCCTCCCTCGGCCTGTGCCGCCGCGACGTCCGCCCGCCCAGCCGCGAACTGCCCGAGGACGAGCGCGCCGAGGTCGCCGCGATAGCCGCCGGGTGGTCCCTATGAGCGACAGAAGGCGGCCCGAGGAACTCCGAAGCCATCAGTGGTACGGCACCGAGGGCCAGCTGCGCACCTGGTCGCACAACGCCCGCATGCGCCAGCTGGGATACGAGGCGGAGGAGTACCGGGGCCGTCCGGTGATCGCCGTCCTCAACACCTGGTCCGACATCAACCCCTGCCACGTCCATCTGCGTGAGCGTGCCGAGGCGGTCAAGCGGGGGGTGTGGCAGGCCGGGGGTTTCCCGCTCGAATTCCCGGTCGCCACGCTCTCGGAGACCTACCAGAAGCCGACCCCGATGCTCTATCGCAACCTGCTCGCGATGGAGACCGAGGAACTGCTGCGGTCGTACCCGATCGATGCGGCGGTGCTGCTCGGGGGCTGCGACAAGTCGACGCCGGCGCTGCTCATGGGTGCCTCCTCGGCCGACGTGCCGTCGATCTTCGTGCCCGCGGGGCCGATGCTGCCCGGGCACTGGCGCGGGGAGACCCTCGGGTCCGGCACCGACATGTGGAAGTACTGGGACGAGCACCGGGCGGGCAACCTCACGGACTGTGAACTACGGGAACTTCAGGGCGGGTTGGCGCGGTCGCCCGGTCACTGCATGACCATGGGCACCGCGTCCACGATGACCGCGGCGGCCGAGGCCCTCGGCATGACGCTGCCGGGTGCCTCCTCGATCCCCGCCGTCGACTCGGGGCACGAGCGGATGGCCGCCGCTTCCGGGCGCCGGGCCGTGGAGCTCGCCTGGACGGGGCTCAAGCCGTCCGGGATCCTCACCCGCGAGGCCTTCGAGGACGCGGTCACGACGGTGCTCGGACTCGGCGGATCCACCAACGCGGTCATCCATCTGATCGCAATGGCGGGACGCTGCCAAGTCCCGCTCACCCTCGACGACTTCGACCGCATCGCACGGACCGTGCCGGTGCTGGCGAACATACGGCCCGGCGGACGGACGTACCTGATGGAGGACTTCCACTTCGCCGGCGGTCTGCCCGCCTTCCTCTCCCGGATCACCGACCTGCTGCACCTGGACCGGCCGACCGTGAGCGGCACGTTGAGGGAGCAGATCGAGGGCGCCGTCGTCCACAACGACGACGTCATCCGCACGCGCGACAACCCGGTCGCCGCCGAGGGCGGAGTCGCCGTCCTGCGCGGCAACCTCTGCCCCGACGGTGCCGTCATCAAGCACATCTCCGCCGAGCGGCACCTGCTCCGGCACACCGGCCGTGCCGTCGTCTTCGACGACTACAGGACCATGCAGCGGACCATCAACGACCCGTCGCTGAACATCACCGCCGACAGTGTGCTGGTGCTGCGCGACTCCGGGCCCAAGGGAGGCCCGGGTATGCCCGAGTACGGCATGCTGCCGCTGCCCGACCATCTGCTGAAGCAGGGGGTGCGGGACATGGTGCGGATCTCCGACGCCCGGATGAGCGGCACGAGTTACGGCGCCTGTGTGCTGCACGTGGCACCAGAGTCGTACATCGGCGGACCGCTCGCCCTGGTCAGGACCGGGGACCCGATCACCCTGGACGTCGAGGCGCGCACCCTTCAACTCGACGTGGACGAAGCGGAGTTGGAGCGTCGCCGCGCCGAGTGGGTCCAGCCGGCCGCACGGTACGAGCGCGGCTACGGCGCGCTCTACAACGAACAGATCACCCAGGCCGACACCGGCTGCGACTTCGAGTTCCTCGCACGGCCCGGCAAGGTGCGCGACCCGTACGCCGGCTGAACCACCCTCGACCCACGCCCTCTCTTGGTCGAGATCCCGAACGATGATCGGAAAGCGCTTCACCGAGAACGGAGAACAGTCATGGCCCAAGCCGCAGCCGTGGCGAAACCGCCCGCGCCACCCCGGCGACGCCGTGCCTCCGCCACGCCGCGCAGACTCCCGTATCTGCTGATCGCCCCGGCCGCCCTGCTCATGCTGGGCTTCATCGCCTACCCGGTCATCAGCGTCTTCTACTACAGCCTCCAGGAGTACAACCCCACCAAGCCGTGGCGGAACGGCTTCGCGGGTCTCGACAACTTCGTCCACGCCTTCACCGAGGACCCGCTGTTCTGGGACACACTGGTCTTCAGCGCCAAGTGGGTGGTCGTCGAGGTCGGACTCCAGCTGCTGTTCGGGCTCGCGCTCGCGCTGATCGTCAACCAGACCTTCGTGGGGCGGGCGCTCGGCCGTGCGCTGGTGTTCTCCCCGTGGGCCGTCTCCGGCGTGCTGACCTCGGCGATCTGGGTGCTGCTCTACAACTCCCAGACGGGCATCACCCGTTATCTCGCGGACATGGGCATCGGTGCGTACGGCACCAGCTGGCTGTCGGACACCTCCACCGTCTTCCCCGCGGCGATCGTCGCCGACCTCTGGCGGGGTGTCCCCTTCTTCGCGATCCTCATCCTCGCCGACCTCCAGTCCGTCTCGAAGGACCTGTACGAGGCGGCCGAGGTCGACGGGGCGAGCCGGATCAAGCAGTTCTGGCACATCACGCTGCCCCATCTGAAGGACGCGATCGTGCTGTCCACGCTGCTGCGCGCGGTGTGGGAGTTCAACAACGTCGACCTGCTCTACACGCTGACCGGCGGCGGCCCCGCGGGAGTCACCACGACCCTGCCGCTCCACATCGCCAACACCAGCGTCGACGCGCACGACTTCGGCTACGCGTCCGCCCTGACCACGGTCGCGTTCGTGATCCTGCTCTTCTGCTCGGTGGTCTATCTGCGGCTGAGCAAGTTCGGAGGTGAGGACAAGTGAGCGTGAAGGAAGCCACCAAGGCCGTGCCCGCGCCGATGCGCACCACACCCGAGCCGCCGCGTCCGACGAAGAGGAACCGCTCCTGGGACGAGGTCCCGCGCTGGCAGATCTACCTCCCGCTGTCGATCTACCTGCTCTTCACCCTCATCCCCTTCTACTGGATCCTGCTGTTCTCGCTGCGCCCGGCCGGCTCGACCTCGCTGGTGCCCTGGCCGATGACCTTCGACCACTTCGAGAAGGTCTGGACGGAGCGGAGCTTCGGTACCTACTTCCAGAACAGCGTGCTGGTCGGCCTCGTCACCCTGCTGATGACGACCCTCGTCGCCCTGGCCGGCGGCTACGCCCTCGCGCGCTTCAACTTCAGGATCAAGCGGGCGTTCATGCTCGGGCTGCTGTGCTCGCAGTTCGTGCCGGGCGCGCTGCTCCTGGTGCCGCTGTTCGAGATCTTCGCCGAGCTGCAGATGATCAACTCCCTCGGCAGCGTCATCATCGCCGAGACGGTGTTCCAACTGCCGTTGTCGATGATCCTGATCAGCAACTTCATCAAGAACGTGCCGTACTCCCTGGAGGAGGCGGCCTGGGTCGACGGCTGCAACCGGATGACGGCGTTCAGGATCGTCGTGCTGCCCCTGCTGCGGCCCGGTCTGATCGCCGTCGGCTCCTTCGCCTTCGTGCACTCCTGGAACCACTTCCTGTTCGCCCTGATGTTCCTCAACGACCAGGAGAAGCAGACGATCCCGGTCGGCCTCAACACCCTGATGGGCGCGGACAGCGTGGACCTGGGTGCGCTCGCCGCGGGCGGCATCATCGCGGCCGTGCCGGTGGTGATCGTGTTCGCCTTCATTCAGAAGTGGCTGATCACGGGCTTCAGCGCGGGGGCGGTGAAGGGATGAGAGACGGCCGACCGAGCGGTGGCCCGGGGCGCGGGCGCAGGGAGGATCCCATGAGCACGGCCGTACCCCTCGTGCTGGCCGGCGCGCGCGGCCACGGCCGCCGGCACCTCGACAACATCCGCCGGCTCCAGGACAAGGGGATCGTACGGCTGGCGGGGATCTGCGAGCTGACCCCGCTGACGGCTCAGGAGATCCCCGAGGGCCTCGGGGAGCCGGAGCAGTCCGCCGACTTCGGCGCCCTCCTCGACTCCACCGGCGCGCGCATCGCGGTGATCTGCACACCGATCCCGACCCACACCGACCTTGCCCTGACGGCCGCGCGTGGGGGCGTGCACCTGCTGCTGGAGAAGCCGCCCGCCCCGTCGTACGCCGAGTTCCGGCGCATGGCCGACGGGGTCGCCGAGGCCCGGGTCGCCTGCCAGATCGGCTTCCAGTCGCTCGGCTCGCACGCCGTGCCCGCGATCCGGACGCTGATGGCCGAGGGGGCGATCGGCGAGATCGTCGGCATCGGCGGGGCCGGTGCCTGGGCGCGCGCCGAGGCGTACTACCGGCGCGCGCCCTGGGCGGGCAGGCGCAGGCTGAACGGCGTCGACGTCATCGACGGAGCCCTCACCAACCCCCTCGCCCACGCCGTCGCCACCGCGCTCGCCCTCGGCGGCACCACCCGTGCCGAAGACGTCACCGGTATCGAGACCGAGCTCTTCCGCGCCAACGACATCGAGTCCGACGACACCTCCTGCGTCCGCGTCAGCACCGCCCAGGACCGCCCGGACGTCGTCGTCGCCGCGACGCTGTGCGCCGAGGACCCCGACGAGCCGTATGTCGTCGTCCACGGCACACAGGGCCGGATCACCTTCTGGTACAAGCAGGACCGCGTCCTGCTCCAGCGCGCGGGCCGCGGCCCCGAGGAGTCCGAGTACGGCCGCACGGACCTGCTGGAGAACCTGGTCGAGCACCTCACCGACGGCACCGACCTGCTGGTCACACCCGAGGAGACCGGTGCCTTCATGAGGGTCGTTGAAGCGATTCGACAGGCCCCCGACCCGGCGCCGCTGCCCGCAGCCGCCTGGCGCCCGCTTTCCGATGAGCGGCGCCGGGTCGTGCCCGGCATCGACGGCCTGGTCGCGGCCGCCGCCGACACTCTCGCCCTCTACTCCGAGCTGGGCGCCCCCTGGGCCGGCCCGGCGCCATCGAAAGAGGTGAGCACCTGATGACTCCCCACGACACCGCGGTGCTGCGCGTCGCGGGCCGACCGGTCGGCCGGTACGTCACCCGACCCGAACTTCCCGACCGGCTCGCCCCACGCCCGTATCTGCACCCTGTCACCACCCTGGCCGGCACGGCGGTCACCGAGCTCAGTCCCGCCGACCACATCCACCACCTCGGCGTCGGTGTAGCCGTTCCCGACGTCGAGGGGTCCAACTTCTGGGGCGGGCGCACCTACGTCCGCGACCAGGGCCCGGCCGAGCTCGACAACCACGGCGCCCAACGGCACACCGCCTTCCAGCTGCGCGACCCCGACGGCTTCGTCGAGGAACTGCGCTGGGTGGCGTCCGGGGTCGAACTGCTGCGCGAGCGCCGTACGGTCGCCGCCACCGAACTCACCCGGTCCGCCTGGGCGTTGGACTTCACCTTCTCCCTCACCAATGTCACCTCCGGCCCGCTGTCCATCGGCAGCCCCGCCACCAACGGCCGCCCCGGCGCGGCGTACGGCGGCTTCTTCTGGCGGGCCCGCAAGGAGGCGTCGGCGCCGGAGGTGTTCACCGTCGACCGGGAGGGCGAGGAGGAGATCCACGGCACCGTCGCCCCCTGGGTGGCGCTCACCGGCTCCGGCTGGACGCTGATCTTCGCCGGGGCCACCGAACGGACCCGCCGCGACCCGTGGTTCGTGCGCGCCGCAGAGTACCCCGGCGTCGGCTCCTCCCTCGCCGCCGACGAGCGCCTGCCGATCCCGCCCGGCGAGACCGCCGTACGCCGCATCGTCACCGTCGTCGCCGACGGCCGTATCAGCAGGCTGGAAGCGGCGTCCCTGGTCCGCAAGGCGGTGAGTCCATGACGGGCGGGACGTACCGCAACCCCATCCTCGACGCCGACTGGTCCGACCCGGACGTCGTCCGCGTCGGCGACGACTTCTATCTCACCGCCTCCAGCTTCGGCCGCGTCCCCGGCCTGCCCCTGCTGCACTCCCGCGACCTGGTCGGCTGGACCCTGGTCGGCCATGCCCTTCAACGCCTGGAACCGGAGCGGGAGTTCACCGCACCCCGCCACGACTGCGGAGTCTGGGCCCCGTCCCTGCGTCACCACCACGACCGCTTCTGGATCTTCTGGGGCGACCCCGACCAGGGCATCCTCCAGGTCAACGCCCCCGAGATCCGCGGCCCTTGGAGCAAGCCCCGTCTCGTGAAGGCGGGCAAGGGACTGATCGACCCCTGCCCCCTCTGGGACGACGAGACCGGCGAGGCGTACCTCGTACACGCCTGGGCCAAGTCCCGCTCCGGGGTCAAGAACCGGCTCACCGGCCACCGGATGCACCCCGACGGCACCGAACTCCTCGACGACGGCAAGGTCATCGTCGACGGCGACCGGATCCCCGGCTGGTTCACCCTCGAAGGACCGAAGCTGTACCGGCACGACGGCTGGTTCTGGATTTTCGCTCCCGCCGGGGGAGTGGAGACAGGCTGGCAGGGCGCCTTCCGTTCGCGCGGGTTCTTCGGGCCGTACGAGGAGAGGATCGTCCTCGAACAGAAGGACACCGACGTCAACGGGCCGCACCAGGGCGGCTGGGTGCGCACCCCGACCGGCGAGGACTGGTTCCTGCACTTTCAGCAGAAGGGCGCCTACGGCAGGGTCGTGCACCTCCAGCCGATGAGCTGGGGCATGGACGGCTGGCCGGTGATCGGCAACGACGGCGCACCCGTCGCCGTACACCGCAGGCCCGACCTGCCACGGCAGCCGCCCGCCGCGCCCGCCACCGACGACGACTTCCCCGGCGGCCGCTTCGGACGGCAGTGGTCCTGGACCGCAAACCCCCAGGACGGCTGGGCCACCCAGCACTCAGGCGACGGTCTGAAACTGGCCTGTGTCCGCTCGGCCGACGCCCACGACCTGCGCAGACTGCCGAGCATCCTCACCCAGCGACTGCCGGGCACGCCCTGCGCGGTGGAGGTGGAGCTGCGGCTGGACAGCGCGGAGCCGGGGGCGCGGGCGGGGCTCGCGGTGCTCGG
Organism: Streptomyces coerulescens; assembly: GCF_042657965.1. Classification (NCBI taxonomy): domain Bacteria; kingdom Bacillati; phylum Actinomycetota; class Actinomycetes; order Kitasatosporales; family Streptomycetaceae; genus Streptomyces; species Streptomyces coerulescens. The sequence continues at coordinate 398,226 of NZ_JBHSKM010000007.1, forward strand.
GGACGCGTTCGGCTGGATCGGGCTCCAGCGGGGCACGGACGGGGCGGTGCATGTCGTGCACCGGTTCGCGGAGGCGGTGGCGGACCGGGAACGGGACGCCGATCATGCGCGGCTCGCGCCCGAGGGGCGGGTGCGGCTGCGGATCGACATCGGGGCCGGGGCGCGGTGCCGGTTCTCCCACGACGTCGGGGACGGCCCACGTGCGTCGGGGCCGGTGTTCGCCGCCACGCCCTGGCGCTGGGTCGGCGCCCTGCTGGGCCTGTTCGCCCTCGCTCCCACCGGCCAGGGACACGCCGGCGCGGCGACCTTCACGCAGTTCAGGATCAGCGCCTCCTGACGCACCGCATTCCGACATCGACGTGAACCCGCGTGCCACCAGGACACGCCATCCACCCCCCACACCTTCATTTCTCCGCTGGATCCAGAAGAAGAGAGCCGACCAATGAAGATCAGCATCCGCAGAAGCAGGCGCGCCGCACTGGCCGTCGCCCTCGGGTCCGTCCTCGCCCTGACCGCCACCGCCTGCGGCGACGACGGCAGCAGCGCGGGCGGCGACAAGGGCGCCGAGGGCAGCGGCACGGGAAAGATCGTCTTCTGGGACAACAACGGCGGTGTCCGCACCGACATCTGGAAGGAGATCATCGCCGACTTCGAGAAGGCGAACCCGGACATCGAGGTCGAGTACGTCGGGATCCCGGCCACCGACTACCAGTCCAAGGTCGACACCGCCATCCAGGGCGGCGGACTGCCCGACGTCGGCGGTGTCGGCGCGGCGATGCTCGCCGGGTTCGCCGCGCAGAACGCACTGGAGCCGCTGGACGACCGGCTCGCGAAGTCCTCCCTGAACGGCAAGCTCAACAAGGACATGGTCACCTCGCTGACGGCCGCCGGCGGCGGCGACGGCAAGCTGTACTCGATTCCCACCTCCGCGAACAACGGTGTGCTCTACTACCGCACCGATCTGTTCAAGAAGGCCGGGCTGGACGAGCCGACCACCTGGGACAAGTTCTACGCGGCGGCGCAGAAGCTCACGAACTCCGGCAAGAACGAGTTCGGTTACACCATCCGCGGTGGTGCCGGTTCGATCGCGCAGGCGCTGGACGCCATGTACGGGCAGTCCGGGATCACGTCCTTCTGGGACGCCGACGGAGAGAAGACCACCGTCAACGACCCGAAGAACGTGGCGGCGCTGGAGAAGTACGCCGCGCTGTTCAAGAAGGTCACTCCGGCCGCCGACCTCAACAACGACTTCACCAAGATGGTCGCCCAGTGGGACTCCGGCACGATCGGAATGCTGAACCACAACCTGGGGTCCTACCAGGACCATGTGAAGGCGCTCGGGACCGAGAAGTTCCGCGGTATTCCGCAGCCGGTCGGCTCCTCCGGCAAGCGGGTTCAGGTGTCCAACCCCGTGGACGGGATGGGCCTGTTCAAGAGTTCCAAGAACAAGGAGGCCGCCTGGAAGTTCATCGAGTTCGCGACCTCGCACGCGGAGAACTCGAAGTTCAACGAGGCGGCGGGGCAGGTTCCTTCGAACAACGACGCGGCGAAGGACGCGTGGATCTCCGAGGCCGAGCCGACGAAGCTGGCCGCTGCGGCGTTGAGCGATGGGTCCACGACGATCGTGCAGCTGCCGTATTACCTGCCCGACTGGAACACGATCTCCAAGGCCGACAACGAGCCGAACTTCCAGAAGGTGTTGAACGGGGACATGAGTGCGAAGGCGTTTCTCGACACCATGGCCGGTCAGTTGAATGAGGCTCAGGCCGAGTGGGCTTCGCGTAACGGCTGAGAGCCCGGCGGGTTCCTGTGCGTGGCCGGCCGCGGGTCGGTCTGTGGCCGGTCGCGCCCACGCGGCGGAGCCGCAAATTGATACAGCCCCCCGCCCCTAGGTAGGGAAAGTCACCCCTGTTGAAAGGCATCCCTGTGTCTCTTACCCGAAGACAGGTCGGTCTCGCGGCGGTCGCCGCCGTTCCTCTCGCCCTCTTGGGCGTGGGTACCGCCGAAGCGAGCCAGCGCCGTCGGACCCTCTATATCGCCGGTGATTCCACCGCCGCCCAGAAACTCGCCGACGCCGCGCCCGAGACCGGGTGGGGTATGGCGCTCCCCTTCTTTCTGCGCAGGCAACTGCCCGTTTCCAATCACGCGGTGAACGGGCGCAGTTCGAAGAGTTTCGTCGACGAAGGGCGGCTCGACGCCATCCTTGAGGCCATTCGGCCCGGTGACCTCCTGCTGATCCAGTTCGCGCACAACGACGAGAAGGCCGAGGATCCCACCCGGTACACCGAGCCCTGGTCGACGTACCAGGACCATCTGCGGCTGTATGTCGAGGGCGCTCGTGCGCGGGGTGCCCGCCCCGTGCTCGCCACCGCCGTCGAACGGCGGAGGTTCGACACCGGCGGCAACGCCGTGCCGACCCACGGCGATTACCCGGCGGCGATGCGCGCGCTCGCCCGTCAGGAGCGCGTGGCGCTGCTCGACATCCAGGCGCTGTCGCTCGCGGTGTGGCAGGAGCTCGGGGTCGAGGCGACGAAGACGTACTTCAACTGGACCGCCGGCGAGCAGGACAACACGCACTTCAATCCGCCGGGCGCCATCGCCGTGGCGCGGCTCGTCGCGCGGGAGCTGGTGCGCACGCGTGTGCTGGCCGCGCGGGACGTGCGCCGGCTGCACGACGAGATCCCGGAGTCCTGGATCACCTGGCCGCAGGCCACCGTCACCGCATAGGCCCCGACCTGGAAGAGAGAGCCGCACAATGAACGCACAGATATGGCATGGGCATGCCACAAGAAGCGCTGCCGTCCTGGTCGGGTGCACCGCGCTGGTGCTCGGCCTCACCGGGACCGGGGCGGCCCAGGCCGGTGGCCGGGACCTCGGGCGTGAGGTCCTCGCCGCGGGTGACGGCTGGGCCTCGCAGGGCGCCGGCACCACCGGTGGGTCGGCCGCCGACGCCGCGCACGTGTACACCGTCACCACCTGGGCGGAGTTCCGGCAGGCGCTGGCCGACGGCGGCAGCGCGCCGAAGATCATCAAGGTCAAGGGCATGATCGACGCAGTGTCGGAGGGGTGCGCCGCCTTCGCGGCCGAGGGGTACGACTTCCAGCGGTACCTCGCCGACTACGACCCGGCCGTGTGGGGGCACGACACCCCCGTCAGCGGCCCGCAGGAGGATCTGCGCGCCGCGTCCGCCGCCCACCAGGACAAGGCCATCAAGGCGAACGTCCCCGCCAACACCACCATCGTCGGACTCGGCAAGGGCTCCGGCATCCTCGGCGGCAGCCTCCAGATCAAGGGCGTCGACAACGTCATCCTGCGCAACCTCACCGTCGAGGCCCCCGTCGACTGCTTCCCGCAGTGGGACCCGACCGACGACAACAAGACCGGCGCCTGGAACAGCGAGTACGACGGAGTTGTGGTGTACGGCTCCACCCATGTGTGGATCGACCACAACACACTCACCGACGGCCGCTACCCCGACAGTTCCCTGCCCTCGTACTTCGGCAAGGTCTACCAGCAGCACGACGGACTCCTCGACGTCGTACGCGGCGCCAACCATGTGACCGTGTCCTGGAACTCCTTCGAGGACCACGACAAGACCATGCTCATCGGCAACAGTGACAGCGCGGGTGCGGACGACACCGGCAAGCTCAAGGTCACGCTGCACCACAACCGGTTCGAGGGCATCGTCGAGCGGGCGCCGCGTGTGCGGTTCGGGCAGGTCGACTCGTACAACAACCACTTCGTCGTCACCAAGGACCAGAACTTCGGGTACGTCTTCGGCATCGGCGCCTCCTCGCAGCTGTACGCCACGCACAACGCCCTGTCGTCGGCCCCCGGCGTGAGCGTCGGCAAGGCGCTGAAGAAGTGGAACGAGGCACCGCTGACCGCCGAGCACAACTTCGTCAACGGCAAGCTGACGGACCTCATCGCCGTCCACAACGCCGAGATTCCCGGCGAGGTCCTTCAGTCCGGTGCCGGGTGGACGCCGACACTGCGGACGAAGGTCGACAACCCCAGGGCCGTGCCCGGGATCGTCGACCACCGCGCTGGCGCCGGCCGCCTGCGCTGACCCATCCGGCGGGGGAGGGGCCCGCGGCGGGCACCGCCCGCCCCTCCCCGGCAATCCGGCAACCGGCAATCCGGCAACCGGCAATCCGGCAACCGGCAATCCGGCAACCGGCAATTCGGAGACCAACTGGCAATCCCGAAATCCGGCAACCCAGCAGATCGCCCGTGAAGGAGCGTCCACATGCCCTCGCCCCACCGCGCCCGACTCCCGCTGTCCAGAAGGGGATTCCTCACGGCAGGCACCGCCGCGGCGGCAGCCGCCCTCGCGTCCGGAACCGCCTCGGCCACCACCGCACCCGCTTCCCGCCCCTTCGGCCGGTACGGCTCACCCGACGCCCGGCTCACCCCGAAGACCCTGTACGTCCACCCCGCCGGCCGCGGCGACTTCACCTCCGTGCAGGCCGCGGTGAATGCGGCGGACGGTGGTGGCTGGACGCTGGTCATCGCGCCGGGGACCTACCGGGAGACGGTCGCCGTCGACCCGACCCGGACCGACCTGACCTGGATCGGGGCCGGCGACGACCCGCGCGCCGTGGTCGTCGTGTACGACAACGCCGCCGGCACCCCCAAGCCCGGCGGCGGCACCTACGGCACCACCGGCTCCGCCACCACCCTCGTCCAGGCCGACGGATTCACCGCCCACCGCATCACCTTCGCCAACGACTGGCTGCGCGCCGACCACCCCGGCATCAGCGGCACCCAGGCCGTCGCCCTCAAGGTGCAGGGCGACCGGTCCGCCTTCCACCACTGCCGGTTCCTCGGCCACCAGGACACCCTGTACGCCGACTCGATGGCCATCGGCGTCTTCGCCCGCCAGTACTTCGCGCACTGTTACCTGGAGGGCGACGTCGACTTCGTCTTCGGGCGGGCCACGGCCGTGTACGAGCACTGCCACTTCCGGACCCTGACCCGCACCGACCTGTCCTCGGCCCCGTACGGCTTCGTCTTCGCCCCCTCGACCGCCGGCGCCAACCCGCGCGGTTGTCTGGTGACCCGCAGCCGCGTCACCAGCGAGGCCCCGGACGCCTACTACAAGCTCGCCCGCCCCTGGGTGCCCAGCTCCGATCCCACCGCCCACCCGTCACTCACCGTCCGCGACACCCACCTCGGCCCCGGCATCGACGCGGTCGCGCCCTACACCACCATGTCGGCCGGCTTCCCGTGGCAGGACCAGCGCTTCGCCGAGTACCGCAACACCGGCCCCGGCGCCGTGGTCACCATCCCGGAGAACCGGCCACAACTGGGCGCCGCCGAGGCCGAGTCGTACACCCGTGGGGCGTATCTCGGGGACTGGCGGCCGTATGAGCGGCGATGACCGGTGGGGCGTCGCGCGTTCGTGGTGGGCGGTGTCGCAGGTATGGCGATGTCGGTCGGCCAGGCGCTGGACCGGCTCCGCAGCGCCGGGCTGAGCTGAAATACGACCACCCGAACAGGGGGCAGTCGTGGCCAACTCGCTTCTGACCTGGGACCGTTGAGCCGCCGGACCGAGATGGTGCCGGCCTTTCACGGGGGACATCGGGGGCAGATCATGGCGCGTACCGCGCGACATTTCCGTGTGCCGGTCGGCCGGGGATTCCGCACTTTCACACTGAGGACCGCGGGCGCGTTCCTCGCCTTCGCCGTCGTTCTCGGGTCCATGACCGGGCTCGCGTGCGCGGCCCGCGTGGCCGCCGCGGAGGCGGTCGGGTACGTCGCCGAGAACGCCTTCTTCACGGGTGCGCTCGGCGACGGCCTGAACCTCGGGCACAACCTCTCCGACAAGGGCGGCTCACGCAAGGGCAGTGAGCGGGGACTGTACGGCGGCAGCACCAAGGTCGACGTATGCGATCCGGATCTGCTGCTCGACTTCCTCCTTGAGGCGGGCAACAGCAGGAAGAAGGCCGCCTGGGCCAAGGCCCTCGGTATCGGCGCCAAGGACAAGAACGTGAGGAAGTTCGTCAGGTCTCTCACCGAGGTCGTCCTCGCCAACGACACTCTCGTCGCCAACCACGGCTACAAGAAGGGCAAGGCCGACCGCTACGACGCCGTCCTCGAAGCGGGCACCGCCGTACTCGTCGATGTCTTCGGGGTGCCGCGCGTGAAGTGCAACTGCGGCAACCCGTTGGCGGTGAGCGAGTCCGAACCCGGCGATGTCAAGGTCGAGTTCAAGGGCAAGGGCAGGGGCAACAAGGAGTGGAAGGTGAAGAAGGACCAAGTCGTACGGGTCGAGAAGGCCGAGCGGCCTCAGGAGTCCCTCGCCGTCGTGGACGTCGACGACACCGCCGAGGAAATCGAGATCGACCTGCCCGAGGAGCCCGAGCTGACGAGTGGCGGCGACGGTGAGAACGGTGCGTCGCCGGACACGGAGTCGGTCGAGATCCCGCAGACCAGGGGCTTGTCCGTGGCGGAGGCGACCGGGTCGTTGGAGGCCCTGGGCCTCGTCGTCGAGACACGAACGGTGGACGACCCCGATGTCGCCGCGGGGTCCGTCGCCGGCACCGAACCGGAGGGCGGCGGATCCGCGACCGTCGGCTCCACGGTGACGTTGCTGATCGCGGCGGAACCGACGGCCCCGTCGACGGTGACCGTGCCCGACGTGGTGGGCCGGTCCCAGGCGGAGGCGGAACAGGAGGTCACCGCCGCGGGGCTGGTCCCCGAGGTCAGCACCGAGCCCGCCTCCCCCGAGCAGGTCGGCCAAGTCGTCCGACAAGTGCCCGCAGGCGGCGACGTCGCACCGGGCTCCACGGTGACCCTGGTGGTGGGCGAGGAATCGGTGGGTGACGAACTCATCGGTGGCACGGACCCGACCTCGGACGGCGGGGCTTGACGACGTGCGGCACCGACGTGGTCGCCGGGGCCGACGCGTTCACGGTCGACGGACCGGCTCCTGGGGGCCGTCCCGGCGCGGTGTGACGTCCCGCGGGATGGCGAGGGGCAGGTCGGCGGTGACGGTGGCGCCTTGCAGGGTGGCACGGATGGTGAGCCTGCCGCCGATCTGCTCGACGCGCTCGTGCATGGACTCGATGCCTACGCCATGCGTCCACGGTTCGGCGCAGCGGCCGGTGTCCGCGACGGTCACGTGCAGCGAGCCGGCGTCCACGAACTCCAGGGTGAGCGCAGCGGTGGCGGAGTCGGAATGCCGGGCGATGTTGGTCACCGACTCGACCGCCACCCGGTAGGCGACGACCTCCACGGCCGCGGGGAGCGGGGGCAGCCGGTCCGGTGCGGTGATCGTGACGTCCAGAGCTCGCCCGTCGGCGCAGCGCAGGTGCGCGACGCGCTGGCGTACGGCATCGACGAGACCGAGCTCGTCGAGGGCGCCGGGGCGCAGGCCGTACACGATCCGGCGGATCTCGGTGATCGCGTCACCGACGTCGGCGCGCAGCCCGCGCAGCGTCTCCACGGCACCGTGCGGGTCGGTGGCGATGAGGTTGACGGCCGCGTCCGTGTTGTAGGCGATGCCGGTCAGCGTCGGGCCGAGCCCGTCGTGCAGGTCGCGGCGCATCCGGCGGCGCTCCTCCTCCAGCACGGTCACCACCCGGCCGCGGGAGACGCGCAGTTGCTCGCTCAGCCGTGCGGCGTGCAGCGCCTGCGCGAGCGGCGCCGCCACCAGTTCGACCACCGCCGCCGCGGCCCGGGGCAGCCGCAGATGTCCGGGCGGGAGGCACACCACGAGTTCGCCCACCTGCTCGCCGCCGGCCCGCAGAGCGGTGAGCGTGGTGTGGCCGTCATCCATCGTGCCGTCCGTGGCGATGGTGGCGCCGTCCTGGCGCAGGGCGATCCCGGGCACACCGAGGGTGGAGCGCAGGGTGTGCAGCCACAGCGGCGGCGGGGCGCCCGCGGTCAGGTCCGTGCCGAGCCTGGTCAGCGTCTCGACCGGGTCGGCCGACCTGCCGAACAGCATCTCGTCCATGCTCGCCTCGACCCGCTGACGTACGGGCCGGTACCCGGCAGCGATCACGGCCGCCAGCAGCGCCGGCACGCCTTTGCCGGGCGGCGCGCCCACCGCCAGCTCCCACACCGCCGCGACACCCTCGTACACCGCGGCGCTCAGGGCGAGCATGACGATGAGGACGGCGGCGGTGCGTATCACGGCCCGCACATCGGCCTTCAGCGGCGCGACCAGCGCCACCGTGATGGTGAGGGGAAGCGGCAACGAGAGCACCCCGGAGGCGACCACGGTGACGACGGGGCCCATGGGCAGGGAGTTCTCGGCCGCGAAGAACAGCATTCCGCCCAGGGCCGTCACGGCGGCGCCCAGCACCGGCCACAGTACCCGGCGCCGGTCGTCCCCGGAGGTGACTTCGAAGAGCACCCAGATGCCCGCGCACATCGCGGTCCCGGAGGCGATGCCCATGGCGACGACCGCGCCCTGGCCGCCCCATGCCGCAGCCGCCGCGCAGCCGGCCCCGGTGACGACGACCCAGCCGTCCGCCCAACGCAGCAGCCGTGTGGCCGGACGGTTCTCGACCACGCGCAGGGCCGCCAGCGGCACGGTGACCGTCGAGGCGAGCACCGCCAGGGCCACGGCGATGTCGCGGGCCCCGCCGGCGAGCGCGAGTGGAGCGCTCAGCAGCGCGGCGGCGGACACGGCGAGCAGCCGGGCCGCGACCGCACCACCCTCATGCCGGGCCGCGCTCTCATGCCGGGCCGCATCCTCATGGCGGGCGGTGCCTTCATGCCGGGCCGCGCTCTCATGCCGGGCCGCATCCTCATGACGGGCGGTGCCTTCATGCCGGGCCGCATCCTCATGCCGGGCGGTGCCTTCATGCCGGGCCGCATCCTCATGGCGGGCCGTGCCTTCACGCTGTGCCGTATCCTCGCGCCAGGCCGTGGCCTCTCGTCCGGCCGTGATCACGGCGCAAGCCACCGCCAGGCAGCCGCCGACCAGCACCGCCCAGATCACCCACTGATCCGACGGGTGCGGTGGCGCGAACCACAGGGACCCGGCCGCGGTGCCGGTCAGCAGCGCGAGACCGGCGCACAGCAGTGCCGGGCCGTGCCGTACGGCCATGAGCCGCCGCCCCACCGTCATGGGCCGGAGCCCGTGTCGCCGCCCAGCCCCTGCGCCCGGGCCAGAAGGACGGCCTCGGTCCGGCCGCTCACCCGCAGCTTGGTGAAGATGGCGGACAGGTGATTGGCGACGGTCTTGGCGGCCAGCGTCAGGTCGGCAGCGACCCTGGCGTTGCTGTGCCCCCGGGCGACCCGGTCGAGGATTTCACGCTCACGCGCGGTCAGTTCGGGGAAGGGAGGCGGGGCCTGCCGGGGCGCCGGGTCGAGGTACCCGAGCAGACGGGCCGCGATGCCGGGCCCCATCACGAACTGCCCGGTCGCCACCGAGCGGATGGTGGTCAGGATCTCCTCCTGCTGAGCGCCCTTGAGGAGGTAGCCACGGGCGCCCGCGCGCATCGCCGACACCACCGTCTCGTCGTCCTCGAACATCGTGACCACCAGCACCGCCACGTCCGGCAGCAGCGCGGCCAGCCGCCGGGTGGCCTCGACCCCGTCCATCGCGGGCATCTGAATGTCCATCACCACGACGTCCGGCCGGGTCAACTGGGCCTCGCGCAGCGCCTCTTCGCCGGTCGCCGCCTCCGCCACCACTTCCACGCCGTCCAGCGAGGCCAGCAGGGCGGTCATCCCGCGCCGTACGACGGGATGGTCGTCGGCGATGAGCACGCGGACGGGGCGAGCTGCGGCAGTCATGTCCAGATGATGGACGACCGTCGTCCCGGCCGGCAGCACCTTGCTCTCCCCGGCCCCGGGAAAACCTCCCGGGCGACTGGGAACTTCCGACGATGCGCACCGAGGGGCAGGTGCCCGATGCTCGGTTCACCAGGTCGCCGCCGCAGCGGTCGGCCCTCAACTCCCGGACAGGGAAACGGACATGAGCCAGACGCACACCACGAACATCCTCACCCGCAAGAACAAGGTGGGCCTGGGCCTCGCCATGGCCCTGGGCCTGTTCGACATGACCAATTTCCTCAGCATCCCGGCCGAGAAGTCGGACGTCCCGGGGCCGCCGACGGCGATCCTCCTCGCCGACGGCGTTCTCGGCGTGATCACGGTGCTGGCCGTCATCCACGCCTGGCGCAGGGCCGACCGGACCGCCTCCCGCGTGGTCGCGGGGACGCGGATCCTGTCGGCGATCGCCGCGCTCCCGGCCTTGTTCGTCACCGGTGTCCCGGCCTGGGTGGTGGCCGTGGTCGCGCTCTTCGTACTCGTCAGCGTCGTCGTCATCGCTCTCGTCCTGGCCCGGCCGGCACCCGACGTCACCACTGCGTGACAACACCCCAACGTGACAACACCCCTACGTGACACACGACTCGGAAAGAGAGACCACTCATGGGAAACAGCATGACGCGGCGCATGGCGCGTGCCACGGCACTCCTCGGCGCCACGCTGGCCAGTGCCTTCTGGGGACTCACCGGGCCGGCCCACGCAGCCCCGGTTCCGGACAACGCCTACTTCCAGGTCAGGCCCGAGCACAGCGACAAGTGCCTTGATGTCGCCGACATCAGTCATGCCCCGGGCGCGGACGTGATCCAGGGCGACTGCTGGAACGGCTGGAACCAGCAGTGGCGGATCGAGCAGCTCGACGGCGGCTGGTACTTCCAGATCAAGCCGCGACACGCCCCCGAGATGTGCCTCGACGTGGCGAACGTCAGTCATGCCCACGGCGCGGACGTGATCCAGGCCAGGTGCTGGGGCGGCTACAACCAGGCATGGGGCTTCTTCAAGGTGGTGAACGGAAACCCACAGCTTGTGGCGAGGCCTGAGAGCGGGACGTACTACCAGATCCGTCCACGGCACAGCCTCCTGTGCCTCGACGTGGCGAACATCAGCAAGGCCCATGGCGCGGACGTCCTCCAGGCCGACTGCTGGAACGGCCCCAACCAACGCTGGCGCTTCGTGCCGGCGCAGTAGTCGCAGGGACCGAACGCCCCCGCCGGTCGTCACCGGTGGGGGCGTTCCACTGCTGCCCGAAGGGGGGTTCAGGCCAGCAGGCCGGTGGCCAGTGTGCTCACTGGTACGTGATGTCAGATGACGAGAACCTGCAGGAGGTTCCGTCCGCCCCGGTACCGATTTCCTTCGGTTCCTTGCCGCTGCTGTTGCCCTCGAAGCGGGTGCAGGTCTTGATCTTCTTGCCGCTGTCGCCGTGGATACGGATCTTGCGCAGCGCGGCCGTGTCACCGTAGTTGGAGTTGATGCCGACGATCGACTTACCCGGCGCGGTGACGTCCACGTCGTTGATGATGATCGTGCGCTTGTACTGCGTGGAGCAGTTGCCGCAACTGCGCACCAGCTTGCCGAAGTTCTCGACCTGGAACTTGGTCACGACCAGCTTCCCGGCGCCGTTGAACTGGAGGACCTTGTCGTCGGCGTTCTTCGCGCCACCGCCGTGGACCGTGTACACGGCCGACGACGACTTGCCCTTGAAGGTGGCCGCGTCCTCGCCGACATCCAGCCACCACACGTTCTGCAGGGTGCAGGAGCCCTTGCAGTGGACGCCGTCGGCGGCCGGGCTGCCGATGACGACGTTCTTGAGGACCGCGCCGTCGGCCAGTTCGAAGATCGGGTCCTGGCCCTCCTCCTGGCCGCTGCCGCCCAGGTCTCCGGTGCCGTAGAACTTCGCCAGCCCGCCGTCGTAGGTGCCCGACACCGGGATCGTCTTCGACACCGGCTTGCTGCCGTTCGGCGTCGGCCAGGACGTGGCCGCCCCGGCCGTCGACAGGAGCGAGGTCGTGACGACGGCCGCGCCGGTGATGCCGAGTGCGGAGACGCCGGCGATCACGGCCCGCCGCTTGGTGACCTTGCGGCGGTGCCGGACGCGCTGTTCGGTCTGTGCAGTCATGAACCGGTCTTCCTTGCGTGGAGGGGATCCTTGCGTCTCCTGGTCGCCACGCGTGCGGGAAGGGTTGCCGGTCCGGCGGGACTTCCTTACGAATCCTCGTCCGCCGACGGGTCGTTGACGTCGTGCGACGCGAAGTCGCCCGCCACGGAGAGCTGTTCGCCGTCCGCCGTGGCCGTCATCGCGTAGCCGTCGTCCTTCGCGTCCCGGCCGCCGCGCTCATGGTCGTACTGCCCCGCGAACACCCACGCGCCCGCGCGGACCGTACGGCCCTCCTTGAGCACCCAGGTGTAGACGAGGAAGCCGTCCTTCTCCTCGACCCTCAGCGTGAAGTCGTCCTCCGGCAGCGAGCGCCAGGCGCCGGTCGAGGTGACCCCGCCGGTCTGCGCGACCTTCAACCGGACGGTGAGCGCGCTGAGTTGCTCGCTGGTGCGCAGGGTCACATTGCTCTGCGCCCAGAAGTCGTTGCTGTGCGGGTCGACCGATCCGTCCGACCACAGCGGGCCGTCCCTCTCGCCCTCGGCGGCGGGCGGCTCGGGCGTGGCGCTGGGCCGCCGGGTCGGTGCCCGGTCCGTCTCGCGGGACTTCGGCGGCTCCTGAGTCGCCGGATCCGCCGACGGGCCGGGCGGGACCGGGCCGCGGCTCGTGGTGTCCGGGGACGGGGCGGGCGTCGGCGACGTGGCCACCGTCTGCCGCGGGCCGTCCTCCTTCACGGCGGACGCCACCGCGTAGCCGCCGACCGCGAGCACGCCCGCCACCGCGGCCGTCGCGGTCACCACCCGGAACCAGCCGTACACCGGCGGACGCGTCGCCCGGTGGTCGGGGCGGGTCTGCTCGGCCATTCCGCGTTCTACCCGGGCCAGGATCCGCTCGCGGTCGGGCTCGTGCCCCTCGGCCGCCTCGTGCAGCCGGGCACGCAGTTCGTCGTGCACGTCCCGCCGCATCATCGGTTCCTTCCTCCGGCGTCCCCGGTGCGGGCCATCGCCACCGCATGCATCCTGAGGGGAGCGCCCCGTGTGCCGAGCAGCCGTTGCAGCTCGGCCATTCCCTTCGACGTCTGGCTCTTCACCGTACCGACCGATATGCCCAGGGCGAGCGCGGTGTCCTTCTCGGACAGGTCGAACGCGTGCCGTAGCACCACACAGGCACGTTTGCGGAACGGCAGTGCACGCAACGCCTCCTGGACGTCGACGACACCCGCGACGTCCGGGTTCTCCGCCCTCTCCTCGCGCTGCGACCAGAACAGGGCCACCCGCCGGCGCTCCCGGACCGCGCTGCGGATCCTGGTACGGGCCAGGTTGGCCACGACCCCACGGGCGTACGCCACCGGATGATCGGCCGCGCGCACCCGGTCCCAGCGGTGCCACAGAGCGAGCAGCGCGTCCGCCGCCAGGTCGTCGGCGGCGTCCGCCTCGCCCGTCAACAGATGGGCCAGACGCGAGAGTTCGGCGTAGTGGCGCTCGAAGAAGGCGTGGAACTCCACGGCGGCGTCGTCGTCGACGACCGTGCCCACGGGCGACCCCTCCTCCTGCGAAGTGGCGTGTGGATGACGTGTGATCGTCCGGCGATCGTTTCGCGATCATCCGGTCGGGATCCGGAAGCGTAGCAGCGTTCGAAGGCGCTACTTGTGCGAGGTCTCGAACGTCGTGTGGTACCTCGCACGTGAACAGCCCTGATTCCGTAACACGAAGAAAACCTGAAACGCGTTCAACGTGGGAACAATCCAGCCAGCATCCGCACACCGATCCGTCAGGCAACAAGGAGTTACCGCCATGTCCGAACCGCAGAAGGTGGCCGACCGGTCAAGTACCCCACCGCCAGGCGCGAACAGCGTCGACCGGTACTTCAGGATCTCCGAACGGGGGTCCACCTTCGCCCGTGAGATACGGGGCGGCTTCGCCACGTTCTTCACGATGGCCTACATCCTTGTCCTGAATCCCCTCATCCTCGGCAGCGCGAAGGACAAGTTCGGCGACCAGCTCGACGCGGTCCAACTCACCACCGCCACCGCCCTGGTGGCCGCCGTCATGACGATCATCATGGGCGTCGGCGGCAACCTGCCGCTCGCGCTCGCCGCGGGCCTCGGTCTGAACGCCGTCGTCGCCTTCCAGATCGCCCCGCTGATGGCGTGGGACGACGCGATGGGCCTGATCGTCCTCGAGGGCCTGCTGATCTGTGTGCTGGTGGTGACCGGGCTGCGCGAGGCCGTCATGCACGCCATCCCTCAGCCGCTCAAGCAGGCGATCAGCGTGGGCATCGGCCTGTTCATCGCCTTCATCGGCTTCGTCGACGCCGGGTTCGTCAGCCGGATCCCGGACGCCGCGAACACCACCGTGCCGGTTCAGATCGGTGCCACCGGTCAGCTCACCGGGTGGCCGATCCTCGTGTTCTGCCTCGGGGTCCTGCTGACGATCGCGCTGCTCGCCCGCAAGGTGAAGGGCGCGATCCTGATCAGCATCGTGGCGATGACGGTCGTCGCGATGATCATCAACTCGATCGCCGACATAAAGGCCTGGGGCCTGACCACACCCGCGTGGCCGGACAAGATCGTCGACACCCCGGACTTCGGACTCCTCGGCGACTTCAGCCTGTTCGGGGCGTTCGGCGAGACCACCGCCATCACCGTCGTGCTGCTGATCTTCACGCTGGTGCTGTCCGACTTCTTCGACACCATGGGCACGGTCGTCGGCGTCAGCGCGGAGGCCGGTCTCCTCGACGAGGACGGCAAGGTGCCGGGCCTCGGCCGGGTGCTGCTGATCGACGGTGCCGCCGCGGCGGCCGGCGGTGCGGCGTCGGCCTCCTCGGCCACGTCCTACATCGAGTCGGCGGCGGGTGTCGGCGAGGGGGCCCGCACGGGCTTCTCCAACCTGATCACCGGCGGCCTGTTCGCCCTCGCCCTGTTCCTCACGCCGCTGCTCACCATCGTCCCGCTCCAGGCCGCCGCGCCCGCGCTGGTCGCCGTGGGCTTCCTGATGATGACGCAGGTCAAGCACATCGACTGGGACAAGTACGAGATCGCCATCCCGGCGTTCCTGACCATCGTCGTCATGCCGTTCACCTACTCGATAACCAATGGCATCGGCGCCGGTTTCGTCGCCTTCGTGCTGATCAAGACGGTGCTCGGGAAGGCCAAGGAGGTCCACTGGCTGATGTGGGGGACCTCGGTGCTGTTCCTGGTGTACTTCGCGATCAATCCGATCGAGCAGATCCTGGGAGTCAAGTGAGGGGCGCTGCGCGGCCGGTGCGGGTTCGTCGTGGCTGGTCGCGCAGTTCCCCGCGCCCCTGAAGGGGCGCTATCGCAACGCCGCCTCCATGACAGCCTTGGCCACGGGGGCGGCCAACCCATTGCCGCTGACCTCCGAGCGGGCCGCGTCCGACTGTTCGACGAGGACCGCCACGGCGACCTCCTTGCCGTCGGCCTTGCCGTAGGAGGTGAACCAGGCGTACGGCGTCTTGCTGTTGTTCTCGCCGTGCTGGGCGGTGCCCGTCTTGCCGCCCACCGTCGCGCCGGAGATCCGGGCGTTGGTGCCCGTGCCGTCCTCCACGACCGTCTGCATCGCCGACTGGAGCTGCTCGGCGGTCGAGGAGCTGACGATCTCCGTGGTGTCGGCCTGGTCGTCGTAGTTCTCCAGCGCGTTGCCGCCGCTGTCGGTGATCTGGGACACCATGTGCGGCGAGACCAGCTTGCCGTCGTTGGCGATGGCGGCCGACACCATGGCCATCTGCAGCGGCGTCGCGGTGACGTCGAACTGGCCGATGCCGGACAGCGCGGTCTGCGCCTCGTCCATGTCCTCGGGGTAGACGCTTTCGTACGCCCGCACCGGCACGTCCTGCGTCGCGTCGTTGAAGCCGAACTTCTCGGCCGTCGCCCGCACCTTGTCCTGGCCCAGGTCGACGGCCAGGCTGCCGAAGACGTTGTTGCAGGAGTACTGCAGAGCCACCCGGATCGAGGCGTCCTCGCAGGGGGCCGACGGGTTCTCGTTGGTCAGCTTGCTGCTGGAGTCCGGCAGCGGATACGGATCCGGGCTGTCCGTCTTCTCGTCCACCGACGAGTACAGCCCGTCCTCCAGCGCGGCCGCCGCCACGACCAGCTTGAACGTCGAACCCGGCGGCAGCGGCTGGCGCAGCGCCCGGTTCGTCATCGGCTTGTCGGCGTCCTTGGTCAGCTGCTTCCAGGCGTCCGAGTCGCCGGTGGTGATCCGCGACGGGTCGTACGACGGGGTCGAGACGACCGCGAGGATCTTCCCGGTGGCCGGGTCGATCGCGACGGCCGCGCCCTTCTTGTCGCCGAGCGCGTCGTACGCCGCCTTCTGCACCTGCGGGTCGATCGTCGTGATCACGTTGCCCGGCTCGGACCGCTTGTTGGTGACCGTGTCCAGCACGCTCTTCAGCCGGTTGTCGGTGCCGTCGAGCAGGTCCCGGTAGATGCCCTCCAGCTGGGTGGCGCCGAACGCCTGCGAGCTGTATCCGGTCACGGCGGCGTACAGCGAGCCGTCCGTGTACGTCCGCTTGTACGCGAGGTCACCGCTCTTCGTGGGCGCGGAGCCGGTGACCGACTTTCCGCCCACGACGATGTTGCCGAGCGGCTCGCTGTACAGCGCGATCGTGTTCCGTCGGTTGTCCTTGTCGTCCGCGAGTGCCTGGCCGTCGTAGAACTGCACCCAGGTCGCCCTGACCAGCAGAGCCAACACCAGCAGCAGCGTGAAGACGGACGCCCGCCTGATCGTCTTGTTCATCCCACTCCCAAGGACGATCAGCTTGGGGGCAATCGTTCCCTTGCGCCCCGTTTTCTCATCGGGCGTTCATGAAGCCCGCCTCGTACGCGGCGATCACCGCCTGGGTGCGGTCCCGGGTGCCGGTCTTCGCCAGAACCGCCGCCACGTGCGATTTCACGGTCGCCGGACCCACCTCCATCCGCCGCGCGATCTCCGCGTTGGTCAGGCCCTGCGCCATCAGCCGCAGCACATCGCTCTCCCGCCCTGTGAGCCGTGCCACCCAGGGCGGCGGCGCGGCGTACGCGCGCGCGTGCTCGGCCGCCAGGGCGCGTACCGCCGACGGGAACAGCAGCGTGTCGGTGTGCGACACCAGCCGTACGGCCTGCACCAGTGCGTCGGCCTCCGACCGCTTCAGCAGGAACCCGGCGGCACCGGCGCGCAGGGCGTCGTACACGTAGGAGTCGTTCTCGAAAGTGGTGACGACGACAATGCGGGGCGGATCGTCGAGCGTGGCGAGGATCTGCTCGGTGGCCCGGATGCCGTCGATCTCCGGCATCCGGACGTCCATGAGGACGACGTCGGGCCGCCGCTCCCGCACCACCGACACCGCCTCGGCCCCCGTCGACGCCTCGCCGACCACCTCCAGGTCCGGCTCGGCGGACAGGATGGCGCGCAGGGCGGTGCGCACCATGCGTTCGTCGTCGGCCAGGACGATCCGGACGGGCGGTCTCGTCGTCATGCGGGTCCCTTCATGGGCAGTCGTACATGCAGCCGCCAGGCCCCCTGCGCGGGGCCGGCCTCGGTGGTCCCGCCCAGCAGCCGGGCCCGGTCGGCGATACCGCGCAGACCATGACCGCCGCCGGGGCGGCAGGACGGGGCGCGGTCCAGCGGGTTCTCGACGGCGATCTCCAGCTGCCCATCGGTGATCTCGACGCGCAGGGTCACGCTCGTGCCGTCACCGGCGTGCTTGAGGGCGTTGCTCAGCCCCTCCTGCACGATGCGGTACGCCTCGCGGGAGAGGACCGGGGGCAGGGCCTCCGGGTCGATGCCGACGGTGGCGGTCACCCGCAGCCCGCACGCGCGCGTGCGCCGCAGCAGGCCGCTGAGGTCACCGGCGAGGGTGGGCGCGGGGGCCGTACCGGGTGCGTCGCCGTCCCTCAGCACGCCGAGCACGGCGTCGAGTTCGCCGACCGTGCGCCGGGTCGTGTCCTCGATCGCGGCGAGCGCCTCGCGGACGAACTCCGGGTCGGTGTCGAGGACCCGGCGGGCCGCGCTCGCCTGGAGGGTGACGGCACTCAGCGCATGGCCCACGGAGTCGTGCAGTTCGCGCGCGAGCCGGTTGCGCACGGCGAGGTCGGCGGCGCGCGCCTCGGCCGCCGCCAACCGGTCCTCCGGCGCCGGACCGAGCAGGGCGGGAGCCCAGCGGGCCAGAAGCGTGCCGGAGACCGCCGCGCAGCCGGCCAGCGCCAGCATCGTCGCCACACCCGCGACCGGCGCGAGCGCCAGGACCCAGGGGTGGTCGAGGGACGCGGGCAGCTCGACGAGCTCGTCCCCGCCCAGCCACACGAGCAGCGGCAGCGCGGTGAGGAACCCGGCGAACGGCGGCACCGCCAGCGACATCCCCGAGACGATCCCGCCGAACCCTAGATGCAGCGTGAACCAGGCCGCCGCACGCCTCTTCGCCGCCCACGTCCGCGCCGGGCCGTAGGCGAGCCGGTCCCGCTCGACACCGCACAGCGCCCGCACGGCACCCGACTCCAGCGGCCGGGTCAGCGGGAACACGGCGGCGGTGACCGCGGCCAGGGGCAACCCGACGGCGAAGGAGAGGAGTTGGAGGGGCAGGTCGTTGAAGAGGTACCGGGAGTCCATGGCGGGGCCCACGACCAACTGGCCCACGAAGACGTACGGCATGGCGAGCGCGCCGCCGAGGATCAGATGGATCCAGCGCAGCCGCGCCCGCCGCCCGAACAGCCGGCGGACGAAGTCGCTCACGCCGTACGGCACTTGGCCCTCGCCGAACGCTCCGCGAGAAAGTGGACGCCCAGGCTGGCGACGAGGATGCCGACGATCATCTGGCCAGCGTAGGTGAGGTTCATCAGCTGCGTCGGGCGGTCGGCGAGGTCGTCGACGCCGCCCAGCGAGGCCAGCGACAGCCAGCCGCCCCAGCAGGCGACGGCGGCCGAGCCGACCCAGGCGAGGGCGAGCGGCACCAGGACGGGCAGGGTGCGCCCGCGGCGGAAGGCGAGCTGCCAGGCCCCCGCGACGGCGGCGGTGAGGAAGACGACGTACATGACCTCCAGGACCCGGAAGTCGGCGGTCACGTCGTCCGCCCGGCCCTCGCTGAGCCCGGCCGTGCCGCCGCAGGCCCACCACAGGTGCACGGTGAGCGGGAACAGCGCGAGAAGCCCGGCGGCGACCGCGGTCGCCCTCTGGGCCGAGCCGAGCACGCCGACCGGCAGCTCCCACACCCGCCCCCGCCACAACTGCGCCCAGCGGTCCCGGGCGTACAGCGCGAACAGCGCCCCCAGCGCGAGCCCCTGCACGATGAACCCGCTGTACACGACCCCGAACACCCACTCGTCGAGGAAGGGCTCGCCCGCCGGACCGCGGTGGCCGCCCGCGCCGAACGCCCGCACCACGAGCTGGAGCGGAAACCCGGCCATGATCGGTGCGAGCAGCCCGGTGGCCACCCAGGCGGGGAGGACGAGCAGCCACGCGGGCACCCGCAGCCCCCACGGCCGGGTCAGCACCAGCGCGAGCACGATGACGGCACTGTCCAGCAGCACGGAGAGGCTGTTGGCCACCGCCATCGACAGCCGGTGCTCCAGCAGCGCGCTGCCGTCCGGGATCCCCAGGTGACTCCCGGCGATCCAGGCGGCCTTGAGCCCGAGATACGGCACGCAGGAGACGATGGCGACGGCCCGCAGCACCCGACGGGGCCGGCTGAGGACGGCGGTGTCGAGGGCGGGCGCCGGGGAGAGTGTCTGCGTCATGCCCCCACGCTCCCGCGCGACGGCACGGGTCCACCTCCTGCGCGACGCTGATCCCTCTCCGCCGCGCGGGGGAGGCCCGCTCAGCCCGCCAGCGCCAGGACCAGCTCGTCGATCTCCTCGCCGCGCGCGTTCGCGAAGCCCCTCGCCTGTGCGGTCACCCGGAACCCGCATTTGCGCAACACCCGCAGCGAGCCCTCGTTGTCCGCCGCCGCCCGTGCGTACAGCGGGCGTTCGGGCACCTCGGCGAGCAGCCCGCGCAGGGCGGCCGTGGCCACGCCCCGGCCCCAGTACGCGCGGTCGACCCAGTAGGTCACCTCCCGCTCGCCGGGCTCCCCGTACACCGCCGCGCTGCCCACCACATCACCGTCGGCCAGGATCGTGCGCAGCACGTCCGCGGAGGACCGGATCCGGCTCCAGTGTGCGTCGAAGGCGTCCCGGTCGGCCGGGTCCTTGGGGGTGAAGGCCGCCATGTGCAGGGCCTCCGGGTCGTTCATCTGCCGGTAGAACACCGGCAGATCGCTGTCGTGCACCTCGCGCAGTTCCACATCCATGGAGTCAGAGCCTACGAGTGGCCAGTGTCAGTCGGTCCCGCGCGTCGAACAACGCGTCCTTCACCATCTGTTCGTGCGCGGGCGTCAGCCGGGCCACCGGCACCGAGCAGCTGATCGCGTCACGGGCGGGGGTGCGGTACGGGATCGCCACGCCGAAGCAGCGCAGGCCCAGGGTGTTCTCCTCGCGGTCCACGGCGAAGCCCTGCTCGCGGACCTGGTGGAGCTCCTCGATGAGCTTCTCGCGGTCGGTGATCGTGTTCTCGGTCAGCGCGGGCAGCGTCTCCGGGAGCATCTTGCGGACCTGCTCGTCCGAGTAGGTGCTCAGCAGCGCCTTGCCGAGGGAGGTCGAGTGCGCGGGCAGCCGGCGGCCGACCCGGGTGAAGGGGCGCAGATAGTGCTGGGACTGCCGGGTGGCGAGGTAGACGACGTTCGTGCCGTCCAGACGCGCCAGGTGGATCGTCTCCGTGGTGTCGTCCGAGAGCCGGTCCAGGGTCGGGCGGGCCGCCGCGACCACCTCGTCGCCGTCGATGTACGACGTGCCGACCAGCAGCGCCCGTACGCCGATGCCGTAGCGGGTGCCGGTCGCGTCCGTCTCCACCCAGCCCAGCTCGACGAGCGTGCGCAGCAACATGTAGAGGCTGGACTTGGGGTATCCGACGGCCTCCTGGACCGCCGCGAGGGAGTGCATGCCGGGGCGCCCGGCGAAGTATTCGAGCAGTTCAACCGTCCGTACCGCGGACTTGACCTGCGCCCCGCCGCCCGTCTCGCCTGCCGACATCGCCCGTGACCCCTTCGTTCGACGAGAACCCAGAGTTATAGTCTCCGACAGCGTATTCATCATCAGAGACAGTGTTCAGTATATCGAACACCCCTGGTGGATGACCCCGTACTGCGGCATTACATGTGGAGGGACCCGCGGTGGCAGCAGCACCAGTCTGGAGTGTCGACCCCCGAACCGGGAAGCAGCGTGAACAGGTTGCGGTGGAGGCCACAGCCCAGGAGGTGGACACCGCCGTCCGCGCCGCGCACGAGGCCCGCGGCTCCCTCGCCGACCGCACGGTCCGCTCGGCCTTCCTGCGCACCGCCGCCGACCGGCTCCAGGCGGCCAAGGACCAGCTCGTCGAGGCCGCCGACGCCGAGACCGCGCTCGGCCCGGTCCGCCTCACCGGCGAACTCGCCCGCACCTGCTACCAGCTGCGGGCCTTCGCGGACATCGTCGACGAGGGCGCCTTCCTCGACGTCGTCATCAACCACCCCGACGACACCGCGACCCCGCCCGTCCCGGACCTGCGCCGCTACAAGGTGCCCCTCGGCGTCGTGGCCGTCTACTCGGCGTCCAACTTCCCCTTCGCCTTCTCCGTGGCCGGCGGCGACACCGCCAGCGCGCTGGCCGCGGGCTGCCCGGTCGTCGTCAAGGCCCACCCCGACCACCCGGCGCTGTCCGAGCTGGTCGCCAAGGTGCTGCGGATCGCCGCCGCCGAGCACGGCATCCCGGCCGGCGTCGTCGGTCTGGTGCACGGCTTCGAGGCCGGCCTCGAGCTGATCAAGCACCCGCTGGTCACCGCGGCCGGCTTCACCGGTTCCGTACGAGGGGGCCGTGCCCTCTTCGACGCGGCCGCCGCCCGCCCGGTCCCGATCCCCTTCCACGGCGAGCTGGGCTCCCTGAACCCGGTCGTGGTCACCGACGCGGCCGCGACCGAGCGCGGCGAGGAGATCGGCACGGGCCTGGCCGGGTCCATGACGCTGGGCGTCGGACAGTTCTGTGTGAAGCCGGGCCTGGTGCTGGTGCCGTCCGGCGCCGCCGGCGACGGCCTGCTGAAGTCCCTCACGGACGCCGTCAGCGACACAGACGCCGGGGTCCTCCTCGACCACCGGATGCGGGACAACTTCATCGCCGGGGTCGCCGAGCGCACCGAACTGCCGGACGTGCAGTCGCCGGTGACGCCGGGCGCGGGCGGCGAGCACACGGTCAGCGCCGGGTTCCTGACGGTCGCGGCCGGCAAGCTCGCCGAGGAGGGCGCCTACGACCTGCTCCTGGAGGAGTGCTTCGGCCCGGTCACGGTGGTCGCCCGCTACGACGACGACGCGCAGGCGCAGGCCGTGCTGTCCCGGCTGCCCGGCAACCTCACCGCGACGGTCCACCTGTCCGCCGAGGAGGCGGCCGGTGCGGGACGTGGGGCGGAGATCCTCGCGGAGCTGACGCCGCTGGCCGGGCGTGTGCTGGTCAACGGCTGGCCGACGGGTGTCGCCGTCGCGCCGGCCCAGCACCACGGGGGCCCGTATCCGGCGACGACGTCGACCTCCACGTCGGTGGGCGGCACGGCGATCGAGCGGTGGCTGCGGCCGGTGGTGTATCAGGGGGCGCCGGCTGCGCTGCTTCCTGCGGAGCTTCGGGACGAGAATCCGCTGGGGCTGCCTCGGCGGTTCAACGGCGCGTTGGAGCGGTAGGCGTCCGCCGGGGGTGCCGGGGGTCGGCCGTCGTAGGGCTGCGGCGCCGTCGTGGCTGGTCGCGCAGTTCCCCGCGCCCCTTGAGGGCGTTGCCGAACCGTCTGTCGAGAGAGCGCCGCGCCCCTATGGGGCGCGGCAGAACCGTCAGCCCGTGTTCGACTCCAGGCCCGCGTCCCGGGCCAGGAGGGCTGCCTGGACTCGGTTGTCGCAGTCGAGCTTGGTCAGGATGCGGCTGACGTACGTCTTCACCGTGGCCTCGCTCATGTGCAGGCGGGCGCCCGCGTCCGCGTTGGACAGGCCCTCGCCGAGCAGGGCCAGGACCTCGCGTTCGCGGGTGGTCAGGCCGGCCAGTCGGCGGCGGGCCTCCTCGCCGCGGGCGGTGGCGGCGGGGGAGGCGAGGGTGTCCACGACGTGGCGGGTCGCGGCCGGGGAGAGATAGGCGTTGCCGGCCGCCGCCGCACGGACCGCGTGGATCAGCTCCTGCGGCGCGGAGTCCTTCAGCAGGAAGCCCGCACCGCCGTGGCCGAGGGCCCGCAGGACGTTCTCGCGCTCGCCGAACGTGGTCAGGATCAGCACCCGTACGTCCGGTGCGGCCCGGCCCATCTCGGCCAGCGCGGTCAGCCCGTCCATCACCGGCATCTGGATGTCCAGCAGGGCCACGTCGACCGCGGTGCTCCGGGCGGTCTCCACCGCTTCGCGCCCGTCCGCCGCCTCGGCGACGACGTCGATGTCGTCCGCCGAGGTGAGGATCATCCTGATGCCGGCCCTGATGAGCGGCTCGTCGTCGGCGACGAGGACCCGGATCACGCGGCCTCCTGCGCGGTGTCGGTGCGATGAACGGATGGCAGAGCCCCGTCATCATGCCCGATCCGGTCACGGGGGCGACCATGTGCCGCCGGTCAGAGCTTGTCCTTGAAGCTCTCCTTCGCGACCAGCTTCCCGTCGCGGAAGCAGAACCGGTAGACGATGTCCTCGTCGAGGTCCAGATAGTGACGGCACTTCGCGCCCTCGGGCAGCGGCGGGCCCTGCTTCTCCTGGCCGTCGGTGAGCAGCGAACTCCCCTCGGGCAGCTCGGCCTTCACGTCCGCCTCGGCGTCGCCGATCTTCACGGACTTGTACACGTCGGCCGATATCGTGCCGCTCTCCATCTCGTCCCACAGCGCCTTCAGCCCCCATGCCCCGAGGGCGACGACACCGACGACCAGGACGACGGCGGTGACGGCACAGCCGAGTGCGACCTTCTTCTTGCTGCTCATGATGGCGGCGAACTCCCCTTGCGGATCGGTACGGTCGAGGACCGCTCCACCGTCGCTCGCCGCAGCCTCGTGGGGCTGCCCCCGAAAGTCGTCGCCCGCCGAGACGGAGGTCGCGCCCTCGGGACGGGGCAGGGTCTCACCGCCGCCGTAGGGCAGCACCGCGGCCAGCCGGAAACCGCCGTCGGGCGTGGGACCGGTGTGCACCATGCCGCCGACCAGCCGCGCCCGCTCCCGCAGACCTGCCAGGCCCTGACCGCCGCTCACCGCGGGCGGGGACGCGGGGGCCCCGTCCGGCACGGGCCCGTTGGACACCTCGACCACCAGGCTGTCCGGTTCGTAGCGCAGCGCCACCGCGATCGGGGCGCCCGGCGCGTGCTTGTGCGCGTTGGTCAGACCCTCCTGGGCGATGCGGTACGCCGCGTGGTCGGCGGCGGGCGCGAGGGGCCGTACGTTCCCGGAACGCAGCAGCTCGACGGCCGCGCCCGCCGCCCGCGACGACTCCACGAGGCCGTCGACGGCCGCCGCCACCCGGGCCGCCGGGGGCTCGGCGTCGGCCCCGTCCGGTGGCCCGGCAGGCGCACCGGCGTCGTCGCGCAGGATGCCGACCGCCTCCCGCAGCTCCCGCATCGCCGTCCGGGACGCCTCACGCAGGATGCCCACCCCTTCCCGGTGGCGGTCGCCCAGCTCCGGGTCGACCTCCAGCGCGCCGGCGTGCACCGCGATCAGGGCGAGCTGGTGGCCGAGGCTGTCGTGCATGTCCTGGGCGATGCGCTGGCGCTCCAGCAGCCGGGCCTGCCGTGCCACCATCGCCTGTTCGCGCACCAGTTGGGTGTTGTGCCGCCGCAGGGCGTCGAGCAGCGCGTGACGCTGGGCGCGATAGCGGGAGGCGAGGCCCGGCACGATCACGAACGCCAGGAACGAGCCCGCCGCCAGCGAACCGGTGACGATCAGCGAGAGCTGGACCTCCTCGTCGGGCGCCTTGGCGATGCCGACGACGGCGTACAGCACGAACCCGGCGCCGTAAGCGGCGATGGCGCGCGAGGGACGCATGATCCGGCTGCCCGCCGACCAGCTCGCGCACACCAGCAGCGGTACCGCGCCCGCCACCACGCCGGACATGGCCGACGCGATGACCAGCACCGTCGCCGGCAGGGAGCGGCGGGCCAGTGACAGTACGGCGGCGGCCAGGGCCACGGCGACCGTCCACGCGCCGAAGCCGGGCCGTTCGTCGAGGAGGCCCGCCATCCCGGCGAGCACGACGGCGAGCACGCTCTCCCCGATGATCCGCTTGCGCGGCCAGGGGGAGGCGGCGAGGAGCCGGGAGCTGAGCGGCCGGTCCGTGCGGGGTGTCTGGCTGGCGTCCACGCGCAGACGATAGCCAGCCGCCCGGGGCCGCCCGCATCCGCCCTTCGGCGCGGTCCCGAGCGACGAAAGTCGACACCCGCCCGCCGCCGGAGCCGTCATCTTTGGTCGCTGCGGACGTCGACTTACGAGGACTGACCCGGACCGGGTCGCGCGGCGACGATGGCTCCGCCGGACGAGAACGCCGGCGGCCACCCACCACCGGCACGGAGAGCGAAGCGATGGACAGCGCGCGACCGACGAACGAGCGGTTCACCATCCGGCAGAAGACCACCCTCATGATCAACCGGTACGTCGTGACCGAGACGCTGCCGGACGGCTCCGAGGGCAAGGTCGTCGCCTTCGCCGAGCAGAAGCGGATGGCGCTCAAGGAGCAGATGACCTTCTACACCGACGAGTCCAAGGGCCGCGTGCTGTTCACCGCCAAGGCCCGTCAGGTCCTCGACGTCGGCGCCGCCTATGACGTGTGCGACGCGACGGGCAACCCCGTCGGCACGTTCCGCAAGAAGTTCGCCGCCTCCCTGCTGCGCTCGACGTGGGAACTGGAGCAGCCGGGCTCCGTCACCGCCGTCGGGACCGAGCGCAACCGGCTCGTGGCCGTGCTGCGCCGGGTCTGGGAGCTGCTGCCGCTGGACTTCGTGCCGTTCGCGTGGCCGTACCACTTCGACTTCACCTCGGAGGCGAAGCCGGTGATGAAGGTCGACAAGAAGATAGGGCTGCGCGACCGGTATCTGCTCGACGTGGCCTCGCCCGACCTCGACCTGCGCCTCGCCATCGCCCAGGCCGTCGCCCTGGACGCCCTCCAGTCCCGCTGACGGGACCCCCCTCGGGCGAGCGGGAAGGGGGACGGCCTGGAAGAATCCCGCCATGGACCTGGAAATCCCCGAACTCCCCTTCCCACTGCGCACCTACGGCCCCGACGGCCACTGGTCCTACGAGGACGACGGCATCCTCTCCGGATGGGCCGGCCCCCGGCAGGACCGTTTCGTGCCGCCCACCGGCGAGGCCCTGGACGCCGCCTCCGACGCACCGCGGCTGCTGGGCGCGCCCGAGGGCGACTTCCAGCTGATCGCCCGCGTCACCGTCGGCTTCGCCGGCGCCTTCGACGCCGGTGTCCTCTACGTCCATGTCGGCGAGCGGGCCTGGGCGAAGCTGTGCCTGGAGTACTCCCCGGACGTGCCCACCGTGTGCACGGTCGTCACCCGGGGCCACTCCGACGACGCCAACTCCTTCTCGGTGGAGGGAAGCTCGGTGTGGCTGCGGGTGAGCCGCACCGGCCGCGCCTTCGCCTTCCACGCCTCGCGCGACGGCGAGCGCTGGACCTTCGTCCGGCTGTTCACGCTCGGCGACGAGAAGGAGACCGGCGCGGCCCTGGTCGGCTTCATGACGCAGTCGCCGCTGGGGGAGGGGTGCGTGGTGACCTACGACCACCTGGAGTTCAGGCCGCACTGGCCGAAGGACCTGCGAGACGGAAGCTGAGCAGGCCCGTCACCGCGAGCAGCGCCGCGCTGACCACCAGGCTCAGCCGCATCCCGGACACGAAGCCGTCGGAGATCAGCGCCCCGAAGACGGCGATGCCCAGCGCCCCGGCCATCTGCCGGGCCGCGTTGAGGACGCCCGCCGCGAGGCCCGCCCGCTCCGCGGGCACGGCGTCCATCATCGCCGCCGTCAGCGGTGGCACCGTCAGCGCGCAGCCCAGCGCCATCGGGACGAGGAGCAGCGCCACCACGACCGGCGGCGTGCCGGTGTCGACGAACAGCATCACCAGCAGTCCCGCGACGGCGAGGCCCTGGCCCACCACCATGGGCAGCCGGGGGCCGTACCGTCCGGCGAGCTTGCCCGCCACCACGTTCGTCACCGCGATCAGGCCCGTCATCGGCAGGAACATCAGCCCGGCCTGGAGCGCGGAACGCCCTTGGACCTGCTGGAAGAAGAGCGAGAAGACGAACACCATGCTGTAGAAGGCGACGCTGACCGCTGCTCCCGTCGCCACCGTCACCGCGACGGTCCGGTTGCGCAGCAGCCCCAGCGGGACGACCGGGTGCGGCCTGCGCGCCTCGATGCGCAGGAACGCGCCGGCCGTCACCACGGCCACCGCGAGCGCCGCCCAGCCCGCCGTGCCGCCCTCGATCACCGCGAACGTCAGCGCGGTCAGCGCCACCACCGCCGTCACCTGGCCGGGCAGATCGAGCGGTGCCGGACGGCGCTGCGAACGCGGGGCCCGGATCAGCAGCGCGAGAATCAGGACGCCCACCGGAAGGTTGACGAAGAAGATCCCCCGCCAGTCCCAGGCCGTCGTCAGCACACCGCCCACCACCGGACCCAGCGCCACCGCCGCAGAACCCCCGGCCGCCCACACGGCCACCGCCCGAGCGCGCCGCGCCGGATCGGCGTACGCCTGCCGCACCAGCGCCAGCGAGGCCGGCAGCACCACGGCAGCGGCGACACCCTGCACGACGCGCGCGCCGATCAGGGCGGGCAGGTTCGGCGCCAGACCGCAGGCCGCCGAGGCGAGCGTGAAGACGCCGGCGCCCAGCGCGTACGCCCGGGTCGCGCCCGCCCGGTCCGAGAAAGCCCCGGTGGACAGCATCAGCGCGGCGAACGCCAGTGTGTAGGCGTCCACGACCCACTGCAGCCCCGACATCCCGCCGCCGAGGGAGGAGCCCATCGCGGGCAGAGCCACGTTCACGATGGACGCGTCGAGGCAGACCAGCGCGAAGCCGAGCAGGCCGGCGGTGAGGGTGAGAGCGGCGGAGGGCGTCTTGGGTTCCTTGGGCTCCGGCGTCAACTCGCCCTGGATGGAAGTGAGTTGAGTGCCGTCGCGCGTCACGTTCGTCGACATGCCTCCATGCTGCGGAGTGCGGCCGTCGTACAGTAGTGGCCAAAATGCCATGCAGCCGGAGGTTCTGGCCATGTCCCAGCCGCTAGCCCCGCACCGCATCGCGGTCGTCGCGCCCTCGCCCGTGTCGATGTTCAACCTCGCCATCCCGGAGATGCTGTTCGGCAAGGTCGAGGTCGACGGGCGGCCCGGCTACGAGGTGGTCATCTGTGCGGCCGAGCCGGGACCGGTGCCCACCAGCGGCGGGCTCGACCTGTACGTACGGCACGGACTCGACGTCGTGGAGGCCGCGGACACGCTGCTCGTCGCCGGGACCGGGGAGCCCTTCGAGCCGGACGCGCGGATCGTGTCCGCCGTGCGCGAGGCGGCCGCCGCCGGCAAGCGCATCGCCTCCCTGTGCACCGGCGCCTTCCAACTCGCCGAGGCGGGCCTGCTGCACGGGCGCAGGGCGACGACGTACTGGGCGCACGCCGAGGAGCTGCGCCGCCGCTACCCGCAGGTCGACCTGCGCGGAGACGTGCTCTACGTCCAGGACGGGCCCTACGTCACCTCCTCCGGCTACGCCGCCGGCATCGACCTGTGCCTGCACATCATCCGCACCGACTACGGCGCCGCCGTCGCCAACGAGGTCGCCCGACGCGCCCTGGTCGCGCCCGTACGGCCGGGCGGCCAGACCCAGTTCACGCAGACGCCGTTGCCGCCCGAGCGCGGCCACGCCTGCTCCGACACCCGCGGCTGGGCCATGCGCAACCTCGACAAGCCGCTCACCCTCACCGACCTGGCCCGGCACGCCGGCGTCAGCGTGCGCACCCTCACCCGCCGCTTCCACGCGGAGAGCGGGGTGAGCCCCCTGCAGTGGCTGCTGCACCAGCGCATCGAACGCGCCAAGGAACTGCTGGAGACCACGGACCTGCCGATGGACCGGGTGGCCCGCGCCAGCGGTCTGGGCACGGCCGACTCGCTGCGGGGGCATCTGGTCCGCCGTACGGGGCTGACGCCGAGCGCCTACCGGGCGCAGTTCAGCCGGCTCGGAACCGCGGCGGCCGACGTCACGTCCTCCGTTGCATGATCAGTGACCGAGACACCGCGAACCGGATGATCCGTACCGTTGTGTCCGCCGAGGCGGAGACGGTCGCCGCCCTGCACGCGCGCGCCAGGGCGACGTACTACCCGGACGGGATCCCCGACGACGGAACCGACTGGTCCGCCGCCTGGCGCGGCGCCATCGAGCGGCCCGACGGGCATGTGCTGTGCGTGGTGGAGCACGGCCGGATCGTCGGCCTCGCGTCCTTCCGCCGGCCCGAGGGAGGCCCGGCCGACACGGTCAAGCTGTTCCAGTTCCACGTCGACCCCGACCACTGGGGCCGTGGCATCGGTACGGCCCTGCACGCGGCCTGCGTCGAGGAGTGGCGGGCCGACGGCATGCGCACGGCCGTGCTCGACGTCCATGTCGACAACCGGCGGGCACAGGGCTTCTACGCCGGCCGGGGCTGGCACCCGGACCCGGAGAACCCGCCCGCCGACGGGGACCACCACCTGAACCTGCGATTTCTGGTGACGGAGGACGACCCGGTCGGGACATGAGGGCGGGCGGGAATCAAGCACGCTGCTTGAACGTTCATCCAGTCTGCGGAGGGTGTCTCCGTATCCGTCCGACCTGGAGAGAGCCGTAGACATGCGCGTCGAGATCTGGAGCGACATCGCCTGCCCCTGGTGCTACGTGGGCAAGGCCCGCTTCGAGAAGGCGCTGGAGGCCTTCCCGCACCGCGACCAGGTCGAGGTGGTGCACCGCTCCTTCGAGCTGGACCCCGGGCGCGCCAAGGGCGACATCCAGCCCGTGATCACCATGCTCACCAAGAAGTACGGCATGAGCGCCGCGCAGGCACAGGCCGGTGAGGAGAACCTCGGCGCGCAGGCCGCCGCGGAGGGGCTCGCGTACCGCACCGAGGGCCGCGACCACGGCAACACCTTCGACATGCACCGGCTCCTGCACTTCGCCAAGGAG
This sequence comes from Streptomyces coerulescens, assembly GCF_042657965.1. Taxonomy (NCBI): domain Bacteria; kingdom Bacillati; phylum Actinomycetota; class Actinomycetes; order Kitasatosporales; family Streptomycetaceae; genus Streptomyces; species Streptomyces coerulescens. The sequence continues at coordinate 428,294 of NZ_JBHSKM010000007.1, forward strand.
CAGGGCCGCCAGGACGAGCTGATCCAGATCCTGTACCGGGCGAACTTCGCCGAGGAGCGGTCCGTCTTCTCCGAGGGCGACGAGCGGCTCGTGGAACTGGCGGTGGCCGCCGGACTCGACGCCGGCGACGCCCGCAAGGTCCTCGCCGACCAGGGCGCCTACGCCGACGACGTGCGTGCCGACGAGCGCGAGGCCGCCGAGCTCGGCGCGAACGGCGTGCCCTTCTTCGTCCTCGACCGCAAGTACGGCGTCTCCGGCGCCCAGCCCGCCGAGGTCTTCGAACAGGCCCTGACGCAGGCATGGGGCGAGCGGTCCCCGCTTCGGCTCATCGACCAGGGTGACGCGGACGCCTGCGGCCCCGACGGGTGCGCGGTACCGCAGAGGTAAAAGGGCAGGTGACGGCTGATCTATAAGGATCGCTTGGCGAGAGCACGCAAAAATAGGCAATGGACTATGAGGTCTCCCGGGCCCACAGTGGAGCCATGGAGACCTTCGAGAGCCTCGTCGGTGCCGAGTTCGCGCCGAAGAACACCTACCTGAACACGGCCAGCACCGGCCTGCTGCCGGCCCGTACCGTCGCCGCCATGCGGACCGCGACGGAGGCCGCGGCGGCCGGCCGGCCGACCGACATGTTCTCGGACGTCGAGGCGAGCCGCGCCTGCTTCGCGCGGCTCGTCTCGGTGCCCGAGCGCCGGGTGGCGGCCGGGGCGTCCGTCGCGGTCTACAGCGGCCTGATCGCCGCCTCCCTCCCGGCGGGCGCCGAAGTCCTCACCGCCGAGGGCGACTTCAGCTCCGTCGTGAACCCCTTCCACGTCCGCCCCGACCTCAAGGTGCGCAGCGTGCCGCTGGAGCGGATCGCCGAGTCGGTGCGCCCCGGCACCGCCCTGGTCGCCGTCAGCGCAGCCCAGTCCGCGGACGGCCGGGTGGCCGACCTGCCCGCGATCCGGGAGGCGGCGCGCGAGCACGGGGCGCGTACGTACATCGACGCGTCCCAGGCCGCCGGATGGCTGGACCTCGACGCGGACGCCTACGACTACTGCGCCTCCGTCGCCTTCAAGTGGCTGGTCTGCCCGCGGGGCGTGGCCTTCCTGGTCGTCCCGGAGGACCTCGGCGGCCTCACCCCGCTCTTCGCCGGCTGGGTCGCGGGGGAGCACCCCTGGGACGCGTGCTACGGCCCCATCGACGAACTCGCCCACTCCGCACGGCGGTTCGACGAGAGTCCCGCCCTCTTCTCCTACGCCGGCGCCCGCCGCTCCCTGGGACTCCTGGAGGAACTCGGCGTGGACGCCGTGCGCGCCCATGACCTCGCCCTCGCCGACCGCTTCCGCGCGGGCCTGGCCTCCCTCGGCCACGAGCCCGTCCCCTCGCCCGGCTCGCCGATCGTCTCCGTGCCCGGCCTCGGCAGCCGCCAGAGCGATCTGAGCAGCGCCGGAGTGGAGGTCTCCGACCGCGCCGGCAACCTGCGCGCGGCCTTCCACCTCTACAACACACCCACCGATGTCGACCGCCTCCTCGATGTCCTGTCCGCCTGAACCACTGGCGCGGGCCCTGCCGGGACGCTAGGAAGGGCACGTGGAGTCCACGGGCGGTACCTCCGCACCGCCGCCTGCCGACGCGGAGGTGCACCGGCGGCTGGTGTACGGCGACGAGTCCGCGCTGGCCGAGGTGTACACGGCGTACGGCGGGCTGGTGCGGCGGATCGCCGTGCGCGTGACCCGCTCCCCGGCCGCCGCCGAGGACGTGGCGCAGGAGGTCTTCGCCCACCTGTGGAGCCGGCCGTACACCTTCGACGCGGGCCGTGGCTCGCTGCGCACCTGGCTGTCCCTGCTCGCCCACCGACGGGCCGTGGACTGGGTGCGCAGCGAGGCCCGGCACCGCAAGGACGCCGGCGCCGACGACTCCGCGCTCCAGGCCATCCCCGACGCCGGTCCCGGCCCCGACGAGACGGTCGTCGACCGGGAACGCTCCCTCCTGCTGCACTCCGCCCTCGCCGAACTCCCGCAGCCGCAGCGCGAGGTCGTGCACCTCGCCTACTTCGCCGGCCGCACCTACCGGCAGGCCGCCGTGGAGCTGGGCATACCCGAGGGCACCGCCAAGACCCGGCTGCGCAGCGCCCTGCGCTCCTTGGCGGAAACTTTGGCCGAGCCGCCGGACCCCGCGCTGGAAAGGGGCGCATGATGGCGAGGGGGGTACCCGCAGGAGAGCCGAACGAGGCCCTCGCGGACAAGGGGCACGGAGAGGAGGCACGCGATGACCGACGGACACGGGTCCGTACCTGATCTGCTGGCCGCCTGGGCCTTCGGCGCCCTGGACCCGGCCGACGCGGAGACCGTCTCGGCGCATCTGGCCGGCTGCGGGAGCTGCGCCGCGGAGGCGGCGAGACTGAAGGAGACGGTACGGCTGCTCGACGGGCCACCGCTCACCGCCCCCACCCGCTCGTCCGACGGTGTGCTGTCCCTCGCCCTGCGCACCCGGCCGTCCGTCGCCGGTGTCGCCGCGCACGCCGCGCCCTACGCCGCCGCCGTCGCCGGGCTCAAGGCACTGCTGCCGGAACTCTCGGGCCGCTGGGCCACTCCGGTCGTGCACGACTGGGACGCGCATGCCACCGTCGCCCATCTCCTGGCCGCCGACGAGCATCTGGCCGGCCGGCTCGGCGTCGACGCGCGGGTGCCGCCCTCGCACATCGAGGAGGGCACGCACTGGGAGGACGCCTGGAACCGCCGCAGCGCCGATGTCATCGCCCACGAGCACGGCCGTACGCCCGAGGAGACGGTGGCCGACTGGGCCGCACAGGCCGACCAGGTGCTCGGCACACCGGAGGCCGGGGACGCCGAACTCGCCGCGCGGGCCGTGACACTGATGGGGATGCGGCTGCCCGTCGCCGACCACTTCCTGATGCGCGGCTTCGAGACATGGATCCACACCGACGACATCGGCCGCGCCCTCGGCCTCGCCGTCCCGTTGCCGCCGCCGGAGCACCTGGAGCTGCTGGTCCGCCTCGCCGTCCGCGTCCTCGGACTGGCCCTGGGACCCACCGCGCCCCCGGTGCTGTTCTCGGTCACCGGGGGCGAGGAGTGGGTGCTGGGGTCCGCGGACGAGCCCGTACTGGCCGAACTCAGCCTCGATCCGTACGACTTCTGCCTGCTCGTCGGCGGACGGTACGCCCCGGAGACGGTGCCCAGGGGCCAGACCGGCGACGCGGCCGCCGTACGGAACGTACTGGAGCGGGCCGCGTCGCTGGCGTGGCTGTGAACCGCACCTGCGTGAAGCTCACTTCACGGGCGTGAAGTCCCGTGCCCCGATGAAGTCCGGGCGCCGGATCGGAGCCGCGAAGGGCTCCACGGCCGCGTTGTCCACGCTGTTGAAGACGATGAACACGTTGCTGCGCGGGAACGGCGTGATGTTGTCGCCGGAGCCGTGCATGCAGTTGCAGTCGAACCAGGTCGCCGAACCGGCCTTGCCCGTGAAGAGCTTGATGCCGTACTCGGACGCCATCTTCGTCAGCGCCTCGTCCGACGGCGTGCCCGCGTCCTGCATCTGCAGCGACTTCTTGTAGTTGTCCTTCGGCGTGGCCCCCGCGCACCCGAGGAAGGTCCGGTGCGAACCGGGCATGATCATCAGCCCGCCGTTGGTGTCGTGGTTCTCGGTCAGCGCGATCGAGACGGACACCGTCCGCATGTTCGGCAGACCGTCCTCGGCGTGCCAGGTCTCGAAGTCCGAGTGCCAGTAGAAGCCACTGGCCCCGAAGCCCGGCTTGACGTTGATCCGCGACTGGTGGACGTACACGTCCGAGCCGAGGATCTGCCGCGCCCGGCCGACGACGCGCTCGTCGCGCACCAGCGCGGCGAACACCTCGCTGAGCTTGTGCACCTCGAAGACGGACCGGATCTCCTTGGACTTCGGCTCGATGATCGAGCGCTCGTCCGCGCGGATCGCCGGGTCGGCGATCAGCCGCTCCAGCTCACGGTGGTAGACCTCCACCTCGTCCGCGCCGATCAGCTGGTCGATGGCGAGGAAGCCGTCGCGCTCGAACGACTGCAGATCGCCGGCCGTGATCGGGCCCGGCGTGTCGGGAGCGCCCCACACGACGGGGTCCTGGCGCGGCGTCGACACCTCGGTGGCGCCGCGGCTGGGGTAGAGATCGGTGACGTTTCCGGTCATGGCGGTGGTCATGGTGTTCTCACACCTCCTCGGGCTCGGTGAGCAGCGGGTACACCCCGTTCTCGTCGTGGTCCTCGCGGCCGGTCACGGGCGGGTTGAAGACACAGATGCAGCGGAAGTCCTCCTTCACCCGCAGCGTGTGCCTCTCGTGGCCGTCCAGGAGGTACATGGTCCCGGGCGTGATCACATGCGTCCGCCCGGTCTCGTGGTCGGTCAGCTCGGCCTCGCCCTCGACGCAGACGACGGCCTCGATGTGGTTCGCGTACCACATGGACGTCTCCGTACCCGCGTACAGGACCGTCTCGTGCAGCGAGAAGCCGACCTTCTCCTTCGCGAGGACGATGCGCTTGCTCTCCCAGGTCCCGGACGCCGATTTCACATGGCGGTCGGTGCCTTCGATGTCCTTGAACGAACGGACGATCACGGTGCTGCGATGCCTCCTAGGTGGGGGTGTACTCGGTGCTCCCGGCCGGACGGACGGCGCACGGGGCGGCCGTCCGTCGGCAGGGGGTCTTCAGGCGCCCGTCAGGCGGTCTCGGTGACGGCGCGAGCCAGGACGCGGAGCCCCTCGTCGAGCTCGTCCGGGGTGATGGTGAGGGCGGGCAGCAGTTTGATGACCTCGCTCTCCGGGCCGGACGTCTCCACGAGCAGTCCGAGCTCGAAGGCGCGGTGCGCGACCCGGCCGGCCCGCTCCTTGTCGTGGAACTCCATGCCCCAGACCAGCCCGCGGCCCCGGTACTCCTTCACATCGGCGAGGTGCTCCTCGCAGATGGCGATCAGGCCCTGCTCGATCTGCTCACCGCGGGCGCGGGTCTGCTTCTCCATGGCGCTGCCGTCGGCCCAGTAGGACTCCAGGGCGGCGGTGGCCGTGACGAAGGCGGGGTTGTTGCCGCGGAAGGTGCCGTTGTGCTCACCCGGCTCCCAGATGTCCAGCTCGGGCTTGAACAGGCACAGCGACATGGGCAGTCCGTAGCCGCTGATGGACTTGGAGACGGTGACGATGTCCGGGGTGATGCCGGCCTCCTCGAAGGAGAAGAAGGCCCCGGTACGACCGCACCCCATCTGGATGTCGTCGACGATGAGCAGCATGTCCTGCCGCTCGCAGAGCTCGGCGAGCGCCCGCAGCCACTCCGGGCGGGCGACGTTGATGCCGCCCTCGCCCTGCACGGTCTCCACGATCACGGCGGCGGGCTTGTTGAGGCCCGAGCCCTGGTCCTCCAGGAGCCGCTCGAACCACAGGAAGTCCTCGACCGTGCCGTCGAAGTAGTTGTCGAACGGCATCGGGGTGCCGTGCACCAGCGGGATGCCGGCGCCGGCCCGCTTGAAGGCGTTGCCGGTCACGGCGAGCGAACCGAGCGACATCCCGTGGAAGGCGTTGGTGAAGGACACGATGGCCTCGCGGCCCTTCACCTTGCGCGCCAGCTTCAGCGCGGATTCCACGGCGTTGGTGCCGGTCGGGCCCGGGAACATGACCTTGTACGGCAGGTCGCGCGGGCGCAGCACCAGGTCCTGGAAGGTCTGCAGGAACGCGCGCTTGGCGCTGGTGGACATGTCGAGCCCGTGCGTGACGCCGTCACGCTCCAGGTAGTCGATCAACGCCCGTTTCAGGACGGGGTTGTTGTGCCCGTAGTTCAGCGAACCGGCGCCGGCGAAGAAGTCCAGGTACTCGTGGCCGTCCTCGTCGTACATACGGCTGCCCCGCGCGCGGTCGAAGACTGTGGGCCAGCCGCGGCAGTAGCTGCGCACCTCGGACTCGAGGGTCTCGAAGACGCTGAGGTCGGGCTGGGTGATGGTCACGACGAATCGCTCCTCGTTGCGTGGGGGGTGTCAGAGGGAGAGGGGGCCGATGCGGTACAGCACTTCGGGGTCGTGCGGTCCGTCCGGGAACAGGCCGGCGGGGAAGAGCACCTCCCGCTCCAGGGCGGCACCGTGTCGCTCGGCGAAGGAGTCGAACAGCCGATCGGATGCGGTGTTGCCGGGCGTGATGGTGGTCTCGACGCTCGTGATGCCGTACTCGCCACTGACCCGCGCGACGAGTCCGTCGAGCAGCGCGGCGGCGATGCCGCGGCCGCGGTAGGCGTCGTCCACGGCCACCTGCCAGACGAGCAGGGTGCGCGGACGGTCCGGGCGCACGTACCCGGTGATGAAGCCGACCGGCTCCCCACGCTCGTCGCGCGCGACGGCCGACGTGCTCGCGAAGTCGCGGCACCACAGCAGATAGCTGTACGACGAGTTGAGGTCGAGGGCTTCGGAGTCTCTGGCAATACGCCACAGCGCGGCCCCGTCGGCCACCGCCGGACGGTCGATTTGCAGGTCTGCTTGTGCGGCAGTCATGCGAATTGAATTTACCGAGGGAAATTCGAAATTGCATGGCCGTGAGGGGTTACGCGTGGCGCGGTGGTGTGTTATCACGCGGGCGTGAGGGAAGCGCTTGAGGCCCTACAGAACGCACCTTTTGCCCCCTTAATACCGTACAAAACGGGCGCGATGTGGAACGCGTCACAGGCGTGTAACTCTCACGAGACCTGACCGTTTCAGTCCGATTGGTGTTCGCGGAATCTTTGCGTTTAGGTTCGGAGAAAGCGGGCAGAAGACTATGGGAAGCTGCCCTGGAAAAGAATTCGAGAATTACGTCGAATTCAGGCTCCGGTAGCGCCGTCGATGGACTCTCGCAGAATGTCGGCGTGGCCGTTGTGGCGTGCGTACTCCTCGATCATGTGAAGGAGCACCCAGCGCAGACTGACCTCCACTCCGACCAGCGGTCCGTCCCCGATGCGCCCCGTGCCCTCCAGCGGCAGCCCGGCACACACCTCACGACCCCGGGCGACCTCCCGCCGCCACACGGCGAGCGCCTCGTGGATGCCGCGCTCGTCCTCCAGCCGGTACCCGCTCTCGTTCCCCGCCCCGAACACGGGCGGCACCTCGAGCCCGCCCACCGCCCGCTGGAACCAGTTCCGCTCACACTCCGCGAGATGCTGCACCAGCCCGAGCAACGTCAACTCCGACGCCCCGGCGGCCGCGGTCCGCACCTGCGTGTCATCGAGCCCCGCGCACTTCAACTCCAGGGTGGCGCGATGAAAGTCGAGCCAACTCTCGAGCATGGGTCGCTCGTCACCGCTCATGAGGGGGATGGGGCGGCCGTCGGGGAGCGTGTGAGGGGTGCCGGGGAGCGCGTGGGGGGTGTCGGTGGTCATAGGGGGAGCGTGGCACGGCTCGTTGGGGCGGGGCAGGCTTTCGGACCGGTCTTTTCGGCCCTTCCGCGGCGCACGAACGAGACCGGGCTGCAGGGAGGGACGGCGGCTGCGGGCAGTGGGGGCTGGTCGCGCAGTTCCCCGCGCCCCTTGGAGAGGCCTGCGGCCCTCCAACCAGCCCGTCCGGCGCAGGAGGTTTTTCAGCCCGTCCGGCGTTTGAGGACGAGGCCCGTTCAGGGCCCGGAGCGGGGGTCCGGGGGCGGCAGTCCCCGGGGACGGGACGGGTAGGGGCGGCGGGGGCGAGAAACCTCCTACCGCCACCCCCCACCGTCCACGACCCGCAACGCCCCCTCCACCTCCACATCCAGCCCCAGCCCAGCCAGCGCGGCGCCCAGCGCGGCCAACGACCCCCGCACCGCCCCCGCCGTCGCGTCCACCCCGTAGTGATTGACCCGAACCATCTCCTTGGCCAGCGCCCCACCCCCCGCAGCCAGCGGCAACGCCGGATCCGCCGCCAGCGCCCGAGCCACCACCTCCGACGCCACCACCCCCGCCGGCACCCTCAACGTCGTCGCGACGGGAGCCGCGTCCCGCTCCTCGTACACATACGGCTCCAGCCCTCCGCCCAGGGCCACAGCCCCCGCCCGAGTGGCCAGCGCGGCGGCCCGATGGCGGCCCATCACCGCCTCCAGCCCGTCCGCCTCGATCCGCTCCACGCACGCCTCCAGCGCGAGCATCTCCAACTGTGCGGGAGCGTGCAGCAGCGCCGTGCGCCCGCCGTCGATCCACCGCGCCTTCCAGTCGAGCAGCGACAGGTACGACCGTCGCGGCGCCCGCGGATTCGCCGCCATCCGGGCCCAGGCCCGCTCGCTCACCGACACCGCCGACACCCCGGCCGGCCCGCCCATCGCCTTCTGCGCCCCGATGACGCACAGGTCCACGCCCCACGCGTCCGGCAGCACCGGCTCGGCCCCGATCGACGCCACCGCGTCCAGGTAGAACAGCGCCCCGTGCTCCCGCACGACCTCGCCGATCTCCGCGACGGGATTGGTGTTGCCGGTGGCCGCCTCCGCGTGCACCAGGGACACGAAGTCGATCTCCGGATGCTCGGCGAACGCGTCACGGATCTGGTCCGCGGTGACCGCCGTATGGAAGGGCACCGCCAGATCGATCACGGTCGCGCCGCAGTCCCGCAGCCAGTCCCCGAAGGTCTGCCCGTACGGACCCGTGATCACGTTCAGCGCGGTCGTGCCGGGCCCGGCCGTCCCGCGGATCGCCCCCTCCAGCGGCAGCAGCGCCTCACCCTGCATGATCACGACGTCCTGCCGGGTCCCGAGCAGCCGCGCCACCCGGTCCTCGATGGCGGCGAATCGGGCGGCGCTCAGCGGTGTCAGGTCCAGGAAGGGATGGGTCACGACGGGGCTCTCTTCGCTCAAGGGTCGACGTCCCGAGCGTAACCGGGCGGTAACCGGGCGCCCCAACACCCCACCCGGGCGCCCGACAACGCGCCTCGCACCCGACTTCTTAGGTCGAACGGCCACAGAGCCATCGGATTGGTTTGAGGAGCCCAAACGTTTCCTTATAATCGGAACTCAAAGTTCCCTCACAGGAGGCTCCCCGTGAAGACGACCCTCGGGCGCCGGACCCGCATTCTGGCCGCCACCACCGCGACGGCCGGGCTGGTGCTCGTGGCCGGCTGCTCCTCCGACGACGGCGGCGGCAGCGGCACGAAGACCGCGGCCGGCGGTGTCGAGCTCGTCAAGGCGGGCCAGCTCACCACCTGCACCCACCTGCCCTACCCGCCCTTCCAGTCGGAGATCGACGGCAAGGTGCAGGGCTTCGACGTCGCCCTGATCGACCTGCTCGCCAAGAACCTGGGCGTGAAGCAGGAGATCCTCGACACCCCCTTCGAGAACTTCAAGACGGGCGCGTTCCTGAACTCCGGCGAGTGCGACCTCGCCGCCGCCGGCATGACGATCACCGACGAGCGCAAGAAGAACGTCGACTTCTCCGACCCGTACTTCGAGGCCACCCAGGCCGTCCTGGTCGACAAGAAGAGCGGCATCTCCTCCTTCGCCGACCTCAAGGGCAAGAAGGTCGGCGCCCAGGCGCAGACCACCGGCGAGGACTACGCCAAGAGCAAGGGCCTGGACCCGGTCTCCTTCGAGTCCTCCGACGCCGTCCTCAACGGCCTGCGCACCGGCCAGGTCCAGGCCGTCGTCATCGACTACCCGGTCGTCCAGGGCTGGCTGAAGGACAAGGCCAACGCGGACGCGTTCGAGGTCGCCGAGCAGGTCAACACCGGTGAGCAGTACGGCGTCACGGTGAAGAAGGGCAACGACAAGCTCCGCGAGGCCATCAACAAGGCGATCAAGGACGCGAAGGCCGACGGCACGTACAAGAAGCTGTACGAGCAGTGGATCGGCCCGTACGACGAGTCCGCCGCCTCTCCGTCGCCCGCCGCCTGAACCCGATGAGCGGCGCAGAGGTACCACTCCAGCCGAAGAAGAAGGGCCTGACCCGGCGACAGAAGCGCAGCCTGTCGCGCGGCGTCCAGTACGTCGTCTTCGTCGCGGCCGTGATCGCCTTCGCGGTCGCGGCCGACTGGGGACGGCTGAAGAACCAGTTCGCGCAAGGCGCGATCGCCCGGGAGATGTTCCCGGACGTCATCACCCTCGCGCTGAAGAACACCGTGCTGTACACCGTGTCCGGCTTCGTCGTCGGACTGGTCCTCGGCATGGTGATCGCGCTGATGCGGCTGTCGTCCGTGGGCCCGTACCGCTGGCTCGCCGGCATCTACATCGAGATCTTCCGCGGCCTGCCCGCCCTGCTGATCTTCATCTTCATCGGGGTCGCGGTTCCGCTGGCCTTCCCCGGCACGGAAATCCCGGGCGGCACCTACGGCAAGGTCGCGCTCGCACTCGGCCTGGTGGCCGCCGCGTACATGGCCGAGACGATCCGCGCGGGCATCCAGGCGGTGCCCAAGGGACAGATGGAGGCGGCGCGTTCGCTCGGCTTCTCGCCCGCCCGCGCCATGATCTCGATCATCATCCCGCAGGCGTTCCGGATCATCCTCCCGCCGCTCACCAACGAACTCGTCCTGCTGTTCAAGGACTCCTCGCTGGTGCTGTTCCTCGGTGTGACGCTGGAGGAGCGCGAGCTGTCGAAGTTCGGCCGTGACCTGGCCAGCCAGACCGCCAACTCCACGCCGATCCTGGTCGCGGGCCTGTGCTATCTGCTGGTCACGATCCCGCTCGGCTTCGTCGTACGCCGTATGGAGGCCAAGGCACAGGAGGCCGTCAAGTGAGTAACGAGGCAGAGATCGAAGTCCGGGGCCTGCACAAGTCCTTCGGCGACAACGAGGTGCTGCGCGGCATCGACCTGGAGATCCGCCGGGGCGAGGTCGTGTGTGTCATCGGCCCGTCCGGCTCGGGCAAGTCGACGCTGCTGCGGTGCGTCAACCTGCTGGAGGAGCCCACCAAGGGCCAGGTCTTCGTCGGCGGCACCGAACTCACCGACCCGGACGTCGACATCGACGCCGTACGCCGCCGTATCGGCATGGTCTTCCAGCAGTTCAACCTGTTCCCGCACCTCACGGTGACCGAGAACCTCACGCTGCCGCAGCGCCGTGTCCTCGGGCGCGACAAGGCGGCCGCGGCGAAGGTCGCCGCCGAGAACCTGGAGCGGGTCGGCCTGTCCGAGAAGGCGACCGCGTACCCGGCGTCCCTCTCCGGCGGCCAGCAGCAGCGCGTCGCCATCGCCCGCGCCCTCGCCATGGGCCCGCAGGTGATGCTGTTCGACGAGCCGACGTCCGCGCTCGACCCCGAGCTGGTGGGGGACGTCCTGGCCGTCATGCGCATGCTCGCCGATGAAGGCATGACCATGATGGTCGTCACGCACGAGATGACCTTCGCACGCGAGGTCGCCGACCGGGTCGTGTTCATGGACGGCGGAGTGGTCGTCGAGGACGGCACCCCCGACCAGGTCATCGGCAACCCGGCCCACGAACGGACCCGCCACTTCCTGTCCCGGCTGCTGGACCCGGCGATGGCCGAAGTCGAGGAGGAGACCTCCGACCAGGTGGGCAAGGGCGACTAGCCGCTCATTAAGGTGCAGGGCATGAGCGAACGCACGGTGCTGCACGTGAAGGGCCGGATCCTCGTCGGCCCGGACGACGTCCGGGACGAGCTGTGGGTCGTCGGCGGCCGGATCTCCTACGAGCGCCCTGTCGGCGCCCGTGACATCCGTACGGTGGCGGGCTGGGCCCTGCCCGGCCTCGTCGACGCGCACTGCCACGTCGGCCTCGGCGCGCACGGCCCGGTCGGCGACGACGTCGCCGAGAAACAGGCGCTCACCGACCGCGAGGCGGGCACCCTGCTGATCCGTGACGCCGGCTCGCCCTCCGACACCCGCTGGGTCGACGACCGGGACGACCTGCCGAAGATCATCAGGGCCGGCCGGCACATCGCCCGCACCCGCCGCTACATCCGCGGCTACGCCCACGAGATCGAGCCGGAGGACCTGGTCGCCTACGTCGCCCAGGAGGCCCGGCGCGGCGACGGCTGGGTCAAGCTGGTCGGCGACTGGATCGACCGCGACCTCGGGGACCTCGCGCCCACCTGGCCGCGCGAGGCGGTCGAGGCGGGGATCGCGGAGGCCCACCGGCTGGGCGCCCGGGTCACCGCGCACTGCTTCGCCGAGAGCTCGCTGCGCGACCTGGTCGAGGCGGGCATCGACTGCGTCGAGCACGCGACGGGTCTGACGGACGACCTGATCCCGCTGTTCGCCGAGCGCGGGGTGGCCATCGTCCCCACCCTCGTCAACATCGCCACCTTCCCGGCGCTGGCCGACGGCGGCCAGTCCAAGTACCCGCGCTGGTCGGACCACATGCGCCGGCTGTACGACCGCCGCTACGACACGGTCCGCGCCGCCCACGACGCCGGGATCCCGGTCTTCGTCGGCACCGACGCCGGCGGCACCCTGCCGCACGGGCTCGTGGCGGCCGAGGTGGCGGAGCTGGTGACCGCGGGCATCCCCGCGGTGGAGGCCCTCGCGGCGTCGACCTGGAGCGCTCGGACCTGGCTGGGGCGGCCGGGTCTGGAGGAGGGCGCGGCCGCGGACCTCGTGGTGTACGAGACCGACCCGCGCGCGGACGTCCGCGTCCTCGCCGCACCTCGACGGATCGTGCTCAACGGGCGGGTCGTCGGCTAGCGGACCGTTCACTCAGCGTGACGACTGTCGTACCGTGTCATGCGCCCGGCCCCCTGGTGTGCGCCGACGTCGCCACGCGCACGCTCGCACAGAAGGGGGTACGGGGGTGACTTCAAGGAACATCCGTGCCCAGGGATTCGAAAAACTTCACGGGAGAGTCACGTTGGAGTGAACTCCCGCCGGACTGCTGACTCTTCACTCTCAGTGCGCGATTCTTGCCGGGTCCCGAGCAAGTCTCCTCTGGGGGTCCCCACCTTGAACGGCAAGAACTTCCGCCTGCCCGCACGCCGTCTCGCCACCGTCGCGACGGCCACCGCCCTGACCGCGGCCCCCGTGGTCATGGGCGCCGCGGGCCCCGCGCACGCGACCGGCGACGAGGGTCGCGCGAGTGCCGTCGTGCTCCGTACGGGGCTCGACGTCTCCCTGCTCAACAAGACCGTGAACGTCCCGCTCGCGGTCTCCCTGAACGAGGTCCAGGCGCCGCAGAGCGCCGAGAAGGCCACCCTGACGGCCCAGTTGAACGGCGTCGACGGCGGCCGGCCCTTCAGTGTCCTGAACGCCGAGGTCGCCCAGTCCAAGGCGACCGTCGAGGACGGCAAGGCCGAGGGGTACACCAACCTCGCCCACGCCAAGGTCCACGTCCCCGGTCTGCCGCTGCTGTCGCTCATCGAGGTCGGCCAGGTCACCTCCAAGGCGACCTGCGAGGCCGGCAAGGAGCCGACCGCCTCCTCCAACCTGCTCGGCGACGTCACCGTGCTGGGCAAGAAGGTCACGCTGACCGCCGGCGGCACCACGAACGTCGAGGTGCCCGGCGTCGGCGACGTCCGGATCGACTACTCCAAGACGGAGCAGACCTCGCGCACCGCCGCCGCGACCGCCCTCGAACTCAAGGTCTCCATCAACCCGTTGAAGCTGAACGTCGCCGAGGTCGAAGGCACCCTGACCTTGGCGAAGGCGACCTGCGAGACCCCGGCCGAGCCCGCGCAGCAGGCCGAGCCGAGCACGGATCCGGCCGGCGACGTGAAGCCCCAGGGCGAGCCCGCCGACGAGGGCCTCGCCGAGACCGGCGGCAACTCCATGACGCCGTACATCGCGGGCGGCGCGGTGGCCCTGCTCCTCGCGGGCGGCGGCGCGGTGGCGCTGGCCCGACGCAACAAGGGCTGACCCCACGGGCACCCGGGAACCGGGCGGCTCTGGCTCAGCCGACCGCCCGGTCCAGTGCCTGCCGCGTCCAGTGCCTGCCGGATCCAGTGCCCGTCGGCCTCGGCTCAGCCCGTTGCCGGGTCCAGTGCCCGTCGGCCTCGGCTCAGCCCGCTGCCGGGTCCAGTGCCCGTCGGCCCCGGCTCAGCCCGCCGCCGGGTTCGCAGCCCGTTCCAGCGCCCGCAGGAACCCGTTGACGGTCGCCCGGTCCCGTACCGCCAGGCGCAGCCACTCCTCGTCGAGGCCGGGGAAGGTGTCCCCGCGGCGGACCGCGTACCCGAGGTCGCGCAGGCGTCGGCGCACCGCGGCCGCCCCCGGCAGCCGTACGAGGACGAAGGGCCCTTCGGCCGGTTCCACGACCCGTAGTCCGGCCCGCGCGAACTCGGCCAGTCCCGCGACGAGATGGGCCCGGTCCGCGGCGATGCGGTGGGCCGCGTGGGCCGCCTCCGCCAGCGCCCGGGACGACACACATGCCTCGGCGGCTGCCAGCGCCGGCGTGGACACCGGCCACAGCGGCTGGGCGCGCTCCAGATCGGCGACCGTCTCCGGGGCGGCCAGGACGTAGCCGATGCGCAGCCCGGCCAGCCCCCAGGTCTTGGTCAGGCTGCGCAGCACCACAAGGCCCGGCACATCGGTCCGCCCGGCGAGCGCCTCCCGCTCGCCCGGCACCGCGTCCATGAACGCCTCGTCCACCACCAGCGTCCGCCCGGGACGGGCGAGTTCGGCGACGGCCGCGGCAGGGTGCAGCACGGAGGTCGGGTTCGTCGGGTTGCCGATCACCACCAGGTCGGCGTCCTCGGGGACGGCCGCCGGATCGAGGCGGAAGCCGTCCTCGGCGCGCAGCAGCACCCGGTCCACGGTGTGCCCGGCGTCGCGCAGCGCCGCTTCCGGCTCCGTGAACTGCGGGTGCACGACGACCGGCCGGCGCACCTTCAGCGCGCGGGCCAGCAGCACGAACGCCTCCGCCGCCCCGGCCGTCAGCAGCACCCGCTCCGTCGGCAGCCCGTGCCGCGCCGCGACCGCCGCCCGCGCGGCCCGCCCGTCCGGGTAGGCCGCGAGCGAGCCCAGCGACCCGGCGATCCGCTCGCGCAGCCAGGCGGGCGGTGTGTCCGCGCGGACGTTCACCGCCAGGTCGACGAGCGCCGAACCGTCGTCACGGACCTCGGCGTCGCCGTGATGACGCAGGTCGTGCGCCTCAGTGGGCATGGGTGTGGGCGCCGTGGTGGTGATGACCGTGCCCGTGGTGGTGGTCGTCGTCCGGGTGGAAGTGCGGCTGCTGCGGCAGGCCGACCTTGTCCTCGAAGCCGGGCAGTGCGATGCGGTACACGCACGAGTCGCAGTTCATCCGCAGGTCGCCCTTCACCGCCTCCTCGTAGCGCTCCATCACCAGGTCGAGCAGCTCCGGCTCCGGGCCGATGACATCCGCCGAGCGCACGTCGATCTCCGGGTGGGCGGCCGCCCAGCCCTCCGTCTGATGGCGCACCCGGTCCGGCAGGATGCCGGTGAACAGGAAGTACGGCAGGACGACGATCTTCCGCGCCCCCAGCCGCACACACCGGTCCAGGCCGCTCGGCACGTCCGGCGCCGCCAGCGACACGAACGCCGTCTCCACGCCCGCGTAACCGCGTCCCTCCCACAGCAGCCGCGCCGCCTTGTGCACCTCGGCGTTGGCGTCCGGGTCGGTCGAACCGCGCCCCACCAGCAGCACGGTCACGTCCTGCCGGCCCTGCGGGTCACGCCCGCCCAGGGCCTCGTCGAGCCGCCGCTCCAGCACGTTCAGCAGCGCCGGGTGCGGGCCCAGCGGGCGGCCGTAGGTGTAGGAGATCCCGGGGTGGCGCTCCTTCTCACGGGCCAGCGCGGCCGGGATGTCGCCCTTGGCGTGCCCGGCGGACACCAGCATCAGCGGTACCGCGGCGAACCGCCGCACGCCCCGCTCCACCAGCTCGGTGACGGCCTCGCCCAGCGGCGGCGGGGACAGCTCGATGAAGCCGCCCGCGACGGGCAGTTCGGGATGGCGGCGCCCCAGCTCCCGGACGAAGTCGCGGAACGCCTCGGCTCCGGCGTCGTCCCGGGTGCCATGACCGGCGATGAGCAGAGCGGGCGGCGGGGTGGTCACGATTTCTCCTCGGAGTGCGAAACGGGGTGGTACAGCAGGGCGTTGAGCGCGGCGGAGGCCACGGCCGAACCGCCCTTCTCGGACACGTTGCTCACAGCGGGCAGCCCGCTCTCACGCAACGCGGCCTTGGACTCGACCGCGCCGACGAAGCCGACGGGCAGGCCGATGACGAGCGCGGGGGAGACACCGAGGGTCAGCAGCTCCTCCAGGGCGGTCGGCGCGTTGCCGATCACCCAGAGCGCCCCCGGGCCGACCTGCTCGAACGCGAGCCGGATCGCGTGCGCGGAGCGGGTCAGCCCCGGACCGGCCACCGCGTCCCGGAGCCGGCAGACCGTCTCCCGGCGGGTGATCCCGGCGGCCACCATCTCCACGTCGGTGACCACGGGCGCCCCGGCGTGCAGCGCGGCATGCGCCTTCGCCAGCTCGCCCTCGTCCATGACGAGGTCGCTCGCGTAGTCGAGGTCGGCGGCGGAGTGGACGACCCGCTCCACCACCGCCCGGGTCAGCGGCGGGAAGTGCGAGGTGTCCAGCCGGGCGCGCATCCGCCGGTAGGACTCCTCCTCGATCGGATGGACGACTCGGTTCACCTCGGGCCCTCCTGCGCTGCCTGCCAGCGGTAGCCGCGCGGTGTCACCATGCGCCCGGCGATGTCCCGGGTCGCGGTGTTGCCGACGGTCACGACCGTCATCATGTCGACCGTCGCCGGGTCCAGGGAGCCCAGTGTCGTGAGCCGACTGGACTCGTCCGGCCGCGACGCGTTCCGTACGACCCCGACCGGCGTCGTGGGCGTGCGGTGCTCGGCGAGGAGCGCCAGCGCCTTGGGCAGCTGCCAGTCGCGGCCCCGGGAGCGCGGGTTGTAGAAGGTGACCACGATGTCCGCCTCGGCCGCCGCCCGCACCCGCCGCTCGATGACCTCCCACGGGGTGTGCAGGTCGGACAGGCTGATCGACACATGGTCGTGGCCGAGCGGGGCGCCGAGGATCGCGGCGGCGGCGAGCGCGGCCGTCACCCCCGGTACGCCGATCACGTCGATGTCGTCGGACGCCTCGGCGAGCGCGGGGGAGGCCATGGCGTACACGCCCGCGTCCCCGCTGCCGATCAGCGCGACGGCCTGCCCCTTGCGGGCCTCCTCGACGGCCGTGCGCGCCCGCTCCTCCTCGGCGCCGAGCCCCGACTCCAGGATCCGGGTGCCGGGCCGCAGCAGATCGCGGATCTGGTCGACGTACTGGTCGAGGCCGACCAGCACCGACGCCCGCCGCAGCTCCGCCTTCGCGCGCGGCGTGAGCAGATCCCGGGCGCCCGGCCCGAGTCCGACCACCGCGAGCCGGCCGCGCCCCGGGCGCCGTACGACGGCACAGGTCGCCATGGCGGGGGTCGCCGTGGACTTGCGCTTCGGCACGAGGAGTTCGCCGCCGCCGATCAGGGCCGCGGCCTCGGCGACCGAGGGGGTGCCCACGGCGGCCAGCGGCGCGGCGGAGGGGTTGGGGACCTCCACCGCGGCCAGTTCGCCGGCGGAGTGGGTGACGAGGGGGACACCGAGGCGCCCGGCGGCCTCGACGATGCCGGGCTCGTCGGCCTTGGCGTCGACGGTGGCGAGTTCGGCGAGGGAGGCGGGGGCGAGCCCGGCGTCGCGGAGGCTCTCCTCGATGAGCGTCAGCACCTCGTCGGCCGGCGCGCCCTTGGACGCTCCGACGCCGACGACGAGCGACGGCGGCCGCAGCACGACCTCCCTCTCGACGGGCTGCACCAGCCGGTCCGTCACCCGGATCGTGTAAGCGCCCCCGGCACCGGCCCGCAGCGGCGGCAGTGGCCAGGCCACCTCGGCCCGCAGCGCCACCGGCTCCCCGTCGAGCAGCGCCCGCGACACCCCGGCGACATCGCCCTCGACGGGCAGCCCGAGCGTGTCCAGACCGGGCACCCCCACGGCATCGGTGGCCGTCGTCACCACCGGCTCGGCGCCCAGCAACTCGCCCACCTCGCGGGCGAGTTCATTGGCGCCGCCGCCATGCCCGCCGACCAGCGACACGGCGAACCGCCCGCCCTCGTCGACGCACACCACACCCGGGTCGGTGGCCTTGCCGGCCAGCAGCGGGGCGACCAGCCGGACCACCGCGCCGGTCGCCAGGAAGCACACGAGCTGCTCGCACTCCGCGAACGCCCGCCGCACGGCGTCCCCGACGGGTCCGTGGTACACGCGCACCCGGTCCGGCCACGCCGCGGCCAGCCGGTCCCGCGCCGCCGCCCCCGCCGCGGTGGCGGAAATGAGGCCGATCACTGAGCAACTCCCTCACGGTCCAGGGGCTTTCTGACACCCCACAACAGGAACACCGGATTCGTCGACGCGAGCCGCGTCACATCCCCCGGCAGCGGCGCGAGCCGCGAGGAGTGCAGCAGCACCCCGTCGCAGTCGAACCCGGCGCCGGCCAGCGCCTCGCGCGCCGCCGGAACCCGGTCCAGCGCCGCCATCGCGACGACGACCGCACGCCGGGCGCGCCGCGCGCACGCGGTGACGATGGCCGGCAGCTCGCGCCCCCCGCCGCCGATGAACACGGCGTCCGGATCGTCGAGGTCGGACAGGACGGTGGGCGCCGCCCCGTGCACGACATGCACGTCGACGCCGTGCGCGACGGCGTTGGCGCGGATCCGCTCGACCCCGTCCCGGGTCTTCTCGACCGCGGTGACGGCGGCACCCAGCCGCGCGCACTCCACGGCCACCGAGCCCGAGCCCGCGCCGACGTCCCACACCAAGTCGCCCAGTCGCGGCCCGAGACGGGCCAGTGCCAGGGCCCGTACCTCGAACTTGGTGATCATCGAGTCGCGGTGGGCGAACGTGTTCTCGTCCAGCGCCCACGCGGTCGGACCGGCGCCCGCCCCGGCGACCGTACGCACCCCACCGAGCACCCGCGCCGGGTCCAGACACAGCACCACGCTCACGGACGGGCCCCAGTCACGGGCGGCGGCCTCCGCGGGCGTCATCCGCTCCACCCGCTCGTCCTCGGAACCCAGCGCGGAGGCCACGACGAGCACCCTCGTGTCGGCCTTGCGGGCGAGCGCGGCGCCCAGTTCGGCCGGCCCGGAGCCCGGACCGGTCAGCACGGCCACCTTCGGACGGGCCCGGCACACGTTCACGGCCGTACGCAGCTCCCGCCCGTGCGCGCTGACCACGACCGCGTCGTCCCAGGGCAGCCCGATCCGGGCGAACGCGGCGGCGACGGAGGACACACCGGGCCGCACGTCCAGACGCTCCGCCCCGAACCGCTCGGCCAGCGCCCGCACGATCCCGAAGAACCCGGGGTCGCCGGAGGCCAGCACGACCACACGCCGGTCCTTCTCGACGTACTCCGCGATGGTGTCGAGAGCGGGGGCCAACGCCCCGAGCACGACCCGCTCGACGTCGTCCGCAGGTCGCGCGGCGTCCAGATGCCGCCGCCCGCCGACGACCAGTTCGGCCCCGACGAGGACGTCTCCGGGCAGCGGCTCGCCCGTCCCCGTGCCGACGACGGTGATCACGTACCGGCTCCCCGCTCGCGCAGCGCCTTGCGCGCCTGGGGATCGGCCTTGCGGTATCCGTGGAAGTGGCCGGGGTGGTACAGATGCGAGCGCGTGCCGTGGGCGTCGAGGGCCGGGCCGACCAGGAACAGGGTGTGCTTCCAGAGCTTGTGCTCCTTGACGGTCTCCTCCAGCGTCCCGATGGTGCAGCGCACCACCAGCTCCTCCGGCCAGGTCGCCTGGTAGGCGACCACGACCGGCGTGGACGTCGGATACCCGCCCTCCAGCAGCTCCCGCACGAGCTGCCCGCTGCGGGCCGCCGACAGGAAGATCGCCATGGTGGTGCCGTGCTTGGCGAACTCCCGGACCTCCTCACCGGGCGGCATCGGCGTCTTGCCGCCGCCGAGCCGGGTCAGCACCACGGACTGGGCGACCTCGGGGATGGTCAGTTCCCGCTGGGCGAGCGCGGCGACGGCGGAGAAGGCGGAGACGCCGGGCACGATCTCGGTGGCGATGCCGATCGAGGCACACCGGTCGAGCTGCTCCTGCGTGCCGCCCCAGAGCGCCGGGTCGCCCGAGTGGATCCGGGCGACCTTGAGGTTCTCGGCCCACGCCCGCTCGTACACGCCGACCACATCCTCCAGGGACATGGTCGCCGAGTCGAGGATCTCGGCGCCCTCACGGGCGTGCTGGAGGACCTCCGCCTGGACCAGGCTGGCCGCCCAGATCACGATGTCGGCCTCGGCGATGGCGCGCGCGGCACGGAACGTCAGCAGATCGGCGGCGCCGGGGCCGGCACCGACGAAGGTCACTTTGCCGGTGGGGGCATCGGCCATGGGGATCGGTCCTCTCCTACAGGTACAGGGGGTTGGTGGGTGCGAGACCTACCGAACAGCGGGTGCGGGGACGGGCGTCAGAGCTTGCCGCCCCGGCCGCCGTCGCGCCGGGCGGGCGCGATCAGGGTCGAGAGATAGGGCAGCGGGGTGTCGTCCAGCTCGGCGGCCGGCCGGATGGCCTCCTCCGCGAGGCCCAGCGCCGACCCCCACACCGCGTCGTCGAGCCGCCCGGTCTCCCGCAGCGCCTCGGCGACCTCGGCCGCCTGCCGCCCGAACTTGTAGGCGACGACGGTGCCGGGCCCGGCGAGCGCGTCCTTCAGCACGGCGGAGCCGGCGGTGACGGGCACCAGCGTGAGCGGCTCCGTCCCCTCGGTGAGGACCGCGCCCGAGCGCGCGGCGAGGTCCTGCATGGCGGTGATGCCGGGCACGGTCTCCACGACGGTGCCGGGCGCCGGCCCGCCGATGGTCTGGGCGAGATAGGTGAAGGTGGAGTACACGTTGGGGTCGCCGATGGTGGCGAAGGCGACGGCCCGATGCTCGCCGAGCAGCTGGGCGACCCGCTCGCCCGCCGCGTCCCAGGCGGCCTCGCGCCGCGCCCGGTCGGTGCGCTCGTTCAGCGCGAACACGACCCGTACGACCTTCTCCTCGGGCACGTAGTGCAGCACGGTCGCCTCGGCCCGCCCCCGCTCCCCGCTGTCCATGACGGGTACGACGACGACATCGGCGGCGCGCAGCGCGTTGACGCCCTTCACGGTCACCAGCTCCGGATCACCGGGACCGACCCCGACTCCGATCAACCTGCTGCTCATGACGTCCGGCACCTCTCCACGAACCGACGGGCGACACCGGGCTCGGCGGCCCAGTGCGTGTGCAGATAACTCGCGTGCACGCCCTGCTGTACGAAACCTTCGACCAGGCGCCGAGGCGACCTGACCCCCCAGGCGGGCGCCGTCCCCGAGCCGGGCTCGACGACGGTCCGATGAAATTCGTGCGCCCGCATCCGCGTCCCCGCGACCGCGAGCGAGCTGTCGCCGACGGCCACGGCGTCCCGGTACCCGAGCGTGAGCCGCTCGCTCATCCGCGCGCTCGCGTCGAGCACCCCGCACATGGGCCGCCCGTCCAGCTCACGGCACAGATAGAGCAGCCCCGCACACTCGGCGGCGACTGGGGCGCCGCTCCGCGCGAACGCGGCGACGGCCTTGCGCAGCGGCTCGTTGGCGGACAACTCGGCGGCATACACCTCGGGAAACCCACCGCCGATGACCAACCCGTGTGTGTCGTCGGGCAGTTGCTCGTCCCGGAGGGGATCGAAGGGGACGACGGTGGCGCCGGCGGCCGTAAGCAGTTCGGCATGCTCGGCATAGGAGAAGGTGAAGGCAGCGCCGCCGGCCATGGCGATTCTCACCCCCAGTCCCACACCACCCAGCCGGCCCGCACCATCCAGCCCGTCCGGCGTTTGAGGACGAGGCCCTTCGGGTCGAAAGCGGGGGTCTGGGGGCGCAGCCCCCAGGGTCGGGACGGGAAGGGGCGGCGGGGGCGAAGAAGCCACGACCTCAGCCGCATCCCAGGCCGCACACGACAACGTACCCGCACCCCGCGCCAGCCCCAGCAACGCCTCAAGATCGCACCCTGCCTCGACCTGCGCCCCCATCGCCGCCACGGCCTCCACCGCGGCGGTGTGTCGCTCGGCGACCGGCACCAGGCCCAGATGCCGCGAAGGCGTGTCGACCTGAGCCGCCCGCCGCAGCACCCCCAGTACAGGCACCCCGGCCGAGTCCAGCGCCTCCCGCAGCAACTCCTCATGCCGGTCCGAAGCGACCTTGTTCAGGATCACGCCCCCGACCCGCACCTGCGGATCCCAGGACGCGAACCCGTGCACCAGCGCCGCCACGGACCGAGACTGCGACGAGGCGTCCACGACGAGCACGACCGGCGCCCGCAGCAGCTTCGCCACATGGGCGGTGGACGCCAGCTCGCCCTCCTTCGCGGCCCCGTCGTACAGCCCCATCACGCCCTCGACGACGGCGACATCGCACCCGCGCGCCCCGTGCAGGAACAACGGCCCGATCAACTCCGGCCCGCACAGGTACGCGTCGAGATTCCGCCCCACCCGCCCGCTCGCGAGCGTGTGATATCCGGGGTCGATGTAGTCCGGTCCGACCTTGTGCGGGGACACGGCGAGCCCCCGCGCGGCGAACGCGGCCATCAACCCCGTGGCGACGGTGGTCTTGCCGCTGCCGGAGGCCGGCGCGGCGATGACCAGCCGAGGGACGGAAGGCATCACCACTCGATGCCTCTCTGGCCCTTCTGGCCCGCGTCCATCGGGTGCTTGACCTTGGACATGTCGGTCACGAGATCGGCGAAGCCGACCAGCTTCTCGGGCGCGTTCCGCCCGGTGATCACGACATGCTGGGTCCCGGGCCGATTCCGCAGCACATCGATGACCTCGTCGGTGTCGACCCAGCCCCAGTGCATCGGATACGCGAACTCGTCGAGCACGTACAGCTTGTACGTCTCGGCGGCCAGGTCCCGCTTGACCTGCTCCCAGCCCTCCCTGGCCTTCTCCTCGTTGTCCATCTGGGCGTCCCGCTGCACCCAGGACCAGCCCTCGCCCATCTTGTGCCAGTCGACGGATCCGCCCTCGCCGGAGGCACCGAGCACCCGCAGCGCGTTCTCCTCGCCGACCTTCCACTTGGCGGACTTGACGAACTGGAACACCCCGATGGGCCACCCCTGGTTCCAGGCGCGCAGCGCCAGCCCGAACGCGGCGGTCGACTTGCCCTTCCCGATGCCGGTGTGCACGACGACGAGCGGACGATTACGGCGCTGACGGGTCGTCAGTCCGTCGTCCGGTACGACACTCGGCTGTCCCTGCGGCATTAAGCGGCCCTCCTCTGTACGTCCTTCACCAGCCCGGCGATCGAGTCCGCACGCAACTCGTCCAGCGTCACGGCCGTACCGCCCAGCTCACCCGCGAGCTGTCCCGCGAGCCCCAGCCGCACCGGCCCCGACTCACAGTCCACGACCACGGAGGCGACCCCGTCGGCCGCGAACAGGCGGGCTGCCCGTCCCGCGAGCGCCACCGGCTCCGGGCCACCCGTGGCCCGCCCGTCGGTCACCAGGACCACCAGCGCCCGCCGCGCCGGATCCCGCAGCCGCTCGACCCGCAGCACCTCGTGCGCCCTGAGCAACCCCGCCGCGAGCGGCGTACGCCCGCCGGTCGGCAGCGACTCCAGCCGGGCCGCGGCCGCGTCCACCGACGAGGTCGGCGGCAGCGCCACATCGGCGGCCGCCCCCCGGAACGTCACCAGGCCCACCTTGTCCCGCCGCTGATACGCGTCCAGCAGCAGCGACAGCACGGCGCCCTTCACCGCACCCATCCGCTGCCGCGCCGCCATCGACCCGGAGGCGTCCACCACGAACAGCACGAGGTTCCCCTCGCGCCCCTCCCGCACGGCCTGCCGCAGATCGTCCCGGCGCACCACCAGGCCGCGCCCCGCCCGTCCACGGGCCCGCTGATGCGGCGCCGCGGCCTGCACGGTGGCCGCCAGATGCAGCTTGGTCAGCGCGCCCCGGGGCCGCCGGGCCCCCGTGGTCCGCCCGTGCTCGGTCCGCGCCCGCGAACGCCGCCCGGCGGCACCGCCCTCACCGACACCCGGCACGCTCAGCGCCTTCGTCCGGAACGGCTCGGACGCCCGTACGGGAGTCTGCTCCCCGGCCCCGGAGGCCTGCGGCTGCCCGTCCTCACCGCCCTCGGGACGCGCGGCCGTGTCGCCTCCTTGCGGGCCGTCGTCGGACTGCGGCGGCTGCACGCCACCCCCACCGGGCCCATCGGGGTCCGGGTCCTCGTCCCCGTCCCCGGAGAACTCCTCCAGAGTCTCGTCGAGCTTGTCCTCGTCGAGTCCGGGCGCGTCAAAGGGATTACGGCGCCTGCGGTGCGGCAGCGCGAGCAGCGCCGCCTGCCGCACATCCTCCGCCAGCACATCGGTCCGCCCGGCCCACGCGGCCAGAGCGGTCGCCGTACGGGCCATCACGATGTCGGCCCGCATGCCGTCCACCTCGAACGCGGCACAGGTCGCCGCGATCTGCCGCAGCGCCCCGTCACCCAGCCGCACCGACGGCAGCAACTCCCGTGCGGCGACGATGCGTTGACGTACGGCGGCCTCCTCGTCGGCCCACCGCGCGGCGAACCCGGCAGGGTCGTCGTCGTACGCGAGGCGCCGCCGTACGACCTCCACCCGCTGGTCGGGCTCCCGCGAGGCCGCGACCTCGACGGTCAGCCCGAACCGGTCGAGCAGCTGCGGCCGCAGTTCGCCCTCTTCGGGGTTCATGGTGCCGACGAGCAGGAAACGGGCGGCGTGCCGGACCGAGACACCTTCGCGCTCGACGTACGACGCACCCATCGCCGCCGCGTCGAGGAGCAGGTCGACAAGGTGGTCGTGGAGGAGGTTGACCTCGTCGACGTACAGGATGCCCCGGTGGGCGTCGGCGAGGAGGCCCGGCTCGAAGGCCTTCACGCCCTCGGCGAGCGCGCGCTCGATGTCCAGGGCGCCGACGAGCCGGTCCTCGGAGGCGCCGACGGGCAGTTCGACCATGCGGGCGGGCCTCGCCAGGAAGGCCCCCGCCTCGTGCGGGCCGTCCGGGCACGCGGCGTCGGGGGAGCCGGGGTCGCAGGAGAAACGGCAGCCGGGGACGACCGGGACCTCCGGCATCAGCGCCGACAGCGCCCGTACGGCCGTCGACTTGGCGGTGCCCTTCTCGCCGCGCACCAGCACACCGCCGACCGCCGGTGACACGGCGTTCAGCAGCAGCGCGAGCCGCAGGTCGTCCTGGCCCACAACAGCGGTGAAGGGGAAGGGGGTGGTCACTTCTCGTCGCCCTCCAGGTCGCCTTCCAGCTCCAGGTACGTGGCGCGCAGCCGCTCCAGCGTGTCGGCGTCCGGCTCGGCCCACAGCCCGCGGTCGGCGGCCTCCAGGAGCCGCTCGGTGATACCGCGCAGCGCCCACGGGTTGGACTTCTTCATGAAGTCCCGGTTCTCGGCGTCGAAGACGTACTCCGCGCTGAGCTTCTCGTACATCCAGTCGTCGACCACGCCCGCCGTGGCGTCGTAGCCGAACAGGTAGTCCACGGTCGCCGCCATCTCGAAGGCGCCCTTGTAGCCGTGCCGCCGCATGGCCGCCATCCAGCGCGGGTTGACCACCCGGGCCCGGAAGACACGGTGCGTCTCCTCGCCGAGCGTGCGCGTCTTCACCTGGTCGGGGGTGGCGCTGTCGCCCACGTACGCCTCGGGGCTGGCGCCCGTAAGGTGCCGCACCATGGCGACCATGCCGCCGTGGTACTGGAAGTAGTCGTCGGCGTCCACGAGGTCGTGCTCGCGCGTGTCGACGTTCTTCGCGGCGACCGCGATCCGCTTGAACGCCGTCTCCATGTCGCCGCGCGCCGCCCGCCCGTCGAGCCCGCGCCCGTAGGCGTAGCCGCCCCAGACGGCGTACACCTCGGCCAGGTCGGCGTCGCTGCGCCAGTTACGGGCGTCGATCAGCGGCAGCAGGCCCGCGCCGTACGCGCCCGGCTTCGACCCGAAGATACGGGCCGTCGCGCGCCGCCGGTCACCGTGCTCGGCGGTGTCCTCGTCGGCGTGCGCCTTCACGAAGTTGCGGTCGGCCGGCTCGTCCAGCTCGGCGACCTTGCGCACCGCGTCGTCGATCAGGCCGACCACGTGCGGGAACGCGTCCCGGAAGAAGCCGGAGATACGGACGGTGACGTCGATGCGAGGCCGCCCCAGCTCGCTGAGCTCGATGATCTCGAACCCGGTCACCCGCCGCGAGGCGTCGTCCCACACCGGTCGGCAGCCCAGCAGCGCCAGGATCTCGGCGATGTCGTCGCCCTGGGTGCGCATGGCCGAGGTGCCCCAGACCGTCAGGCCGACGGACTTCGGGTACTCACCCGTGTCCTGGAGGTACCGCTGGACGAGGGAGTCGGCGAGTGACTGCCCGACCTCCCAACTGAGCCTGGACGGGATGGCCTTGGGGTCGACGGAGTAGAAGTTCCGGCCGGTCGGGAGGACGTTGACCAGCCCGCGCGTCGGGGAACCGGACGGCCCCGCCGGGACGTAACCGCCGTCGAGCGCCTTGAGGATGTGGCCGATCTCGTCCGTCGTACGGGCGAGACGCGGCACGACCTCGTCGCAGGCGAATTCCAGCACGGCGACGGCTGCGGGGAGTTCGGTGCCGAGGACGTCACGGACGAGGCCGGGCGCTTCGGACGCCGTCCAGCCGTTGGACTCCATCCCCTCCGCGACCCGCCGGCACAGCTGCTCCAGCAGGTCGATCGCGTCGGCGGCCGTACGCGACGGACCCTCGACCAGGTCGCTCAGCTCGACCGGCACCTTCACCGGCGCACCCGGCTCGGCGAGCAACTCCTTTTCGCCGAGCCCGAAGTGCTCGGCCAGCGAAGCCCGGAGCCCGGGGAGGGCATTGGCCTGTCCGCCCCACACCTGCGAGGCGCGCAGCACGGCGAGGACGAGATTCACGCGCGGCTCACCGACCGGGCCGCCGCCCAGGATGTGCAGCCCGTCCCGGATCTGCACGTCCTTGATCTCGCACAGATAGCCGTCGATGTGCATGACGAACTCGTCGAAGTCGCCGTCGTCCGGCTGCTCGTCCACATGCAGGTCGTGGTGGAGCTCGGCCGCCTTGACCAGCGTCCAGATCTGGGCCCTGACCGCCGGTGCCTTCGTCGGGTCGAGGTCCGAGACGAGCGCGTACTCGTCGAGGAGCTGCTCCAGCTTGGCCAGATCGCCGTAGGTGTCGGCGCGCGCCATCGGCGGCACGAGGTGGTCGACGACGGTGGCGTGACCGCGGCGCTTGGCCTGGGTGCCCTCGCCGGGGTCGTTGACGATGAACGGGTAGATCAGCGGCAGGTCCCCGAGGACCGCGTCCGGGGCGCAGCCGCCGCTGAGCCCGAGGCCCTTGCCCGGCAGCCACTCCATCGTGCCGTGCTTGCCCATGTGCACGACGGCATCGGCGCCGAAGCTGTTCTCCAGCCAGCGGTAGGCCGCCATGTAGTGGTGCGACGGCGGCATGTCCGGATCGTGGTAGATCGCGATCGGGTTCTCGCCGAAGCCGCGCGGCGGCTGGATCATCACGACGACGTTCCCGAACTGGAGGGAGGCCAGCACGATGTCGTCCCCGTCGACGTACAGCGAGCCCGGGGGCTCGCCCCACGCCTCGGTCATGGCGTCCCGCAGTTCCGGGTCGAGCTTGTCGAACCACGCCTGATAGTCGGCGAGCGGCACGCGCGCGGGCGCCGACGCCAGCTGGTCCTCGGTCAGCCACTCGACGTCGTGCCCGCCGGCCTCGATGAGCCGGTGGATCAACTCGTCGCCGTTGTCGGGGTATTCGGTCACGCCGTACCCGGCCTGCTTGAGCGCGTCCAGCACCCGCACGGCGGAGGCTGGCGTGTCCAGGCCGACCGCGTTGCCGACGCGCGAGTGCTTGGTCGGGTACGCGGTGAAGACGAGCGCCAGCTTCTTCTCGGCGTTCGGCTTGTGCCTCAGTCGCGCGTGCCGTACGGCGATCCCAGCGACGCGTCCGGACCGCTCCGGGTCGGCGACGTACACCGGAACGTCGTCCGGGCCCTGCTCCTTGAAGGAGAACGGGACGGTGATGAGGCGGCCGTCGAACTCCGGGATCGCGACCTGCATCGCCGCGTCCATGGGGGTCAGGGCGGCGTCGGACTCGTCCCAGGCGCTCTTGGACGAGGTCAGGCACAGCCCCTGCAGCACGGGGACGTTCAGCTCGGCCAGCCTGCCGATGTCCCACGCCTCCTCGTCGCCGCCCGCCGACGCCTGCGAGGCGTTGCTGCCGCCGGCGGCGAGGACGGTGGCGACGAGTGCGTCGGCCCGGCCGAGGATCTCGTACAGCTCCGGATCTGCGCCGCGCAGCGAACCGCAGTACACGGGAAGGGCGTTGGCGCCCTGTGCCTCGATGGCGTCGCACAGGGTGTCCACGAAGGCGGTGTTGCCGCTGAGCTCATGGGCCCGGTAGAAGAGCACGCCGACGGTCGGACGGCCGCTCTCCAGGGGCCGGCTGCCGTGGACGCCGTACTCCGGCATCTTCTGCGGCTCGACGAACCCCTCGCCCGTCAGCAGCACGGTGTCGGAGAGGAAGCGGGCGAGCTCGGTGAGGTTGGCGGGCCCGCCCTCGACCAGGTACTTCAGTGCCTCGGCGACCACACCGGCCGGGACCGACGACTCCGCCATCAGCTCCGCGTCCGGCACGGCCTCGCCGCCCAGCAGCACGGTCGGCACACCCGACGCCTTCAGCTTGGCGAGCCCGTCCTCCCAGGCCCGCTTGCCGCCCAGCAGCCGGACGACGGCGAGGTCCGCGCCGTCGAGCAGCGCGGGCAGCTCGGTCTCGACGTCCACGCGCGTCGGGTTGCCGATCCGGTAGTCGGCACCGGAGGCGGCACGCGCCGCCAGCAGATCCGTGTCGGCGGTCGACAACAACAACACTGTGCTCATGCGGGCGCTCCCGGTGGAATGAAAGGCAGTCCTTGCGGCGCGCCCGACTCGATGAGCCGCCACAGCGCGTCCGTGTCCGCGTGCTGTTCGATGAGGTCGCCGAGCCGGTCGAGCTGCTCCTCGCGCAGCGCGGCGAACGAGGTGTCGGGGGCCGGCACGAAACGGCGGCCCGCGGCGGCGGCCACCTCGCGCAGGAACGCCCGCCGGAAGCCGTCCGACTCCAGCGAGCCGTGCCAGTGGGTGCCCCAGGTCTGGCCGACCCGGATGCCGTCCAGGAAGGGTTCCCCTTCGCGTATGTCGGCGACCCCGTGATGGATCTCATACCCCTCGACGTGCTCGCCCAGGGCTTCTCCGACCGGCCGGGTCAGGGTCTTCTCGCGGGCGAACCGCACCCGCACGGGCAGCACTCCGAGCGCGTCCACATGCCCGCGCCGGCTCTCGACCTCGTCCTCGATGTGCTCGCCGAGGACCTGGAAGCCACCGCAGATGCCGAGGACGGGCCGCTGTTCGGCGGCCCTGCGGACCAGGGCGTCCGCAAGTCCCCGCTCACGCAGCCACTCCAGGGCCTTCACGGTCCCCCGGGTCCCCGGAACGACGACGAGGTCGGCGTCGGCGAGTTCCTCCGGCCGGTCCACGAACCGCACCACGACGCCCGGTTCGGCGGCCAGCGCGTCCACGTCCGTGAAGTTGGACATGAGAGGGATGGCACAGACGGCAACCCGCAGCACGTCCTCACCCACGGACGGCGCGACGTTCGACTCCCGCACGGTCCCCCGGAGGGAGACCCGCAGCCCGTCCTCCTCGTCGATGCCGAGCCCGTGCCGGAACGGCAGGACGCCGTACGTCTGTCGTCCGGTGAGCCCGTGCAGCATGTCGAGCCCCGGCTCCAGGAGGCTGACATCCCCCCGGAACTTGTTGACGAGGAACCCTGCGATCAGTTCCTGGTCCTCGGGCGAGAGCAGGGCGACGGTCCCGAAGAAGGAGGCGAAGACACCGCCGCGGTCGATGTCGCCGACGACGAGCACCGGCAGCCCGGCATTGCGGGCGATGCCCATGTTGACGATGTCGGTCCGCCGCAGATTGATCTCGGCCGGAGAGCCGGCCCCCTCACAGATCACCGCGTCATACGTGCCCCGCAACTCGGCGAGACACTCCAGCACCGTCCCGAGCAACTGCTGCTGCCGCCCGCCGTGGTACCCGCGCGCACTCAGCTCACCCACCGGCCTGCCCAGCAGCACGACCTGACTGCTCTGCTCCCCGCCCGGCTTGAGCAGCACGGGGTTCATCAGCGCGGTCGGCTCGACGCGGCACGCCTGGGCCTGCATGGCCTGCGCCCGCCCGATCTCGGCGCCCTCGCGCGTCACGAACGAGTTCAGGGACATGTTCTGCGCCTTGAACGGCGCGACCTTCACCCCCTGCCGCACCAGCCACCGGCAGATCCCGGCGGTCACGACGCTCTTGCCGGCGTCGGAGGTGGTGCCGGCGACAAGAAGGCCACCGCCCGTCATGAGGTACGTCCCTTCGCGATACGGCGCGCGGCGACGCATACGCCGAGCGCAAGCCAACTGACGCGCTTGGACAGCCGTACGGCCCGTTCGACGTCGTGGACGCCCACGGCCCGTCCGTTCCCGTTCAGTACGGGCCGGTGCTCGACCCGGCCGCCGTAGGAGAGGGTCCCGCCCAGCCGCACCCCGAGGGCTCCCGCGAACGAGGCCTCGACGGGCCCGGCGTTGGGGCTCGGGTGTGCGGCGGCATCGGCACGCCAGGCCCGCACCGCACCCCGGGGGTCGTCTCCGGCGAGGGTGGCGAGTACGGCCGTCAGGCGCGCCCCGGGCCAGCCGGCCACGTCGTCGAGCCGGGCCGAAGCCCAGCCGTAGCGCAGATACTTGGGCGACCTGTGCCCGACCATGGCGTCGAGCGTGTTCACGGCTCGGAAGCCGAGCAGTCCGGGCACCCCGCCGACGGCCCCCCACACGAGGGCCCCCACGACCGCGTCGGAAGTGTTCTCGGCGACGGACTCGACGACCGCCCGTGCGACCCCGTCCGCGTCCAGCGCCTGCGGATCCCGGCCGCACAGATGCGGCAGCCGCGCCCGCGCCCCCTCGACGTCGCCTGCCTCCAGGGCCCGCCCGACGGCACGGGCCTCCCGGGCGAGCGAAGTGCCCCCGACGACCGCCCAGGTGGCGGCGCCGGTCAGCGCGAGTGAGGCGGCCGGAGAGGTACGGACGACACGGGCGGCGACGGCACCCAGGGCCACGGCGCCACCGGCGCACACGGCGGTGTGCAGAGCGCCGCGTGCGCGGTCGTCGCGCCACAACACTCGTTCCACGGCGGCCGCGGCCCGTCCGAACGCGGCGACCGGATGCCCGCGGCGGGGGTCGCCGAGCAGCAGATCACCGAGGAGCCCGGCGGCGGCGCCGTACGCGAAGACGCGATCGGCTCGCATCGGGGTCAGCCGACCGTGAGGTCAGACGTGGGTCTGGTACTACGTGTCGATCGGCAGGCGAGCATCGCGTTGTGTCCTCACTCAGGGTGTCCGCGCCCTGGTTCGACGAGACCGGCGGCGAGAGTTCCTGGCTCCCGGGGATTGCTACCCCGGTGACAGTGGCGGGACCGCGCCGGATTCTCACCGGCTTCCTCTTCTGCCGTCGTACTTGGCCCCGGAAGTCCACCACGGGGTTCCGAGGGGCGTCAACTTGCCGTTGACCTGCGGTGGGGGAGTGTGCAGAACCCCACACCGCCGACCGAACGCGCCCGTTCACACCCCTTCGTCATCGCGCGCTCACCCACACGAGGTGACTCCGGGCGTGTGCCTTGCGGGCATCGTGCGCGACGCCCTGCAATACGGGATCGGAGCTGACACCGCCGAGGGGGAGGGCGCGGGCCGTGGGGTATGTGGGCGAGATGCTGCTGGACGGTGGGCAGGTCGTGTTGCTGGAGGTGGCGGGGGACGGGCCGGCGGGCGTCCAGCGGGTCTCCCGCGGCGGTGTGGTCGCGGGAGCGGCCGAGACACTCCAACAGGCCCTCAACCGGGTGCGCCCAGCCCTCGGCGCGGTCGTCGACGGAGCCCGGGGACTGCCGGCCCCGCCGGAATCGGTGACCGTCGAGTTCGGGATCACCCTCAGCGCCGAGGCCGGAGTCGTGGTGGCGCGTGGCTCGACCGAGGCCCACTTCACCGTGAGCATGGAGTGGACGAACACCGTCGAACCGGATGTTCCGGGGCAGCGTGATGGCGCCCGCTGACGACGAACTCCCGCGGAGCATCGCACGGTTCTGGGGCGATGACGGCCGGGTCACCGGCTGCGGCTTCCTGATCGCGGAGCGGACGCTGTGCACCTGCGCCCATGTCGTGGCGGACGCGCTGGGCGTGGACGTGGCTGAGCCGGCACCGCCGGCCGCCTCCGTGACCGTCGACTTCCCGCTCATGGCGCCGCCCTCGGCCCAG
Source organism: Streptomyces coerulescens (assembly GCF_042657965.1). NCBI lineage: Bacteria > Bacillati > Actinomycetota > Actinomycetes > Kitasatosporales > Streptomycetaceae > Streptomyces > Streptomyces coerulescens. The sequence continues at coordinate 460,464 of NZ_JBHSKM010000007.1, forward strand.
ATGCGGGCCACGGTCACCCACTGGCGTGCGGTCACCGAGGACGGGGCCGGCGACATCGCCCTGCTGTCCCTCGCGGAGCCCGTCCCGGGCACCGCCCCGGTGCGCTTCGCCGGTGGTACGGCCATGTGGGACCACCCGTTCCGGGTGCTCGGCTTCCCACGGCGGACCGATGACCACGGCGTCTGGGTGTGCGGCCGACTCCGCGCGCCCGTCGGCAAGGGATGGACCTCCATGGAGGCCCAGGAGACGCCGCACGGCCCGGCGATCGGACAGGGCTTCAGCGGAGCGCCCGTGTGGGACATCGAACAGGGCGGTGTGGTCGGTATGACCGTGGCCGCCGATGTCGGCTCCGGTGCGCGCACCGCGTACCTCATTCCCAGCGCCCTGTTGCTCGGCCTGGAACCGGGCCTGCGGTGCTGTCCGTTCCGAGGCCTGGAACCCTTCCGTGAACAGGACGCCGACCTCTTCTTCGCCCGCCGCGACGACAGCGAACGCATCGCCGCGGCGGTCCTGGCCCATGCCTTCGTCCCGGTGGCCGGTGCGTCCGGGGTGGGCAAGTCGTCACTCGTACGGGCCGGTGTACTGCCGTTGCTGCGCGCGGCGGGCCTGACCGTGACGGACTTCGTCGGCCAGCCGGAGACCGATCCGGTACGGACGCTGGCGGCGGCGCTCGGTGGACAGTTCCCCGGGACACGGCACCTGGCGGGGCAACTGGACGCCGCCGCGGACACCGCCCGCGGCAGGAGCACGGCCGTACTGCTCGGTGCCCGTCTGCTGGAGGAAGCCGGACCCCGAGGACATGTGATCCTTCTCGACCAGTTCGAGGAGACGGTCGGGGCACGCCCCGCCGAAGCCCGTGCCCTGCTGGACGTCCTGCTGCCGATGACCCGAGCCGTCCACTCGGCCGGGCGCCGCCTGCGCATCCTGGCCACCCTGCGCTCGGCCTCCCTGGAAGAACTGGTCACCGACGGCCGGGCGGAGGCACTGAGCGGCACCCTTCAGATGCTCGCGCCCATGACTCCCGCCCAGCTCGACGAGGTGGTGCGGCTCCCCGTCGACGCGGTCCCCGGCGTGGAGTTCGAACCGGGTCTGGCGGAGCTGATCGTCCTTGACGCGGGCGGCGAGACGGGCGCTCTGCCCCTGGTGGAGTTCGCGCTCGCCGAGCTGTGGGAGCGGCGGACGCGGGGCCGCCTCACCCATGCCGCGTACCGGGAGATCGGCCGGGTCGACGGGGCGCTGTCCCGCTATGCCGACCAGCAGGTGGCCCAGGTCTGCAAGGCTCCGGGCGGCCCCGACGAGGCCGTGGCCCGCCGTCTGTTCGAACGCCTCGCCCGGCCCGTCAAGGGCAAGGAGTACGCCCGGGTGGCCCGCGCGTTCGACCATCTCCCGCCCGAACTCCGCACCGCCGCCCAGGCACTGGCCGCGACCCGCCTCGTGGTCGTCGCCCGCGACAGCTCTGGCCGGGAGACGGTGGCCCTGGCCCACGAGGCGCTGGTGCGGCAGTGGCCGACCTTGCGGAAGTGGCTGGATGACTCAAGGGATTTCATCGTCTGGCTGGAGAGGCTGCGCGCACGGATGCGGGAGTGGGAGGAGGGGGGACGGCACCCCGACCTGTTCCTGAGGCAGCAGGAGCTGGCGGCCGCCAGAGCCTGGGGGGCTCAGCGGCCGGACGAAGTGTCCGCCGAGGAGGCGGAGTTCGTGCGCCTCAGCCGGCTGCACCGCAGGCGGTCCGTCCGACGGGGGCGGACAGGGGTGGCGCTGGTCGCCTGCCTGACGCTGCTCGCGGTCGGGCTCTCCCTGGGGCTCTACGCGCTCATCGCCGAGCAGGGCCGGCGGGACAAGGAGACAGCCTCCCGGACGCTCGTCGGCCACGCGGAGGACCGTGAGGAGAGTAACCCGATCGACGCCGCGCTCTTCGCGCTGTCGGCCGACCAGACCAGCAGCAGCGCCGAGTCACGGGCGGTGCTGACCCGCCAGAGCTTCGAGCTCTCCTCGCTGCGCTCCGTGCACCGCGTCTTTCCCCCAGGGGATGTGCTGCAGCTCGCGGCCTCGGCGGACGGCCGCCGGATGGTCGTACGGCACGAAGGGGAACACGGGCGCCAGCAGATGTACGCCGTGATCGGCCTTCTCGGCGATGCTCCCCGAAGGGTGCCACTGCCGAATCCACCTGGCCAGGTCGACGAGGTGGCGGTCAGTGACGACGGGCGCAAGGCCGCGGCCGCGTCGGCGGACGGGACGGTGCGGATCTGGGATCTGTCGGGCCCGCTGGACCCGGACCGCATCCCGGCACAGACCTGGAGCTGGGAGTCCCCACCGACCGCCGAGGACACGCAGGACCTGGACTTCTCGCCCGACGGCGGACGGCTGCTGCACGCCGTCGAACCGGACGGGAGCGATGCTCCCTGCGGATCCGACGATCTGGGGAAGTGGCTGCGCACCGTGTCCCTCACCTCGGGAAAACCGAAGGCCGACGGCGAGCCTCCGGACGGATTGCTGAAGCCGGACGAGTGCCTGAAGCAGGCCGCCCTGCGGAACCGGGGCACCAGCGAAGTGACGGTCGCCGCGTCGGACGAGGACTCCGATGAGGCGATCCGCACAAGCCCGGGCGAGCGCCTCGGAGAGGAGCTGTACACGGCTGCCCTGGGCGCGGGAGGGCGCTCGCTGGGGATGCGAACGGCGAACGGTGACTACTGGCAGCTGCGGCTCGGCGCGTCCGACAGCGGGAAAAGCAGCGGCAAGTGGCCTGCCGACTACTCCTTCGAGACCGACTGCTCCGGTCGGTACCTGGTGGAGGACGAGAGGGTCCATGAGGGCCCACGCCCGGAGCTGGAGGAGCTCCAGACAGGTCTCGTGCAGTTGCACGATCTCGTCACCGGGGACCGCTCCCACCTGCTGCTGCCCAGGATGATGTCGACGGAAGCCCTGTGCGTCGTCGAGGACGACGGAAGAACTGTCGTGTTCAGCGCGTACGGCCGGGACCTCCTCAGATTCCAGCCCCGCCCGACGCCCCTGCCCGCGTGGGACGACGTCCCCGGCATGCTGAGGGCGTCGAACTATGCGTCCGAGCCCGACGTCGCCGCGCACTTGCGTCAAGTGGGGGAGGACACCGACCCGTACGTGCTCCACGCGGTCGTGTCCGACGGCACGCACGGAACACGGCACGGCGACGTGCCCATGAAGCCTTCCGGCGAACTCCCGGAATACATCACGCTCAGCCAGGACGGCAGCCTGCTCCTGGTCTGGCGCGAGGACGCCTGGGAACTGCTCGACACCTCGGAAGTCACCCGTCGAGACGGGGACGCGTCCACCTCAGGCCATCGCTTCGTGATCGAGGACGTGCAGCGCTACGGCGACCGGGATTTCCTCCTCCTGGAGAAGGGCGGCCTTTCGGTACTCCACGGCGAGAGCGGCAAGGTGACCCGGGTTCCCCACGTGGACTGTCCGCGCAGAACCAAACTGAACCTCCGTGCGTGTGTCCTGGCCATCGAGCGCCCCGACCATGACGACGAGGTGTTCGTCCTACGGGCCGGCGGCCGGGCGGAGCTCTGGCAGCCGGGGCAGGCCAAGTCGGAGAGGCGCATCGATTTCAGCCTCGTGTCCGAGACAGCGGCGGGCTCGGAGGCGGTGTTCCGCTCCGACGGCGACGTGGTGGCGGTGAGCACGACCAGAGGCGTCGAGCTATGGACACCGGGGCGCGGGAAACCGCGTCTCCTGGCCGGTGACACGGAAGTGGTCGGTCCGTACGACGCGAGTGGGCGTCTCGTGCTCCTCCCCAAGGGCGGCGGAGCCGGGAACCCGGAGCTGTGGAGCGAGACAGACGGGTCGACCCCGCTGCTGACACTGAACGGGCAGCCCGCCGACTGGAGCCTCACCGGCGACCGGCTGCGCGGCTTCACAGGCACCGGATTCCTGGACCTCGACCTCGGGCTGCTGAAGGCCGGCACCGCCGACCGGCTCTGCGAACACCTGGGAACCCGGTCCTTGGACGTGCGGGAAGCGCTCCGCATGTCGTCCTTGCCCGCCCCCGCGCACGCGGACATGGAACAGCCCTGTCGACGTCGCCGTTAGGCGGGCATCGGCAGGGCCGAGGGAAGAGCGTCGAGGTCGTCAGGCCACGATCAGATAGATCCCGTACCCGACGGCCACCGCACACGCCGCGAAGCACACATACGCCCCGGTGACCGCCAGTGCGGCCGACCCGCCCCGGGCGGAGGCCTTCTCCTGCCGGGACAGGCCGGCGACGCCGAGGGTGAACAGGCCCACCAGGGCCACGGTGACCACGAGGCTGACGCCGAAGACGGAGCCGAGAGCCGCCCAGTCGATCTTCATGCTTCTACTTTCTGGATAGCCGGGATACGGGGCGGTCAGACCGTGGCCTGCGAGGACGCGGGCTCGGAGGACGACGGGGCCGGGATGGTGGCCGAGAGGTCCTCGGCCGGCGTGCCCGCCGGGGGCGGGGTGACGGCGGCGATGGCGGTGGTGACCACGCCGGGCGCCTCGTCGGTCTCGTTGACGTTCGTGTGGTCGACGACCTCGCGGCGGGAGATCTTCCAGATCGCGGCGCTGGAGCCGACCAGGAAGACGGCGACCACGGCCGTGCCCCAGGTGCCGAAGCCCGTCACGTACTCCGCGAGCGCGCCGACCAGGGCGGCGGCCGGCAGGGTCAGACCCCAGGCGACGAACATCCGGGTGGCCGTCGACCAGCGGACGACGCCGCCCTTGCGGCCGAGCCCTGCGCCCATCACCGAGCCGGAGACGGAGTGCGTGGTGGAGAGGGAGAAGCCGAGGTGGGAGGAGGCCAGGATGACGGTGGCCGCGCTGGTCTGGGCGGCGAAGCCCTGCTGCGGCTGAAGGTCGGTCAGGCCCTTGCCCATGGTGCGGATGATGCGCCAGCCGCCGAGGTAGGTGCCGAGCGCGATGGCCAGGCCCGCGGAGAGGATGACCCACATGGGCGGGTCGGAGTCGGGGGCGACGGCGCCGCCGGCGACCAGGGCGAGGGTGATGATGCCCATCGTCTTCTGCGCGTCGTTGGTGCCGTGGGCGAGGGAGACCAGGCCGGCGGAGGCTATCTGGCCGGTGCGGTAGCCCTTGGCGGCGGCCTTGCCGTCGGCCTTCTTGCCGAGGGTGTAGGTCAGCCGGGTGGCCAGCAGCGCGGCGATGCCCGCGACCAGCGGGGCGGCGATCGCCGGGATCAGCACCTTGGTGACGAGCGCGTCGCCGTGGACGGCGCCGACGCCGGCCGAGGCGATGGTGGCGCCGATCAGGCCGCCCATCAGGGCGTGCGAGGAACTGGAGGGCAGGCCCACCAGCCAGGTGAGCAGGTTCCAGAGGATCGCGCCGACCAGGGCGGCGAAGATGACCTCGGGACGGATGCCGGTCTCGTCGACGAGACCTTTGGAGATCGTGTTGGCGACCTCCACGGAGAGGAAGGCGCCGACAAGGTTGAGCGCGGCGGACATGGCCACCGCGACCTTGGGCTTGAGCGCACCGGTCGAGATGGTGGTGGCCATCGCGTTGGCGGTGTCGTGGAAACCGTTCGTGAAATCGAACGCGAGTGCGGTTACTACCACAATCGCGAGGATCAGCGAGAAGTTTTCCATTTACCCAGGCAATCGTTCGAGGTCGTTGGCTGGATGAACGTAGGTAACCTGGGTGAACGAAAGGTGAACTGGGAGGGGTCGCACGGTGTCTGGGAGCGCCGGAATGGGAGACCATCGGTCCGCCGGTCGCCGCACGGCCCAGGCGTGGCCCGGCTAGTGGCCTCGGGCGAACTTCCTCAGCTGGGTCATGGAGCCGTTGAAGAGATTCTGGTCACCCGGCAGGCTGCCGCCGTTGTCGTACTGCCAGAAGGTCCAGAACTGCCATCCGGCCGGCATCGAACCGGCCGTCGAGGAGTTGTAGCGGGCTATCCACAGCGCGTGGTTCGAGGCGAAGGCGCGGCTGGTGCCGGTGCAGGTGTTCCACCAGTGGGTTGTGGTGTAGATCACCGGGCGACGGCCGGTCAGCCGCTTCACCTCGTTGCTGAAGGACTGGATCCAGCCGGCCATCTTCGCCTTGCTCAGTCCGTAGCACTTCTGCTTGCCGTACGGGTTGTACTCGATGTCGAGGGCGGGCGGCAGAGTCCAGCCGTCCGACCGCCAGCCGCCCCCGTTGCGGACGAAGAACGCGGCCTGGGTCTTGCCCGACGACTTGTTCGGCAGCGCGAAATGGTACGCGCCGCGGACCAGGCCCGCGGTGCGGGCGCCGTTGTACTGCTGGCTGTAGTAGGGGTTGCGGTAGGTGTGGGACTCGGTCGCCTTGACGTAGACGAACCTCGCGCCCTTCGCCTTGGAGTTCTGCCAGTTGACGTTCTTCTGGTGGGACGAGACGTCGTGCCCCTTGGGCTTGCTCGCGGCCGCCGCCGGGATCTCGGCGAGAGCGGTTCCGCCGAGGGCGAGGGCCGCCACGGATATCGCTATGAAGCGCGAGCGGTGACGGGACGGTTTGTGATCACGGGCCATGCTTCCCCCCGGAATGGCGACGTGTGCGACAAATCTCCCAGAGGCTACTGGAAGATCGTTGAAAGCTGATCGATCTCTGGCCAAGGCGGGGCGGGGGTGGTGTATCGCCTTGTGCGCCCTCCCGGAGGCCGGACTTTCCCCTTAAAGTGCGCCGCCCCGGTGGCGACTTGACGCCGCGTCGACGCGGCGGCTGGCAGGATCGCCGCATGGTTGAGGAGCGGCGCGATCAGCGGGGCGCACGGGATGCGCGGGAGGGTGCACAGGAAGTGGGGGAGGCATGGGGCAGGAGTGCGCGCCCTGAGGAGGCGGAGGTCTGGGAGGACCTCGTGGCGACCGCACGGCGGACCGTCTCCGAGGGGCTGGTCGTCGGCACGTCCGGCAATGTCTCGGTACGGGTCGGCGACACCGTGCTGGTCACGCCGTCGGGGGTGCCCTACGACCGGCTGTCGCCGGAGGACGTGACGGGCGTCGACCTCGACGGGAACCAGGTGCTGGGGTCGCTGGTGCCGACCAGCGAACTGCCGATGCATCTGGCGATCTACCGCGCCACGGACGCCGGGGCCGTCGTCCACACCCACGCGGTCCATGCGACGGCGGTCTCGACCCTGGTGCCCGAGCTTCCGCTGATCCACTACATGGCCGCCGCGCTCGGTGGCCCGGTGCGGGTCGCCCCATATGCGACGTATGGCACCGGGGAGTTGGCCGAGAACATGCTCCAGGCCCTCACCGACCGCACCGCCTGCCTCCTCCAGAACCACGGCACGATCGCCTTCGGCACGACCCTGGACCAGGCCTACGACCGCACGGCCCAGCTGGAGTGGATGTGCCGGGTCTGGCTGACGGCCTCCTCGGTCCCGGGCCTCGTCCCCGCCCTGCTGTCCGAGGGGCAGGTGGCGGAGGTGGGGGAGCGGTTGCGGGGGTATGGGCAGCGGTGATGCCTGCGGCGGCCCCTTTCGGTGTGTGGGGGTGCGGGTAGCGCCTGCGGCCGGTGGGTGGGTCGGGGCCGTGCCGGGGGGGGTGTCCGTCCCCGGTCGGGCGGTTGCTCTTCTCAGGAGGGGGGCTGTTTCCTGACGCCCGCCGCTGCGGGCGGACACCCCCCGGCACGTCCCCTTGCGCCGTCGGCGGCCGCGGGTGCGTCTCGGCGCGGGGCGGCCGCGACCCCGTAGGGGCGCGGGGAACTGCGCGACCAACCCCTACGGGCCCGCGGTCGTCGTCGGACCCGGTGTGGCAACCTCTGGGCCCGGCGGCCGCTCACTCCACGCCGCCCTCCCACTGGCCGCTCCCCCCGTCCACCCGGACACTGGAGGGGTGCGCACTGTCAAAGCGACGGCCGCCGCCGTCACCGTGGCTCTGGCCGCCGGCGCCGCGAGCGTCGCCGCCGGGCGGTTCGCCAGTGGCGCCGCGCTGACGGCGCCCCCCGGCAGGCCCCTGCCCACCGAACCCCGCCTCACCGTGCATGCCACGGCCGCCGGCCAGATCGCGCTGACCCGCGACCTCGCCTCCCTGCGCCCCGGCACCTACGGTCTGGCCGGCGACGGCTCGCACGCGGTCGTCGGCCCCGTCCTCGCCGCGGCGAAGCACTCCGCCGACACCGTCGTACGGCGTCTCGAACGCGTCACGCACGGCACCTTCCAGCCTGGCGACAGCATCTGGTTCACCCCGAACGTCTACGTCGGCAACCCGAGCGCCGCCCTCGGCCTCGACCATGCCGACATCGACATCCCCGGCGAACTCGGCTCCCTGCCCGCCTGGTTCGTGCCCGGCGCCCGGGACACCTGGGTCATCGCCGTGCACGGCCTCGGCACCACTCGCGAACAAGCCATGAACGTCATGCGGTTCCTGGGCGGGCGGCACTTCCCGGTCCTCGCCCTCGCCTACCGCGGCGACCTGGGCGCACCGCGCGCGCCGGACGGCCTGAACCACCTCGGCGAGACCGAGTGGCGCGACCTGGACGCGGCGATGCGCTACGCCGTGCGGTACGGCGCCCAGCAGCTCGTCCTGCTCGGCTGGTCCACCGGCGCGACCATGGCGCTGCGGGCCGCCGCGCACTCGGGACTGCGCGACCGGGTCTCCGGCCTCGTGCTGGACTCCCCGGTCCTGAGCTGGGAGACCACGCTGCGCGCCCTCGCCACGGCCCGTCACACGCCGAGCGTGCTGCTGCCGCTCGCGGTCCGCGCCGCACAGGGCCGCACCGGCATGAACGCCGACGGCGAGGCCCACGCCCCCCTGACCGTCCCGACCCTGGTCTTCCACGGCCCCGACGACCGGGTCGCCCCCTGGGCCCTGTCCCGCCGCCTGGCCGACACCCACCCCAACCTGGTGACCCTGCAGAGGGTCGACCGGGCCCCGCACGCGGCCATGTGGAACGCCGACCCGGAGTCCTACGAGGAGTCCCTACGGCGCTTCATGACGCCGCTCATGTGAGTCCGGGCCCGTTTCCTGACCCTGCTCATGTGACGTCCCCGGGCCCGTTTCCTGACCCTGCTCATGTGACGTCCCCGGGCCCGTTTCCTGACCCTGCTCATGTGACGCCCACGGGCCCGATTCATCACGCCGCTCATGTGACGCCCACGGGCCCGCTGCATGACGCCGCCCATCAGACCGTCCTCCGTCCCGCGCCGCGCGCCGCCACCGGCCCCCGCCTACCCCGTCCCGGCGCCCCTTCCGTCCGCCGCTCGAACTGCCGTACCCGAACCCCGGTGAGCTGCCCCCGGTATCCGTCTCCATCCCCTCGGCGGTCCCGCTCCGGCAGCGGTCCGAGGGATTCCGTTTAAGGGCGTACCAGTGGCCTGTTATCGGCCCTCAGTGGCTCGCCGGACCCCGTGCGTTGGCCATCCCCGTCGCCCCTCGTGACATTCCGTTTGGGTTTTCGGACCGTCAACCGGAAGACTGCACCCGTGACGTCCCGTATCCCGCGCGACTCCAGGCTTCGACTCGTCCGCCCGCGACCCCTGGCCGCCGCCCCCCGAGCTGTGAACCAGCGGCGCCCACGGCGCCCCGCACCCCGCCCCCCGGAGGGCACACCGGCCCAGGCCGAGCTGGCCAGAATGGCTCGCTCGGGTCTGGCCGCCGCGGCCCGCGTCGCCCACTGGGCCGACACCGCGCTGCGCCCCGGCCACGGCGGCACCCACTCCGACGGCAAGGGCACCCTCTCCGACGCGACCGCCGAACGGGCGGCCACCGACCTGGGCCTGACCGTGGCTCAGGTGCGCGCCGACTGGGACACCGCGCGGCTCGCCGGTCTCGTCGAGGTGCACGGCGACAGCGCCCGCCCCGGCTGGCGGCTGCGCGCCTGGGACCGCGACGACAGCGCCGTACTGCGCGGCTGGGTGGCCCTTTTCGACGCCTGGTCGCTCGCCCACCCGGAACCCGACGACTTCGAGCACGGTGCCGTCGCCGACGTCGTCTCCGCCCTGCCCCAGGTGCTCTCCTTCCTCCAGCTGTCCGCCGGACCCGTCCCCGTGGAACAGCTGCTGGACCTGCTGGAGCAGCGCGTCACCGAACTGCGCACCGAGCGCTGCGAGATCCCCTACGGGCCGCGCCCCGAGCCGGTCACCTCGCCGGTCGCCACCGAGGACACACCCCTCGCCCCGCTCCTCGACTGGGCCCTGCACGCCCTCACCTCCGTCGGCGCCCTCACCTGCGGCGACGGCCAGGCCACGCTCACCCCGCTGGGCAGCTGGGCGGTCTGGGTCAAGCTGGAGCAGATCTGCGTCGCCGCCCAGAGCCCGGCCGGGAACATCGAGCAGGCCGCCGAGGACATGCTGCGTGGCTGCGCCCAGCTCCGCCCGAACGCCGCCCGCGACGAGTACCGCGCCTGGCTCGCCGCCCGCCCCGTCGGCAGCGCCGTCACCGAACTCCTCGTCGCCGCCCGCGGCGACGACGCCCTCCTGCGCGGCCTGGCCTTCGAGGCGCTGCGCGTCGTGGGCGCCCCCGCCGAGCCCGACGTACGCGCCGTCGTCGACGAGCCCGCCCTGCGGCCGTACGCCCTGCTGTGGCTCGCCGAGCACGACGGCGTCGACCCCGAGGACGCCCACGAGGTGCTCACCCGGGAAGAGGCCACCTGGCTGTGGGTCGACACCGCCGCCGCCGTCACCGACCACGGCGAGGCCCCGATGCTCGTGCGGCACCTGGAGTCCGCGCTCCAGCCGACCGTCCCCGCCCTGCTGGACGAGGTGCGCACCGTCGGACACCCCCGCACCGTTCAGGTCCTGGTCGCGCTCGCCGCCGCGCACCCCGACCCCGCCCTCGCCAAGGCCGTACGCCGTGCCGCCTTCCAGGTGCACACCGGGGGGAGCTGAGCCGGAGGGGTGCTCAGCCTCCGGTCTCGGGGGCGTAGGTGCCGAAGCTCCACACATTGCCCTCCAGGTCCCGGGCCATGTAGTCCCGTGAGCCGTAGTCCTGGTCCGTCGGGGGCATCAGGATCTCCGCACCGTGCTCCACGGCCCGCCGGTGGTGTGCGTCGACGTCCGCCACGACGACGTACACCCCGGTCGTGCCCGAGTCCTTCATCACCTTGTCGAAGGCGCTGCCGGTGCCCTTCGAGCCGAGCATCACCGCGCCGTTGCCCTGCGCCAGCTCGGCGTGCCCCACCTTGCCGTCGTCGGTCTCGTAGACGGCCAGCTCGGTGAAGCCGAAGGCCTCCGTGAGCTGCCTGATCGCCGCCTTCGCGTCCGCGTACAGCAGCGTCGGGTAGATGCTCGGACGCCCCTGGCTCGTGTCTGCCATGCCGATCACCCCTTTGTGATCCTGCCTCTGATGCGACTGCGACCAGTCTCGCAGCGCCCACTGACAACGGCCCGCGAACCGGAGCCGCACCCCCCGAAGTGCCGTACGTCACGACAGGGCGCCCGAACACCCGATCCCAGAAAAAGTGGTTGCACCGCCCCGTTAGACTGGCCTCATGGCCATTCTCCTCGCGCATTAGACGGCGGGAACGTCCTCAGCCGCCCATCCCGCCACCTATCCCTGCCCTGGAGCCTGTCCGTGATCTCCGCCTCCGGTATCGAGCTGCGCGCCGGTGCGCGCGTCCTCATCGAGTCCGCGACCTTCCGCGTCGCCAAGGGCGACCGCATCGGCCTGGTCGGTCGCAACGGCGCCGGCAAGACCACCCTCACCAAGTGCCTGGCCGGCGAGGGCATCCCCGCGGGCGGCAACATCACCCGCTCCGGCGAGGTCGGCTACCTCCCCCAGGACCCCCGCACCGGCGACCTCGACGTCCTCGCCCGCGACCGTGTCCTGTCGGCGCGTGGCCTGGACGTCCTGATCCGCAAGATGCGCGAGAACGAACAGCGCATCGCCAACGGCCAGGGCGCCACCCGCGAGAAGGCCCTCAGGCAGTACGAGCGCCAGGAGACGGAGTTCCTCACCAAGGGCGGGTACGCCGCCGAGGCCGAGGCCGCCACCATCGCCGCCGCGCTCAACCTGCCCGACCGGGTGCTCGGCCAGCCGCTGCACACCCTCTCCGGCGGTCAGCGCCGCCGTATCGAGCTCGCCCGGATCCTGTTCTCCGACGCGGACACCCTGCTGCTCGACGAGCCGACCAACCACCTGGACGCTGACTCGATCGTCTGGCTGCGCGACTACCTCAAGACCTACCGCGGCGGCTTCATCGTGATCTCCCACGACGTCGACCTGGTCGAGACGGTCGTGAACAAGGTGTTCTACCTGGACGCCAACCGCGCCCAGATCGACGTCTACAACATGGGCTGGAAGCTCTACCAGCAGCAGCGCGAGGCCGACGAGAAGCGTCGCAAGCGCGAGCGGCAGAACGCCGAGAAGAAGGCCGCCGCGCTCAACGCCCAGGCCGACAAGATGCGCGCCAAGGCCACCAAGACGGTCGCCGCGCAGAACATGGCCCGCCGTGCCGAGCGGCTGCTGTCCGGCCTCGAAGAGGTCCGTCAGTCCGACAAGGTCGCCAAGCTCCGCTTCCCCGAGCCCGCGCCCTGCGGCAAGACGCCGCTGACCGCCGAGGGCCTGTCGAAGTCGTACGGCTCCCTGGAGATCTTCACCGACGTCGACCTGGCCATCGACAAGGGTTCGAGGGTCGTCATCCTCGGGCTCAACGGTGCCGGCAAGACCACCCTGCTCCGGCTCCTCGCGGGCGTGGAGCAGCCGGACACGGGCGCGGTCATCCCCGGTCATGGCCTCAAGATCGGCTACTACGCCCAGGAGCACGAGACCCTCGACCCGGAGCGCTCGGTCCTGGAGAACATGCGCTCGTCCGCCCCCGACCTGGACCTCGTCGAGGTCCGCAAGGTGCTCGGTTCGTTCCTGTTCTCAGGCGACGACGTCGACAAGCCGGCCGGTGTCCTCTCCGGCGGTGAGAAGACCCGTCTCGCCCTCGCCACCCTCGTGGTGTCGTCGGCGAACGTGCTGCTCCTCGACGAGCCCACCAACAACCTCGACCCGGCCAGCCGCGAGGAGATCCTCGGCGCGCTGCGCACCTACAAGGGCGCCGTCGTCCTCGTCACCCACGACGAGGGCGCCGTCGAGGCGCTCCAGCCGGAGCGGATCATTCTGCTGCCGGACGGCGTCGAGGACCTGTGGGGCGCCGATTACGCGGATCTCGTCGCCCTCGCTTGATCGAATGCGTGATCAACAGGCTATGGATCATTCGGCCCATCGGTGATCCATCATCTGTGTGAGATCTCCTCGTACCGAGGTGTGTGCTACATCGAATTTGCGGCCGAGTCCTTTATCGACAAGGGCTCGGCCGTCGTGCAGCCCTGACCTGGGGGTTCGTAAAAGAACCCGTTCGGCCGTACGGACAGGACCTCGTGGAATTCGGAATTCCGCATGTGGGGATGTGCTCCTGTCGTCAAAACCATGTCTCACGGACCTTGCCGAATGGGTGGCCATGAAGGCCCGGAGGGGTGATCATGAGGAGACCAGAGCGCACTTCCCATGAGGAGGCACGGGTGGCCGAGACTCTGAAGAAGGGCAGCCGGGTAACCGGCGCCGCGCGCGACAAGCTCGCGGCAGACCTGAAGAAGAAGTACGACTCCGGTGCGAGCATTCGGGCGCTGGCCGAGGAAACCGGTCGCTCGTATGGCTTCGTTCACCGGATGCTCAGCGAATCGGGCGTCACGCTCCGTGGGCGTGGCGGGGCGACGCGGGGCAAGAAGGCCGCATCGTCCTGAGCCCGGGCGGCCCATCGGCTTCGATGGTGGCCACCCGGTCGGTCAGCTGACTGGCCGGGTGGTTACTGTGCAGTCACTTAGTGGGTGCCTCTCCGGCATCCCCGAATGACCGCACGCATCGGAGGCACCGCATGGCTTCGCCCGACCAGGAACTCGCTCCCCTGCTCGACAAGAACGGCGTACGGCTCACCGTCGACGGCGCGATCGCCACGGTGACCCTGACGAACCCGGCCAAGCGCAATGCGCAGAGCCCCGCCATGTGGCGGACGCTCGCCGAGGCCGGGCAGGTCCTGCCGGGCAACGTGCGGGTCGTGGTGCTGCGCGGCGAGGGCAAGTCCTTCTCCGCCGGACTCGACCGGCAGATGTTCACCCCCGAGGGGATCGAGGGCGAGCCGTCCTTCGTGGAACTCGCGCGCAGCAGCGACGGTGAACTCGACGCTGCCATCGCCGAGTTCCAGGACGGCTTCACCTGGTGGCGGCGTAACGACATCGTGTCCATCGCCGCCGTGCAGGGCCATGCCATCGGTGCGGGTTTCCAGCTCGCGCTCGCCTGTGACGTGCGCGTCGTCGCCGACGACGTGCAGTTCGCCATGCGCGAGACCAGCCTCGGCCTGGTGCCGGACCTGACGGGCACGCATCCGCTCGTCGGTCTGGTCGGCTACGGCCGCGCGCTGGAGATCTGCGTGACGGGACGCTCCGTGCCGGCCGAGGAGGCCGTGAGCAGCGGCCTCGCCAACCTCGCGGTGCCCGCCGACCAGCTCGACGACGCCGTACGGGATCTGGCGGGGGCGATCGTCGCCGCGCCGCGTGACGCGGTCATCGAGACCAAGGCGCTGATTCGTGGCGCCGTGGACCGCACGTACGACGAGCAGCGGGGCGCCGAGCGCGCCGCGCAGGCACGCCGGCTGCGGGATCTGGCCGGCCTCGGCGAGTGACTCGCGGCGGTCAGCCGACGGCTGTCACCAGCACGGCCACCGTCGGATGATCCGCCAGTGCCTCGCGCACCCTCTTGCGGACCTCCCGGGCCACATCCAGGGCCCGGTGGTCCCCGCTCACCGCGATCTCCACGCGCACATGCCGGGCCGGCAGGGCGGCCGTGCCCTGCCGCTTCTCGATGTGCACCGCCTGCCCCAACCCACCCAGGGAGGCCGTCAGCCGGCCCACCCCCGGGACCGCCAGGGCCGCGGCGGCGACACGTTCCTCGTCGGGGTTCGCGGGCTCGGCGGCCCGCGCGGGCTCCGGCGGCCGTACGGAGTCAGGCTCGGCGTCCTCGTCGAGCAGGGCCGTCACCCGTAGATCCACCTCGCTCACCTTCAACCCGAGGCGTTCCGTCGCGGCCGCGGTCAGCAGCGCGCGCAGCCGGTCCGCCGTCGTCGGCAGCGGCTCGGCCGCCGTCGCCGCGAGATCGGCCGTCACCCGCAGCGGCCCCGGGGGCAGCGCGCTCGGCGGCGCCGGTACTGCGGCGTCGTGGACGTCCTCCGGATCACTGAGCGCGATCCGCAGCGCCTCCAGCCGGACCCCGCGCATATCCCCGGCCGCGCGCCGCAGCACCGCCTCGGCCGCCTGCTCGAAGATCCAGGCGCCGTCGCGCGCGCCGCCCAGCGGCAGCAGCCTGCCGAGCCCGACCTGGTATCTCACTGCCTGCGTCCACCGGTCCGCCGTCGTCATTCCTCCAGCCTGCCCCATCCCTGGAGCGCCGTGCGGCAACCGCACTTACGGTGGTCGAAGGAACGACAAACCGAAGGGACGGACGGCGATGACCGAGACGGAGCAGAACCGGACGCAGAACCCTGAGGAGACAGTGGCCTCGTCGCGCAGGACCACCAAGCGCGGCGGCGGTGACCCGGCCGGCCGTGGACGGACCACCATCGCCGACGGCGTCGTGGAGAAGATCGCCGGAATGGCGGCCCGCGACGTGGTCGGCGTGCACGCCATGGGCAGCGGCATCAGCCGCACCTTCGGCGCCGTACGGGAACGCGTGCCCGGCACGTCGAAATCCGTGACCCGTGGCGTCAGCGCCGAGGTCGGCGAGGTGCAGACCGCGCTCGACCTGGAGATCGTCGTCGACTACGGCGTCTCGATCGCCGACGTGGCACGCGCCGTCCGGGAGAACGTCATCGGCGCCGTCGAGCGGATGACGGGCCTGGAGGTCGTCGAGGTCAACATCGCGGTGAGTGATGTGAAGCTTCCCGAGGAAGAGGAAGAAGAGCCGGCACAGCCCCGGATCCAGTGACCAGGGACGACACGAGGCGCCGGCGGCAACCGATCGGAGGGCACCATGAGCATGGCCGTGGTCGGCATGATCGCCGGCATGGCACTGGGCTTCGCCGGATACTTCGGTGGGTTCGGCGCCTTCCTGCTGGTGGCGGCGCTGGGTGCCGTCGGGTTCGGTGTCGGCCGGTTCCTGGAGGGGGACTACGAGCTCGGCGACTTCTTCCGCCAGCGTGACGGCCGCCGCGACCGGCGGTGACGGCGGTGAGCGGCGAGGGCACGGAGACCGGCAGCCCGGCGCCCGTCGTCCCGGCCGGTGAGCGCGGGGCGACGCGGATCGCCGACCGGGTGGTCACGAAGATCGCCTCCCAGGCGGCACGCGAGGCCGTGGGCCGGCTGCCCAAGGACGCCGCCCGGGCCTACGCCCATGTCGTCATCCGCCCCCAGGCCGCGGAGGGGACCACGGTCGACGCCGCCCGGGTCCGCGTCCACGTCGAACTCGAATACCCCACCGACATCGGCTCCCGGTGCGCGGCGGTGCGTCGGCGGGTCGTGGAGCGGGTAGGCGCGTTGGTGGGCATGGAGGTGCCGGAGGTCGCCGTACATGTGGAGCGGCTGCACCCGGCGCCCGGACAGGGCGCGGCACAGGGGAGGACGCGATGAGCGAGTCCCAGGGGTCCGAGGGCGGCACACAACCACTCCCGGTCCTGGAGAAGGAGACCGGCCCCGAGCCACTCGACCAGTCGGCGTCGGCGGCGGACTACGAGCCCCCGCCCGTGCTCGACGGCGAGGGCGGCCGCGAGGGCCGCTTCTGGTCGGCCCGCCGGATCCCGGCCGCGATCACGGCGCTCGTGCTGATGTTCCTCGCGGGCGTCTTCCTGTACGACATCGCCTCGGTCCGCGCCGAGCGGCCCCCGATGGCCTGGCGCCGGGAACTGGCCCGCCAGCTCGCCGAGCGCCCCCTCGACGACGTCTGGGTGCTGGTCGGCGCGGGTGTCGCCGCCGTCCTCGGCCTGTGGCTGCTCGTCCTGGCCGCCACACCCGGTCTGCGTCAGGTGCTGCCGATGCGGCGCACCCACACCGACGTACGCGCCGGACTCCACCGCGACCTGGCCGCCCACGTCCTGCGCGACCGGGCCATGGAGATCTCCGGCGTCCAGTCGGTAAAGGTGCGGATGGGCCGGGCCAAGGCCGACGTCCGCGCGGTCTCGCACTTCCGCGACCTGGACGACGTACGCGCCGACCTGGACGCCACGCTCGCCGACGCGATCAGGGGCCTGGGGCTGTCCCGCCCGCCGGCCCTGTCGGTGCATGTACGCCGGCTCGGACGGAAGGGGTGAGGACCGTGCTCAGGGTCGTCAACCGGGTGCTGATCGGGTTCCTCGGGCTGGTGCTGCTCGTCATCGGCGGCTCGGTGCTCGCCATCGGCCTCGGCGCCCCGGCTCCCTCCTGGTGGATCCACGACGACCGCCATGACGTGCTGCTCAGCGACGCCGAGCGGACACGCTGGCGCGACGACGGCTGGTGGTGGCCGACGGTCATCGCCGTCCTGGTCGTCCTGGTCGTGCTCGCCCTGTGGTGGCTGACCGCGAACCTGCGCCGACGCCGCCTCACGGAGGTCCTGGTGGACACCGGGGACGGCGAGGGCGCACTGCTGCGTGGCCGGGCCCTGGAGAGCGTGCTGGAGAGCGAGGCGGCCGGCCTGGAGGGCGTCCAGCGCGCCCACGTACACCTGACCGGCCGGCGCAGCACTCCGGAGAGCCGGGTACGGCTCCTGCTGGCACCGCACGTCAACCCGGGGACGGCGTTGAACGACCTCACCACCCAGGCCCTGGCCCATGCCCGCACCTCGGCGGGCCTGGCGTCACTGCCGGCGGAGGTCCGTCTCAAGGGCGTCAAGCACGGTGCCGAAAGGGTCAGTTGACGGGCCGGCCCCTCAGAACCCGTGCCGCATGCCGCCGTCCACCGGAAGCATGATCCCGGTCAGATAGGACGCGGCCGGCGACAGCAGGAACGCCGCCGACCGCCCGAACTCCTCCGGGTTGCCGTAGCGCCGCAGCGGAATCCGCGCCTCGCTCGCCGCCCGCGTGGCCTCCGGGTCCGCCGACATCCCGTCCAGGTCGCGCACCCGATCCGTGTCGATCCGGCCCGGCAGCAACCCGACCACCCGGATCCCGCGCGGCCCCAGCTCGTCCGAGAGCGACTTGGCGAACCCGGCGAGCCCCGGCCGCAGCCCGTTCGAAATGGTCAGCCCCGGAATCGGCTCGTGCACCGACCCCGACAGCACGAACCCGATGACCCCGCCCTCGTCGAGCTCCGCCGCCGCCGCCCGGGCGAGCCGGACCGCGCCGAGGAACACCGACTCGAACGCCGACTGCCACTGCTCGTCCGTGGTGTCCGCGACGAACCCGGCCGGCGGCCCGCCCACGCTCACCAGGATGCCGTCGAACCCACCGAAGGCGTCCCGCGCGGCGGCGACGAGCCGGGCCGGAGCGTCCGGCTCGGCGTTGTCGACGGCCACCCCGACCGCGTTCGGCCCCAGTTCGGCCGCCGCGTCGGCGACCCGCTTCTCGTCCCGGCCGGTCACCACGACCTTCGCCCCGTCGGCGACCAGCTCCCGCGCCGCCGCGTTGCCCAGTCCACGGGTGGCCCCCGTGACGACGTACACCCGGTCCTTCAGTCCAAGATCCATGGCCCCTATCCTGCCCCTTCGCCCCCGTACAGGGCGAGGGCGGTGTTCACCAGGCCGATATGGCTGAACGCCTGGGGGAAGTTGCCGAGATGGCGGCCGGAGACCGGGTCGTACTCCTCGGCCAGCAGCCCCACGTCGTTGGTGAGCCCCACCAGCCGGTCGAACAGCTCCCGTGCCTCCTGCTCACGGCCCGTCATGTGCAGGGCCTCGGCCAGCCAGAACGAGCAGGCCAGGAACGTGCCCTCGCTGCCCGGCAGTCCGTCCACCGTCGTCCCGTCGGTGCTGTAACGGCGCAGGAAGCCCTGGTGGCTGAGCTCTGCGCGGATCGCGTCGATGGTGCCGACGACGCGCGGGTCGTCGGGCGGCAGGAAGCCGACGCGCGGGATCAGCAGCAGCGCGGCGTCCAGTTCCCGGGAGCCGTAGGACTGCGTGAAGGTGTTCCGCTCGGCGTCGTAGCCCTTCTCGACCACCTCGCGGTGCACCTCGTCGCGGAACTCCCGCCAGCCGTGCAGGTCGCCCTCCAGCTGCGGGTTCCGCTCCAGGGTGCGTACCGCGCGGTCCGCGGCCACCCACACCATCACCTTCGAGTGCACGAAGTGCCGCCGCCCGCCGCGCACCTCCCACAGCCCCTCGTCGGGCCGGCGCCACTCCGCGCGCAGCCACTCCACCAGGGCGGCCTGGATGGCCCACATGTGCGGCTTGGTCGGCAGTCCCGCCTCCCGTGCCAGCGCCAGCGTGTCCATGACCTCGCCGTACACGTCCAACTGGAGCTGTTCCACGGCCTGGTTGCCGATGCGGACGGGGACGGAGCCGGCGAAGCCGGACAGCCACGGCACCTCGAACTCGGGCAGCCGGCGCTCGCCCGCGAGGCCGTACATGATCTGGAGGTCGGCCGGATCGCCCGCGACCGCGCGCAGCAGCCAGTCGCGCCACGCCTCGGCCTCCATCCGGTAGCCCGCGGACAGGCCCACGTTGAGGGTGAGGGTGGAGTCGCGCAGCCAGCAGTAGCGGTAGTCCCAGTTGCGGACTCCGCCCAGCTCCTCGGGGAGCGAGGTGGTGGGGGCGGCGACGATGCCGCCGGTCGGCCGGTAGGTGAGGGCCTTCAGAGTGATCAGGGAGCGGACGACGGTGTCCCGGTACGGGCCGTCGAAGCGGCAGTGCCCCACCCACTTGCGCCAGTCCCGGACGCTGTTGTGCAGCGCCTTGAACGGGTCGATCAGCGCTGGGCGGGGTTCGTGCGAGGGGTGCCAGGTCAGGACGAACGCGACCTGCTCGCCCTCCTCGACGGTGAACTCCGAGTGTGTGCCGAAGTCCTCGCCCCAGGTGGGCACCGCGGGGGTGCTGCGCAGCCACACCGAGTCAGGACCGGCGACGGCCACCCGCTGACCGTGGGACTTGCGCACCCAGGGCACGATCGAGCCGTAGTCGAAGCGCAGCCGCAGGGTGCTGCGCACGGTGACGCGGCCGCTCAGCCCCTCCACGATGCGCACGAGGTCGGGGGCACGGTCGCGTTGGGGCATCAGATCGGTGACCCGGATCGCGCCGTCCTCGGTCTCCCACTCCGTGTCAAGGACCAGGGTGTCCTGCCGGTAGGCGCGGCGGGTGCAGGGGCCCTCGGCGTGCTTGGGGGCGATGCGCCAGTGGCCGTTGTCCTTGTCGCCGAGGAGTCTGGCGAAGCAGGCGGCCGAGTCGAACCGGGGCAGACACAGCCAGTCGACGGAGCCGTCCTTGCCGATCAGGGCGGCCGTCTGCTCGTCACTGATCAGGGCGTAGTCCTCGATGCGCGGGTGCACGCAATTGCGGGTTCCCCGGGGGCGGGTGGGCCAATCAGGGGTGGGGCCGGGGGAGTGACGCGGCCGCCGGGGACCCGGCGCCGGAGAAGATGACGCCGGGCTCCGCGGGGGCGCGGTTGAGGACCCACAGACCGATCAGGGTGGCCAGCGCGAACACGACCGTGACCAGGACGGCGAGGACGAGCCTGCGCCGGCGTTCCCGGCGCAGCCACTCGCCGCGCGCGGTGCGATAGGCGTCGGGCGTGGCGTCCGGCACTCCGCCGGCCAGCGCCGCGAGCGCCTCGCGCAGCTCCCGCTCGGTGCGGTCCGCGGAGGTGCCGGGCGACGGAGTCGTGTCTCGATGCGTCATCGCCGGGCCTCCATCGCCTGGGTCAGTGCGGCGAGGCCGCGTGCCGTGTGCGTCTTGACGGAGCCGCAGGAGATCCCCATCGCCGCGGCGATCTCGCTCTCCTTCAGCCCGAGCCAGTGCCGCAGCACCAGCGCCTCACGCTGCCGGGCGGGCAGCTGCTGGAGCGCGTCGATCAGGACGCGCTGGTCGTCGCGCAGCAGTGCGGTGCTCTCGGCGGAGGCGACGACCTCGTCCGGTGTCGGCTTCTCGACATGCTTGCGGGCCACTTGGAGGTGCCGTATCCGCATCCGCGTCAGATTGCACACGGTGGAGCGCAGATACGCCTCCGCCGCCTCGGCGTCCCGCAGCCGGCGCCACTTGCGGTAGATCTGGTAGTAGGCCTCCGCGACCACGTTCTCCGGATCGTCGGCGCCGAGCAGGACCGCCAGGCGCAGCATCGAGGAGTAGTGCAGCTCGAACAGGCGGGCAAGACCGGCCTCGCGCTCCAGGTCCGCCGGGTCGCTCACCGCCGGGGTGAGGGCGAGCGCCGGTGCCTGCGGTCTCAGATGCTGTCTCACGGGTTGTTCGCTCCCGTCTCGGGGCGCCGCCCGACGCTCAGGCGCGACGGCAGGTCGGTCAGATCGGCGCCGCGCGGGACGCCCAGGCGGCTCAGCACCGCGGTCCCCGCCACGGCGACGGTCAGATTGAGCAGCAGCGCGGCGAGCCCGGCGTAGATCTCCGGCCCCGGGCCGAGCGGCACGATCGACGAGAAGCCCTCCCGTACGACCATGCAGGTGCCCGCCACCATGCCCACGCCCCACCCGGCGAGCAGCGCCCGCGGATGCAGCCGCGCGGTGAACAGCCCGATCGCGACGGCCGGGAAGATCTGCAGGATCCACACCCCGCCGAGCAGTTGGAGGTTGATGGCGTCCTGGTCGCGCAGTCCGAACACGAAGGCCACCGCGCCCACCTTCGCGGTCAGCGACACCGCCTTGGCGATGCGCACCTGCCGCTTCGGCGTGGCCGTCGGATGCACGTACTCGACATACACGTTGCGTACGAAGCTCGTGGCCGCCGCGATCGACATCACCGCCGCCGGCACCAGCGCCCCCACGGTGATCGCGCCGAACACCAGCCCGGCCAGCGGCGCCGGCATCAGCCGGTCCACGAGCATCGGTACGGCGGCCTCGGCACCGCCCTCCGGAGCACGGACGCCGGTCGCCAGGGCCGCGATGCCGAGGAACCCGAACAGGGCGAGCAGCGCGGTCCATGCGGGCAGCGCCACGGACACCTTGCGCAGCGTGCGGGGACTGTCGGCGGCGAAACCGGCGGTCAGCACATGCGGGTACATCAGCAGGGCGAGCGCGGAGCCGAGGGCGAGGGTGGCGTAGGCGGGCTGCTGCTCCGGGGTGAGGAGCAGCGCCGGGCCGCCGAGGCGTTCGGCAGCGCCGTCGAAGACGGGACCCGGGCCGCCGAGTCGTTCGAGGACCAGCCAGGTCACGGCGGTCAGCGACACGAAGACGGCCACGGCCTTCAGCGCGGAGATGACGGTGGGGGCGCGCAGCCCGTGCCGGTAGGTGGCCACGGCCAGCCCCGCGAACAGCGCGACCATCACCAGATCACCGGCCGCGCCCCGCGGATACAGACCCCCGGCCGCGAGCACCGCCCGGATCCCGAGCAGTTGCAGCGCGAGATACGGCATCGTCGCGAGGATCCCGGTCAGGGCGACCACCAGCGCCAGCGGCGGCGAGCCGTAGCGGCCGCGCACGAAGTCGGCGGCGGTGACATAGCCGTGCCGGCGGGCCACGCTCCACAGCCGGCTCAGCAGCACGAAGGCCAGCGGGCAGACGATCACCGTGTACGGCACCGCGAAGAAGGCGGGCGCGCCGTTGCCGTACGCCAGGCCCGGTATGGCGGCGAAGGTGTACGCGGTGAAGATCGTGCCGCCCAGCAGCAGCCACGTCCACACCGGGCCGAGGGTGCGGTCGGCCAGTGCCCAGCCCTCCAGGGACGGCAGGCGATCGCTCGGACGCAGACGCCGCGCGGTGACGGCGAGCAGCGACGCTCCGCCGATCACGGCGAGAAACGTCGCGGTCATGGCGCCGTCGGCCATGGGTCACCGTCCTTGGTGTGCCTGTGCCCCTGCGCATGAGTTGCGCGAACCGCCGGAACGGAGGACAGGAAACCGGCGGAAATTTTCCCGGAATCTCGCTGTCAACCGGTTCCGGGGGGTGGGCAACTCTTGCACAGACCCACCAGCGAGCGGGAGAGGAGCGCAGGTCATGGCACGGACCGGTCATCACCGGCTACGGCGCGTCGCGATCGCCGTACTGCTCCTCGCGCCCGCCGCGGGTCTGCTGTGGGTCCCCTGGTACGCCGGTGCCGAGCCGCGGCTGGCCGGGACGCCGTTCTTCTACTGGTACCAGCTCGTCTGGGTGCCGGGGTGCGGCCTCTGCCTGCTCGCGGCGTACGCGCTGACGGACCGGGATCGACATCTATAGCGCCGAGCCGTAGATCCTCTTCACGCCTGTTCAGGTCAGGAGCCGCCATGCCCGTATCAGCCATGCCCGAACCCGGTCGTTCGGCGCCGGAAAAGTCACCGATGTCACCGAAGTCCGTCGCGATCTGGAGCGCCGTGGCCCTCGCCGGTGCCCTCGGCTGGGCCGTGCTCGCCCTGTCCCGGGGTGAGGAGATCTCGGCCGTCTGGCTGGTCGTGGCGGCCCTCGGCTCGTACGCGATCGCCTACCGGTTCTACGCGCGCTTCATCGCCCGCCGGGTCCTTCAGGTCGACGACACCCGAGCCACCCCCGCCGAACGACTGGAGGACGGTGTCGACTTCCACCCCACCGACAAGCGGGTGCTGTTCGGCCACCACTTCGCGGCGATCGCCGGCGCCGGCCCGCTGGTCGGCCCGGTCCTGGCCGCGCAGATGGGCTATCTGCCGGGCACGATCTGGATCATCGCCGGCGTGATCTTCGCGGGCGCGGTGCAGGACATGATCGTGCTGTTCCTGTCCATGCGCCGGGACGGCAAGAGCCTGGGGCAGATGGCCCGGGACGAGATCGGCCGGGTCGGCGGCGCCGCCGCGCTCATCGGCGTCTTCGCCATCATGATCATCCTGCTCGCGGTGCTTGCGATGGTCGTCGTCAACGCCCTCGCGGAGTCGGCATGGGGCACCTTCTCGGTCTCCATGACCATCCCGATCGCCCTCTTCATGGGCTTCTACCTGCGCTATCTGCGGCCCGGCCGGGTCGTGGAGACCAGCTTCATCGGCGTGGCCCTGCTGCTGCTCGCCATCCTCGGCGGCGGCTGGATCCAGGACTCCGCGCTAGCCGAGTACTTCGTCTGGAGCCCCGAGACCCTGGTCTTCTGCCTGGTCGGCTACGGCTTCGTCGCCTCCGTGCTGCCGGTGTGGATGCTGCTGGCACCCCGGGACTACCTGTCGACCTTCATGAAGGTCGGCACCATCGCCCTGATGGCGGTCGGCGTGGTGATCGCCGCCCCGCACCTGAGGACCGAGTCGGTGACGGACTTCGCCTCGACCGGCGCGGGACCGGTCTTCGCCGGGTCGTTGTTCCCCTTCCTCTTCATCACCATCGCCTGTGGCGCCCTGTCCGGCTTCCACGCCCTGGTCTCCTCGGGTACGACCCCGAAGCTGATCCAGAAGGAGTCGCAGGTCCGGTTGATCGGCTACGGCTCCATGCTCACGGAGTCCTTCGTCGCCGTCATGGCGCTGATCGCCGCCTGTGTGCTCGAACCCGGCCTGTTCTACGCCATGAACTCCCCGGCCGCCCTGCTCGGCCCGACCGTGGACAGCGCCGCCGAGGCGGTGAAGAACCTCGGCTTCACCATCACCCCGGACCAGCTGACGGCTGCCGCCAAGGCGGTCGAGGAGGAGACCCTCGTCGGCCGCTCCGGCGGCGCGCCCACCCTCGCCGTGGGCATGTCGGAGATCTTCTCCGGGGTGTTCGGCGGTGCCGGGATGAAGGCCTTCTGGTACCACTTCGCGATCATGTTCGAGGCACTGTTCATCCTGACCACGGTGGACGCCGGCACCCGCGTGGGCCGCTTCATGCTCCAGGACATGCTCGGCAACGTCTGGAAGCCGATCGGCCGGGTCACCTGGAAGCCCGGCATCTGGATCACCAGCGCCCTGGTCGTCGGCGCGTGGGGCTACTTCCTCTACGCCGGGGTCACCGACCCGCTCGGCGGCATCAAGCAGCTGTTCCCCCTGTTCGGCATCGCCAACCAGCTCCTTGCCGCCGTCGCCCTGGCCGTCACCACCACCGTCCTGATCAAGTCCGGCAAGCTGCGCTGGGCCTGGGTCACCGGCATCCCGCTCGCCTGGGACGTGGCCGTCACGTTCACCGCCGGCTGGCAGAAGATCTTCTCGGACAACCCGGCGATCGGCTTCTTCGCCCTGCGTGACAAGTACGCGCAGGCCATCGAGGACGGCCGGCTCCTGCCGGGCGCCACGGACATGGACGACATGCACACCATCGTCCTCAACAACACCGTCGACGGTGTACTCATGGCGATCTTCCTGCTCCTGGTCCTCACGGTCCTGGTCAACTGCGCGGTGGTCTGCGTCCGCGCGGTCCGCGCCCCGCAGCCACTGCCGACGACCGAGGCGCCGTACGTCGAGTCCCGGCCGATGGCGGGGGTCGGGTCATGAGGGCGGTGCGATGGGTGCGTTGGTACGTGGGTGAGCTGATGGCCGTACTGAGCCTGCGGCACCGGGAGGGCAGGCCGGAGGGCCGCTGCTGCTGATGCCGGCCCGGTGGGCGGCTGCGGGTCGTCTGTGGCCGCTCGCGCAGTTCCCCGCGCCCCTTGAGGTGGGCCCGCTGCACGCTTTTAAGGGGCGCGGGGAACTGCGCGACCAGCCACGAACCACCTGCAGCCGCCCGGAGCGGAAACCCCTACGGCGAAACCGCTACACCGCAGCCGGCGTCGACTCCTCCGGCACCGCCGCGGCAGCACCCCGCTCCCGAGCCTCCCGACGAGCCAGAATCACCCACCCGATGGGCACCCCGGCCGCGAACAACCACCACTGCAGGGCATACGCGTAATTCAGCGGAGCGTTCTCGTTGCCGGGCTTCCCGATCAGCTCCGGCGCGCCCCCCTTCGGCTCGGGCGCCGTCAGCACGACGTACCCGCCGAGCACCCGCGCGTCCAGCCGCCCGGCCTCCTGCTCACTGTTGATCAGCATGACCTGCCGGTCGGGCAGCCCCTTGAGGTTCTTGATGCCGCTCGCCTCGGTCGTCTCGTCCGGCATCAGCCGCCCGGTGACCGTGACGGTGCCGCCCGGCGCGGCCGGGACCTTGGGGAAGGCCGTCTGGCTGGGACCGTCGGCGGGGATCCAGCCGCGGTTGACCAGCAGCACCTCGCCGTCCGTCAGCACGAGGGGCGTGAGCACGTGGAAGCCGACTTCCTCGTCGGCGTTGACGCGCCGCCTGACCACGACTTCCCGGTCGGAGTCGAAGCGGCCCTGCGCGGTCACCTTGCGGTACCGCTCCTCGGTGGTGACCGTGTGGCCCGGGGACGTCAGCTTCTCCACCGGTACCGGCTTCGCCTCCAGCGCGTCGGCGACCAGCTGGTTGCGCGCGCTGCGCTCCTCGTAGCGGTGCATCTGCCAGAGGCCCAGCCGGATCATCGTGGGGATGAGGATCAGGGCGACCAGCGTGAGGATCACCCACTGCCGGGACAACAGGAAGCGGTACACCCCACGACCGTACAACTCGGTCGTGGGGTGCTCTCAGCCGGGTACCTGCTCACACCTTGTCGACGATTCCCGCCTTTCCCTCCGCGCGAGCGCAGTGGGCGCCGCAGAACCATTGACCGTCGACCTCGACGCCCTGCCCGATGATCTGTACACGGCAGTGCTCGCAGATGGGTGCCATGCGGTGGATCGCACAGGAGAAGCAGTCGAAGACGTGCACCGCGCCCTGCGCGTGCACCTCGAAGGTCATGCCGTAGTCGTTTCCGCAGACTTCACATGTCGCCATGCGCCACAGGGTGAGCGGTCACCGCGGTGCGGGGCGGGACGGCCCCGGGCGAGTCGCCCGGCAATCACCCGTCCGTACGGTCAATGCTCCGATGCGGGTTCCACGTCCCGCAGGAGCTGTCCGAACGCCGCCTCGTCCACCACCGGCGTCCCGTACTGCCGGGCCTTGACCACCTTCGAGGTGCCCGAGTCCGGGTCGTTCGTGACGAGCAGGCTGGTCAGCCGGGACAGGCTCGTCGCCACATGCAGCCCGGCCTCGATCGCTCGGTCCTCCAGCAGGTCGCGCTCGATCGACGTGTCCCCGGAGAAAGCCACCCGCATGCCCTGTTTGAGCCTCTTGCCGTCTTCGTACCGTCCTGGGTTGGGATGGGGGCACGCGGGCCTTTTGCGGGACGGGCGCCAACTGGTCGGCCGATAGCCGCCGCTGTAGCCGCCGTAGCCCCCTGCCTGCTGTCCGACCCGGGGCGCGGCGGTGTCCCGCCACTCGGTCAGCGGCCGGCACTCCTGCAGCGGCAGCCGCACGCTGTCCGCCGCCGCGGCCCGCAGGCTCGGCCGGAACGCCTCCGCCAGCACGCGTGCGTCGTCCAGTGCGTGGTGCGCCCGCTGCTGGACGACGCCGAAGTGGGCCGCGAGCGACTCCAGCTTGTGGTTGGGCAGCGGCAGCGCCAGCTCCTTGGACAGCGCGATGGTGCACAGCCGCTGCCGCACCGGGGCCTCGCGCTCCGCGCGCGCGTACTCCCGCGCGATCATCTGCCAGTCGAAGACGGCGTTGTGCGCGACGAGCACCCGGCCGTCGAGCCGGTTCGAGAACTCCTCGGCGATGTCCTGGAAGAGGGGCGCCGACTCCAGTACGTCACTCGTCAGACCGTGGATCCAGACCGGGCCCGGGTCGCGCTCCGGGTTGACCAGCGTGTACCAGTGGTCCTCGACCTCGCCGCGCGCGTCCAGCCGGTAGACGGCCGCGGAGATTATCCGGTCGTCCCGGGCCAGCCCTGTGGTCTCCACGTCAACGACCGCGTATCCCTGGGGATACGCGGCCGGCCACGCTGTGGGGGAGGGCGCTGCGGTCGTGCGGTCTTCGAGCATGGTCACTGAGGATACGGGCCGCCACTGACAGTCCTCGCCGTCAGGTGCCTTGCCCCGCCCGCCTGTTCGAGCCCGGCGAACGCGGGATCGTCAACCGCGCGGCGGGCGCCGGACGTTGCCGTACGCCGGTGAGCCCGCGGCCCGCCGTGGAGCGTCGGTACGTCCGCGATGCCCCGCTCGGTGCGATCCTCCGCATATGACCGAACCAACGCATGGCGAGGCGCACGGCGGCGCGCTGGGGGAGCGGCTGAACTGGCTGCGGGCGGCCGTCCTCGGGGCGAACGACGGCATCGTGTCGACCGCGGGCCTCGTCGTCGGCGTGGCGGGTGCGACGGACGACCGCGAGGCCCTTCTCACGGCCGGGCTGGCCGGGCTGCTCGCCGGGTCGATGTCGATGGCGGCGGGGGAGTACGTCTCGGTCTCCACACAGCTCGACTCGGAGAAGGCCGCGCTCGCCCAGGAGAAGCGGGAGTTGCGGGAGCAGCCGGAGGCGGAGCTGGAGGAGCTGACGCAACTGCTGGAGCGTCGGGGGCTGTCCCGGGACGTGGCCGGGGAGGCGGCCATCCAGCTGACGGAACGTGACGCGCTGAGGGCGCACGCGCGCGTGGAGCTCGGCATCGACCCCGACCGGCTGACCAACCCGTGGCACGCGGCGTGGGCCAGTTTTTTGGCGTTCACGGCCGGGGCGCTGCTGCCGCTGCTGGCCATGGTGCTGCCGCCGGCGGAGTGGCGGCTCGGGGTCACCGTCGTCTCGGTCCTGGCCGCGCTCACCCTGACGGGCTGGAGCAGCGCCCGCCTCGGCGCCGCCGCCCCGGCCCGGGCGATGCTGCGCAACGTGGCGGGCGGCGCGCTCGCCATGGGGGTCACCTATGCGGCGGGGTCGCTGCTGGATGTGGCGGGGGCGTAGGTCTCGGCCACCCGCGCCCCGTGTTTCCGCAGCTCGGCGACGCTCCCGGCATCCTCGAAGCGCGCCGGGCACCAACTGATCCCGGGCACGGGTCGGCTGACGGTGTAACGGTTCACCAGCGGATCGGCACCGGCAGTGCCGTCAGCAGACCCGACAGCGCGACCACCACTGCCAGGGCGACGACCTCCGCCCGGGCCGGGGAGCAGGCGGTCAGCGGGTCGGCGGCGCGACTCAGCCGGATCCGGGCCCACAGCGCGAGCGCCGCCACGGCGGCCACCAGCAGCACCTTGGCCAGCAGGGCCCGCCCGTACGCCGTCCCGGTCAGCTGGTCGAGGATCGTGTGCGACGGCATCCGGCGCAGCGAACTCCACACCCCTGTCGCGGTGATGGCGGCCAGCAGTACGGCCGCCACGCGCGCGTACAGCCCCAGCAGCGCCGCGCCCGCCTCGCCCGCGCCCCACCCGCGCAGGGTCCGCAGGGCGTACAGCAGTCCGCCCACCCACAGCGACGCGCAGGTCAGATGCACCAGCGTCAGACCCGAGCCGAGCAGCGGGCTGTACTCGGTCGTGGGGTGCGCGCGCAGCGCCTCGGCGACCAGCACCGCGGCCAGCGGCCAGATCTGGGAGGCCGGCCGACGGGAGAGGGCGCACAGGCCGGCCGCGGCGAAGGCGTTGACCTCAAGGAGCGCGAGCTTGCCGTCGCGCGTGGCGTACAGGCCGCCGATGTCGAGGTCGGCGGGGCTGTGCGGCACGAGGTTGCCGGTGGAGACGACCGAGGCGAGCCCCAGCGCGGCGACGAAGCCGACGCCCGCCGCATACGGCGCCCAGTTGCGCGGCCGGGCCGCGGGAGCGCCGGGCACGGACCGGGCCAGCCGGTCCACGAACAGTTCCCCCAGCGGCACGCACAGCGCCGCGAACAGCACCGTACGCAGCAGCGCGATACCGCCGGTGCCGGGCGCGGCGGCCTCCCCGGTGCCGTGCAGCGCGGCCGACGGGCCGAGCAGCGGGATCAGCGCCGCGAGCGCCACCAGGGCGACCACGGCGACGGCCCGCGCCATGCCGGGGCGCGGTTCGGGCGCGCTCCCCTCGGACACGCCGGTGGAGGATCTTGTCAACGTCACCTCAAGATCTTCACAAATCAACGCAGAGTCGGGCAAGCACCGGAAAACAAGTGGGGGCGGAGTATTCCGCCCCTGGGTACGGCCGGGGCCCTCCCGGGCACTCAGTCCCACCGCGTTCCCGGCACCCGCTCCCCGCGCCCTGTGCCCTGTGCCTCAGTCCCACCGCGCCGGATCCGCGCCCCACGCCCCGGGCGGCCGTGCCCAGTCGCGGGGTCCGTCCTCGAACGACACCGGCGGCAGGGCGTACCGCAGTCGCCCGAGCGCGCTGTCCCGCTCGCCGAGCCAGGCGTCCGGCGCCTCGTACGCCACGTCCCCCCGCGGGCCCGGCCGGATCCCCGTCGTCAGCCAGTGAGCCGTACGCGCCAGGGCCAACCGTACGCAATGCCCGCCCCCTTGCTCCGTCCGCTCGGTCAGCGCCCGCAGGACGGCCGCCGCCAGCAGATAGCCGGTGCCGTGGTCGAGGGCCTGCGCGGGCAGTGCACCGGGCCGCTCGGCCGACCCCTCGGTCGCCGCGATCCCGGTGGCGACCTGTACCAGGCTGTCGAAGCCGCGCCGCCCGCTCCACGGCCCGTACGCGCCCCACGCCGAGAGCTGCGCCACGACCAGCCCGGGCCGGCGCTCGGCCAGCGCCCGCGCAGACAGCCCGAACCGGTCCAGGGCGCCCGGCCGGTAGCCGGTGACGACGACGTCCGCCGCCGCGAGCAGTTCCTCGAAGGCGCGCCGGTCGGCCGCCAGGTCCAGCATCGCCGAGCGCTTCCCGAAGCCGGTGTCGGTGTGCTGGTCGAGCAGTTCGGGCAGCCGCGGCGCGTCCAGGCGCAGCACGTCCGCACCGAGCAGCGCGAGCGTACGGGTGGCGACCGGCCCCGCGATGACCCGCGTCAGGTCCAGCACGCGGACCCCGGCGGCGGGCAGCAGGGGAGTGCCGTCGAGGCGCGGGAGCGCACGCGCGCGTGCCGTGTCCAGCCGCTCGTGCTCGACGAGCGGCCGCCGGGCCACCTCGGCCGCCTGTTCGTGCGCCGCCCACTCCTCGGGCGTACGCAGCGCGACGGCCAGCCCGCCGGCCGCGTACACGGCCTGTTCCACCTCGTGCGAGGAGCGCCCGGCGAGCGCCGCCGCGACGGCGTCCGGATCCTCCTGCGTCACCCCCAGCCCGGCCAGCAGCCCGGCCCGGTGATGCGGATAGTTCGCGTGCGTGCGCACCCAGCCGTCCGCCGTACGCCAGAACCGGGACAGCGGCGCGAACCAGACCGGGGCGCGTCCGTCGACCAGCAGATGCCGCTCACTGACGAACGCCGTGGCGACGGCCCCGTCGTCCAGCCGCACCTCGGGCACCTCGGCCCGCCCGGCCCGCCGCGCGCCCAGCTCGGCGGCGGCCAGCGCGCACGCGCCCACGCACGCGCGCGCCAACTCCCGTACGGGAAGGCGCGCATCGAGCGCACCCTCCCGCACCACGGTCGAAACCCGCGGCAGCAGGGCGGCGTCGCCGCCCACCGCGGACCAGGCAGTACCGAGTGCAGTCATGACCGCACTATGCAGTACGTGCCTCAGTCGACGGCGTCCAGGGCGTCGACGATGCCGAACCCGTAGAAGCCGTTGACCCGCTTGCCGCCCACGCACACCGCGTCCGGTGTGCCGTCGCCGTTCTGGTCGTACGACTCCGGGCAGCCCGGGTTGTCCGCCTGGCCCTTGAGCAGCGCCTGCAGCTGGGCCGGAGTCGCCTTCGGGTGACGGGACTTCAGCAGCGCGGCGACGCCCGCGGCGTGCGGGGAGGCCATCGACGTGCCCTGGAGGTAGCCGTACTGGTTGTTCGGCAGGGTGGCCAGGATGCGGCCGTTCTTCGACGGTGTGTCGGGGATCTGGTAGAGCCGGTCGCCGCCGGGGGCCGCGATGTCGATCACGCCGTAACCGTACGTGGAGTAGTACGACTTGAGGTTCTGCACGCCCGTCGCGCTGACCGTGACGATGCCCGGCAGCTGGGTCGGCACGTCGAAGCACTGGTGCGGGTCGACGGTGCGCTCGACCGGCGTGGAGTCGTCGGGGCTGGTGCCGTCGACGATCGCGTCGGAGTCGAGGTCGTGGTTGGAGTTGCCGGCCGACGCCAGATTGAGGGTGCCCTTGCGCTGGGCGTAAAGCTGGGCCCGGTTGACGGCGTCCACGATCGCCCGCTGGTCGGGGTCGGCCACGCAGTTGTAGAGCCAGGGATCGACGTAGTAGCTGTTGTTCGTGATCTCCACCCCGTGGTCGGCGGCGAACACGAAGGCGCACACGACACTTTCGGGGTAGTAGAGGCCGTTGACGGGGTCGCTCACCTTGATGGCGGACACCTTCACACCGGGGGCGACGCCCGCGATGCCGATGCCGTTGCGGGGAGCCGCGATCTCACCGGCCACGTGCGTGCCGTGGGAGTCGGCGGTGGTGTACGGCCGCCAGGCGCCGGCGCCGGTGTCCGCCTTGCCGCCGACACAGTTCGCCGACTGGGCGGCGGAGAAGTTCGGCGCGAGGTCGGGGTGGGTGTCGTCGACGCCGTTGTCGATCACGGCGACGGTCACCTTGGGGCTGCCCGGGTTGATCTCGGCGGCCTTGTCGGCGCCGATGGCGCGCAGGTTCCACTGGTCGGCCTCCAGCGGCTCGGAGTCGCCCGCCGCGTCCGACGCCCTGGCGGTCCTCGTGGCCTGCTGCTCCGTCAGGACCTGGACGGGTCCCTCGTCCGTCGTCCCGGCGGCGGTCAGCGGCGTCGTACGCGTCACGCCCGCCGACTGCACCCCGCGCACCTCGCGCATCACCCGGGCGAAGTCGGGGTGCGCCGAATGGACGACGATCACGCCTATCCGGTCGTACGCGATCACGATGGTCCCCCCGGCCGCCTCGATCGCCCTGCGCACCGATTCCACCGTGCGGCGGTCCGGTCTGGTGTTGACGACGTAGGCCAGTGTGGGCCCGTCCACGGCCCGTGCGACGGACTCGGTGGGCGGTGCCGCCGAGGCCGCCGTCGGCAGGAAGCCGAGCGAGGCGGTCAGCGACAGGACGAGCGGGACGGCGAGAGCGAGTCGCCGTCCGGACCGCAGATGAGCCATGGGATCTCCACATCATCCGGAACCGGAACCGCCCGAGCCGCGTGTCGCGCTCGGGCAGGTACATGACGAGTGGTGCTGGGGCGAAGCTATCCCCGAACCTCCTGGCCAGCAATCCGGCCCAGGCGACTTCGGAAAGACGGCTCAGGAGTTGAACCGGTCCTCGCGTGGCGCCGTGACCTTGGACAGGAGGCGCGAGCACGATCGAGCCCCCTGTCGGATCACGCGCCGCGGCCCTAACATCGCCAGCCGGCTCAAGTGATCCATGTCACTGCGAAGAACAGAGCCGCCATGTCCGCACCCGAACCGTCCCCGACTCCGGATCCGCCCTCAACCCCCCAAATGTCCCCGTCCAACGTCGCAACAGCGCCCGCAACGCGAGGAGACTCCGTGGCCACCGACGCACCGCCCCCCTCGAAAGAGCAACACAAACTCCCCTCCACCGAGGAGTTCGCCGAGGAGCAGCAGAGCGCGGAGTTCGGTGAACTGCGCCGCTCCTACCGCTCCTTCGCCTTCCCGCTGACCGTCGCCTTCATCGCCTGGTACCTGCTGTACGTCCTGCTCTCCAACTACGCGGGCGACTTCATGGGCACCAAGCTGTTCGGCAACATCAACGTCGCGTTCGTCCTCGGTATCGCCCAGTTCGTCACCACGTTCCTCATCGCCTGGTGGTACTCGCGCCACGCCGGCGCCAAGCTCGACCCCAAGGCCGAGGCCATCAAGACACGTATGGAGGGCGGCGCATGAGCCCCGCGATGACCCTTGCCGCGAACGAGGCCAGCGAGCACCGGCCGCTGATCATCACCCTGTTCGCCTGTTTCGTGGTGGCGACCCTGTTCATCACGGTCTGGGCGGGCCGCCAGACCAAGGACGCCGCCGACTTCTACGCGGGCGGCCGGTCCTTCAGCGCCTTCCAGAACGGCCTCGCCGTCTCCGGCGACTACATGTCCGCCGCGTCGTTCCTCGGCATCGCGGGCGCCATCGCCCTCTTCGGTTACGACGGCTTCCTGTACTCCATCGGCTTCCTGGTCGCCTGGCTGGTCGCCCTGCTCCTGGTGGCCGAGCCGCTGCGGAACTCCGGCCGCTACACGATGGGCGACGTGCTCGCCTACCGCATGCGCCAGCGCCCGGTGCGCACCGCGGCCGGCACCTCGACGATCGTCGTGTCGATCTTCTACCTCCTGGCCCAGATGGCCGGTGCCGGTGTCCTGGTCTCGCTGCTGCTCGGCATCACCTCCGACGCCGGCAAGATCCTGATCGTCGGCCTCGTCGGCGTCCTGATGATCGTGTACGTCTCCATCGGCGGTATGAAGGGCACCACCTGGGTCCAGATGGTCAAGGCCGTGCTGCTCATCGGTGGCACGATCCTCATTACGTTCCTGGTGCTGCTGAAGTTCAACTTCAACATCTCGGACCTGCTGGGCAAGGCCGCCGAGAACAGCGGCAAGGGCGCCGCCTTCCTGGAGCCCGGCCTGCAGTACGGCGCCACCGGCACCTCCAAGCTGGACTTCATCTCCCTGGGCATCGCCCTGGTCCTGGGCACCGCCGGTCTGCCGCACATCCTGATCCGCTTCTACACCGTGCCCAACGCCAAGGCCGCACGTAAGTCCGTGAACTGGGCCATCGGCATCATCGGCGGCTTCTACCTGATGACCATCGCCCTCGGCTTCGGCGCCGCCGCGCTGATCTCCCAGGACGAGATCATCGCCTCCAACCCGTCCGGCAACACCGCGGCGCCCCTGCTCGCCCTGCATCTCGGCGGCGTCGATTCGGCCTGGGGCGCGATCCTGCTCGCCACCATCTCGGCCGTCGCCTTCGCCACGATTCTCGCAGTCGTCGCCGGTCTGACGCTGGCCTCGTCCTCGTCGTTCGCCCACGACATCTACGCGAACGTCATCAGGAAGGGCCAGGCCACCGAGAAGGAGGAGGTCAGGGCGGCCCGCCTCGCCACCATCGGCATCGGCGCCGTCTCCATCCTCCTCGGCGCCCTCGCCCGCGACCTGAACGTCGCCGGCCTGGTCGCCCTGGCCTTCGCGGTCGCGGCCTCCGCCAACCTGCCGACGATCCTCTACAGCCTGTTCTGGAAGCGGTTCACCACCCAGGGCGCCCTGTGGTCGATCTACGGCGGTCTGATCGTCGCCGTCGGGCTGGTGCTGTTCTCGCCGGTCGTCTCCGGCGACCCGAAGGCGATGTTCCCGGACGTCGACTTCGCCTGGTTCCCGCTGAAGAACCCGGGCATCATCTCCATCCCGTTCGGCTTCCTCATGGGCTGGCTCGGCACGGTCCTGTCCAAGGAGGAGCCCGACGCCGGCAAGTACGCGGAGCTGGAGGTCCGGTCCCTGACCGGCACCGGAGCCCACTAGCCGGGCATCCCGAGCGGCCGCGTCGTAGATCCCTACGACGCGGCCGCGTCTTACGTCGTGGGATCGGGCCTGTGTCACTGTCAGTGCGGTCACGTAGGCTCGCAGGAGACGGAAGTTGAAACTGGTTGCGTCGAGGGAGGGGGCCCACGTGCTCATCGACACCTACGGCCGAGTGGCCACCGACCTGAGAGTGTCGCTGACCGACCGCTGCAACCTGCGGTGTACGTACTGCATGCCCGAGGAGGGCCTGCAGTGGCTGGCCAAGCCCGACCTGCTCACGGACGACGAGATCGTCCGCCTGATCGACATCGCCGTCACTTCGCTGGGTATCGAGGAGGTCCGCTTCACCGGCGGCGAGCCCCTGCTGCGCCCCGGCCTGGTCGGCATAGTGGAGCGGGTCGCCGCGCTGGCCCCGCGCCCCCAGATGTCCCTGACGACGAACGGCATCGGCCTCAAGCGCACCGCGGCCGCCCTGAAGGCCGCCGGCCTGGACCGGGTCAACGTCTCCCTGGACACCCTGCGCCCCGATGTCTTCAAGACCCTGACCCGTCGCGACCGCCACAAGGACGTCATCGAGGGCCTGGACGCCGCCCGCGACGCCGGTCTCACCCCGGTCAAGGTCAACTCGGTGCTGATGCCGGGCCTGAACGGGGACGAGGCCCCCGACCTGCTGGCCTGGGCCGTCGAGCACGACTACGAGCTGCGGTTCATCGAGCAGATGCCCCTGGACGCCCAGCACGGCTGGAAGCGCGACGGCATGATCACCGCCGGTGACATCCTGACGTCCCTGCGTACCCGCTTCGAGCTGACCCCCGAGGGTGAGGAGAAGCGCGGCTCGGCCCCGGCGGAGCGCTGGCTGGTGGACGGCGGCCCGCATGTCGTGGGCGTGATCGCCTCCGTCACCCGCCCGTTCTGCGCGGCCTGCGACCGCACCCGCCTGACCGCCGACGGTCAGATACGCACCTGCCTGTTCGCCACCGAGGAGACCGACCTCCGCGCGGCCCTGCGCTCCGGCGCCCCCGACGAGGAGATCGCCCGCATCTGGCGCCTGGCGATGTGGGGCAAGAAGGCGGGCGCGGGCCTGGACGACCCGTCGTTCGTCCAGCCGGACAGGCCGATGTCAGCCATCGGTGGCTGAAGAGGCCTCTTCCCATTCCTTGAGCAGGACGACGTCCTTCAAGAACCCCCGCACGCCGAGAAACTGCGACAGATGCTCGCGATGCTCTTCACAGGCGAGCCATGTCTTGCGCCGCTCAGGCGTATGAATCTTCGGGTTGTTCCAGGCCAGCACCCACAGGGCGTCGGCCCGGCAGCCCTTGGCAGAACAGATGGGAGTGTCACTCACAGATACGTCTCACAAGTCGCGGACAAAAAGGCGACGCCGAGCAGCCACGGGGGGAGCTGCCCGGCGTCGGTCCGTCGCTCCGACGGGGGATGCGGAGCGCCTACGAAGTATGTCATGGGTAACCCGTCGCCCGGCACCGGAACAACACTATTGATCTGAGGTTTTCCTGAGCTTGGCGCGGAGTCGTCTTTCGGAACCTAGGGGTCCGGTGCATCACGCCCCGTCGCGCGGTTTGCTTTGTGCGCCAGGTCCCGGGTCGTTCGCCACATCTTCCGGGGACGATTCCGCGTAACCGTCGTTCGTCCGCGGCGGCGCGATCATCGTCCGCATCGGCGTGCTCACGAAGGTCGACGGCAGGGACGGCGCATTTTCCCGCCCGGCGTTGGCGATCACCACCGCGATGTACGGCAGGACCGCGCCCAGCACCAACGCCACGATCGCGACATGCCGTTCGACGTTCCACAGCGAGGCCGCGAGGATGACCGAAAGCGTACGGATCGACATCGAGATGACGTACCTACGCTGCCTGCCGCGCACATCGTCCTGGAGACCCGCGCGGGCTCCGGTGATCCGGAACACCTCGGTGTTGCCGCTCGCGTGCAGCTTCCGCATCACATTCCACCATCCGCCCGCATCGGACTCCGCCCCTGCCCGTACCCCTCCGTCCCCGGTCGGGGGCCCGGGCCGGGACACTCTCCACGGTACGCCTCACCTCCGCCGCCTACGAGACCGGGTCCCCTGCCACCTGGGGGAACGCGATGGGCCGTAACGCGTACGGCGGTACCCGGCATGCGGCGTACCAGGGCCGCACCAAGACTGGGCGTACTGCTCACCCCGAGCCGTACGAGGAGGCAGCCATGGGCTGGTTGTGGGCGATCATCGTGGGATTCGTGCTCGGCCTGCTGGCCAAGCTGATCATCCCCGGCAAGCAGCACAGCCCCCTCTGGCTGACCACGATCTTCGGCATCCTCGGCGCCATCGTCGGCAACTCCATCGCCCGCGCCTTCGGCGTCGAGTCGACCCGCGGCATCGACTGGAGCCGGCACATCTTCCAGATCGTCGCCGCGGTGATCATCGTGTACCTGGGCGACATGCTGTATGTGGCGACGCTGGGCAAGAAGAAGACGCAACGGACGTGAGCGGACAACGCCCTGAGCGGAAGCGCCCCGAAGGGGCGCGGGGCTGTATCGGTTTGCGGCTCCGCCGCGGGGCGCGATCAACCACAACGTGGCCGCACCCCGCAGCTCACCGCACCCCAACGGCGAACTCCGAAAACCGCTAGGCCCCTGTGACTTCTACAGCCGCCAGGTTCTTCTTCCCGCGCCGCAGCACCAGCCACCGCCCGTGCAGCAGGTCTTCCTTCGAGGGCACCGCGTCCTCCCCGGCGACCTTCACGTTGTTCACGTACGCCCCGCCCTCCTTCACGGTGCGCCGCGCAGCCGACTTGCTGGCCACCAGCCCGACCTCCGCGAACAGATCGACCACCGCACCGAGCTCGGCGACCTGCACATGCGGCACCTCGGACAGCGCCGCAGCCAGCGTCGCGGCATCCAGCTCCGCCAGCTCGCCCTGCCCGAACAGCGCACGGGACGCGGCGATCACCGCGGCCGTCTGGTCGGCGCCGTGCACCAGCGTCGTCAGCTCCTCGGCCAGCGCCCGCTGCGCGGCCCGCGCCTGCGGACGCTCCTGCGTCTGCTTCTCCAGCTCCTCCAGCTCCGCACGGGACTTGAAGGACAGGATGCGCATGTAGGTCGAGATGTCCCGGTCGTCCGCGTTCAGCCAGAACTGGTAGAACGCGTACGGCGTCGTCATCTCCGGGTCGAGCCAGATGGCGCCGCCCTCGGTCTTGCCGAACTTGGTGCCGTCCGCCTTGGTCATCAGCGGTGTCGCCAGAGCGTGCACATTGGCGTGCGGCTCCAGCCGGTGGATCAGGTCCAGACCGGCCGTGAGGTTGCCCCACTGGTCGCTGCCGCCCTGCTGGAGGGTGCAGCCGTGCCGCCGGTACAGCTCAAGGAAGTCCATGCCCTGGAGCAGCTGGTAGCTGAACTCGGTGTAGCTGATGCCCTCTTCGGACTGAAGTCGCCGGGCGACGGAGTCCTTGGTCAGCATCTTGTTGACGCGGAAGTGCTTGCCGATGTCCCGCAGGAACTCGATGGCCGACAGGCCGGCCGTCCAGTCCAGGTTGTTCACCATCACCGCGGCGTTGTCGCCCTCGAAGGAGAGGAAGGGCTCGATCTGCCCGCGCAGCCGGTTCACCCAGTTCGCGACCGTCTCCGGGTCGTTCAGCGTGCGCTCGGCCGTCGGGCGCGGGTCGCCGATCTGGCCGGTCGCCCCGCCGACCAGCGCCAGCGGGCGCAGGCCCGCCTGCTGGAGGCGGCGCATGGTGAGGACCTGGACGAGGTGGCCGACGTGCAGGCTGGCCGCGGTCGGGTCGAAACCGCAATAGAACGTGACGGGACCGTCCGCGAGCGCCTTGCGCAATGCGTCCTCGTCAGTGGACAGGGCGATCACGCCACGCCACTTCAGCTCGTCGACGATGTCCGTCACGGTTCTCGTGTCTCCTTGATGATCTCGGGCAGTCGGGTGACAGCCGACTACGAGGTTATACGCCCTGACTGACAGAGCTCATGTTGAAATCGGGGACGCGCAGCGCCGGCATCGCGGCCCTGGTGAACCAGTCGCCCCACTCCCTGGGCAGGGTCTTCTCCGTACGGCCGGCCTCGCTCGCCCGCCCCAGCAGATCCACCGGCGACTCGTTGAACCGGAAGTTGTTGACCTCGCCGGTCACCTCGCCGTTCTCGACCAGGTACACGCCGTCCCGGGTCAGGCCCGTGAGCAGCAGCGTCGCCGGGTCGACCTCCCGGATGTACCACAGGCAGGTCAGCAGCAGCCCGCGCTCGGTGTTCGCGACCATCTCCTCGATCGAGCGGTCATTGCCGCCGTCCAGGATCAGATTGTCGATCGCCGGTGCCAGGGACAGACCGGTCAGGCCCGCGCTGTGCCGGCTGGTCGTGAGGTGGCTCAGCTCGCCCTCGCGCAGCCAGTCGGTGGCCGTCAGCGGCAGGCCGTTGTCGAACACCGACTGGTCGCCCCCGGAGGAGTGCGCGATCACGAACGGCGCGGACTCAAGGCCCGGCTCGTTCGGATCGCTGCGCAGCGTCAGCGGCAGCTCGCTCAGCTTCTCGCCGAGACGCGTCGCGCCGCCCGGCTTGGAGAACACGGTCCGGCCCTCGGCCGCGTCCCGGCCCGACGCCGACCAGAGCTGGTAGATCAGCAGGTCGGCCACGGCGGTCGGCGGCAGCAGCGTCTCGTACCGGCCGGCCGGCAGCTCAAGGCGTCGCTCCGCCCAGCCGAGACGTACGGCCAGCTCGGCGTCGAGCGCCGTCGGGTCCACGTCCTTGAAGTCCCGGGTGGCCCGCCCCGCCCAGGCCGAGCGGGTACGGTCCGGCGACTTGGCGTTCAGCTCCAGCGTCCCGTTGGGCTGGTCGTGCCGCAGCCGCAGCCCGGTGGACGTGCCCACATACGTCGACACCATCTCGTGGTTGGCGAAGCCGTACAGCTCACGTCCGCCCGCACGCGCGCGTGCGAACGCCTCGCCCAGCGCCGGGGCGAAGTCGGCGAACACCGTCGACGACGTCTCGGCCGGGGCGTCCGTGAAGTCCTGGGACACCGGTACGTCCGCCACCAGCGGCTGCGCGTCCTCGGCGGGTCCCGCGGAGCGCGCGGCGGCCTCGGCGGCCCGCACCAGCGGCTCCAGCTCGTCCAGGGTCACGGCGGAGCGGGACACGACACCGGAGGCCGTGCCCTCCTTGCCGTCGACGGTCGCGACGACGGTGAGCGTCCGCCCGCGCGTGACGCCGTTCGTGGTCAGCGCATTTCCCGCCCAGCGCAGATTGGCGGTCGACTGCTCGTCGGCGATGACGACACACCCGTCGGCCCGCGACAGCTCCAGGGCCCGCTCGACGATCTCGTGCGGCTTGTTGGTACGGGCGCTCATCGACCGGCCTCCTGCGTGGTGTTCAGAATGTTGACGCCCTTGAAGAGGGCCGACGGGCAGCCGTGCGAGACCGCCGCGACCTGGCCCGGCTGAGCCTTGCCGCAGTTGAAGGCGCCGCCGAGGACATACGTCTGCGGACCGCCCACCGCCGCCATCGAGCCCCAGAAGTCGGTGGTCGTCGCCTGGTAGGCCACGTCCCGCAGCTGGCCGGTGATCCGCCCGTTCTCGATCTTGAAGAACCGCTGGCCGGTGAACTGGAAGTTGTAGCGCTGCATGTCGATCGACCAGGACCGGTCCCCGACGACGTAGATCCCGCGGTCCACGCTGCCGATCAGATCCTCCGTCGACATCCCGGCCGGATCCGGCTGGAGCGAGACGTTGGCCATGCGCTGCACCGGCACATGGCCGGGGGAGTCGGCGAACGCGCACCCGTTGGAGCGCTCGAACCCGGTCAGCTTCGCGATGCGCCGGTCGAGCTGGTAGCCGACCAGGGTGCCGTCCTTCACCAGGTCCCAGGACTGGCCCGCGACGCCCTCGTCGTCGTACCCGATGGTCGCGAGGCCGTGCTCGGCGGTGCGGTCACCGGTGACGTTCATCAGGTCCGAGCCGTACCGGAGCTTGCCGAGCTGGTCGAAGGTGGCGAAGGAGGTGCCGGCGTAGGCGGCCTCGTAGCCGAGGGCGCGGTCCAGCTCGGTGGCGTGCCCGATGGACTCGTGGATCGTCAGCCACAGGTTGGAGGGGTCCACGACGAGGTCGTAGGGCCCCGCCTCCACGCTCGGCGCCCGCATCTTCTCGGCGAGCAGCCCGGGGATCTGCTCCAGCTCGCTCTCCCAGTCCCAGCCGGTGCCCGTCAGGTACTCCCAGCCGCGGCCGACCGGCGGCGCGATCGTGCGCATGGAGTCGAACTCGCCGCTCGACTCGTCGACCGACACGGCGGTCAGCTGCGGGTGCAGCCGGACCCGCTGCTGGGTGGTCACGGTCCCGGCGGTGTCGGCGTAGAACTTGTTCTCGTGGACCGTCAGCAGCGAGGCGTCCACGTGGTTGACGCCCTCCGCCGCCAGCAGCCGCGCGCTCCAGTCCGCCAGCAGCCCCGACTTCTCCTCGTCGGGCACGGTGAACGGGTCGATCTCGTACGACGAGATCCACGTCTTCTCGGCGTGCACGGGCTCGGCGGCGAGCTCCACCCGCTCGTCCGACCCGGCGGCCTTGATCACCTGGGCGGACAGCTTCGCCATGGCCACCGCCTGCGACGCGACCTTGGCGGCGGCGTCCAGCGTCAGATCGACCCCGGAGGCGAAGCCCCAGGTGCCGCCGTGCACCACGCGTACCGCGTAGCCGAGGTCGGTGGTGTCCGACGAACCGGCGAGCCGGGCGTCCCGCAGCCGCCAGGACGCGCTGCGCACCCGCTCGAACCGGAAGTCCGCGTGCTCCGCGCCGAGCGCACGCGCGCGTGCCAGCGCCGCGTCGGCCAGGGCGCGTAGCGGAAGCGCCGTGAAGGCTTCATCGATCGTATGAGGCACGGAGGTCTCCCTGCTGTCGTGGCCTGTCGGCACCGATCATGTCGCGCGGGCGGGCCCGTGGACCACACGTTTCCGGCTGGAGTCGGCATCTTTCTGTAGAGACCCGACAGTGACTCCCGTACGCCACTGTCGGTGCCCGAATGTCCGCCGCCGGGACGCGACCGATAGGTTTTCGGTGAAGCCGCCTGTCACCCAGCTGTTCGGGCGGGTGTGTTCAGACCCCTATCGAAAGGGTGATCCGTTGAGCCGCTCGGTTCTCGTCACCGGAGGCAACCGGGGCATCGGCCTCGCCATCGCCCGCGCTTTCGCCGACGCCGGCGACAAGGTCGCGATCACTTACCGCTCGGGTGAGCCGCCGGCCGGCTTCCTGGCCGTCAAGTGCGACATCACCGACACCGAGCAGGTGGAGCAGGCCTACAAGGAGATCGAGGCCGAGCACGGCCCGGTCGAGGTGCTGATCGCCAACGCCGGCGTCACCAAGGACCAGCTCCTGATGCGCATGTCCGAGGAGGACTTCACCTCGGTCATCGACACCAACCTCACCGGCACCTTCCGTGTGGTCAAGCGCGCCAACCGCGCCATGCTGCGCGCCAAGAAGGGCCGCGTGGTGCTGATCTCCTCGGTCGTCGGGCTGTACGGCGGTCCCGGCCAGGCCAATTACGCCGCCTCCAAGGCCGGCCTCGTCGGCTTCGCGCGCTCCCTCGCCCGTGAGCTGGGCTCGCG
Source organism: Streptomyces coerulescens (assembly GCF_042657965.1). Taxonomy (NCBI): domain Bacteria; kingdom Bacillati; phylum Actinomycetota; class Actinomycetes; order Kitasatosporales; family Streptomycetaceae; genus Streptomyces; species Streptomyces coerulescens. Next base: position 503,266 of record NZ_JBHSKM010000007.1, read on the forward strand.
CAACATCACCTTCAACGTCGTCGCGCCCGGCTTCGTCGACACCGACATGACCAAGGTGCTCACCGACGAGCAGCGTGAGGGCATCGTGAAGCAGGTGCCGCTCGGTCGTTACGCGCAGCCGGAGGAGATCGCCGCGACAGTGCGGTTCCTCGCCTCGGACGACGCCTCGTACATCACTGGAGCCGTCATCCCCGTTGACGGCGGACTGGGAATGGGTCACTGATCACCATGAGCGGAATTCTCGAGGGCAAGCGCGTCCTGATCACCGGTGTGCTGATGGAGTCCTCCATCGCCTTCCACACCGCCAAGCTGGCCCAGGAGCAGGGTGCCGAGATCATCCTGACCGCCTTCCCGCGGCCCACGCTGACCGAGCGCATCGCCAAGAAGCTCCCCAAGCCCACCAAGGTCATCGAGCTCGATGTCACCAACGACGAGCACCTCGGCCGGCTGGCCGACATCGTGGGCGAGGAGCTCGGCGGCCTCGACGGAGTCGTGCACTCCATCGGCTTCGCCCCGCAGGACGCCCTCGGCGGCAACTTCCTGAACACGCCGTTCGAGTCCGTCGCCACGGCCATGCACGTCTCGGCGTACTCCCTGAAGTCGCTGACCATGGCCTGCCTGCCGCTGATGCAGAACGGCGGCTCGGTCGTCGGCCTCACCTTCGACGCGCAGTACGCCTGGCCCCAGTACGACTGGATGGGCCCGGCCAAGGCCGCCCTGGAGGCCACCAGCCGCTACATGGCGCGTGACCTGGGCAAGCAGAACATCCGCTGCAACCTCGTCTCGGCGGGCCCGATCGGTTCGATGGCCGCCAAGTCCATCCCGGGCTTCGCGGAGCTGGCCTCCGTGTGGGACAGCCGCGCCCCGCTGGAGTGGGACCTGAAGGACCCGGAGCCGGCCGGCAAGGGTGTCGTTGCCCTGCTGAGCGACTGGTTCCCGAAGACCACGGGCGAGATCATCCACGTGGACGGCGGCCTGCACGCCATCGGCGCCTGATCCTCCGTACGCCGTCGACGCCCCGTTTCCCGCCGCCGCGCGGGGAGCGGGGCGTCACCCGTTCGGCTCATCCGGCGAGGCGGCCGGGGCCGCCGGGCGCGCACCCTTGAGTACGCGTTCCTCACGCGAACCCCTCTCCCGTACGGCCGAGGAGGTCCCGTTGTGCGCTTGTCCCGCCGCTTGGCCTCAACGACCGTCGCCGTCGCACTCGTACTGCCCGTCTCCTGCGCGGCGATAGCCCACGCGCGTGTGCACTCCGCCGAAGCCGTCGCCGAAACGGAGCCCGAGGAGCCGTTCGGCGCCGCGTGCCGGATCGACGTCGCCGGTTCCCGGGTGACCGCGTTCTGCCACAACCCCTATCCGGAGACCGACAGCGTGAGCCTGCATGTCGAGTGTCTGCGCTGGTGGGACCTGGACAGCGACGGCTCCGCGGTGGACGCCGAGCCCGCGCAGACCGTACGGCTGACGGCCCGCTGCTGGAAGGAGATCGACTCGGCGTGGGTCAGTCACCGTCGGGAGGGCTGACGCGCCCCGGCCGGCAGTGGAACGGATATCCCGCCGCCTCGTCCGCGGCGGCGGACGCGTCGCCCGCGCGGATCGCGTCGACAAGTCGCGCGTGGTCCAGATACGACTCCGGCGTCAGCTCCGTGCCGACGTCGTCGCGCAGCCAGTCCACCAGGACCTCGCCCAGATCCGCGTACATCGCGGTCATCACGTCGTTGTGGGAGGCCGCGACCACCGCCAGGTGGAAGGTCGCGTCCGCTGCCACGAACGCCTCCGTGTCCCCCGACTCCCAGGCCTCCTCGCGCCGCGCCAGCAGCGTGTCCAGCTGCTTGAGGTCCTTCTCCGTGCGCCGCACGGCGGCCAGCTTGGCGGCGCCCGACTCCAGCGTGGAGCGCAGCTCGGCGATGTGCCGGGGGTCGGTGTCGGTGAAGCGGCGGTGCATGACACCGGCCAGCTCGCTGGTCGCCACCACATAGGTGCCGGAGCCCTGGCGGATGTCCAGCAGGCCGTTGTGCGCGAGGGCACGGACCGCCTCTCGGACCGTGTTGCGGGCCACACCGAGCTGCTCGACCAGCTCGGGCTCGGTCGGGATGCGGGAGCCGACGGGCCATTCGCCGGAGGCGATCTGGTTCCGCAAGGCCGCGATGACCTGCTCGGACAGCGCCGAGCGGCGGGGGTGGCTCAGGGGCATGGCAGACCTTCGCACGTGAGGACCGGGACCGGGCGGCCCGGGGGTGGACAACCAATCATCCCATGATTCTATGATGGGTGGCATGGCAAGCGAGGAAACCCGGACGGTGACGTCCATGCGTATACGCAACCCTGAGACAGACACCCTCTCGGAACCCGCCACGCGCGCGTGGACGATGCGGCTGCTCGTGGTCGGCATCGTGCTGACCGCGCTGAACCTCCGCCCCGCCATCACCAGCCTCGGCGCCCTCCTCGAAGAGGTCCGCGACGCGCTCGGCATGAGCGGCAGCGTGGCCGGACTCCTCACCTCCGTGCCCCCGCTGTGCTTCGCCGTCTTCGGCGTCGCCGCCCCGCGCCTGGCCCGCCGCTTCGGCCCCGGCGCCGTGGTGTGCGCCGGCATGGTCGCCATCACCACGGGCCTGCTCGTACGACCGTACGTGGGCAGCACGGCCGGCTTCCTGGCCGCCACCGCGCTCGCCCTCATGGGCATCGCGGTCAGCAACGTCCTGATGCCGGTCATCGTCAAGCGCTGGTTCCCCGACCGGGTCGGCTCCATGACCGGCCTGTACTCGATGGCCCTGGCCCTGGGCACCGCGTCCGCCGCGGCCGTGACGGTCCCGATGACCGAGGTGCTGGGCGGGAACTGGCACAGCGGACTCGCGGTGTGGGCGGGCCTCGCGGTGGCCGCCGTGGTGCCGTGGATCCCCTTCGTGCGGGACCGGGGGGACCGGGGAGCGGCGCCCGGCACGGCCGCCGAGCAGAAGCACGCGCGCGTGGACGCGCCCCCCGTGCGCATCACCCGCAGCCGCACCGCCTGGGCCCTCGCCGTCTACTTCGGGCTCCAGGCCACCGGCGCCTACATCACGATGGGCTGGATGGCGCAGATCTTCCGGGACTCCGGGGTGCACGCCGGCACGGCGGGTCTGCTGCTCGCCGTCACCATGGTGATGGGCGTGCCACTGGCCTTCGTCATCCCGCGCCTCGCCACCAGGCTGCCCCACCAGGGGCCCATCGTGCTCGCCCTGGGCGCCTGCGGCCTCGTCGGCTACGCCGGCCTGTACCTCGCCCCGGTCTCCGGCGCCTGGGTCTGGGCCGTGCTGCTGGGCATCTCCAACTGCTCGTTCCCGCTGGCCCTCACCATGGTCGGCATGCGGGCCCGGTCCAGCGCGGGCGTGGCCCAGCTGTCGGGCTTCGCGCAGAGCACCGGCTATCTGATCTCCATCCCCGGCCCGCTCCTGGTCGGCGTGCTCTACCAGCACAGCGGCGGCTGGGGGCTGCCGATCGCCCTCATGGCCGGCCTGATGATCCCGCAGATGGCGGTGGGCGTCCTCGCGGGCCGCAACCGCGTCGTGGAGGACGAAGCGGCCCGCTGACCGTACCCCCGCGGGGCGGGCCCGGACGGCGGGTGGGACACTTCCCGTATGCCAGTGCTCGACCCGAACCCCCAGAACGGCCAGAAGAAGCTGCTGCTCGTCTTCGGCGCGTTCTTCGCCATCTTCGTGATCATCGGCGTCATCGCGACGATCGCCTCACCCTGAACCGGGCCCCCGCCGGACGTCCCGCGACACAGCCCGGCAGCCGATGGTGGGGCTAGCCCCCCATCCCCTAGGGGGTGAGTGTCAGGGTCAACTGGGTGGATCACCGGATGGGTTGGGGGCCGATCGGTCCGTAACTTCGAGATGTGGCCGCGACAGGCGGACACCGACCACTCGAAGATCCGCGGAGGCATCATGTCGGCCCGTACGCACACCTCGCCCCAGCCGGCGTCCACGGGCCGTGCCGAGATCCGGCTGCCCTGGTGGGCCCTGGCCCTGCCGACGCTCGCGTTCATCACGCTGCTGACGCTGATTCTCAACCCGGCGGACGCGCAGGCCGCCACCGCCGAGCCGGCGATCACCCAGCTCCTCGAGCGCATACAGCAGCTGATCACGCACTGAGCGCCCCCGGAGGCGCCCCGTCAACTACCTGCGCCCCATGGCCTGTTTCATGCGAAGCTGGATCTCATGAGCGTCGCAGAATCCCGCAGGATTGTCCTCTTCCGGCATGCGAAAGCCGACTGGCCACAGGTGACCGACCATGAGCGGCCGCTCGCCGAGCGGGGCCGAATGGACGCGGCGGAGGCCGGCCGCAGGCTCGCCGACACCGCCATCCCCTTCGACCTGGCCCTGTGCTCCACCGCGACCCGGACCCGGGAAACCTGGAAGCTCGCCGTCCACGAGTTCCAGCACCGGCCGAAAACCGTCTACGAAGAGCGGGTCTACGAGGCCTCGCCCGGCGAGCTGATCGCCCTGCTCAACGAAACCCCGGACGACGCACAGAACGTCCTGCTGATCGGCCACAACCCCGGCGTACAAGGCCTCGCCGACATCCTGTCCGGCTCCGCCGACGATGACGCGCGCGAGCGGATGAGCCGCCGCGGCTTCCCGGCCTCCGCCTTCGCCGTCCTGTCCTTCAGCGGCACCTGGAAGACGCTGGAGCCCGGCGTGGCCACGCTGCTGGACTACTGGGCTCCGTCCGAGTGACCGACCCGCACGAAGGGGCCCGGCACCGTCTTGGCGCCGGGCCCCTTCGCGCTTGGGCCGTCCGGGTGTCTCACGGTCCGGCCGTTTCAGGTCGTCATTCCTCGTCGTCGTGCATGTCCGCGGCCTCGACCTCTTCGCGGGTGACCCCGAGCAGATAGAGGACCGTGTCCAGGAACGGCACGTTCACCGCCGTGTGCGCGGCCTCCCGCACCACCGGCTTGGCGTTGAAGGCGACACCGAGGCCGGCCGCGTTCAGCATGTCGAGGTCGTTGGCGCCGTCACCGATCGCCACCGTCTGCGACAGCGGCACCCCCGCCTCGGCGGCGAACCGGCGCAGCAGCCGCGCCTTGCCCGCCCGGTCGACGATCTCGCCGGTCACCTTGCCGGTGAGCTTCCCGTCGACGATCTCCAGCGTGTTCGCCTGGGCGAAGTCGAGCCCGAGCCGCTCCTTCAGATCATCCGTGACCTGCGTGAACCCGCCCGAGACGACTCCCACTTGAAAGCCGAGCCGCTTCATCGTGCGGATCAGCGTGCGCGCGCCCGGCGTCAGCCGCACCTCGCTGCGCACCTTGTCCACCACCGAGGCGTCCAGCCCCGCCAGCAGCGCCACGCGTGCGTGCAGCGACTGTTCGAAGTCCAGCTCCCCGCGCATCGCGGCCGCCGTCACCTCGGCCACCTTGTCCTCGCAGCCGGCGTGCGCCGCGAAGAGCTCGATCACCTCGTCCTGGATGAGCGTGGAGTCCACGTCCATGACGACCAGACGCTGGGCACGGCGGTGCAGTCCGGCCGCGACGACCGCGATGTCGACACCCAGTGCCGCGGACTCCGTCACCAGGGCGGTGCGCAGCGGCTCGGTCTCCGCGCCGGAGACCGCGAACTCCACCGCCGTCACCGGGTACTTGGCGAGCCGGAAGATACGGTCGATGTTGGCGCCGGACTTGGTGATCCTGGCGGCGATGGCGGCCGTCGCCTCCGCGGTGAGGGGGTGCCCCAGCACGGTCACCAGGGAGCGTCCGAGGCCACGCGGGCGGTTGTCGCCGAGGCCGGAGATGATCTCCGCCTGCATCTTCATCGACTCCGCCCAGCTGTGGACGGTCGCCCGCAGATCTCCTTCCTGGCCGGCCGGCGGCTGCGTCACGAGCGCGCACAGCGTGATCCGGCCACGGGTGACGACCTGCTCGATGTCGACCACGTCGACCGAGTAGGCGGCCAGCGTGTCGAAGAGGCCGGCGGTGATACCCGGCCTGTCCTTCCCGAAGATCTTGACGAGAAGGGTGGGGAACTCAGAGGTCTGCGAAGCGCTCATGGTGCTTCCACCGTATCCGGCACCCAGTGCCTGCCGCCCCTGAGGTCCGTCTAGCGGACACGGAACACTGGGTGTCGACCCGGTGGCGAAGGCCTTACGTTCCGGACACCTCTGCACCAGTGGCCGTGCACCACCCCAGGATCACCTGTGGCCCGACACCTCACGGCCGCACTCCGATTGACTCCCGGCCTCTTGCAGCCGCGCTCCGATTGCCTTCCGGACCTTCACGGCCGTCCCTTCGGCCTCCTCGGTGGTGCCGGCGGAGGAGGGGGCGGCGGAGGCGGCGGCCCGTCGCCCGTCCCGGACGACGACCCGTTCTCACGCCGCCGCGGAGTCCGGGGCGACCTCGGCGGCGGTGTGAACGGCCGCACGACCGTGGGCGCGCCGTACATGTCGTCGCCCCTGTCGGGCGGCGGCTCGTCGGGCTTGCCGTCACCGCCCGGCGGCGCGGCCCCCAGCGGCCGGGCGTCCTCCGGCTCGCGCATCTCGTCCGGAATCCGCAGATACGGGTTCGTGGCGGGGTTCGGCGGCCGGTACGGAGTGCCGGGCGTGTACGGCCCGGAGTGGCTCGCGTGGCCCGAAGCACCGGGGCCCTCGGTGGCCGTACCCGCGCCGCCGCCGGTGCCGGAATCACCGACCGTGCCCACGGTCGCCCCCCGGGTCAATGGCGCCGCCCGCTGCCCCGCGGCCCCCGTCGCGCGGGCCAGCAGCGCACCCACGGCACCCGCCCCCGCACCCCAGGCCGCCCCGAGGACCAGCGCCATGCCGAGGTTCCCCCGCAGCTCCACCCCGGCGCCGAACGCGTCGAACCCCAGCACCGACAGTGAGGCGTCCACGGACACCTTCGCCAGCCACGCCAGCAGCGGCAGCGCCAACGCCGTGGCGACCCCGAGCCGCAACGCACACCGCCCGGCGAAACGCAGGGTCCCCGGATCCCGTACGCCCTCGCGATCACCCGAGCCGCCCATGCGCCCGGCCCCTGGCCCACCCACGGCCCCGGCGCCTGAACCACCCACGGCCACGGCCCCAGACCCACCCCCGAACACCACCGGCGTCCGCACAGCCGTCAGCACCCCCGCGAGCAGCATCATCACGGCGGCCGCGACGCCCAGCATCCACACCCGGCTGTCCAGGTCGGCCAGTCGGCTCAGGGTCACGGACTGGTCGTCGCCGCTGTTCAGGAGGTCGTCCAGGGGGTCCGGGAGCAGGCCGACCAGGACTCCCGTCGCCCGGCCGTCGAACGGCACGAACAACCCGATGGGGATGCCGAGCCACACGCCGTTCGGGGCGCCGAGCAGCGCGGCACCGGCGATCCGCTCGGGGTGGTCGTCGCCGATCGCCGCGTACGCCGCCGCCGCGAGCCCGGCCAGGACCGCCACCAGCAGCACCGTGACGAGGGCGGACACGGCGGGCCGTACGACACGGTGCACGGCCTCCCAGGCACGGGGGAGCGGAGTACGGCGCGAGGCCAGCAGCGCGATGAGCAGGATGCCGGCGGACCAGCCGAGCCCGCCGAGCAGCGTCGGCGCCGTGTCCACGGTGAAGCCGACCGCCGCCTTGGCGTCGACGAGATCGCCGATCTGATCGGGCAGCAGTCCGCCGATGTCGCCGACGCCGGGGATCTCGAGACCGCCGCCGCCACCCCCGCCCGGCAGATCGTCCAGCCCCAGCGAACTCCCGTCGATCGTGATGACGTCGTGCCCGGCCCACGCCAGGCCGCCCAGCGTCGCGACGAACAGCGCGACCACCGCACCCGCGCGCGCGAGGAGTTCGGCCGGCGCGATCACAACTCCCGCGCCCCGCAACGACCGTAAGAAGAACCACGACAGCAGGACGGCACCGACCAGGCTCACCCCGAGTGGCGTGATCTCGATGGCGGTCGCCGCCTCCGCGCCGGTCAATCCGAAAGCGGACACATCCCCGGACGGTGTGATGGAACCACCCGCCCCAAGGGCCACCACAGCCGCGGTCATCGGGCCCAGGGAGCTCGCCGAGTCCGCCTCCAGCAGATGCAGTCCGAGCGCGGCCGTGCCCGCCATCCCGATCAACGCCCAGCTCACCGCGGCGATCGCGGACAGCAGGATGTCTCCCCACGGCAGCCTCGAGCCCTTCGAGGTCCCGACGTACGTGGACGCACTCATGGCAGACCCCCCGATCCGCGGCGCGGCCGTTCGCCGCGCATGTCCCCCTCGCGTGGATTACCACTCTCCGGGCTGGTTTCAACCCCGTCAACGGAACCATTCGAAGCGCGTGGGCGTGGTGCACACAAGGCCCGGCTTTCGGTCAGGGGGCGGAGCCTGAAATAGTTCCCGACGATGTTCGACATCCCTAGACTCCCTGTGATGGGGGTAACTCGGGGGACTACTCAGTGGGGCATGGAGTGCCGGAACTCGTACTGGAATTGAATGGAAGGACCTGGACGCTCGACCCGTCCAGGCCCTACACCCTCGGACGCGATCCGCAGGGTGACATCGTGCTCGACGACGCCAGGGTGTCGTGGCGGCATGCCACGATCAGCTGGGGCGGCCGCAGTTGGGTCATCGAGGACCACGGCAGCACCAACGGCACGTTCGTGCAGGGTCAGCGGATCCACCACCTGGAGATCGGCCCGGGCTCGGCCGTGCACCTGGGCAACGCGACCGACGGACCGCGCCTGAACGTCTCCGGCACCGCGGCCTCCGTCGCCACGCCGCAGGCCCAGCCGCAGCAGCAGCCGTACGCCGCGCAGGGCGCCCAGGCGGGCTGGGCCCAGCAGGCCCCGGCCCAGCAGCCGACGCCGCAGCAGCAGCCGCAGGCCCAGCAGGCCGGCTGGCAGCAGCCGCAGCAGGCCGCGCACATCCCGCAACAGCAGGGCCCCGGCGGTGGCGCGGGCGTGCCGCCGGTCTACGGCGACCGCAGCCCCACCACGTTCCACCAGTTCTCCATCGGCCGCGTGATGCGCATCGGCCGCGCCCTGGAGAACGAGCTGGTCGTCTCCGACCTCCAGGTCTCCCGGCACCACGCCGAGTTCCACTCGACGCCCGACGGCCGCATGGAGATCCGCGACCTCGGCTCCCACAACGGCACGTACGTCAACGGCCAGCCGATCGCCAAGGGCGGCTCGCAGATGCTCGGCCCCGCCGACATCGTCGGCGTCGGCCACTCCACCTTCCGGATCGTCGGCGACCGCCTCGAAGAGTTCGTCGACACCGGTGAGGTCTCCTTCTCGGCCCGCCATCTCACCGTCACGGTCGACGGCGGCAAGCAGATCCTCAAGGACGTCTCCTTCGGCGTCCCGGAGAAGTCGCTCATCGCGGTCATCGGACCCTCCGGTTCCGGCAAGTCCACCCTGCTCAAGGCGCTCACCGGCTACCGCCCCGCCAACCAGGGCGATGTCCTCTACGACAACCGGAACCTCTACAAGCAGTTCGCCGAGCTGCGTCAGCGCATCGGTCTGGTCCCGCAGGACGACATCCTGCACAAGGAGCTGACCGTCAAGAAGGCCCTCAAGTACGCGGCCAAGCTCCGCTTCCCCGCCGACACCACGGCGGCCGAGCGCGAGGCCCGGATAGACGAGGTGCTGCGCGAGCTGAAGCTGGACATCCACCGGGACAAGAAGGTCACGTCCCTCTCCGGCGGCCAGCGCAAGCGCGTCTCGGTGGCCCTGGAGCTGCTGACCAAGCCGTCGCTGATCTTCCTGGACGAGCCCACCTCGGGCCTCGACCCGGGCATGGACCGCGACGTCATGCAGCTGCTGCGCGGCCTCGCCGACGACGGCCGTACGGTCCTCGTCGTGACCCACTCGGTGGCCGAGCTGGCGCTGTGCGACAAGCTCCTGGTGATGGCGCCGGGCGGCGCGGTCGCCTACTTCGGCCCGCCCGAGGAGGCGCTGAACTTCTTCGGCTACGACACCTGGGCCGATGTCTTCTCCGCCTTCGAGAACTACCGCGACTACGACTGGGCGGGACGCTGGAAGGGCTCGCAGCACTACCAGATGTACGCCGCGGACATCGACGCGATTGCTCCGCAGTCCGTACAGATGCCGCCGATGCAGGCGATGAAGCCGCCGAAGCCGCAGGGCTGGATGTCGCAGTTCGTCACGCTGGTGCGCCGATACATCTCGGTGATCGTCTCCGACAAGGGCTTCCTGGCCCTGATGGTGATCCTGCCGGGCGTCCTGGGCGCGGTGAGCCTGCTGATCGACTCGGGCAAGGGCCTGCTGCCCAACCCGGCCAATCCGCAGACGGGCCGGATCATCCCGAACGGCACGGCCACCACCGTGCTGCTGATCCTCGCGGTGGGTGCCTGCTTCGCCGGCGCCGCGAACTCCGTGCGTGAGCTGATCAAGGAACGGGTCATCTACGAGCGGGAGCGCGCGACCGGCCTGTCCCGCTCGGCGTACCTGATGTCCAAGGTCTTCGTGCTCGGCTTCATCACCGTGCTGCAGGGCCTGATGGTCGGCGTCATCGGCTTCGCCGGCCGGGAGATCCCGGAGGAGGGCCTGGTCTTCGGCAATCTGACGCTGCTGGAGCTGTCGGTGCCGATCATGGCGCTCGGGTTCACCTCGATGATGTTCGGCCTGATCATCTCGGCGCTGGTGAAGACCGCCGAGAAGACCATGCCGCTGCTGGTCATGTTCGCGATCATCCAGGTCGTGTTCACCGGCTGCCTCTTCGCCCTCAACGGCTCGATCGGCGCCAACCAGATCTCGTATCTGATGCCGTCGCGCTGGGCGGTGGCCGCCGCGGGCGCCACGCTGGACTTCAACAAGATCAGCCCGCCCGGCCAGGGCGAGAGCAACGACCCGCTGTGGGAGCACACCGTCGGGGTCTGGGCCATGGACATGATCGCCCTGATCGTCCTGGGCGTGATCTGCGGCATCTTCGTGGCGCGCTTCCTGCGCCGCCACGAGCCCGAGGTCATGCGCAAGTAGCGGCCGCCTGGAACGCCCGAAGGGCGGCACCCCGTCAGGAGGGTGCCGCCCTTCGGCGTACGGATCAGAGGCCCGCGCCTACCTCGCTCAGTACGCGCTGTTGACGTTGTCGATCGAGCCGTACCGGTCGGCCGCGTAGTTGGCGGCGGCGGTGAGGTTCGCGACCGGGTCGTACTGGCTGTGCGCGGTGCCCGGCACGTGGTACGCGTCGAAGGTCGGCTTGATGACCTGGAGCAGACCGATCGACGGGACGCCGTTCTGGGCGTTGATGTCCCAGTTGTTGATCGCGTTCGGGTTGCCCGAGGACTCCCGCATGATGTTCTTGTGCAGGCCGTGGTAGGTGCCCGGGATGTCGTGCTTCTTCATGATGTCCAGGGCCTCACGGATCCAACCGTCGAGGTTGTTCGCGTAGGCCTTCTTGGCGGCGACGGGCTTGACCGCGGCGCGCTTGGCGGACCGGCTGGCGGCCTCCTTCGCCTCGCGCTCGGCGGCGGCCTTCTTCGCGGCGGCGGCCTTGGCGGCCCGCTGCTTGGCGGCGGCCTGGGCGGCCACGTGCTTGTCGTGGGCCACGGCGGCCCGGTGCTTGGCGCTGGCCACGGCGGCCTTGTGCTTGGCCGCCAGCTCCTCGGCCTTCACCTTCTCGGCGGCGAGCTGGTCCGTGACCTTGCCCTTGACGTCCTTGATCTGCTCGTTGCTGTAGGCCACCTTGCCCGTGGGGGCTTCGGCCGTGGTCGTCTGGGCGTTTCCGGGTACGGCGGAGATGGCCAGGGCGGCGGCACCGAGCGTGGTGACACCAGCGATCGCGATCTTCTGACGCTTGTTGATGGAACGACTCAGACCACGGTTCTTGGCGTTCTTGAGCATGGCAGTGGGACCTCTTCGAATAGCGCGGAGGTCGCTCGCTGTCCGACGTGGGACACGGGTGCTTCCTGCACAAACGCCGCGGGCTGAACCCACGGCGCTGAGCGACGAGAGCAATTCTTAGCGGCCGCAAAATTGCCTGGCAAAGGTGTGACGTACGATCCTCGATAGTGGAGCCGGGAAGGGCAAAACGGGACAGACAGGACCGTCTGTCCCGCTCAAAAGGGACGTCATTGCCTACTACGGACTTTCGTACGTGATGTGGACCCTATGCGCGGGCTCACATCGGGCGTGTATCAGTCTCACCAACAGTTGCTGGAGCAACGCTCTGTGTGAGGGCTCTCCGCCGGGAGGATGAGGTGCACGTCGCCGAACTCGTGCCACAGGTAGAGCCCGCGCAGCGCCTCGTCGTAACTGCGGCTGATCGCGGCCCGCCCGGCGACCGCCTCCAGCATCAGAAGGTGCGACGCCTCCGGCTCGTGCAGCCCGGTCAGCAGCCCGTCCACCACCCGCACCCCGCGCTCCGGCGTCACCACGAGGTCCGTCCACCCCTCACGCGCGCGTACGACCCCGTCGGCGTCCGTTGCCGACTCCACCGCCCGCACGGCCGTCGTCCCGACGGCGACGACCCGGCCGTCCCCGGCCTTCACCGCGTTGATCAGCCGGGCGGACGCCTCCGGCACCGCGAACCGCTCCGGATACGGCGGCTCGTGCGCCTCCGCCGAGGCCACCCCCGTGTGCAGACTGATCGGTGCGATCTGCACGCCCCTGCTGACCAGCTCCGTCACCAGCCCGACCGTGAAGGGCCGCGCCGCACTCGGCATCTCCGCACTGCCCGCACCGTCGGCCGACGGCAGCGCGAACACCGTCTGATACACGGACAGCGGCTGATCACGCTCGGTATAGGAGTAGCGGATCGGCCGCCCGCGCTCCCGCATGAGCCCGAGAAGCCCGCTGTCCGGGCCGGCCGCGGACCCGCTGTCCGGGCCGGCCACGGAGGGCTCCGCCGTGCCGCCCGCGTCCGCGCTTGCGGATGCCTCCGTCGTGCCTTTCGCGGACGCACCTGTGGATGCCCCTGTCGTGCCTTCCGCGACGGCGCCTGTGGATGCCCCTGTCGTGCCTTCCGCGACGGCGCCTGTGGATGCCCCTGTCGTGCCTTCCGCGACGGCGTCGGCGGATGCCCCCGTCACGCCCTCCGCGTCCGCGCCCCCTGCGCAGGGCTCTGCCCCGCTCTCCGTGTCAGGCCCGTCCACCGAGAGATCCAACGCACCCACCGCCTGGTGACGGTCCGCACACCCGCTCCCCAGGGGCCCGCCGACCCGCGCCCACCACAGCCGCCCGCTCCCCGGGCTCAGCGGCTCCTCCATGACCAGCCGCAGCCCGCCCGGCAGCCGCACCTCACTACCCGCGGGCCCGCCCGCACGCGCGCGCGTAGTGCCCCGCTCGTCCGGATCCCGCAGCTCGACGGCCCACCGCCCGTCGTCCCCGCGCGTGGAGAAGTGCACCACCACGCGCGCGTGCCCGATCCGCCCGTCCACAGCGGCGGCCAGCGTCTCCGACGTGTTGACGACCAGCAGATCCCCGGCCCGCAGCAGCCGCGGCAGCTCACGGAAGGTGTGATGCGACACCTCGGTGCCCCGCGACACCAGCAGCCGTACGTCGTCCCGGCCCCGCCCCGCCCCGCGCTGCTCGGCCGGCACCCGCGCCGACAACTCCTCCGGCACTTTCCACGCTCGAACCGGCTCGCGCGAGGAAACCCCCGTCGCCGGCGTCATCGCCGCCCCTCCAGCAGAGCCGGAGCCCCGTAGCGGCCGCTCGCCGGCCGCTCGTCCAGGAGCCGCAGGAACGCCGGCACGACACTCGCCGGCGCCGGCCGCGGATCGTCGTCGTCCGGTACGGCCGCCGCGTACAGGTCCGTGGCCATGTCCCCGGGGTCGACCGCCCACACCCGCAGCCCGGGTTCCTCCTCGCCGAGCACCGCCGCGAGATGGTCCAGCGCCGCCTTGGAGGCCCCGTACCCGCCCCATGTCTCGTACGCCTCGGCGGCCGCGTCCGAGCTGACCGTGACCACGGCGCCCGTCCTGGCCGCCCGCAGCAGCGTCAGCGCCTCCTGCACCAGGGCCAGCGCGGCGACCACGTTCACCTCCAGCGCCCGCCGCAGCCCTTCCAGCGGCAACGATTCCAGCCGTAGCAGCGGCTCGGCACCCAGCGCGCTTGCGTTGCTCACCAGCAGATCGACGCCCCCCAGTTTCCAGGCGGCGGCCACCAGCTCGGCCCGGTGCCCGGCGTCCGTGACGTCCCCCGGAACGGCCGTCACGCGCGTGCCGTGCGTGTCCCGGAGCCCGGACGCCGTCTCCTGGAGGACCTCCGGCGTCCTTGCGTCCAGCACCAGATCCCAGCCGCGCGCGGCCAGCGCCTCGGCGAGCGCCCGCCCCAGCCCCTTCGAAGCCCCCGTGATGATCGCTACCGGCATGACAACCGTCCCCTCGTCCCAGCCGCCTCGGATCGGCGGTGCCCTCAACGTAGGAACGGGCCCGTCCGCCCCGCCTCGGACGCGGGCCGCAACGTCGCGGGGCACTTCGTCCTAAGTCGCGCATCCGGGCCGTTCGCCCTAAGCCGCTGGTCGGGGGACCAAAGGACTAGGACCGCCGCCCTAGCCGGCCGCCTCCACAGGTCCGATCCGACTGTCACACCCCGCCGGTACCGTGAGGGCATGAGTCACGCCCCCAGGTCCGGCCTCGCCGCGGTGAGCTCCGCGCTGCTGGCCATGAGCAGGCATCTGGAGGTGCGCGACGTCCTCAAGACGATCGTCGCCTCCGCCCGCGAGCTGCTCGACGCGCAATACGCCGCACTCGGCGTGCCGGACGACCACGGAGGCTTCGCCCAGTTCGTCGTCGACGGCGTCAGCGACCGGCAGTGGAAGGCCATCGGCCCGCTCCCCCGCCAGCACGGCATCCTCGCCGCGATGCTCCAGGAGGCCAAGGTCGAGCGCCTCGCCGACGTCCGCAAGGACCCCCGCTTCGAGGGCTGGCCGTCGGCGCACCCCGACATGTCCGACTTCCTCGGCCTGCCGATCCGCGACGGCGACGAGGTCATCGGCGCCTTGTTCCTCGCGAACAAGAACTGCCCCAAGCCCGAGGGCAGCTGCGGCTTCACCGAGGAGGACGAGGAACTGCTCGGGATCCTCGCCCAGCACGCCGCGATCGCCCTCACCAACGCCCGCCTGTACGAGCGCAGCCGCGAGCTGACCATCGCCGAGGAACGCTCACGCCTGGCCCACGAACTGCACGACGCGGTCAGCCAGAAGCTGTTCTCCCTGCGCCTGACGGCCCAGGCCGCCGCCGCACTGATCGACCGCGACCCGGCCCGCGCCAAGGGCGAGTTGCACCAGGTCGCCGCCCTCGCCGCCGAGGCTGCCGACGAACTGCGCGCCGCGGTCGTGGAGTTGCGCCCCGCCGCCCTCGACGAGGACGGCCTCGTCGCCACCCTGCGCACCCAGATCCAGGTCCTCGACCGCGCCCACACCGCCCGCGTCACCTTCGCCGGCCGCGGCGTGAAGGCCCTGCCCTCCGCCCAGGAGGAGGCCCTGCTGCGCGTCGCCCAGGAGGCCCTGCACAACGCGCTGCGGCACTCCGGGGGCGAGCACGTCGACGTGACCCTCGACCGGCGCGCCGGCGGAGCGGTCCTGCGGATCACGGACGACGGCAGCGGCTTCGACCCGAAGACGGTACGCCGCGCGGGACGCCACCTCGGCCTGGTCTCCATGCGGGACCGGGCGAGCGGCGTCGGCGGCACGCTGACCGTGGAATCGGCGCCCGGCAAGGGCACCGTGATCGAGATGGAGGTCCCCGGTGGCTGACGCAATCAAGGTGCTGCTCGTCGACGACCACCAGGTGGTCCGCCGGGGCCTGCGCACGTTCCTCGAAGTACAGGACGACATCGAGGTCGTGGGGGAGGCCGCGGACGGCGCCGAGGGAGTGGCCCGCGCCGAGGAGCTGAAGCCGGACGTCGTCCTGATGGACGTCAAGATGCCGGGGATGGACGGCGTCGACGCCCTGCGCAAGCTCCGCGAGCTGGACAACCCCGCGCGCGTGCTCATCGTCACCAGCTTCACCGAACAGCGCACGGTGATCCCGGCTCTGCGCGCGGGCGCCGCCGGGTACGTCTACAAGGACGTCGACCCGGACGCGCTGGCCGGAGCCATCCGCTCCGTCCACGCCGGCCACATCCTGCTCCAGCCCGAGGTCGCGGGCGCCCTGCTGTCGCAGGAGGAGGCCAACTCCGGGCAGGGCAGAGCCGGCTCCCTGACGGAGCGCGAACGCGAGGTCCTCGGCCTGATCGCGGACGGCCGCTCGAACCGCGAGATAGCCAGAGCCCTGGTCCTGTCCGAGAAGACCGTCAAGACACACGTCTCGAACATCCTGATGAAACTCGACCTCGCGGACCGCACACAGGCCGCCCTGTGGGCCGTACGCCATGGCGTGACCGGCTGAAACGCTCTCCGCAAGGCGTGACGGACGGCAATGCGGAGGGTTCCGCTCCGGACTGAGATTCATACCGTCGTGGGAATGTCCCCCAGATGGCGCATCCTCCGCGGATCTCCACCGTTCTCCAGTGCGTGCTGCGGCGACTGCCGCGGCGATCGCAAGGAGGGCTTAGAAGTGAAGAACCTGAAGAAGGCAGCGGCCGTGACGATGGTGGCGGGTGGCCTGCTGGCCGCCGGTGCCGGAATGGCCTCCGCCACCACCGGGGCGCACGCCGACGGCAATGCCGTGGGCTCCCCGGGCATCGCCTCGGGCAACCTCGTCCAGGCCCCGATCCACATCCCGGTCAACGATTCGGGCAACAGCGTGAACGTCGTCGGCATCCTGAACCCCGCCTTCGGCAACCTGGCCGTCAACAAGTGACGACCCCCCAGAACAGGCAGTGACCTCCGGCCCCCCGGGTTTCCCGGGGGGCCGGTCTGCCCTTCTTTCAGCCAGCCCGGGCTTCAATCAGCCCGTCCGGCGTTTGAGGACGAGGCCCGTTCAGGGCCGATACGGGGGTCTGGGGGCAGAGCCCCCAGGTACGCCCACCCCAACGCCACCCACCTAGCGACCGACGCTCACCGAACCCCCCGCTCCCGGTCCTCCACAACGGAGTTGTACGCGGCCACCTGCGCCCGCCGAGCCACCCGCTCCACCGGCCGCAACGCCTCCGCCCGAGCCCCCATCTCCGCCGAGCTCACCGCACCCCCGTGCCCGTTCTCCCGCGCCAGCGACACCAGCAGCCCCACCCGCCGAGCCATCTCCAGCACGCGCACCGCCCGCGGCGGATACCCCGGCGCCAGCACCTCCCGCCCCCGCTCGGCCCGTGCCCGGTACGCGTCGATCGCCGCCTCGGCCACCGGCCCCGATCCGGCCACATCCAGCCGGGACAACACCTCGGTCGCCTCCCGCAGGCCCTCCGCCAGCTCCCGCTCGGCCTCACCCAGCGACGGCACGTCCGCCGGCGGCGCCTCGCGCACCGGCAGCACCTGCCAGACGACCTCGGCATGCACATCACCGTCGGGCCCGGCCTCGTACACCTCCGGCACCAGCCCGAACGCGGCCCCGTGGCAGATCACCGCCTCCTCGGCATCCATCGCCCGCGCGTTGAACTCCGGCGGCCCGCTCAGCCCCAGCGGATGCCCCGGCGCGGGCAGCGCGACCCGCAGCCCGCTCACCCCGAGCGTCCGCAGCCGCCCCAGCGCCAGAGTGAGCCCCACGGGCGCCGACTCGCCGGGCAACCCCTCCACCCGGTGCACGACGTCCTCGCCGACGATCTCGTGCACAGCGTCATCCGGTGAGACAAATCCGGCCAAAAGGGCATTTCCCCAAGCGGCCAGTCGTCCTGAACGTGGTTCCGAGAGCATGCCCCCACCCTAAGGACCGGACCGATGGAATGAACGGGTGGACCGGTGGCGTAGATTTCGTTGAGGGCTGCGCCCACAGGCGCACGCGACCACCGAGACGCCGAGACGCCGAGACCGGTCACACTGCAAGGGGAGACAACGCGCTCATGAGCGATGTTCTGGAGCTTCAGGACGTATCCGTGGTCCGTGAGGGCCGGGCTCTGGTGGACCAGGTCTCCTGGTCGGTCAAGGAGGGCGAGCGCTGGGTCATCCTCGGCCCGAACGGAGCAGGCAAGACCACCCTCCTCAACGTCGCGTCCAGCTACCTCTACCCCAGCAAGGGCACCGCCACCATCCTCGGCGAGACCCTCGGCAAGCCCGGCACCGACGTCTTCGAGCTGCGCCCGCGCATCGGCGTGGCGGGCATCGCCCTGGCCGAGAAGCTCCCCAAGCGCCAGACCGTCCTGCAGACGGTCCTGACCGCCGCGTACGGCATGACCGCCACCTGGAACGAGGACTACGAGGACGTCGACGAGCAGCGCGCCCGTGCCTTCCTCGACCGCCTTGGCATGAGCGACTACCTCGACCGGAAGTTCGGCACCCTCTCCGAGGGCGAGCGCAAGCGCACCCTGATCTCCCGCGCCCTGATGGCCGACCCCGAGCTGCTCCTCCTCGACGAGCCCGCCGCGGGCCTCGACCTCGGCGGCCGCGAGGACCTCGTCCGCCGCCTCGGCCGCCTCGCCCGCGACCCGATCGCCCCCTCGATGCTCATGGTCACCCACCACGTCGAGGAGATCCCGCCGGGCTTCACCCACGTGCTGATGATCCGCCAGGGCAAGGTGCTCGCCGCCGGCCCGATGGAGCTCGAACTCACCTCCCGCAACCTCTCCCTCTGTTTTGGCCTCCCGCTCGTCGTCGAGCAGGTCGGCGACCGCTGGACGGCGCAGGGCCTCCCGCTCTCCTGACCCCTTCCTTCACCGAAGAACCCCGGTAAGAAGGGCCTTTCAAACGATCGGCGCCCTGTCGGCGACAGGGCCCGCAGTCCTACCATGACCATGTGGAAATCGACGCGTGGGTTTGGTGGTTGATCGGCGCGGCAGCGCTCGGCATCGGGCTCGTGATCACCGCGATGCCCGAACTCGGCATGCTGGCGGTCGGCGCCGTCGCGGCCGCGGTGGCCGCCGGCATCTTCGGCGGTGACGCCGTCGTCCAGGTCGTGGCCTTCGTCGTCGTCTCGACCGCACTCATCGCCGTCGTACGGCCCATCGCCAACCGTCATCGCGCACAACGGCCCCAACTCGCCACCGGCATCGAGGCGTTGAAGGGCAAACAGGCCGTCGTTCTGGAGCGCGTGGACGCCTCGGGCGGCCGCATCAAGCTCGCCGGAGAGATCTGGTCGGCACGCGCCCTCGACACCGACCGCGCCTACGAAGTAGGCCAGGAAGTGGACGTCGTGGACATCGAGGGGGCCACGGCGATCGTCATGTGAGCCCGCACCGTGACCTCGCACGACGTATCTGGCGCGAACGCGCCACGGGGTACGCGACGGTCTGTCAGACTCGACCAGCAAGATCTTCAACAAGCATAAGATCTGCCGAAGTTGCCGCAGCGGAGAAGGGGTACGGGGAACGACGATGGAACCGGTCATCATCGTCCTGATCATTCTGGTGGTGTTGGTCTTCATCGCCCTGATCAAGACGATCCAGGTCATCCCGCAGGCGAGCGCGGCCATCGTCGAGCGCTTCGGCCGCTACACGCGGACACTCAACGCGGGCCTCAACATCGTGGTCCCGTTCATCGACACGATCCGCAACCGCATCGACCTGCGTGAACAGGTCGTGCCGTTCCCGCCGCAGCCGGTGATCACCCAGGACAACCTGGTCGTGAACATCGACACCGTCATCTACTACCAGGTGACCGACGCCCGCGCGGCCACCTACGAGGTCGCCAGCTACATCCAGGCCATCGAGCAGCTCACCGTCACCACGCTCCGCAACATCATCGGCGGCATGGACCTGGAGCGCACCCTGACCTCCCGCGAGGAGATCAACGCCGCCCTGCGCGGCGTCCTCGACGAGGCGACGGGCAAGTGGGGCATCCGCGTCAACCGAGTCGAACTCAAGGCGATCGAGCCCCCCACCTCCATCCAGGACTCGATGGAGAAGCAGATGCGCGCCGACCGTGACAAGCGCGCCGCGATCCTCACCGCCGAAGGTACGCGCCAGGCAGCCATCCTCACCGCGGAAGGTGAGAAGCAGTCCCAGATCCTCCGCGCCGAAGGTGAGGCCAAGGCAGCCGCCCTGCGCGCGGAAGGCGAGGCCCAGGCCGTCCGTACGGTCTTCGAGGCGATCCACGCCGGCGACCCGGACCAGAAGCTCCTCTCCTACCAGTACCTCCAGATGCTCCCGAAGATCGCCGAGGGCGACGCCAACAAGCTCTGGATCGTCCCCAGCGAAATCGGCGACGCCCTCAAGGGCCTCTCCGGCGCCATGGGCAACCTGGGCGGCCTGGGCGGCGGTTCGGGCAACGGCGGCTCGGCCAACATCCCCGGCCAGGCTACGGAACGCCGAGAGAAGCCGTCGATCGACTGACCTGCGGTACGAAAACGGGGCCCGCCTTCAAAACGAAGACGGGCCCCAACTCCTTCAGGGGCGCGGGGAACCGCGCGACAAGCCACGACGAACCCGCAGCCTAAGAACCACCGATGGGCCCACGGCGAATGGTCAGGCCGCGTCCGTCGCCAGCCAATCCGGCAGCGCAGCGAACTCCTCGGCCCCCAGCGTCAGCAACATCGCATCGGCAGGCGTAGGCTCGAACGGCTCCCGAAGCAACGGCATACCCGCCTGCTCAGGCGTCCGGTCGGCCTTCCGGTGATTGTCCTCCGCACACGAGGCGACCGTATTCAGCCACGTGTCCTGCCCACCGTGCGACCGCGGCACCACGTGGTCCACGGTCGTGGCCCGGCGCCCGCAGTACGCGCACCGGTGCCGGTCCCGCACCAGAACACCCCGCCTCGACCACGGCGCTTGTCTTCGGAACGGCACCCGTACGTACCTGCACAGCCTGATCACCCGGGGCGCGGGTATGTCGACCTCGGCTCCACGCATACGCAGTTCGGGGTGGGCCTGCTCGACGACGGCCTTGTCCTGAAGCACCAGAACGACGGCTCGATTCAACGTCACCGTCGACAGCGGCTCGAAGCTCGCGTTCAGTACCAGCGTGTCCCGCATTGCAGCCCACCTCCCGTGCGCACCTGTCCACCCCCTGGCGGACTGGGATCAACTCTGGCCGGGCACGCCGAGATGGACAACGAAATAAAAAATGCCCGCCCCCGATCACTTCCATGACCAGGGACGGGCAAACGTTCCATGAACGTCAGGCTTCGGCGGGCACCTCGTACTCACCGATCACATGCGCACGCGCGATCGCCTTGAACCGCAGATTGAACCCGACGACGGCCGGGCTGGCGTCCGAGTCCGGACCGAGCTTCTCCTGATCCACGGCGTACACCGTGAACACATAGCGATGCGGCCCGTCACCGGGCGGCGGCGCGGCGCCCCCGAAGTCCTTCGACCCGTAGTCGTTCCGCGCCTGTACGGCACCCGCCGGCAGCCCCTCGAACTTGCCGCTGCCCGCACCCGCCGGCAGCTCGGTCACGGAGGCCGGGATGTCGAAGACGACCCAGTGCCAGAACCCGCTCCCCGTGGGGGCGTCCGGGTCGTAGCAGGTCACGGCGAAGCTCTTGGTCCCGGCCGGGAAGCCCTCCCAGCGCAGCTGCGGCGAGGTGTTGCCGGCCGCGTGGACCTGAGCGTCCTTGAGGGTCCCGCCGGCCGCGACGTCCTCACTCGTGACCGTGAAGGACGGCACGGGCGGATGGAAGTCGTGGGGCAGCGGCCGCCGCTTGAGCTCGGTCACTTCGATACCTCCTGACGAAACAGTGGAATCAGCAGTTCCGAGCCTAGAACCAGTTGCGCTTGCTGCCGACCTCGGACAGCCACTGGTTGAGGTATGCCGCCCAGTCGGTCCCATGGAAGTCGTTCAGACCCACCTGGAACGAACGGAAGGTGTCACTGCCCTCGCTGAACAGCCCCGGCTTCTTGTCCATTTCGAGGACGACGTCCATCGCGTTGCCGTCCGCGACGAAGCTCAGCTCGACCTGGTTGATGCCGCGGTACTGCTGCGGCGGGAAGAACTCGATCTCCTGGTAGAACGGCAGCTTCTGCCGCGTACCGCGGATGTGACCGCGCTCCATGTCCGCGTTCTTGAAGCGGAACCCCAGCTGGATGAAGGCGTCGAGGATCGCCTTCTGCGCCGGCAGCGGGTGCACGTTGATCGGGTCCAGGTCGGTGGAGTCCACGGCCCGCGCGATCGCCAGCTCCGTCGTCACACCGATGTTCATGCCGCGCAGCGCCTGACCGTCGATCGTGGTGATCGGCGTCTCCCACGGGATCTCCAGCCCGAACGGCACCGCGTGCACGGCACCCGGCTGCAGCTCGAAGGCACCACCGAGCTGCATCTTCGTGAACTCGATGTCCTGCTTGTACTCCGAGTCCTGGCTCTCGACCTCGACACGCGCCTGCAGACCCACGGACAGGCCCTCGATGTTCTGGCTCACGGACCCGCCCTGAATCCGCACCTCACCCTGGACGACACCGCCCGGAACGACGTTGACCTCGGTCAGCACCGTCTCGACCGAAGCACCGCCGGCCCCCAGGCTCGCGAGCAGCTTCTTGAACGCCATGACTCTCCTCTTCTCAGAGTGGATCCCTGATCCCTACAAACGCGATCCGGCCGTGGCCGGTTCCGCGCCCCACCCTGGCAAGGCGCACGCTTCCTGACCACCCCGTCGCGACCACCCGTCTGCACTACCCTCGGACGGCATGATCGCGACCCCCGACCGTACGCCCCTTCCCCGGAACTTCTTCGACCGCCCCGTCCTGGAAGTCGCCCCCGACCTCCTGGGCCGCATCCTCGTACGCACCACCTCGGACGGTCCGATCGCCCTGCGCCTCACAGAGGTGGAGGCCTACGACGGCCCTGCTGACCCCGGCTCGCACGCCTATCGCGGCCGCACCCCCCGCAACGACGTGATGTTCGGTCCCCCCGGACACGTCTACGTCTACTTCACCTACGGCATGTGGCACTGCATGAACCTGGTGTGCGGTCCCGAAGGCCGGGCGAGCGCGGTCCTGCTGCGCGCCGGCGAGATCGTCGAGGGCGCCGAACTCGCCCGCACACGTCGACTCTCGGCCCGCAACGACAAGGAACTGGCCAAAGGCCCGGCCCGCCTGGCCACCGCCCTGGACGTCGACCGCGCCTTGGACGGTACGGATGCCTGCGCCTCCGGTGAGACCCCACTGAGGATCCTCACCGGCACCCCGGTCCCCTCCGACCAGGTACGGAACGGCCCACGTACCGGAGTGGCAGGTGACGGAGGCAATGGCGACATCCACCCCTGGCGCTACTGGGTCGCCAACGACCCTACGGTCAGCCCCTATCGGGCCCACGTCCCCAAGCGTCGCTCAAGTTGACGCGCCATGACGGGGCGCGTAACGTAGCCCGAGCCGCTGAACCGGGTACTGCGAAGTCAGCAGCCGGAGCGGCCAACCCACTCATTAGCGACAACCCCTCAGCGGGGTCGATTCCGGCGTGCCCGCATGCCCGAATTCGAATCCGCGGAACCCCGATTATGAATCGGGCGGGGGAATCGGCTAACGTAGTGAATGTCGAAAGGCCGACGGGCGAAAGTCCAGAGCCCAAGACAATCCCGCCGACAGGGAATCGGATCGAAAAAGGATCTGATAGAGTCGGAAACGCAAGACCGAAGGGAAACTGCCCGGAGGAAAGCCCGAGA